>CAVVHK010000131.1:0-22520 GCA_963747865.1 uncultured delta proteobacterium | reverse complement strand
CACGCCAAAGAAGTCGGCATGGAGTTTCCCAGCCAGCCGGTGATATTCAACAAGTACAACAATACACTCAACCATCACAACGGTAGCATAAAGCTGCCGGTCGAGGTGGCCAAGAAATTTGATTATGAAGTCGAGCTGGTTATGATCATGGGCAAGGTAGCGAAAAACGTCTCCGATTCGGATGCGCTTTCCTATGTGGCGGGCGACCTGTACCGGCAATGACTTTACGGCAAGGGATCTGCAGCTGGAAACACCCAGCAAACAATGGATGATTGGCAAGACTCCGGACCAATTCGCTCCTTTAGGTCCGTATATGGTTACCGCCGATCAAATCGATCCTGACAATCTGAAGATCGAATGTCGTGTCAACGGCGAGACGCGACAATCCTCCAACACCAGCGATTTCATCTTCAACACCCGTCAGATGGTCAGCTTCATTTCGCGTTACATCACTCTCAAACCCGGCGACATCATTTTCACCGGGACCCCGGAAGGCGTGATCGCCGGCTATCCCAAAGACAAGCAGGTTTGGCTCAAGCCCGGAGATAAGATCACATGCAGCCTGGAGAAGTTGGGTGAATTGAGTTTCCAACTTGTTTGAGGCCTGCTCCAGTCCTAGCGTCCCTGCCGTAGCTTGCCCGTCTCTAAACTACGGCGGGTCCCTCTTTTGGGGCTCTTCCGGAATTTGCGCATTAGCGATCCCAACGAAGAATGCGCTGGGTATTTATATCATTTTCGTCCATAGGGTTCCAGCAGGCACGAACGCCTAAGACCTAGTGTTCTTGCCGGGTGACGGAGAAAAGACATAACGCGATCAATTGTTCGTAAGAAAAAGGGCATGTCAACGCACGGCAATCAATAAAAGACCTATGGGAAACGGTAACCAGACATGACCAAGAAAAGCCGGTTCTTCCAACCCCATTCTTCTATTTTCCAATATCGGCAAATATGCTCTTGCCGGATGAGCTCACAAAGAAGTCTGGTAAAAAAAGAAAGCCCGGCCTTAACCCTCGAACTGGGAGGGAGGAGTAGTTAAGGGCCAGGCTTAAACAAACCGGAATACCAATCCAGGAGGCGGCAGTTGTCTATTGACGCGTGATGTTGTCGTCGAATCCTCCGGTGGGGGGAACACCGGTCAGGCTTACGCTGTCAACTTCCGCTCCTCCGCTGAGAGCAATGCAATGCCGTCCCTGATCAGAAAATGAATCCACCCTCAAGGAAACCTCCATCGAGAGAGTCCTTGAGCCGAAAATCGTTCTGAGCCTTTGTCAACTGCGCAAGTCTGTATCCGGCCTTCACATATCCTGAGCGGCCGGAGTTCAGAGGTATAAGTGTACTTTGCTCCGGCCTGGGCGTCCCAACCTTCAACATCGTCCAGGAAAATACCTCCCACTTTGCAGTCGCAAGAAAGCTCTGCCCCATTTGACGTGGTTTTCATGAGTCTCTGAAATTCGAGACCGGTAATGACGGCGTCGGTTCCCTTGCTGAACACACTATTTTGTCCAACGGTAATAGAGGAAATTACCGTGATCTTGTCCTCCGCGTGTACCCAATCCACAAACACTGCGACAGAGGACCTGTAATTCTTGACCGGCTCATATAGGAGTCCGATCCGGTGATAGCTATGCTGATATTGTGTTTGAATGCCTGTTCCGTACCCGAATGACCCGTAGTTTTGTTGTGAAGGGCCGAAAATGAAATTGCCGGTAGGCTGTCCGCCTCCATTGGCTTCGAACGCCAGTCCTGAGTACCGGAACGCCCAGTTCGGGCGGAATGAGGTACTTGAGGCTCCATGTCGGCACTGCGAGATGTCCGGGAAGTTGGAGTCCATCAGTGAAATCCGCAGCATTGGAGCCGCTGCCATAACCAGCGTAAAAGCTGGCTGACGCGTACCTGGGCCATGCGATCTTGCCTCGCAGGCTGGCGAAGATAACTCCTCCACTCACTTCCCAGCGCTTGAGCGGTGCAGTCGACAAAACGGATTCCCCCAAATAGGCTTCAGTCCCGTATGTAGCCATATAGTTGGGTTTGACTTTGGCGATCTCGGGGCAAGGGAACTGATACGCGCAACATGGAAACATCGTCTTGGGCTTCACCTTGACGATAGCTTTGGGCTTCGCGTCCTTAGTGAAGCTGTGCGCGTTGAGCTCAGGTTTGTTAAGCTTTTGTACGGATAAGTCGTCAGTTTCGGCTGCCCATGGGGCTGTCGCAAGAACTGTGGACATGAAGAAAGCAAGGCACACCAATAGCGTATAAGGTATTCTTCTCATCATACCCTCCCTCCAGGGTTAACTTGTCTGGACTGGACTATTAGAATACTCTAATTATATGTCAAGTAAAAAAGAACCTATTAATCGAATAATTATATCAATTAATTAATATAATACTTTACAAAATATATAGCAGTCTGTTTTAATAAGATAATTCTGAACAAGAGAGCCTTTCCTAATAATGCCATGGGGTTAGTATCACAATACGTATCTACTAGATGATATTGCTAAGTTAACCTGTTGGTTTAACGGCAGTATATAATTATAGGTGGTTCTTCTGGTGAAGTCACGGCCTTAAAACGAACATCACTGTCCTGGCAATAGGGTCTTTGGGCTCTCAAACAATTGACACGCTGCCGAATTGAGGTCAGTCTAGGCTGTGTCCGTACCGTAGCTCACATCCAATCCGGCATGACTATCGTTCGAGTCTCATCAAACGTTCCTTTTATGAGGCCAATTTTTCGGACCCCATTTTGACCAATTTCCCCAATGATTGATGTCTTATTTTGCCGTCTCAAAATCAAAGTCTCAGGAACTTGACAAACGTCGTCATTTATGAGATTGGCCCCGGGACTATCTCGGAGGCATGTCATGGCAAAATATATCGGATACGCTCGGGTCAGCACGACCGGTCAGGACTTGGACTTGCAGCTCAAAGACCTTAGAGCTGTTGGCTGTAAGAATATCTTCACCGATAAGGTCAGCGGAACAAAGAGCCGGCGTCCCGGCCTCGACGCTTGCCTAACCAATTTGAAAAAGGGCGATACGCTCATCGTATGGCGCTTGGACCGGCTCGGGCGATCCATGCAGCATCTCGTTTCGGTCATAACCGACCTGAAGGCTAGGGGTATCGGATTCCGTTCCTTGAGGGACGGGGGTATAGATACGACTACAGCGTCAGGGGAACTTGTCTTCGGTATCTTTGCGGCTCTTGCCCAGTTTGAGGGGGAACTGATAAGAGAGCGGACGCGAGCCGGATTGTCCGTGGCAAGGGCTCGCGGACGTACGGGCGGTCGAAAACTTGTTGAAGTTGATGATCCGAGAGTTCGGTTGGCAAAGAAGATGTACGAAGACCAAAGCTTGAGCGTCAAAGAGATATGTACAAGCCTGAAAATCAGCAGAGCGACTTATTATCGGTATTTGTCGATGTAGTGGAAGTCTGGGTGCTCACCCGCGAGTACTTTGATTTTGAATCGGTTCGAATTTGACCGTGAGCAACTCCCTGAAAGACCAAACATGGTCCGTTATTCCCGCAGCCATGCCCGGTGTTCTCTTAATCCACTTGGGGCGAATCAGCCCCCAGTCTGTCCGTTCGTCCTGAGGCATGTGCATCTTCAGGCTGTGATGCGTCCGTGCGAAGTTGTAGAAAGCGTGAAACAGGGCGACTCGTTTTCTCATTTGGTCACGGTTCTTGCAGAAGGCAAGGCTCTTTCTTGTCAAAGGAGCCAAAGCGTGGCGCATTGTCAGGTTTAGGCGTTCGATGAGGCTCGTGCTGATTGAAAAGGCAAGAGCCTTGAGTCTGGTCTCTCCGCATCGGACCCGCTGTGTCAAGGATTTTAGTCGGCCTTGAACCTTCATTTTAATGATCTGTGCATAGATTAGCTGCGGATGGGGCTCCATCACGGGATTCTTCGGACGTCCTCTCTTTCCCGTGCGGGCAAAGGTCTTGATCTGATGGTAGACTTGGATCAGGGCGGAAAGATAGCAACTGAAGCCGTCGGAGAAGAAGCAGGGAATACCCGAAATAATGGATGCCGTCTTGCGTATGACTGTCAGAGCGCTTTCAAACGTCCGCGGCCCCACAAATACAGCGAGCAGAAGACGGAACTAGGGAGCAAAGCTCACCCACAACCACTGCCTTCCGTCTTCACTGTCAGGCCTGGATTCGCCATCCTCATCACACTCCTTTGAGTGCTTTCTGCCTATAAAGTTCCACATCTCATCGAGTTGGACCTGCGTAACAGTGATGTTGCGCAACAAGAACTCGTTGATCTCATGCGCCTTTTTGGCGGCTTTCCCTAGCCAGTCGAGGGCAGTCTCCTCGGTTACTCCAAGGACAAAGCATATACCGGCAAGATCCACCCTCACGAGCATCATCTTCAGCGCCATGATCACCTTCTCCTCCGGCGTCCTCAGGTCAAAGAAGACAGTATCGCGCGTCTCGGAGAAAGCAGTCCCACACGTCTTGCACTCTAAGATCCTTCTCTTGCCGCTCTTGGTCTCGTATGTTGCAATTGCTCTCACGTTGCCATGGCCGATCATGCTATGATGGCTACACTTCGGATTGGGGCAAGGTTGCCCCCATTCTTTCGGCTTCCTCATGGGCCAACCCTCCGTTTTGATCACCCGTCTGCCTCATAGCAGATTTCACCGCGGAGGGTTGACCTATTTCAAAGTGATAGCGGGTGAGCACCCGGTTCCATTGCTCTTGTTAAATTTTGATGGGTCACTTGCAAGGTCCAGGTATTATTCCATCAGTTTCGGTTTTCATCCCATCGGGTGGGGGGAACATGGGCTACAATGTAAACAACACCCTCTACCGGCGCCTCTATCCCTGCGTCCCCTCTCGAAACACAAGGATCGGGCGAGTGGTCAATCGGGCGAGGTTCAACGCCTCGTCGCTGATAAGGCGCATGTACTTCGGTCGCTTATGACCGTAAGCCCCCAACACCACGAGATCGTATCTGTTGACAGCAACGTCTTTAAGAATTTCTTCAACAAACTCTCCCTTAGCCATTCTGGTAATCGGCTCGTAATCAAATTGACGCAGAATCTGTGCGCCCTTCCGCAAGCATATGCTGGCGAATTCATCGCTTTCGCTTTTTCCGGTTTCTTGTACATGCAGCAGGGTCAGCTCCGGCCTCTTGGACAACAAAAGAGATGAAGCGAATTTGAGCGCAGCGTCGTCCGTATCCGAGCCGCGGTAAACCACCAGCACCTTTTGAACTCTCCGGAATTGACGGACAATCAAAACGGGTTGCCGGGCGTTATGGAGAATCTTCGCATGAACCGCGCCCAAGAGGAACCCTTTGAGATAGGACTCTTCATGTGACCCGAGAACAATCATCTCATATCCGTCGGTGTCGGCTGCATTCAAAATCTCGTCCGCCGGATCTCCTGAAGAGATCCTGAATTCACACGGGATTTTCGCTGCCAAGCACGATTCGCAAGCCTCGTGAAACCTCTCCTTGACTTCTTGAATCTCTTGGACAATAGCTTCTTCAACTCCGTGCTTCGAGAGGAAAGGCGCATAGCTCTCGACAATATCCTTAAGGTCGGGCCTTACGTGAAGCGCGTCTATCCGCGCATTGCAATTCTCCAACAGGTGGCAAGCGTAACGCAGTCCCACAAAAGTCTCAGGATTTTTGTCCACGGCGACCAATACGTTCATAGTTAAGACCTCCCGGATCCGGATGGGTTGAAAAGGTTGTCGCAGATACGCGAATGATTAGATAACGATTACCTCATGATCAGGACTGAAGTCCGGCATTTGCTCGCGAATCTGCCAATCCAGTCCCGCGAAAAAAAACGTCCGATTAGAGATTTCTTGCCGGCCCAAAGGGCCAGTAAGTCTTCCTGAATCTCCCCGGTTATAAAACGTTCAAAATCAGACACATCAGTGAGCCGGGTCTTAATTTCCATTTCCATGTCGCCGTAATAGTCACCAATCTCAATCAACCGGGTGTAGACAGCTTTGTTCATGTCCCCGTTCTGACTCAGTCCAATCAATTCCAGTTGGGCGCAATGAATTGTCACCATCTGGTTGATCATTTCAAGCGATTCCTGGCTGATATAGCCTTGGTCAAGACATGCGAGGATTCTGGTGACCGGCTGATCTTCCTTGACAAGGAGAACAGAACAAGCAGCGTCGTTTACCACTTGTTGAGGCACCGGAGCCGCCTGATCCCATACGCACGCGTCGCCTCTGGGGCATCCGAGGACAATCAAGTCGCTTTGATCCTCATTCGCTTCATTGAGTATCTCTTGACCCGGATTTCCCGTTCTTAGCCGGACTCTGAATTCTTTCCTGTTTCCCCGCAGAACTTTGGTTTCTTCCCAATGACCGCTATCAGTTGGGATCCACTCATACCGGCCTTCCTGAGTCTCATACGGCGAATCTTCCTTGGCCCAACTATTGAGAAACATCTCGCGGTAGCGTCGCAGGGCCGCGCCGACAGGGAGATCCCCGGGCAGCGATGTTTCTCCTGACTTGTCTTTCGCAACCGGAGCAGCGCAGATTCCTGCGAGAGTCACATCCGCCCACGTGTTCATGGCCAATTTGATCGTCTCTTTTAGGGCATATTCGCTGTAAGGATGCTCATCTCCAGCAAACAGAATTCTCATGACAGTTCCTCCAGGTTCAATGGAATACCAGCAGCGATGATGTTTTCACCAGATTAAGCCATTGCAGCGCCTCTCCACCTTTCTTGAGGCTTGTGCCGATAGCGATTACCACCAGACCCTGATCCTTCAAAGCTTCGGCCGCATCATTTCCCGGATGTGCAGGCAGTTCGTCTTGTGCGACGACACAACCTGACTGCTCCAGGATTGCTTTGGAGTTATCCACCGCTTCTCGAAGCGCTATCATATCCCCGGTGGCCGCATCTCCGGCTGGATGAGTCAGCACTAAGGGCACATTGCAATTCGTCCAAATTCGCTGAAACAGCTTGCTCATGGCTTTTGTCCCATCGGGATCCAAGCACAGAAGGGACACCTGGTTGACCTTCCTCAAGGTCCGAACGAGGATCACGGGCGAATGAAGTCTTTGGTAAAGGTTTCCGTGAATTCTCTTGTAGAGGTCGGTTGGTGTCCACGAGAAATGGACCCCCTCTACGTACAGGTCAAAATCTTCAGTTTGCGCAATCTTGAGAAGTTCCGACTCCCTGTCGCCATAAATAACTCGTGGTTCTTTGAGCACAGCGCAAAAGTCTTGCTCTGCGCTAATCATTTCAGCGATTTCTGTCTTACCCTGTTCTATTATTTCCTTTTCCCACGTTCGGCTTGTCCAGCCCGCTCCTACCACCGATTCATGGGGCAGAGATTCCTTCACGTAAACTGGATGGATCTCAATTTTCATCAATCCCCCCAGTTGGCAGACAAAGCGAACAGCCAGACTGGAAGCTAGATCAACCTCGATTGAAACCAAGGTCTTGAGCAAGTTGCATTCCTCCTCGTTGAGGATTTCGAGCGCGACTCATTCGCCAAGAGTCGGGCAAAGCGGCCACTAGACTTCTAACGGCCATGAATTTTAGCCTCCACCCTAGCTACGACCTCCTGGATCTCGCTCAACTTGAACGGTTTGGCGATGAAATCGAACACTCCTTTGTGAAAGGATTCCTTTGCTGTTTCCATGGTGGCGAACCCTGTTATTACTATTACTTCCGTCTTGGGTGATCGACTCTTTGCTTCGTCGAGGAGCTGCATGCCATCGATCCCTTTCATCTTCAAGTCGGTAATAATAATGTCGTACTCGACTTGCTTGATCTGTTCCATGGCTTCCGAGCTTTGCGTGAAGGTGTCAACTTCATATCCCTGTTTTTCCAGAGCGGGCTTCAGACGTTTACACACAATGGGCTCATCGTCCAGTACCATGATTCTCAATTTGTTCGAATTCATCTTCTTCTCCTTACATAAGAGGTCGAACGAGGTGGGTGTGCCGATCAAAGAAATCTTTCACGAACCTGGGGATGTCCTCATCAGACCTCAACTGGATATCCAATTGGCGCGTGAACCCTATCAACGCCCCAAGCACTTGTAGGCGCTGGCTGATCTCTTCCCTAGGAAGGTGTAGTAACCTGGCTACGACCAGGTCCCCTTTGGTGACAGCGTTGAAATGATAATTCGAGAGAATCCGCGCCAGTACCTCAGCTCTCCTTGACCGCCTCGTCAAATCAGTCACCCCTCCCACGAATCTGAAATAAATGTGGTTGTGCTGAGGGTCCTCATCCATCCTCACATCGATGAGGTTGAAATGATAGCCGAGGCGAAGGTGAAGATTCATGTAAATCCTGTTAATCACAGCGAGATTAAAACCCGCCGCCGAAGCGGTCGCCCCGCTTGAGTCCCAGTTTCTGGTTAGGCTCGACATCAAACCCTTAAAGTCCACGTCCACGGGCTCAGTGCTCCAGGTGTCCCGTTGAGAAATACCTACCCATAAGGCCTTCAGAGGTAAGGACAGAACCTGATCTATCTTAATTTTATCCCCGCTTGCCTCCAGCGAGATTCCATCTCCCAGGTCAAGGATTTTTAGGCCTATGGGCACATCGGACGTCAAGGTCCAGACTTTAGCCCCCTTGAAGCGATGAAGAAAAGTCGGCAGATCAATAAGCTCCTGGACTGCCTTCTCGTGGATGAACCTGATCATGTCATGCGCCGACTTGCATCCTTGAGGCGTGAAATCCGGGGATTGCGGGTCCATTAGATTCAGTGGCGCAATTCGCTTGAGCAGGCGACGCACGAGCCGAAACTCGGGTGATTCCTCGAAGACCGTTGACTGCATGAGTTCATACTTGATTAACTCTTTTACTCGGCCCTCATATACCGTGCGATGATGAGTGTCCAGGGTGATCTCCATCCCGTCGCTAAGGATATCCGCTGCCCCGTCCACACCAACCAGAGCGGGAACCCGGAATTCCCTAGCAATGGTAGCCAGGTGTCCCGCTGTCGAACCCCGTTCGGCGATAATGGCGGAAGCTTGGGGAACCACCTGGGCCAGCCAGGGGGCCGTGTAGCGGGTTACCAGAACGGCGCCTTCCGGAAAAGCTGCCATGTCTTCATTGGACTGGACGGTGAACACATGGCCGGCGCCTACTCCGGCGTGCGCAACAACGCCTCTGTCCTTGATAAGTACCGGATACTGGGAGCAGGACTCGCGAATGTCGTCCCCGGGTTCCCCAAGGGCGTCCGAAAAGACCAGACGCCTGCACTGCACAAGCCAACACTTACCTTTAGGATCCACAGCCCATTCAATCTCCTGAGGGCGCTTGAAATAACGTTCCAAGGACACAGCCCATTTTACAAGAGCGTCTATCGTTTCCTGAGATATACACGGCTCATTTTGCATCTCCCGGGGCAAATTGACTTCTTCTTCTCCTCCTCCGGCCGCGGATTGAACCACAGAGTCCTTTTTTGCTATCTCCCGCAACCTGACTCTGTGGGGCGGATTTTTCTCTATGACGTATAGATCCAGTGAGCCTCTGCCCTCCACCGCGGTCCTCCCCAATCCGAACGACGCGTACACGGCCAGACAGTCGGGGTCTGATTGCTCTACATGGACCGTTTGAACCACACCGCTGGCCCGGCTATAAACCATCTCCTGGCACAGGACCGACATTGAGGCTTCTTCTCCTATCATCCCCAGCCTAAGCCGGTAAGTCAGAGCCTCCTGGGAGTAGAGGCTTGCCAGCACTTTCTTGTACGCCTCGGGGACCTGATCAGGGTGCGTATTGAGGATGCTTTCATGAAGCCCTGCGAAGGATAGCTCACCATCCTCGCCGTAGGCGCTGCTCCGCACTGCCCATGAGGCATGGGTTTTATGGACATATTTCATGATCTCCCGGGTAAGGTCCTGGGGAATGATTCCTGCCAAGATGCTGTAACGGATTTGCCCCGACGCCTTGTCCAAATTCTCTTTACCGGAAACCCAGGCTTCTATCCAGGCATGAATCCTATCCTGGAGGTGGTTGTATTCCAGAAAACGATGATAGGCGTTACTGGTAATGACAAAACCGTTGGGTACCGGAATATGCATTCTGTGAATGATTTCGGTAAGCGTGTTAGCTTTCCCGCCTGTAAGCTCGGGGTTATCCACTGGGGCGTCTTTCAAGGCAATTACATAAGGGGCTTCCGGTAGTAAAAGCCTTCCCCTCAGTTCCGCCTCCATGGGAAGAAACACTCGATCCAGACTACTGTACAGTTCGTAGTATCTGTTGGAGGCGATAAAATTGAGCCCCTTTACCATGCGCAGCAACAAGTCCTGAAGGTCATGAATAATATCGACGAGATACTTTCGGTCGAAGATGTAGTCTCCCCCTGACTTTTCGCCCAGGTCCGCGATCAGTTCCATGACCTGCCGGTGATTCTCCAGCAAAACCTGAAACTGTTCAAAAACCTGCGGAAAAGACACAAGATCCTTTTTTGAAGGAAACAACCATCCCCAAAGTTTTTTGACGTCGGCCCCCACCTTAGGAACTCCTTAATGCCTATACGGCCGTCACTGAAGGGTAGCACAATACTTCTGCGGTTCAGTGAGCGCTTTTACCCTTGAACACAATACCCATGACCAACCCCGTGACGAGGGCGATCACCACGGCCAATATGCCATACAGAACAGCGTTCTTTCGAGCAAGGTTGGACAGAAATGCGGGTAGTCCTTTCATTTCTATTGGCATTTCAACAGATTGACTCTCCAGTAGTTTCCCACTGTTTAAGACAGACAGAGTTATTTGGTAGTTTCCAGGAGCAATGTTGCTCGGCAATCTCAGTTGCCCCTCAATTGTGGTGTGATCCCCGGACGAGCCGACCACCTTGAGGGCCTTGGGGAATACACCGTATAGGCCTTCGCTTTCTTTGAGCTTGACCAACTGCTGAAACAGGACGCCGGCCCCTTCTTTAGGAAGGGCTCCCTGGAACTCTACATGTTTTTGCAGCTCGTTGTAAGCCCGCCCCGCCCCTTCGTCTGACTGTGAAGCCGCTTGCGGCGTGCTCATAACGAGATAGACCGAAGGCGCTCCATGGACTGTGACCTCTCCTACGCTCATCCAAAGCCCGCCGCGACGCCCTTTTCGGAGCAGATGGTCATCATGGGAAGCCCCTTTCATCTCCACCGTGGCGCTTGCTTCCTTGGGAATGTCCGCGGATATCGTCAGCTCCGCACCCCGAAAATATTCTCTGATGTCCAAACCGTTCGGTTTTACGCGGAGCGCCGAAGTCTCAGCAAGGGCATTGTAGGGGGTAACAAAGCACTGTAGCGTCAATCCAAGCACCAACGCTATTATTGAAACGGCCACTTTCTTTTTCAATTTAGTGCCCTCCCTTGTATGACAGCATCACGTCAGGAGGCAGGATCAGATTGAACAGCATCTGGAACATGACAAGAAGGACAACTGAGGCCAGGATGATCTTCAACTGGTCGCCTTTAAGCCTTCGGCTTAACCGGGCGCCGAACTGCGCGCCTACGGTAGATCCGAGCAACAGCAGGATAGCCAATACAATGTCCACGGTGTAATTGGTCACAGCCTGCATAACCGTCACGTTAACGCACGTGAATAGTATCTGAAACAAGCTTGTGCCGACCACCACGTGCATGGGCATACGCAACATATACACCATAACGGGAACCATGATGAACCCTCCGCCGACTCCCATGATTGCGGCGAGAATTCCTACAAAGACTCCAAGTATGAGCGGCAGTATCGGAGACAAGGTAACCCCTGATTTTGGGAATGCCATCTGCCAGGGAAGCGCTCTAACGGCCTGCGTGTAAAGGGAAGGTTTCGAAGGTTCCACCTTCTTGGCCTCCACCGGCCGGCTCCTGAGGTTTTGCAGGCTCTCCACAAACATGTAGAACCCCACAACCCCCAGCATCACAACGTACGTGATTTTTATGACGAAGTCCGCATTTCCAAGGCTTCTTAGGACTTTAATCAACTGAACGCCCGCAGTCCCTCCTAGAACTCCGCCTATGAGAAGCAGCAGGCCCATTTTCAGGTCCACATTGCCCATGCGATAATGCGCATACGATGCTGATGCTGATGCGGCGACAATCTGGTTCGAATCGGAAGCTGCGGCCACCACAGGGGGGATGCCGACCATCATCAGCAAGGGTGTCATCAGAAAGCCTCCACCCACTCCGAATAGCCCGGAAAGGAATCCTACTATTCCGCCCAGTCCCAGTAGTATGAATACATTTACGCTGTTCCCAGCAATCGGTAGGTAAATGTTCCAACTCATACCGACCTCTCCTATAATGAATTATCAAGATAAAGATCAGAAACCCGAGCAATCTCTCCCGCCTTCTCGACGAGGAGGATTTCACCTTCAAATTCTTGGCGCAGACGCTTGAGCCCGGAGGCGACTTTTGAGCCGTCCTTACCACCTCTGTCCTTGGGAGCCGCCATGACGATAAACCGGACGCCCGGTTGTGATCGAGCAAATAGGATGACTTCCTCGAAGAACCTGCCCGCTGTGATAAAGATATCCAAGGCCACAGCCCTTTGCCGGCTTTCGGACAGCGCTTGATCCATCCACTCCTGGCTCAGGCCATTCAGAGCTTGCCGAGAGGCCTCGGGTTGGGCCGTCTTTTTTTGCGGACTCGCCTGCGCCACGGCAATCAAGACTACCGAAGACTCTATCCGGGCAGCCAACTCAATCCCATAGAGAATTGTTGATTCCGAGGCTGCTGGAAAATCGACTGCTACTAATACCCTTTTACCCATGGCATAATCTCCACTTGGGCTATCTAAATGCAAAGATTGTGCCCACATGTAATCATCAGTGAATACGGAAGAAATCCTGGAATGCAATTGGGAGAGTAAGAGGGCTATGTTTCAAAATGAAAAGCAGTTCGGAGGGATGCCTGTAATCTTTTAGAATTAATATCAAAGGCTATGTTTCAAAATGGTATGATTGAGGACGTTGCCTTACGACCTGTTCCGGTCCGGGGCAATGGCAAAAGACAAAGAACAGTTCGTGTTCGCCATTCTTGGTTGAGGAGCTTTAAAAGGCGATCCTTCTTGATCTTTCTCAACAGCGTGGCCCTGGTCAGGTCCAAAACTTTGGTTAGTGAAGTCAAATGCTTGTGAATTAGAATGCACGTCTCTTACCCTTACACGGCAGGGATAACTCTTTTGGAAATTATCCCTAGTGATTGCCCCCCCGGGAATCCTGGGTCCGAACGCGTGCCTGCTCATTTCTCACCCTTGGGTTTGTGGAATCTCAGACGAAAGCATTCCAATGGTCTTTCAAACCATAGCTACCTAAGAGGATCAATTCGCCTCGGTCTGAAACTCTGAGACCCCGAGTCACGGCCCTGTTCCTGGGACTCACCTCGTTCACGACCCTTGTGAACCCCTTTCGTGACCGACCCTTGGGTTCCCATAAGGCCGACCCGCTTGAAACAGATACTTACTCCTACAATACGGCACGCATGAGCTATGGCCTGGAGCGTTCACGGCTGGGTCTCATTGCGAGACCATCGGAAACCAACCGATACTCCTTCACTCCATACGGTGGGAAAGTTGCCGGACTCTTTTGCCGACTGCAGGCCCACACCTTCCGAGGTGAGCTCGCCGCCTTCAAAGGACCGCTTGCAGCTCTGCCCGTCGGTTTTTGCATAGTTCTAACGAGAGTTGATGATCAGCCGGACGACCTCATTCATTAGGCAGTCCGCGTCAAGAAAGCCTCCTGAAACTGAAAATATTGCTTCACGTCCTGACTAGGTCAGTCATACGACTAGTTCTGAGAATCGCTTCATCATCAACTACGGCTACACGCATGAAACTCTCCGCTTAGGTGTATGTCGCTCTCTTCTCGCCGAACCGGCAGAGTGATGGTGAAAGTTGTCCCCACGCCCGACTGACTGTGTACCTCGATATTGCCTCCATGTTTTTGAAGGATGCCGTACGTGACGGAAAGGCCAAGGCCGGTCCCTTTTCCCACCTCTTTTGTCGTAAAGAAGGGGTCAAAGATATGGGGTATGTCGTCATGGTCTATCCCCATCCCCGTATCCTGCACGTCGATCTTGACCCAGTCTCCGTCATCGGAGACACATGCTCCGGCGCTGAGTACTCCCCCGGTGGGCATTGCCTGGATCGCGTTGATAAACAGATTCAGGAAAACCTGTTGCAGACTTTTGTAGTCCCCGCACACCTCGGGAAGGTCCTCGGGAAGGTCTGTTTGCTCTTCCACGCCGGACAACAGCAATTGATTTCGAACCAATTTCAGGGTATTTCGGATCACTGAGGCGGCTGAAACGGAGACCATTTCGGGTCGCTCGGATCTTGAAAAATCAAGCAAGTTCTTGATGATTTCAGACGCCCTCTCTGATTGCGCAATGATGTCCTGAATCATTCCCAACGCTTCCTCGCGGCCCAATTCATCGAAGTCTTCCTTGAAAGATTCCGCTGTCAGAACAATATTGTTCACAGGGTTATTCAGCTCGTGAGCTATTCCGGATGTGAAAGTGCCTATTGCCGAAATCTTGCGGGCTTGCACGAGTTGTTCCTGGCGTTCTTCCAACTCATGGCTCATCCGGTTGAAAGCGCGAAACAGAGGGGAGAATTCTTCCGACTGTGATTGGTCTTCCGGAATCGGGGTAAAGTCTCCCTCGGCTATCTTCTCCATGGCCTGCTGCATACGAATCAGAGGTCCCGTGAATAGGCGTGAGATATACAGAGTTACCAGGATTCCCAATACTCCGAAGAAAGTCATTGAGATTACAAAAAGATATAAAGCCCTGTGAAACAGTCTGTCAATCTTTGACCGTTCCTCTTTTGCCCATGCCGCCGCCATGTCCAGGAGCTCCTGGCCTATAATGCGCAACGAATCCTCAGGTCCGGTTACGGAAGGCCGTTCGACTCCCAAGCCCGGTTTCGACAAGTGGGTCTGAATTCCCGATAAGGTTTCGTTGTAGCGGGCTAAGGTATTCAGAAAAGGGTCTCTTTTGCTTTCTTTTGTGAGTCCCTTAATATCCTGTTCATGCTTCAGATAAAGCTTTTCGACTCTGCTGGAGTATGAAAGGGCCTCGTCCAGACTACTGCGTTGTTTGTATAGGAAAAAGTTTTTCTCGAAGCGTCGGACTTCCAAAATATTGTTCACGAGGTCGTCGGCTACCTCCACGACGCGTAAACTGTATCCGATTTCCCGATGGATCTGAAAACCAAGTATGGCGAATACAAAGACCGACAGAAAACGGAACAGAAATGCCAGGATGATCTTGCGTCGTATCTTGAACGTTATCTTCTTCATAGATAGAGCCTTTCCGGCAGGTAATTGAACTTATTGAACAAACAATCGGACCCATCCTAAATCGCTGGTCAAAAAGAGCAAGAAACCTCGTTGTTCTTGATAGATAAAGAAGACAAAGTCGGTTGCGCAACCAACGCTCTATCGCCTGCGAGTGGAAAATATTATGCGCCAAAGTGCTCTTGCTTACCAGTATGAAGTCGAGAAAAAAAAACGATGCAGCCGCCAAGAGACGCCGCTTTCGTTCATCCAAGAAAGGGACTACCAACTCAAACTTTCTTCTGATATACAGATTCTCATTCATGCTCCCCGTCTATAATCAAAGCAAGTACCATACTTGCAACAGTTATTTCCTGACGGACCCTTACAGTTCACGCCCCTTTCTTTGGGCGAACGCAATCACACATTTTTGCGGTCCTACCGGATCCAGCTCTTGACAAATTCCTAGTATTGTGGCCTACTTATAACTGCGCCGATTTGACCACAGATTGCTGGGCGCAAAAGAAGTGCAGCTAAAGCGTGACTTCCGTCGAGCTTTGCTGCGACGGTTTTTTAGTTCTCCCCTTGAAAAGGAAGACTACTAGCTAAACGGCCCACGTGGGGGGACTGATAATGATGCCCCTTAGACAAGTTTTCATCCCCAAACCGGAGACCTGATTTAACTCAAGAAGAGGATTCTGTCGCTCTTCCGGCACGTGGAGGGTGTATGCGCATCAGAAGCCATTCCGGCTCATCATCAATGCCTATTGACCAGTCTCAGCGCTTCATGCTGAGTCGAGTCCTGATCTATATGGATCGCCTTCTGGATAAGCACCTCAGGCTCGACTTTGAAATCCTCGAAGCCCTTCACTGGGCGCTCGGACCTGAAATCGTTCAAGAAGACCTGATACCTCTTGCCGCAATGTTGGACGCCGGTGATAGAAGACGACGATTTGAAGCGGACTTACGCGAGGAGATTCGCCACGGCCGAGATTTCGCCAACCTCGTAGATCAAGCTCTTCGTAAGGCCCGTAAAGATGAACAGATGTGTGTCGTGGGGCTTCTCAGAGGACTGCTCAAGAAGAGAGCGGATCAGCTACAACATCGCCGTGCATCCGACATTGAGAAGAGCCTGGGCGTTTTCCGGCAGATGTTCGATTTGAACGAGCTCGAAACGGAGATTTGCCTCTTCCTTTTCATACTATCAACATATGAAGAAGCCCAAAGCTTCTTTGAATACCATCTCAAGTGCGAGCGCTTTGCGGGAAGAAACTACCTCGCAAGCATCCTCGGCGCCAAGGTCCCGGAAATAGGGGAAGCCCTTAATGGGAAGCTCTCCAAGATTGGGATACTTGACCCAGACCGCCATCGCTCTCTTTCTATGGATTCCGGTTTCTTGAACCTGCTGCAAAACCCTTGCTGCGCAGATATCAAGACTGAATTCTTCCGTCGGATCGATCCTGATCCGGTTCCCCTAAACGCCCACCCGTTTGATCCACAGATTATCGATCACATTCTTAACCTGCTTAAGGAGAAACCGGCAAGCTCGACTCATATTATTTTTTACGGTCCGCCGGGCACAGGCAAGACCAGTCTTGCGTACGGTCTCGGCAAGAAGCTTGGACTTCCAATCTATCTTGTGGAACACGGTGGCAAACAAAAGGGCTGGAAGCGCCAGGCCGCTGTTACTGCGTCCGTAAACGTGGCAAGCCAGGGCGAAGGAGCGCTGGTTATTGCGGACGACGCCGACAATATTATTGGTACCCGCAACTCCTGGTTCTTTTCAGGTGAAACTTCCGACAAACGGTGGCTTCATGACATTCTGGAAACACCGGGAGTCAGGATGATCTGGACCGTAAACTCCATAGCCCAACTGGAAGAATCCGCAGCTCGCCGCTTCTCCTATAGCTTGGCCTTCAAACCTTTCAGCCGTACGCAAAGAAAGTGTATATGGGAAAACATTCTCACTGATTACCGTCTCGAAGTTTACTTCAACAACCATGAGATAGAGGATTTAGCAGCCAAGTTCGACGCAAGCGCCGGCGTTATCGAACAAGCCGTTAAGAAGGCTGCGGAAATAGGGTCGGACTCCAAAGATGAGCTTCACAAAGCTGTCCTTCTCTCCTTGCAGGCGCACCAGAGCCTTGTCAATGGGGGACGTAAGCCTGTTCGTGACGGCAAAATTAATCCAATGAGCTTCTCCCTCGAAGGACTGAACGTCTCCGGCGTCGATCCTGTGGGTCTTATGAAAGAGCTTGAATCCTTCAGCGATTATCTCAAACATTGCTGTAATGATGAGCCCGTCAACATGTCCCTCCTTTTCCATGGGGTCTCCGGGTCCGGTAAGAGTCATCTGGCCCGCTTCATAGCGCATCGCCTCGACAAAGAAATCCTTGTTAAGAGGGGCAGCGACATTCTCTCAAGCTGGGTCGGAGGTACCGAGCAAAATATAAGGAGCGCCTTCGACGAAGCTGCCGAAAAAGACGCTATCTTGCTCTTCGACGAATCGGATTTTCTCCTCGGAAGCCGCGATAGAGCCTTACACTCGTGGGAGATCAGCCAGGTCAACGAGTTCTTGACCGCCATGGAAACGTTCCGCGGCATCCAGATCTATACCACGAATAGGCTAACCGATCTCGATGCCGCTACGTTGCGCCGGTTCGATCATAAAGTAGAGTTCGGTTACTTAGAGCCGGAAGGGATTGTGGTCTTCTATAAGAAGATTCTTGAGCATCTTGTTGGGTCTGAGCTGAAAAAGGAACTCGAAAATGAACTCAAAGGCATAAACGGTCTTACGCCGGGGGACTTTAAGGTCGTTCTGACCAAGTTCCGCTTCAAGGCCCGCGGGGAGATTTCGCACAAAGCGTTAATTGAGGCTCTTCGAGAAGAAGCGCGAGTAAAAGAACTACACGCGGGCCGGAAAGCTGTCGGATTCTAATCTGTGAACGGGGCGCCTGCGTAATCAGCCGGTAAGCGACTTCGGGAGGCGCTACTCGACTTTGAGAAAGGAATAAAAAATGGCAAAACAAACGGATGACCGAGATATCACATTGAAGGCGCTTCAGCCGCTCAACGAAATTATTATTCCTGCGCCGGACTCAGGATTCTTGGGAAAATTCCTGGAAGAGACGGAAAACATGCTCAAGGCCAGAGCAATGAGAATGAGCGGTCTCCTCCGCAGAATAAATGAATCGGGTCAAAGGACTGAGAATATGCTTCGAAAGGCAGCGGAGCGGATGGATTCAGCACATTCAAAGCTTGAGGCTGATCTCCGTAAAGAAGGGTTGGCGCCCGCCAATGATGAAACTGAAGCGCAAGACGAATAATGTTCATTGACTTCTGGTTGGGCGTCAGAAGAGGAGGTTGCCGTGTCCGTATTACGAGCGAAAGTATTGCCTGACAATGGAGACTCTCAAAGCAAGGTCTCTGAGATAGCGCCGCCACAATGGGTCGAAATCGAGAAGTGCAAGGAAAAGGGCTATATCTTGGTCCATGTCTACGAAGCGAGGATTTGTCGCTACGTTCATACGTGGCATTCCTCAATTGCCTCGGCCATGGCCGAGGCGAACCTTGATTTCTCCGTGGCTGAAAGCGAATGGGCGCTGATGAGTCGGGACAATGAAAATGATTAGATCCAGGACGCCGGTATTTTTCCCGGGGAGGAGCAATCTAAGGTAGACCAGCTTCGGGCCTGTCTTATCGTTCGGTAATCTTCGCACGACCGATGTTGGTATAACAAACCTATACGGAGCGAGAGAAGGGCTTCCGATTTAGGGACATTGTAGACTAATGACGACTCTATATAATAACGGAAGAGTTGCAAAGGTCGACCCATATGCCGCAAAGTATAAAAAGCGTCCTCCCACATTGGAAGCTCTTGAGCGCACGGAATGGAGCATAGCATAGTGCGGCGGCAAGCGCAGGGAACGATAGCAATTTTGCGACTCCGCTGTTCAAAGTTAGTTGGTCGAAATGTATTATCGTCTTACGTATCGCTTTTTTGTCGAAACGGCGAGCAATCGGCAAGCCCGATGACCGTCACCATTTTTTGTACGGTAGGAATTTGCCGTTCATAGTAACGACGACCCTGTCTCCCTTGGGATCCTCTTTTTTCTGAACGTCCAACTCGAAATCTATCGCGCTCATAATACCGTCACCGAACTTCTCCTGAATGATTTCTTTGAGCGTGATCCCGTAGACCTGGGTTATCTCATGGAATCTATAGATCAAAGGGTCAACGGGCACAGTTTTGTCCAGGGAACCCTTCATGGGGAACTCCATCAACAGACTAGCTACTTCAGGGCCTAGACCTAGGAGACCCACGGCTTTGTCCGCCTGCTCCTTACTCATGCTGTTTTGGCCGAGCAAGGCTGACGTGACCCAAACCGCGCCTCCTCCAACTTCCTCGGCGATCCGTTCCCAGGTAAGCCCTTTTGCTTTCTTGGCCTGTACGATAAGTTCCGTGGCCTGTTGTCGCGTCATACTTTGTATCCCTCTCTCGTGTGTGCTTGCGCCATAGAGCGGGTCTATGGCTAAAAGACCTTAGGGATCCCCTGGATACCAAACAAGGTTGAGATTAAGGTTACCACGGCGCCGGTCACACATGGCGTCGCAGCGTCCCACATCAAGACAGCTCACGGAGACTCTCACTTGCGTTGGCCCCTAGGTTCCCCCCGAACAGCGGAGATACCTCATTAAGCGCGACGTGTCCGCCCCAAGTCAAGTCAAATCACCCATAATCCGTTAGCTTTCAGTTAAACCGGACGCAGCGGAAGTAGAGGGCTAAGAGTCCTAAGCTTTGACTTCGCCGAAATTGCCATTTCCTATCCCCCGACAGGGACCGTCCGACACGCGGTTACTTCCATAAATATAAGAGCTTACTATCACCGGGCCTGACGACGGTGTAATTGATTGGTATCATGCTGATTATGGCTCATTATCGCCATGTCGCCCCGATACGGATCACACTACCATAGCAGTAAAACCTTCCGACTTCCGCACCCCTTCCAAAGCGAGCCTATCCGCTTCTTCGACGCTCCTTCCTGCCGACTGGTTGCCCACAGACAAGATACAAAACAGCTCTTGGGCGGAGTCGGGCCACCCCTTGACTTCATCCGGAATGGGCGGAAGATGGAATGACGCTGCCCCGTCAGAACGTATTGCTTCGTTTGTTGCAGCGTCGTGCAAGGAGATGACAGGAACGTTAAATCCTCCTGTCATCGCTCCTGTCATCCCCATATTGTTGATATCACTAACTAATGACGGGATGACAGGAGTGACGGGAGATCCGGGAACTTCTTTGGACTCCGAGGAAAAATAGTGTATCTTATTTTCCTCCCCGCCCGGATCCGATTTGGTTATCGATATTCGTCTGGACTTTTTGTCTCTCTCCTCCTCGATTGTTATTCCCACTTCAGCCAAGTCATGAGAAAGCTTCTTCAACTTCTTGCTGAAAGCGCTTGTTCCCTTAGGCCAATCCTTCTTTACCCTTCTCTCTTCAGCCATTTTTGTAAGTTCAGAGTAAAGGTCGCTCGTTTTACCATGCCACGAAGGCTTGCCGTCCAAAAGCTCAACGAGTAGCTCACTTACCGGATTCGACTCCACGACCTCCCGGTGTTGTCTGGCCTCCGAGGCGTCGAACGCTTCGACGAAAGCTTCTCTTAGCTCCAGGACTTCCGCAGCAATATGTCCAAGGCCGTACCAATCGGCTAGCCGAGGATGTTCTTCCAGCTCCTCATCCCTTCCGGCTATGACTCTGACCATAACATCCAGGATACCTCCCAGGATGCTCGGTAGGTCCGTCTCAAAGGCTTTACGGAGAACGGATATCTTCTTGCGCCGCTTCCTGTCTATTCGGGATAACTCGATGGAAATGGATCGATCAAGTAGGTCCGGGGCTGTCGCCGGCACAGAGATGCCGTTGAGGATAAAAACCCTGCGGAAATAGTACGTGATGTCTTCGTCATCGCTGTATAACATCCGCTTTTGGTATCCTCCACCTGTGGTCGCGCGGCAAAGGGCGTCCGACGCCCACACAGGAATGGACGATAGGTTATCCAAAGACACCACGGCATGATGATCCATAAGCTGCACGAATTCGGTGAGGTCTTTCGAGAGGGAATTGGTCAGGGTGATGGAAGGGTCCACTATCCATCGAAGGAATTCGGTTGCGGTCGTTTTGGATGACCCATGGATTCCGTGAATTATCAGGCCGGGCCGGGGAGCGTACTCCAGCATGCATGTGCATAACCAAACGAGGAGAAGAGCTTTGTTGCCTTCATCTTTTACAGCCAGATACTTCAGGACCTCTCTTACGTCCCCGCCCTTTTGGGGCTCCGGCATCGGACGTTGATGAGAATATCTCTTGAATACGAGCTTCTCGGGCTGAATAATTTTCCATCCCATCCCCGTTACCTCTATTACCTTCCAGTCGGGTCCGCACATGTCTATGAGTAAGCGATCATCGATCCAGGCATAACGATTATAGAGGTATCTCGTCTCCGTGACCCTTGCGGTAAGCAACTCTCCCACAAGTTTTATGGCGTCTACGGCTACGGGTCCATCGTACGTGGTAACGTACATATCGAGTATCACACGAACGAACTTGGGACTCTGGATGCGAATGTTCTCGTAATGGTCCCCCACTTTCATAGTAGCCCATCCATGGCCGTACTGATCGACGAAGGCTGAACACCCGCTCTCACAAAACAGGGCAATAAGCTTTTCAAATTTGGTCTTTTCTTCGTCGGACTGCTCCGGATTATCCTTCGAAATCTTAGAGAGATGCTTCTTGAGAGCCTCCAAAGAGGTATCGCCAAGTCTCTCCTTTATCTTTCTCAGATGGTATTCTTGCTGGGACGGGTCCAGCCTCGACACATGCCATAGGATAACATCAAGAGCCCCGCTGCGTTCCGTTCCGGTAAGGCCGGAATCAAGATCGGCTATGGCTCTCTCCAAAGGACTTCGGGCCGACTGAAGAATTTGCTCAAATTCTTCTTTGGTATGCCCGGCTTTCCAAAAGTCGTTTAGGTCTATCTTGCTCTGCTCCAGAAGGTCTTGGACTTCGGTTGTCTCGTCCGGAGAGAGTTCTTTCATCCTTTGATGTCTCTCCGTTGCCGACATTCCGTTATGGACACCGTACCTCTCAAGCAATGTCCCACGAGCCTTCCGTTGTTTCTCGCCCAATGATAATTCGGCTACTCTAGCGTCAACATCGGACATGCAAAGCATAGCCGCCGTTTCCACCGCTCCGACGAGTCCTACCTGGGAGACTTCGTTGTCCTGAAGCAATATTACCTTACCCTGAAA
>CAVVHK010000130.1:0-88808 GCA_963747865.1 uncultured delta proteobacterium | reverse complement strand
GTCAGATTTGTGGCTTCCGGACCGTGGGGCACATTGCTGTTTTCTTTATTGGGTCGGGTGATCAACTGATCCACGTCATACAGCGGGACGCCCAAGCGCGTATGAAGACGCCTTGCGGATTCCAGCCCGCGCTCCAGCAGCTTGGCGTTCACCATCTCACGGACCAGAGGAGCGGTTATGATCATTATCCCGCTGCGTCTAATATTGTTTTCCACTTCCAGACTGATTTCTTCGGCGGTTCCCTCGTCTATGAAGGTTTCCCGCAGCAGGGCGTCAACAATTCTGCTTCTATCCCAACCGTCCATGGCTTCACTGGACGTGCGCACGAATAAAGCCATGTCGGTCGTCTCAAGGCGGTCCTTACCTGCTCGGTAATTCGTAATATCAGCTATGCCAGCCATCGGATCCCCCATTTGTCCCTTCTAATTAATTGCAGCGTAGAGTTAAATTGATATGTGAACAGATGTTTCGTCGAATGGACGAAGGCTTGCCAAGAATCGGGGTTTTTCACACGGTATCTCCTTTATCATGGGTTGCCCGGCTCTGAGCGTCGCCAAAACTTCCTCAGCTCAAGCTCAACTTGGATTTCGCCTTGAAGATGTCGAAACTCCGAACGATATGACATCATCCGCTTGACGCCGAAGCGCATCATTTTGTGGAGGCAATCTTTAGCGCCACAACATATAGTGTGTCAAGGGGAAATTTTTGAGAAAGGAATAGGTCTTCGGAAATCGGTTGGGAAAAAAATGTTACGGGACTGTTTGTGTCGTAACTACCTTAAATTGCTCATGAAGTAGTAAATTAGACCCTCCCGGTGAAGGGGAGGGTCTAACAGAGCGGTCTAGCTAACGCGAAGGTTGTCCGAATTACGGGCTACCATGTATACAAATTCCTCCAGGGTGTACGGACTCCCGGGCAACTGCCTGTTCCAATACTTGCCAACCTGCGCAGCAAGATCCTCCAAGGACATTTCACCGCCGGCGCTTGCCACTATGGCCAAGAGCACAGTCGTGAACGGTGTCCTTGGTTTCCCGTCCGCGGATTTATTTAATTTCTCCACTTCCGCAAGACTTGGCGCCGAAGAGAGATCTCCCAAGTAGGAAATCAACATCTTGCCAACCTTCTTGGAGGGAAACAGAGGAAGAGTCGTTGTGGGCTGCGGGATATTTCTTGCTGAAGCTACTATGCCGGTTTCCTGCTCTTCATCGACACTCTGCTCCGTTTCTGGAAGCTCGGAAACAGGTTTAGCTTGATTCATAGGTTCGCGACTTTTTTCTTTTCCCGCCATGCGTTCTCCTTCTCCGTTGTGGACCCGCCGGAATCCAGCAATTGCGAAAATAGCCGGTAACCGGCAAAGTCTGCCTTTGAAATTCCGCAAATCAGCGATTTTATATCCGGTAAGAAGTTTTGTCAAGGTCGAGGCATGTCCCGCGAGGGGAGGGGAACTCCTGATACTCGAGTCTTTGGACACGATTGGCTCCGGTATCGCAGTGCGTTGGTGAGCAAGGTAGTCCGCTAAGAATAGACTCCATGCGCTGCGGAAAGAGACTTGTCCGCACTGAAGCGTAATGGGCGCGGTAGGTTCCGATTCTTAAGGACGCAGTCCTACGCTCTGTCGGCTTTCGCTGTGGCTCTTTCCAAGTAGAGATTTCTGAAATGTTTATTAGATGTAAAAGCACTTAAAAACAATAAGTTCCATATATTAGTTAACCCAAAACTGTGCCCATTTATCTATAATTGACTTTAAGTAATAATCATAAATAACCATTGACATAGAAGAAATTGTGTTGTATGCCCTACAACATCCGGGAAGGAGGGGACCAGTTGACCCACCGCCATATCCCAATGGTTCAAAAAGATGATCCCAAAAGTGGGAACATATTCGAAAGGAGTTACTTCATGGGCAGACTTTTCTTGATAGCGGCGGTCACGGTGCTGTTTTGGGCGTCGTGGGCAAGCGCCGGAAATTTCGACGTGTTGGCCCAAAGCGGGGTTATAAGGCCACCTACGCAGCCGTACTTGCAGCCCGGCGCGGTGGTCAAGACCGAGTTCAAATCCAGCCTCAAGACTACTTCGGATGAAGACCTGGAATCCGATTCTGATATTCTATCGCCCGAGCCTGTGTCTGCAAGAGCAAAGGCGAAGCCTGCGGTCGCCTTCAAGGAGAGATCAAAAGGTATGGCCTCTCCGGCTGCGGCCTCCCCTAAGGTGGCGGCCGAACCTAAGGCGACAGGAGCGGCAAAAGATGACGAAGATCTGATGGACAGCAACCTGGAACAACAGCTTGTTCTTCCTCCTCCGGCGCCGAAAACGGAAGAGAAAACTGAAGAAACCTCAAAACCGGCGGTTGAAACTAAGAAGCCCGAGACTAAAGCGGGCGCCGACAACAAGGCTAAGCCGAAGAGAGTCGCCAAGAGAATCCACAAAGTGTCGCCCTCGGCGCTTGACACTTATGCGCAGGGAACCAAGCCTATACGCAAGGTCAAGCCGGTGACTCAGAATCCTTGGATGAATCCGGCAGGCGCTTATGCGGCGTCTCAGTGTCCTGTCGAGCAATACGAGAATGCCTATGGAGCCCCGGCGGCTCCTTCTACCCGTTCCAAAAGAGTTCAGGTTCCCAATTATAGGCCGATGGAACCTCAAGCTGGGGCGGCTTGTATGAGTTCAGCGCCTCGGGGCTCGATGGCCGCGGCCGATGACAGGATAGTCAGAGATGGAGTGACAATTAAGCTCGCTCCGGCCGCTGCGCCGCCGGCTACTGCGGAGATGCAGGACGACTCTTCCGGGTCGGACATTCTGTCCACAGCCGCCGAAATCATCGGCTTGCCCTTTGCGTTCGTTAGCTCCTTTTTCTAGGGTCTAGCTGACTGTCCTGCCCAGTATGTGCGCCCGTTTTGATGCGGGCGCTCTACTCTCCTCTATTGCCAGCCTAAAATATTCTTGACACAATCTTTGGACTCGACCAATAATTACACGGTTATGAGCCGGCGTTGGAAAAGAACGGGCCGAGGGTCAGAGGTCGCTTATGGCTTCAATTTATGATATTTACGAAAGAAAAAGTTATCGCAATAGAATTCCTCTGGCTCACTCAGTGACCTTTGAGATTGAGGTTCGTGAGACCAACCTGGCGATTCAGGCCCAGAGTGACCTCACGGCAAAGGCCAAGGATTCGGTATTTCGATATCGCTACCAAATAGAAGAATATCTGCGGCAGCACCCCGCTTTTCGAGAGGCTGAGGCCCCTATTCAGACATATGCGTCTGCTCCCGAGATCGCGAGGTATTGTGATCTCGCCAGCAGGCTTACCAATATAGCCCCTATGCTTTGCATGAGCGGAGCAATTGCGGATTTTGTGGGTCGAGACCTTGTCGGGGATTCCCAGAACATCATAGTTTCCAGTGGCGGAGACTCTTTTATCCGCAGCTCTATTCCGCTGGAAATATATCTATACGCCCAAGGGTCTCCGTTGCATGAGAGACTTGTTTTGTCTTTGCCGCTATTGAAAAAGACATTCGGCCTAGGGACTTTTGTCCCCAAGAAGGGAATCAACGCCATAACCGTGCTTTCCAGATCAGCGTCGTGGGCATCCGCATACGCTACGGACATGGGTTTAAGGCTGGCCGCAGGGGAAAATTTGAACTCGGTTCTGGATAGGGCTCAAAACTATGTTGACGTGGGTGGAATAATCGTCGTAAGCGGCTCCAGAATTATTGCGGTCGGGGATATGATACTTAAGAGCGGCGCAGCGCCAACGCAGGGCACGGTAGAATAATAATGAAAATTGGTGTATTGTCCGACACCCACTTGCTTAAACCGGACGCAGCGTTGGAATACATACTGGAAGAAGTCTTTGCAGGCGCCGAGCTGATTCTTCACGCCGGGGACATCGTATCCGGACGCGTATTGGATCGCCTTGAAGAAAAGGGTGTTTTGGCGGTGTGTGGCAATATGGATGATTATGACGTCGCCGACGCCGTTCCTCAACAGCGTATTATAAAGGCCGGGGGAAAAAGAATCGGGTTGATTCACGGCTGGGGTTCGAAGCACGGCTTGGAGCAACGTGTAATATCAAGATTCTCGGATGACATGCCGGATTTGATTATCCATGGACACTCCCATGTTCCTTTTTGGGGAGAAGTGGCCGGAGTGAAGGTGTTCAATCCCGGATCCGCAAGCCGGAATCGACATTCGGGCGGCACTACGGTAGGCATACTTGAAATAGTTGCCGGCGAATTCCGTGCAAGGTTTCTTGAACTAACTGGGTTCGTGCGTGACCCTTCGGCAACTCTAAGCCAATACTGAAAAATGATTACGATTGAAAGATTTAGATATGGACAATCTTTGGGCGCCTTGGAGAATAGACTACATCCTAGGGAAAGCTAAGGAGGAGGGGTGCATCTTCTGCAAGAAACCCTGTTCCGACGAAGACGACGATAATCTCATGGTGCACCGGGGCGCCGGCGCGTTCACGATGATGAACAAGTATCCGTATAACAACGGCCACTTATTGGTGGCGCCATATAAACATATCCCCGACCCCTGCATGCTCACTCCCCACGAAAATGGGCTCTTGATGGAGGAAGTTTGCAAGGCCCTCCGAGTATTGCGCACGGTCATGAAAGCGCATGGCTTCAATGTAGGACTGAATTTAGGTGATGTGGCGGGCGCCGGTATCGAAGAGCACCTCCATTATCATGTGGTTCCGAGGTGGAGAGGCGATGTGAATTTCATGCCTGTTCTCGCTGACGTGAGGGTGATCCCGGAACATTTGCGAAGCACATGTCAAAAACTTAGAGATTGCTTTGATTCGCTGTTCCCCGAAAAATCAGAAGAGGTGGAAAAATGAGTTTGCCTAAATTGCTGCCTGCTTTGCTGTTCGTTGTCTTTCTAATCACCATCTTCATGACCAATTCCGGTGTGGAGATGGAGCTTAATTATTACTTGTTGCCGCATCCCATCAAGGTAGCTTTTTGGGAGCTGGCGACGTTTTGTATGTCCTTGGGTATCATTATAGCGGCTGTCATTGACTTCGTGAGTCAGGTAGGAGCTATTCGACAACGACGGCGTCTGGTCAAAGCGGACGCGGAGCAAAAGGCTGAAATCGAACGCTTGACCGTGAGCATCCAAACCTTGGAATCGGAAAACGAACAGCTAAAGAAGCAACTTGAGGGTAAAGTCACAGGGATTGGATCTCTTGATCGAATCAAAGCCCCTGCGCCAGAGAAGGCTTAGCTTCGTTTGTGTTCGGAGACCTGACGCTCCGAAAGGTCATGTCCTTTAATTCAGGCACATTTGTAGGCGCGGTTTGGCCGCCCTTGGTCGGATTGGTGTTGTCAGAGCAAAATCTGGATAGTCTGATAGGGCTTTAGCCCTGGAAAAGTGATCATGGAGATTATTCGCGTCCGCGAGAAGATATACCAAAAGTTTAATGCGCCATCAGTAGCACTGGGAAACTTTGACGGCCTCCACAGGGGGCATCAAGAAATTATCAAACGGACTGTGGAATCGGCTCACTCCAAGAAGCGTGACGCCATAGTCTACACCTTTGATCCTCATCCACGTCTTGTCCTTGGCTTGGCGCCTGAAATACCCCGAATTACCACCCCGAGAGAAAGAGCCGATATTCTTGAACATTTAGGGGTTGATGTGCTCATATTGGCGGAGTTCACCAAGGAGTTCGCATCCCAAACGCCTGAGGACTTTGTACAGGACGTCTTGGTAGAAGAGATAGGGACCAGACATCTTTACATCGGGGAAAATTATCGTTTTGGCAAGGGAAGGACCGGGAATCCGGAGGTCTTGAAAAAGATGGCCCCTGAGCTTGGATTTAACGTTCACGTCGTCTCACCCGTAAAGGTGGACGGATTAGTGGTTTCGTCAAGCCGCATTCGAGAGCTTCTGATCCAAGGCGACATCGGCGAAGCCAACCGCCTTCTCGGCCGAGAGTTTACCATTGAGGGCAGGGTGATTCACGGCCATCATCGAGGAAAGAAGCTGGGATTCCCTACAGCCAACCTCAAACCCGAAGTGAAATTGCGCCCACCTGAAGGCGTGTACGCCGTTTATTGCCGGGTGGAGGACGTTATTTACCCAGGCGTGATGAATATAGGTTACAACCCCACATTCAAGGACAGGCGAGTCTCATACGAAGCGCACATTCTCGATTTCAACCGCGACATTTATGGCCGAACCATTAGAGTCTACCTGGTAGAAAAGCTCAGAGAGGAAATGACTTTTTCGGGTGTGGAAGAATTGAAGAAACAGATATTGGAGGACATCCGGATTGCCCGAGGGAAGCTTGCCTCAGGACCCTCAATACCCTGACCGCTAAGACGCGCTGTTATTTTCCCCTGCGCCGCATCTTAAAAAAGCGCTTCGAAGCAATCGACGCCTGACGGGCGAACCATCTCCGCAGCTCTTAAGCTCTCTCTCCATTGTAAACTTTTCACATCCGTTGGAACCGCTTGCTTGAAGATTTGACATAGAATAGAAATGTTGGTCTTTTTGCAACGCAAGTTGGCTTGTGTCCTACTGCCACACCCACTTTCGCATTCGATGCGCGCATCCGGCGCCGGATCTCCGATCGATGGATCAATCGACAAGTGTCCACGCCAGACTTCATTGCGGAAGACAGCAATGCTATCGACTCCGGGGGAAGGTAACGCATATGTTAAGAGAGCGCCTCTCAGGCAAATATCGGTTCATACTCATTCTGGTCGCAGGTACGGTAATCACGACTTTTGGGGCGCCGCCGGCAGTGGCCGAGCTCAGCAAGGGCCTGAGGGAATTTCAGGACGCCTTTAGGACGGTGGTGAAGAATGTGAAGCCGGCCGTGGTAAACGTATCATCGGTCAAGACAGTTGTCGCTAGACGGCAAGGGCCTGATTTGGACCCTTTTTTTGAAAACCACCCTTTCAGAGAATTCTTTGGCGACGAATTCTTGAGAAAATTCTTCGGAGCTCCCAATGGATCGCAACGCCAACGGCAAACGGGGATTGGCTCGGGCTTCATTTTCGATCCCAGAGGCTATATTGTCACGAACCGGCATGTGATCAAAGGAGCGGATGAGATAATCGTAACACTCGAATCAGAGAAGAAGTACCGGGCCAAAGTCGTGGGAGAAGACCCCAAGACGGACGTGGCCATTATCAAGATCGATGGAAAGAATCTTCCGTACGCGCCTCTCGGGGATTCTCGAAGCGTGGAGGTCGGGGATTGGGTATTGGCCATCGGAAATCCCTTCGGTTTGATGCAGACAGTCACCGCAGGCATTGTCAGCGCAACCGGGCGGAATCATATGGGAATCCTTGCTAAAGAAGACTTTATCCAAACCGATGCCGCAATAAATCCCGGGAACTCGGGCGGACCACTGGTGAACCTTGAGGGGAAGGTGATAGGCATAAACACCGCAATACTGTCCCAATCAGAAAACGGCGGCAGTTTTGCCGGTAACATGGGAATCGGTTTCGCAATCCCGGTCCATCTCATCAAACGACTGGCGGACCCCGTCCTTGCAGGCAAATCATTGGCGCCGCCAAAACCTGGACCTCCGCAACGCTCAATCGGGCCGGGCAAACAATACCCGCAACCTGAAACCCGGTTCGGCGCCACGCGCAGCCTGAAATTGTAGACCGCGCCGTACGGAATATCCATTCACTTTCTCGAGGGAGATTCCAGACGGATTTTAAGGAGCTGAAAAATGTCAGATACCTTGGACCCTAAGCATCTCTTGCTTCCGGACGATTTGGCGGAGCAAATAGCCGATTTGGCGAGCCGCTATAGGGAAACCCCTCGGGACTTAGTCATCGCCGCAGTCGACCATTTCACCCGTATCCCTGAGGAACAGAGAAAAGCGGTAATTCGGGGAACTTCTATCCGCAGGAGAGGGCTTTAGGTTTGTACGCGTCCGGGCGCTCCTATGCGCCCGCGCATAGGAGCGCCCGGGCGGAACCTGATCCGAACAAAGGTAATGACAGGATGAAAAGGCCTGGCCTGCTATGGTAGCTTTGGTAAGCGGCGTCGGGAGGAAACTTCTTTGTGCAAAAGGGTTTCCTATCGGACCCTACTTCAAAAAAACTCTAATTATGGCGCCAACATTCCGACACGTGCCAATACGACATCCCGAGGGCATATGAGGCTTCCATCAGCACAAGGTGCTCCGTGACCTACTCGAAGCACAGTTACGACCATTTTCCGGACCAATATGTTAGGAGTTTTTGGCGAAGGGTCCGGGAAACCCCTTTTTGCAAAAAGGGGTTTCCCCGTAAACTATTACTAGCTTTGATTGCTACTCTTGCGACGGCGCTTCATGTTTGTGCGGCAGATTTTGAAAGGGCCAAGCCGGGCCGAGAATTCGTCTTCCCTGAAGACCACGGGAGACATCCGGGGTTCAAAACGGAATGGTGGTATTTTACCGGTAACCTGCGGAGCGAGTCCGGCGCCGGCTTTGGATTCCAACTGACCTTCTTCCGCTTTGCGCTTGCCGGCGTAGATCCGGAGACCAAGTCCGCTTGGGCGGTGACGGATTTGTACCCAGCTCATTTCGCCATCACAAACGTTGGCGCCGAACAATTTCATTTCGCTGAACTTATCTCGCGGCAAGGGCCGGGTTTAGCCCGAGCTTCCAGAGATGATCTCGATGTAAGAATAAAAGATTGGTCCGCGCGCAGGGAAGGCGAAAAAATCAAACTTTCCGCAAGCGACGATGGTTTCGCTCTCAACCTGGCGCTGTCTCCTGAAAAGCCAGTGGTCCTCCATGGAAACGGCGGTTTCAGCGAGAAGGGCGAATCTCCGGACCAGGCTTCCTATTACTATTCGTTTACTCGATTGAAAGCGCTAGGCGCGTTGAGCTGGAAAGGAAAGCAATACGCGGTCTCGGGCCTCGCGTGGATGGATCATGAGTTCGGTTCGAGCATTCTCTCAGAAAATCAGGCTGGATGGGACTGGTTCAGTCTCCAATTGGACGACGGAACCGAGATTATGATTTCCTACATGAGGAAGAGCAGCGGCGCATCTGAACCGGCTTTCGGCAGCTTTGTCTCCAAGGACGGTCGTGTTGAAGATCTCAGGACACGGAAAATACAGGTGAGGCCAACGGGGGTCTGGGTGAGCCCTAGAACCGAAGCGCGTTATCCTTCCGGCTGGACCATTCAAATCCCCGAATTGGATATCGCTCTATCAGTTGAGCCGTCCGTCAAGAATCAGGAACTGGCGCCAGAGAATTCGACCGGAGTGGTCTACTGGGAGGGCTCCGTCAAAATCACCGGGAAGAGAAACGGCGCAGATGTAACCGGGAAAGGATACGTGGAACTAACCGGCTACGCCGGCTCGATGGGAGGATTGCGGTAGCAAATCGGATAGTTGCGCTCATGAAGATTTGTGAGCTTTATGGAGAAAATCCTATTGACAGGATAGCCCGCCCTCTTATAATCATCTTAGCTGGCGGGAGGTGAGTTAATGGAAATTCTTTTTTTCGTGTCGGTTTTTGCTGTAGCGCTATGGTTGGCATTTGGTGATAAGCGAGACTGGGCCGGAATGTAAACCGACTCGACGCGACAATTACCGCCGGAAGAATTCTGTCTTTGACAGATCTTCCGGTTTTTGTTTGTTCTTTCTTAGAAAATGCTTGGCTCCCTGAATTCGCCGAAGACCCGGCGAAACACGTCGGCCATTTCACCTACTGTGCAATATGCCCTGCAGCACTTGACCAAGGCGCCCATCACGTTGTTCTTGGCCTTTGCCGTCGCCTCCAACTCCTTCAGACACGCCGACACTTCTCTGCGACTACGTTCCGCCTTAACTCTCCGTAGGCCTTCAATTTGCCTTAGCTGCGTCTGCGGGTCGTATTCGTGAAGGTCCACGTCAGGTTCGTCTTCATCCACATATTTGTTCACACCGATCTTGATATACTCGCCCCGCTTCAGGCCGCGCTCCCATTCGTAGGCCTGTCCGGCGACAAGCTTCTGGACGAAACCGCTTGACACGGCCTTGATCATGCCGCCTACGCGTTGTATCTGTTCCCGTTCTTCGACAATCTTTTCTTCCATTTGCTTGGTAAGCGTTTCGACAAAGTATGAGCCCGCGAGGGGATCCACCGTGTCTCTGAGTCCAATTTCATCCATGAGTAGCTCGCAGGTGCGCAGGGACAGCAGAGCGGCTCTAGACGTGGGGATAGTGAAGGCCTCGTCAAAAGAGCACAACGCTGTGGTTTGAGCGCCCGCCAGAGCGGCGGCCAAAGCATAGTACGAACTGCGCATGATGTTGTTTTCGGGCTGGGCCTTGGTCAAGCCAAAACCGCCCCCTCCGAACAGACCCCTTAGATGCATGGACTGAAGTCTTTCAGCTCCATATTTTTCCTTCAGACCTTTGGCCCACAGCTTGCGGGCAGCGCGGAATTTTGCCACCTGCTCCCATAGGTTGCCGAATATATTGAAATTAAAAGTAATTCCTCGAGCCACATCATCGATTGAAAGGCCCCGCGACAAGGCTTCGTCTATGTATGTGTCTGCAATTTCAAGAGCAAATGCGATTTCCTGCGCAGGGTTGGCTCCTGATTCTCTAATATGATAACCGCATACAGACACCGGATTGCAGCGGGGAAGCGCGGTGATCGAATACTCGATGGTGTCCCCGATGAGGCGTACAGCGTCTTCGACAGGATAGATCCAGGCCCCGCGACCGATCATTTCCTTCAAAATGTCATTCTGGGGGGTTGCGCTTATTCTCGCGATATCAAACCCGCGGTTTTCGGCCATAGCTTGGTACATGGCCAGCATGATAGAGGCCACGGCGTTAATCGTAAGTCCTGAACCTATTCGATCCAGTTGGATGCCCTCGAAGGCTATCTCGAAATCCCTGAGGGTATCGACAGCCATTCCTACTCTGCCCACTTCGCCGTCTGCCAGGGAATTGTCGGAGTCGTACCCCATCTGAGTCGGCAAATCGAACGCTACGTTGAGCCCTGTTTGACCATGGGCGATGAGAAGCTTGAATCGCTCGTTGGTTTCCTCCGGGGTTCCGAACCCGGAATACTGTCTTGTTGTCCAGGCCCTGGACCGATACCCTTCGGGATGAATGCCCCTCGTGAAGGGATATGCGCCGGCGTCTCCGAGGTCACTGTCATAGTTGAAGCCTACGGCCTCTAAATCCTCGGGGCCATACTTCGTTTTGACTCTGATACCGGATTGAAGCTCAACGTCCAGGATTTCGTCTTTGTCGTTCTTGATATATTTGGCTACACCCATAAGAAAACCACCATAGTTTGGGGATTGGATCGATTATAGGCGACCGCTGTCCCTGGCGGTCATTGTCCTTGGGCCGGCAGGGAGAATTTGTCTCAAAATACCGGCGCCTCGTAATTCGTAGCACGACCTTTATCTGAAACACGATACATTGCATGAGGATTATTGTGCCGGTCCTCGTTATAATCTCGCAAAACGTTTTTAGGGGCGGGGTTTATCCCCGCCCCTACGATGACCGTGCCACGATTCGCGACAATTCGGGAGTTTTGAGACAGTTTCGGGACGCTGGCCCCCACTGGTTCAACATTAGGCCGTAACGCCAAAATATGCCACCGTATTTACGAAACAGTGTACTAGGTCATCACAGCGTGAATCTGACGAGCATATGAACTAGTGGAAAATATTAGGAGTTTTTGGGGAGGGGGCCGGGGACAAACTTTTTGCAAAAAGTCCGTCCCCGGGATTACTTCCCAAGGCTCCTAGGCTTTGCGACTACTTCTGAGTTTTCAAATTACTCCGCGTTCCTTCAGTCGGTCAAGGGCATCCTTGCTGAATCCCAATTGTGCTCCCAGGATTTCCTCATTGTGTTCGCCGAATCTTGGCGGGAATGATAAGCACCTCCCGATAGAGTCCAAATGGGGGGAAGAGAACGGTGGCGGCGCCAGAGTGAGCTCGAATCCGGTTCTTTCGTCCACTGCTTTCAATAGCTTGGGCGATACTAAAGAATCCTCTGCGACTTCCTCGATGGTGTTTATCTTCGAAAGCGGCCACTCCAATTGCGTTCATCTTGGACACCAGGTTGGCGGTCGGAATCTCCGCGGTCACTTCCGAAATCGATTTGTTTAGTGTTTCCACATCCGCAATACGGCCGGCGTTCTTCCGGTATTCTTCCTTGGCCAGAAAAGAGAATTCAAGAAGGGAAGCAAAGGACTGGAATTGCTTGTCGTTGCCTACAGCTATATACACGTATCCGTCAGCCGTGGGATATACCGAAACAGGAGCGAAGAACTCATGGGTATTTCCTCTTCTGGATATCTTTTTCCCGAAGGAGCACGTCATGGTGATCGGCACGGTAAGCCATGATGTGGCGCTGTCAAACATCGACAGATCAATGCGGGTTCCTTTGCCTGTCAAGGCTTTCACATAAAGAGCTTTCATCAGCAATCCGTACGCATGTTCGCTAGTCCCCATATCCGGAAGTGGTATCCCCACCACCTGCGGGGCTCCGGAGGCTTCACCGGTCAATTCCATCAATCCACCCCTGGCCTGCAAAATTGGATCATACGCCACTTCGTTATTGTCAGGACCGAATCCGGTAATTCCCAGCCATATCAGATCTGATTTTACGGACTTCAGTGAATCATAATCTATGCCGAGCTTCCGGTAGTTACGAGGAAGCTGATTAGTGGCGAATATGTCAACATTTAACTCTTGAATGAGCTTTGTTAAGATGTCTCTGCCGGAAGGGTCGGCCAGATTTAATGTTAGGGCTTTCTTCCCTGCGTTGATTGCCATGAAGTAGCTGTTCATGCGCTCTTCGTTCGGCAAGAACGGCTCACCTATCAGTCTGTTGGGGTCCCCGTACGCAGGATGTTCCAGTCGGATTACCTTGCAGCCGTCCAGCGCAAGCCTGTAAGTCAGATAAGGCAAGACCGTGGCCTGCTCCAAAGACAGGATGGTTATGTTTCCGAAGAGATCCATAGCCGACTCCTCTTCTCCTGCGGACATACATGTTGACACCGGATTTGTGAGCGCCTATGATATGGACATGAACAGATGACTCCCTAGCTGATCAGTTAATCTAAGAACAATATCCATGTCAAGCTCATTGCTTGAGTCGAAATTAGATTCAAGCGGCGTCGGTTACCAGGTTCGGTATGCTGAATTAGAGGATTTGGTATGCGTCTGCCTCAGTTCAAATACTACGCTCCAGACAGCTTGGACATCGCCCTGAAGATAAAGTCCGACTACGGCGCTTCAGCCCGAATCCTAGCCGGCGGCACAGATTTACTGGTAAACCTCAAGCATCGACTCTTTTCTCCCGCGGCTCTGCTCAGTATACGCAATATCAAAGAAATCCGCGGCATAGAGGAGCGCCGTGATTCCCTTATCATAAGGGCTGGGACGTCCCTAAAATCCATCGCCGAAGACCAACTGGTTCGCAGCCATTTTCCTCTCCTGGTGAAGGCGGTTCAGTCTGTTGGCGCTGTGAGCATTCAACATTTCAGAGGGACAATAGGAGGTAATCTGTGCCTCCAGCCGCGCTGCATCTTGTACAACCAGTCACAATTCTGGAGAACCGGCAAAGGAGGATGTCATCGGACCGGCGGTCAAGACTGCCACGCTCTACCGGGAGCCAAATCCTGCCAGTCGATTTGTTCGGGAGACACTGTACCGGTTCTGATGGCCTTGTCGGCGCAGTTGACGATCATGGGAATAAGCGGCGTTCGTTCCATTCCCATAGGCGATTTCTTCACCGGCAAGGGCGAATCTCCCTACAATGTTGGACCGGATGAAATCCTCACGGAGATACGGATTCCTTTACCATGGGCGCCAATATCCGCGTCGTACAAGAGGTTAAGCTTTAGATCCGCTGTAGATTTTCCTATAGTGAACGCAGCCGTAGTTGTAATTCACGACAATGGCTCAATCGGCCATTTCAAAGCGGTGATTTCCGCAACTGGACCCGCTCCGATAGCGCTCAAAGAGGCTGAGACCCTGGTAAAAGGAAAGCGGCCGTCCCCGGAAATAATCGAGCAACTGAAGGCAATCGCGTTGAAGGCCACCGAAGGGGTGATTGTAAACAACGCTTCCGCTTCCATGGAATATCGTCATAAAATGACGGCGGTGATGGTGGGCAGGGCTGCGCGGGAAGCATTCGGGATTTGAGATAATCCGTTTGGAAGCAGCGCCGGGGAGGGACTTTTTGCAAAAAGTCGCTCCCCGGACCCCTCCCCAAAAACTCCTAATATTTGATATTAGGTTCACTTTTTTGCAGATTCATTGTATTGACACATTTGGTCCTCTTTACCTGTAAACAGCCTGGGAACTCGTCCCATAGAGACATTTCAACCAGCTCTAGAACGGGTGACGGAGCCTGAGAGATTCCGGATCCGGCTAACCGTACAACCGAACACTCTTGACGCTACCAATGCGGACTTTTGGACAAAATGGCTGAACACTCATGAAAAAGCATTTCTTAAGTTTCACCGTAAACGAACAGCAGGTTGATTTGGCTGTTAGCCCAAACTCTACTCTATTGGAAGTCTTGCGAGACGACCTTGGCTTAATGGGCGTCAAAGAAGGCTGCTCCGAGGGCGTTTGTGGCGCATGCACGGTGTTGATGGACGGAGCTCCGGTCAGATCATGCTTGACTCTCGCATTGGAAGCTGAAGGGACCGCCATAACCACGATTGAAGGCATTGCTTTGGAAGGAAGGCTACATCCTTTACAGGAGGCCTTCGTAAACTTGGGAGCGGTTCAGTGCGGCTTTTGCACACCGGGCGCTATCTTGGCGTCAAAAGCATTGTTGGATTCCGACCCGAACCCCACTGATGAAGATATCAAAGTCGCTCTGGCAGGTAATTTCTGTCGTTGCACGGGCTATGCGAAAATACTCCAGGCCGTCAAATCCGCTGCGGCAAGCGGGAAAGAATAACAATTTCCGGAACAGGATAAAGCGGGAGCGCTGGAGGTAAGAACCCTTGGCCGATTACGCAATTATAGGAAAAAGTATCCCAAGGATTGATTCCAAAGCCAAAGTGACCGGCGAAGCAGTGTTCACCGCTGATCTTAAGCTGCCTAAGACACTTGTGGGAAAGATCCTACGCAGTCCACACCCTCACGCCAAAATCCTTAACGTGAACGTGGATAAGGCTAGGGGCTTGCGCGGAGTTTATGCCGTCGTAACCGGCCGGGACACCGCCGGCGCCAAATGGGGAGTTTTCAGGTATACCAGGGACCAGGAATTGCTTTGCGCCGAAAAGGTCCGCTATGTTGGTGATGAAATAGCAGCCGTGGCCGCAGTTGACGAAGACACCGCCTTAGAAGCCCTGAGCTTAATCGAGGTTGAATATGAAGTCCAACCTGCGGTTTTTGACTGTTACTCGGCAATTGCTCCGGACGCTCCGTTGATTCATGACAATTACCCCCGCAACATAAATGTCGCAGTGACAATAGACGTGGGGGACGTGGATTCCGCATTTCGAGATTGCGCAATCGTTCGAGAGGATACTTTTGTCGCTGAAGAAGACTCCTACTTCATGACCGAGCCGTACGCTGTAGTGGCCGGCAGTCACGCGGACGGCTCCATAGAAGTGTGGATGCCCAACGCGTCGCCTCATACAAAAGCAAAAGCCCTGTCCAATGCCCTTAAAATCCCTTTGTCCAAAGTGAATGTCCGAAAAATAACCATCGGAGGCGCGTTCGGAGGCCGATCGGACGTATTTCCGGCTGAATTCATAACCTGCCTTTTGAGCCTCAAGAGCCAAAGGCCGGTGAAGCTCGTTTACTCAAGGGAAGAAAACTCCATAGCTACCCGGATGGGCCACGCTATGATCACAACTATCAAGACCGGCGTGGACAAATCCGGAAAAGTCCTGGCACGGGACATAGTCTCTTACCTTGACGGCGGCGCATATTCCAGCACAGGGCCTATAGCCACATCCGTTCCCTTTCTTTGTCATGAGCAGACATACCGGCTGGACAACGTCAGGTTCCACGGCTACAGAATTTACACAAACAAGCCGGTGAGGGGCATGATTCGCATACACGGACGGTCATTTGCCTGCGGAGTCGATACTCAACTTGACATGATAGCCCAAGAGTTGGGCATTGATCCGGTGACGATCAGGTTGCGTAACGCCAGACAGGCCGGGGATACTACTCCGACCGGCTCTTATGTGGCGAGTTGCGGACTCACCGAATGCATCAACAAGGTGGCTCGGGAAACCAACTTTTTGGAAAAACACAAGAACGGCTCTCCCTCCAGAGGTATCGGCATAGGCCTCAATTCCGTCCAAACAGGTTTCCCCCTCGGGATAAGGGGCGGTTCGCAAGCCTTCATCAAGTTTCACGAAGATGGCGGAGCCACCGTGATTTCGGGCGTGGTGGATAATGGCCAGGGCAACGACAATATGCTCGTTCAGGTCGCTGCCGAGGAACTGGGGCTGCCCATCGATGACATACGCCTCATATCCGCCGACACCGAGGTAACCCCGACCGACGCAGGCTCGTATTCGATGATTTCGACCTTCGGAGGCGGAAACGCAGTACGGGCCGCCGCCCTCGACGCAAGAGCCCAGCTATTTGAGCTAGCCTCAGAGATGCTCAAGGCTGATTCTGATAGCCTTGTGGCCAAGGACCGGAAAATTTTTGTGAAAGGCGAACCCGCCTCAGCAATACCCATCGAGAAGGTAGTGAGAAAGGGGCTGTTACTAGGACGTCCGATTATGGGCAGAGGATCTTTTGCCCCCGATGTCGATCAGCGCAGGGAATGGATAACCAACCCTAAGGGTCAACTTTCGCAGGCTTTTTCGTTCGGGGCCACGGTGTCGGAGGTCGAGGTGGATCAGGAGACCGGGCAAGTGAGGGCGTTGGAAGTCACTTGCGCCCAGGATTGCGGCTTTGCGTTGAACCCGATGGTGGTCGAGGGACAGTTCGAGGGCGGGGTGGCTATGGGAGGCCAAGGCGGCATGCTCGGCGAGGAGCACAAATGGCATGAGGGTCATTTGCTTAATTCGAGCATGTTGGAATACAAGATCCCGATAATCAAAGATATGCCTAGTATTAAACCCATAATTGTGGAAAGCATGGACCCCGTGGGACCCTATGGGGCCAAGGAAGCGGGCATGTCGGTGGCCATGTCCGCTGCTCAAGCATATTGCAACGCAGTGGGAAACGCTCTAGGGATATATTTCAACCATTATCCCCTCACCCCTGAACGGATTCTCGAGGCCATTGAAAACAAGGCGCCTGGTATTCGGACCGCTTGGGATTTTCCGCCGGCTAAGATCCTGGAAGAAGGAGAATAGAAGGCGTACCGAAACCAAGAACTTTTCCGAGACGTATTGAGGATTGATCCCCTTCCTCAAACTGCAAAGCTATTTGCCAATCGCTCCAATAGCGCATGAAAGAGCAATACGAATCCTGTTTATTTGCCGTCATTTGCATCATATGAAGTTTCCCTTCACAAGAACTATGTCTATTTATCTCAAAGGATGCGCTTCTCGTCTTTCAACTGCATAGGGATCAACAGGTTCTGGTAAGAATGCCATTGGTTTTTCCAATCCAACAATAACCGGAGGAATTTTATGACGATCAGCAAATGGATTCACATGGGAACAGTACGAAGCCAACATGCCGTCCAATATCCTGATAAATTAGGATGCCAGGATAAGAATAGGGATTTCACTTTCAAAGAGTGGAACCAACGTAGTTGCCGGGTGGCGCATGGTTTGGCGAGTATGGGTTGTGATCATGGCGCCAGATTTGCCGTCATAGCGTTCAACCGAGTGGAATGGATGGACATTTACGCAGGTTCCGCCAAGGGTGGGCAGATCAGTGTCCCCTTGATGTTCAGATTGGCGGGCCCGGAGATCGAGTATATCGTAAATGACTCCGGCTGCAAGGCGTTCTTTGTGGAAAAACCCTTCGTGAACCTGATCAACAGTATAAAGAGCAAATTGCCGGTTCCTCCCGGAAACTACATATATCTAGGCGAACCCGGCGACGCTACGCCCGACGGTTACGTAGGGTACGAGGATTGGCTCGCCGCACAGGCCTGTACTGAGCCTGGTGTCGAGGTCGACGCCGAAGACCCCTGGACGTTTATGTACACATCCGGGACGACCGGGCGTCCCAAGGGCGTGGTAAGGACGCATGAAAGCTACATGGCCGAGTATTACCTGGACATTGCCAATATGGGGTTGAGACCCACGGACAAAGTGATGATGGTCATGCCGATGTGCCATGTTAATTCAATCTTTTATTCCTTCCCCTATACTTTGGTGTCAGCGCCTGTGTGTGTTTACAATGAGTCCAGCTTCAGTCCGGAGGACTTCCTGGCCACTGTCGAGAAATATGGGATAACATTTGTTTCACTCGTCCCCACGCATTACATAATGATCCTCTCTCAACCGGAGGAGATTAAGAAGAAATACGACGTCTCGAGCGTTCGTCAGTTGCTGATTTCATCCGCGCCCGCAAGGAAAGAAACTAAGGTGGCCATTTTGGATTTCTTCAAGAATGCCGAGCTCTGGGAGGTGTACGGCTCAACCGAGGCCGGCCTGGTGACGTTGTGCAGGCCCCAGGATCAACTAAGGAAACTCGGCACAATAGGACAAGAGATTTTTGGGATCGACCGCATCAAGGTGCTGGATGAAGAAGGCAATGAGGCGCCGGACGGGCAGGTCGGTGAGCTGTACGCTCGGACTCCAATGCTGTTCAAAGAGTATTGGAACCTTCCGGAAAAGACCAAAGAGGCCTTTCGAGGACAATGGTTTACAGCCGGCGACATGTGCTACCGTGATCCGGATGGCTTCTATGTCCTGGTGGACCGCAAGGCCAACATGATTATCACCGGCGGAGAAAACGTGTTTCCTTCGGAAGTGGAAAACACCGTCGCTTCTCATCCGGCGGTCAAGGACGTCGCAGTTATCGGAGTGCCTCACGAAAAATGGGGTGAGTCCATCCATGCCGTAGTAATACTTAACGATGGCTTCGATCCATCGGACAAGCTCAAAGAAGACTTGAAGAAACACACCAAAACCAAAATCGCCGGGTACAAGGTTCCGAAAGCCATAGACTTTATCGAAGATGATGAAATGCCCAGGACCGGCACAGGGAAGATCCTTCACCGCAAGCTGAGGGAGAAATATGGAATGTGGAGCGACAAGAGGTAGGCTCCGTCGATTTCAAAGGTTCTCTGACCGAGAAGCGTCTCTTTCGTCGGGGCAAATTTGGAACTAAAGTTCCGGGCGCTGGTTCAATTCTACAGCTTCAGAGATAGAGAAATACGAATCTTTCAGTTGCGAAAACAGAGCCATTCGCAATTGAAATCATACTTATACTATGCTAAATGGCCTTGGAACTTAAGTGTTTTCGGCATTCTCATCTAATAGCCCTTTGATATCATTGGAGTATAATATGAGATTCGAGTTGTTGTTGCTTTTGTACCTGTTGCTGGTTTGCGCGCCTGTGGTTGAATGTCATTCTCAGAATGCGCAGAATCCGCAGCAAGGGCCAAGCGATCAGTGGCTTAGCCATCAAATGAATCAGCCTCCTCCGAACTCGGATAAATTCTCTATGTCTCAGGAATCGGTTGATGAAATAAAGCAGCTGTATATGGACGCCAAGAAAGAAGTGGAGAAGAAACCGGCTTCGCCGTCCAACCAGAAGAAGAAATGAGGCGCCCATGCGGTTTGGCGAGCCTGAAGCCCAGGCGCCGGAGACGTCGGGCGCCCGCCCCTGACAGGATTAGCAAACGATGACCGACAAGACAGTGCTCATAGCGGCCAAGACAAGCGCCCTTGCTGATCCGGAACTTATCGAGGACATCGTGGCGAAACGCTACCAGGTGCGCTGCTTGTTCCACGATGGCGCCGGGGAATCGTCTTCGTCTCTGATAAAGGAGTTGCTGAACGCTGATCTGTTGGTTTGTCGGTCATGGACCCCGGAAGTCCTCTACGTATTAGGTATGGCCCATGCCATAGGAATTCCATCGCTCTTTGTGATGGAAGAAACGATACCGCCACCACTGGATGTAACCGATTGGAATCTAAGTATAATTGCCAGAGACAGGCAAGGTTGGCAAGAAGAACTGATTAGAGAAATAGAGCGCCTGATTCAGGGCCGGACTCTCAGCCCCAAACCGGTAGTGGCCCGGGGGGGTAAATCTGCGCCAATCAACCTTTCAAACGAAATAAGGAATAACCTCTTAAAGGTAGAAGAGGTCAAAGCAAAAGACCTGATTTTCCTGGGAGTCTGGCACGAAGTCAAGGAGGGCTCCTTTCCGGTAGTGACTTGTGAGACGGATGTATACGAGTCCTACTGGGCTAAGGTCGCTCTGGAAAAATTGACTTCCGAGTTGCGGGAGGCCTTGGAGACCTTGTACGAAAAATTTTATGAGGTCAATTTGAGGTCCAAAGCCCTCTCAAAGGATTTCAGACTTGAAACCGCCCAGGCATACTTGAAAAGTGTAAGACTTCTTGAAAACTGGAGCCAGTTCCAAGGTCCGGGAATAATTGACGAACTCATGGATATGGGATACTGAAGTCTGATTGGTCGCTGTAGGCCTACGATATTATTGCTTCTTACCTACCGTCATCACCCATCTGAACATAGGTTCCGTCTCGGGAAGGTTTTCGAAGATTCTGTTCACCTTTTGGACCCTTTCCAGATACGGAATTCCCGGAAACAAACCTGCGGACATGGCAGGGATCGAAAAGAACGCCTTCAGAACTTCCACTGGAACCTGTAAGTTCTCGTCCCATGTTCTACGCTCAGGAAAGAGACCTGAAAAAACACCGTTAAAATCTTCGAGCTTGACGGGTTTCTTGAGACTTATTCCCTGGTTGGCGATTTTGTCCGCGACCGCTAGTAGATTCCTTTCTTCGGCGTCATAGACTCCGTCCATGAAGGTCAAGCCTATCATACCACCGCTGTTGAGTAGCTCGGCGGCTTGCCTCAAACTTTCCTGGTAATCCGGGATGAGGAATATCGAGGCGCTGTAGATTACCGTATCAAACTTAAAATCAAAGTATTTCGGTAGAGCAGCCGCATCGCCTTCGACGAATTTTACTCTGTCACATGCCGCATAACGTTCTTGGGCGGTCTTGAGCATGGCGGGAGAAATATCCAGACCCCAGACGCGGGCGGCCGGAAGCGCTTCCATGATCTGGCCGCAACTGGCGCCTGTTCCGCAGCCTATGTCAAGTATTATGGGCTCGGGTCCAAAGTCCATGCCGGCCATGAGTTTTTGGTTGAGCTTGCGGAAAAAACCGAATCGATCTTCAAAGGACTGGTAGTAATCAGGGCTTTGCTCGAAATTATTGCGGACCGCTTGTTTTATCTTCGCTACTTTTGTTTGCTGATCCACGAATCCTCCATTACTTCTTTTCGACAGGTCCCAGCTTGTAGGCTATTTCGTCAGGCAGCAAAATCATTCGCTCGAACTTCCGTTTGTAGCTGGATTCACTGTGATCATCGCCGTGCTTCCATTGCCTCAACAGCGCTCTAGCTTTGGTCTTGTCTATTCCCAGGATCTCCCTTAATTGTCCCATGGTGATGCATTCTTTTTCGTACGTGTACCTGGCAAGCGCTTCCAACGGTAATTCCCGCAACTCGTCGACAGTGGCTTTCACCCCTTTCGACCTCAAGAAGCCGTGAAGCTGCTCGTATGGGTCCGTGGAATCCGAGGGAGGTTGCGGAATCTTTTCCAAGATGAAATCTTCGCGAATAGGCGAGAAAAGATCCAATACTACGCAGCCTTCTGACCCGGCTGCAGCCGCATGGGGTTTCGATGGTGGGATGACAAGCATGTCGCCTTTTTTCAGAAGCACTTCGCTACCGTCCGGGAAACTCATGACTATGGATCCGCTCTCGATCACCGTAAGTTGTTCCGAAACGTGGTCGTGCATCGGCAATGCTGCCAGGGGACGCAATTCCACGCGGACCATCATGATTTTTTCGCCCCAAATCATCTTTCGAGTGAGATTTTCGCTCACTCTCTCTTCGGAAATCTCATCCCAAGATACAGGTTTCATAAAAAATCCTTGTTAGCCGTTCTCGCAGCCTTTTGGGCTACGACTCAACTCTCGACTAGCGCAGGGAAGCGTTTTTCAATTGAGGTCAATACGTGGAAGCAGAATCCAGTTCCTCGTATTTCTTCTTCTTGTCAAACCCCAAGGGTCGTTTTTGAAAGTCCTCAATTCTTGAGGCTGTCCCTGAGTGAATTCCTTCCCCGGGGTACAGAAAGAAGAAGACACTGTAATGGACATTCATCAGAAGATCTGTTCCGGCGAGCCGGTCGACGCGCTCAAATACAGGGGACCCCCAAAATGAAATGTACCCGCCGACGAAAGTCACGGCAAGGAATACCAGCAATACAACACCCAGGTTTCTCATGCTTCTCTGTCCTCCCCTTGATGAAGGCGACTATTTTTCCCAGTCTTCGAGGCCATGTCTGCTCGGATCAATGACGGTTACTTTGGAGTTCTTGAGCGCCAGCCATTTTCCGCACTTATCGCACGCTATCTTTATTCCTGTCTTCCTGATTGTCTTTTGCACCGGAACTTTGCAGTGATCGCAAGAGATGGAGGCGGTTTCCAATGAATCCAGGGCGTAAGCTTCCCAGATCTGACCACTTGCCGGTTCTATCTCCATTAGCTTCTTGGCCGCATGGACCATAGTGGCCGCGTCTGTGGACCCGAAGCTGTCGCGGGCGCATATGGTCTCCACAGTCTCAACCAGGGACTTGAAGTCGTCTGAATGAGAAACCGCCGGGCGTCGAAGCGCGGAACCCTTTTTCTTCACGAACCATCTGAGGCCAATGTTTTTGCTGGGGAATTTAATCTTCACTCTATCGGGATATTTTCTCCAGTACCATATTGCGAAGACGATCCCCCAAATAATGCAGCCCACTAGAAAACTGTACATCTATTCAGGCCTCTGCGCTTATGCTGTTACGCGATTAATCTGTACGCTTGATGTCTGCAAGAGTTGCAATTGTTTTATTATACCATGGACCTGATTCATGGTGTTAGTCAGGTCTCCGGAATTATCCACGATTTTGTCTGAGCGTTTCTTTTTTTCCTCTATGTCCATTTGAGCTTTAATTCTTGCCCGCGCTTCTTCTTCGGACATTCCGTCCCGGCAAATCAATCTGGATAGCTGCATATCCTGTGGAATATAGACTACTATGACTACTTTGAAATGTTTGTCCCATCCTGTTTCGTAAAGGAGCGGGACGTCAACAATGGCAATCGTGTGCCCGAGCCGCTCCAGCGCGGCAAGTCTCGCATTCTTTTCTTCTTCGACACGAGGATGGATTATCGATTCAAGCCTTAGGCGTAATTCGGTATCATTGAATACCAGCTCCGCTACCTGCGCCCTGTCCAAATTGCCTTCTTGATCCACGACGCCGGGACCGAAAGCGCGTCGTATTTCCTCCAAAGCGGGCGCACCCGGCTGAACTGCTTCGCGAGCCAGCTCATCAGCGCAGATGACGGGGATGCCCGCCTCCGAGAACATTCGGCTCACCGTCGTTTTCCCGGAGGCGATTCCTCCTGTAAGTCCCACAACTAACATATTGTTTGAGTGCGCTCCCCACTTTACTGCGCGGGAAAACCCGCAGATAGAACCACTTCTGAATAGCGTTTCAGTATAGCGAACCTATGGGTCTTTTAGTCCTTTTTCTTCAATTCGTCCAAGGCTGCGTTAATTGCCCGATCCACCTTTTGGCCGGTTTTTTCCAGATTGTCCTTGACCACGTCCCATTGGCCTTTGAGCGCATCGGCCCAATGGCTTGTTTGATCCTGGATTATTCGGATTTGGTCCTCGCCCAATTTGCCCATAGCTTTCCACTGGCTGTCCAGAGTCTCTCTTGCGGCATTAACGCTGGCGTCGAAATTCTCTCTTGTTATACTTCCAAATTTTTCGAGTCTCTCTCTGGTTTCAGAGAAAAAAGCTTTACTTTCCGCGTCCTTTTGGTCATTGAGCAGATCCCAGGACTGCAGAATACGTTGTGAAGTTTTTTCTATGTCTTCCGCCGCCCATTTACCGGATTGAATCATGTTCTTTTTCACTTTGTCCAGGGCGGCAAGGAACTCCTCACGGGAACCTCCCCAACTCTTACGCAAAAGAGACCACACCTCTGTGAGCATGAATGCGCCTATCATGCCCAGGCTGTCCAGTAACTGGGAAAAAGCGTCTCTAACATTAGACTTGTCGTCCATTTCCGAAACCTCCCCGATTCTCTGGATTCAAAAGAGACTGCGTCTCAAGGAGATTAAATCACAATAATCTCTTTCATGAAAGCAGTATGAAACAGTTTTCCGATCTGATGCGGGCCGCGTTCACTCTTAGCCTTCCTCACTTTCCTCCGACTTCGTTCGGCATTCTTCACAGTGGTTTAGTACCCAACGGGACAAAGTAGCTCTCAACGCAACTAAGCTCTTGAGCTTCCCCTCGATGCACATTTGCCAGTCGCCCTCCATCTTGCAGTAATTGGCGCTGTACGAATCGTCATCTAGGTGATAATCAATCTGAACCGCATTGCCTCTCACGGGGTTTTCAAATTGAACTCTGACTACTTCCGTCTCTTCATCATAGTCCCATTCCGGCTGCGTGAATCCGAATTGAGCCACGATAGGGTGAAACTGTTTGATAACCGTGTCACTATAGGATCGCGCTTTAGGCGTAACTGATTCGGTAGTCATTTTGGCGCCTCCCATTCCGGACAGGCGGTCTAAAAGCCTGTCCGCTCAAGGTGTACGCCCCAGAAACAATCCAATGACAACTTAGAAGCTCTGTCTGTTCTGTAGCGTTGTCCTCAGGGCCTTATCGGTTAAGAGACAAATCTCTCAGTCTCCTAGTACAATTGACACCCCCGTACCGGCTCCGGTTCTTACAAGTTTGGGGCGTCAGTGTACAGGGAGGTAAGACCGATCGACTAATGACCCGGGCGACGCCACCAAGTTTGCCGATCAAGAGGCCCCCTGGAACAAACTCTGGAGCCGAGCATTATTAAATTGTGTCAATAAATTAATTTGTTGTCGATAGTACATCAAGCCGAGTCGGCCTACAAAGCTATAGGTTATCGCGTTCCCCATATGCTTTGCCATAGCTTTAATTTTGTTACAGAGGATTTTCAACCGGATAGCGAAAGCTTTACCGAGGGCATTAGAAGTTACTGCAATAAGGCGCCGGTGATACCGCAAAACTTTAGCTTGGGACAAAAAGCTCCGCGGCAATCGCCGGCTCCTGTGTTTATCCGCCGAATTCTGCAGGGGAAATATCTTGCCAAACCCCCTCCCAGGACTTCTTCATGTGAGCAATGGGGCCTTCGAACTCGAATTTCTCAGGTTCCCATTCAGTTGGGCATTCGGTTCTGAGTTTCAAGATCCTATCATCCAGTTCCTCAATGATCATATGCAATTCGTTGACTTGAGGGACCACCTTTGCTTTGTCCCCGCAAGATGATTGATCCAGTTTTCTGACTACATCAGAGACTTTATTCTTCCATGCATTCAGTTCGTTTGACATATTGTCGCAATAATTCTGCAGCTCCATATTTGGTCTCCTGATTGTCTCATAGTTAATCGTCTGGGTTAAGCGCTGTTCCGCCTCGTCTTCGAATGGGTTCCGTAACGTATTGCTCAATCAGCGCCCTATTTTCCCTCCGCTCGGCGCCGACCGTTATTGCTTGCAATCAGAGCAATTCCTGGTCAGCCTTCCTCCGTCGGCATAACAAGACCCCGCTTCCCACATGGTTTCAAACTTTGAGCATGATTCTTTACGGCAACACAGATATCTAGTAAATGGCGGGGTTGTTGGTTTTTCCATGTCACACCTCCGTTAGATTGCTTTTGGCTCCCTTATTCTACATTTGCTTATGCAGATGCGAGAAAGCGGATTAGGATTCAAGGAATCCTCCAACACATTACCGGTTTTTTCGGTAATGTGTTCACCGGGCCTTCTCCAAAAAACTCCTCATACATTGGAGGAGTAAATGTTTGTAACTGTGCTTCAACCAGATTCCCGAGCTCCTTATCCTTCTGCTGTATAGACACTGGAAGAAAAGAAAACTTTCAGGCGAAAATATCAGGTTTGTGTGAGAAAGGCATATTGACCAAGACGCATGCAGAAATATTGCATGAACTTTCTCTCTCAGCAAGATCTTGAGCGAACCCTAGATGCAGTAGAGGTTTCATTCCACTATATTGATCAGAGGGTCAGACGGTATGCTTTCGAGGTTAGGTCACATGGAACTTTAATGGCAGATTCTGCCATTAAAGAACTGAACAGGCGATTCAAAGAACACGGGGTCGGTTACCAGTTCATCAATGGGGAAATCATGCAAATAGACTCTGAGTTCATTCATTCCGAAGCAGTCAAGCCGGCATTGACACTACTGAATCTGGGTGGTTATGCCGGCGCGGAAGAAGAATTCCTAAAAGCCCATGAACATTATCGGCGTGGCAAGGCGAAAGAAGCTGTCAATTCGTGCCTGAAGGCGTTCGAGAGCGTAATGAAGTCTATTTGCAGCAAGCGTGCCTGGACACATAACAACAGTCCTACGTCCAAAAAACTACTTGCGGCTTGCTTCGACAATGGACTCATGCCAACTTTTTGGCAACAAAACTTTGCGTCCCTAAGAAGCCTGCTGGAAAGCAGCGTTCCCACTGGTCGCAACAAACTTGGCGCCTACGGGCAAGGGACCTCAAGCACCGCTGCGCCGGATCATTTGGTCGCATACATGTTGCATATGACGGCATCGGCCATCGTTTTCCTATGCGAGGCCGAGGCTTCTTTGCCGTGATCGCTTATTGACTTTCACCTGAGTATCGGCAGATAGTATAGAGCCTAGAGGGAATTTCGGCTTAGCTGACCTGATCGTTTTATCTCGTTCCCAGCCTTCGCCGGGAACGAGAAACCGAACTCATTCGGCTTCAAAGGGCATGTAGCCGGCTATGCGAACCCGCCGGCTCTATCTGCCTCTACACCTTACTCACAACTCCCCTGTTCAGTCGCCTTAGCCCGTTCTTCTTGGCTCATCTTGGCGAGCTTTTCCACTTCAGCGACGTCCAGCCCCAGGCCTTTTGCGACCCTGGAGCCGTAATCGGGATCAACCTTGTAGAAGAGAGCGGTCTGGCGCATCTGAATCCGCTTCTGAGCGTTGCCCAAGTGACTCACTATGTTGCCGATCAGGTGGTCGCGGTCAGTGTCGGTCATGACTTTGCGATACAAATTGCCCGGTTGAACGAAGTCATCGTTGGGATGACCGTACGCATGGCGTCCCGCTTGTCCGGAGACTGGAAACATGGGCTCGCCCGCAGTCGGGTCCGGCTCGGGACCGCCGAAGCTGTTCGGCCAGTAATTGGGGCCTCCGCCACCGTTGAGATCGACACGCATGAATCCATCTCTCTGGTAGCTGCGTTCAGGAGCGTACCCTTGGAGCGTTCACAGGGATCAAATGGTAGTTGGCGCCGAGGCGATGGATGTGGGTGTCATGATATGAAAACACCCTCGATTGCAGCATCTTATCCGGAGAAATGGCTATGCCGGGAACAAGGTTCCCGGGGCAAAATGCCGCCTGTTCAACTTCCGCGAAATAATTGGCCGGATTCCTGTCGAGCACAAGCTTGCCGATGACTATAGGAGGAACCTCACCGTGGGGCCAGACCTTCGTAATATCAAAGATATCCCATCCGAAGTCCGCTTCCTGTTCCGGCGTCAGGATCTGCATCTCCAGGGTCCACGATGGAAATTCTTTTCGCTCGATGGCCTGGAAGAGATCGCGGGTGGCGTGATCCGGGTCCTGTCCCGCCATTTTGACAGCCTCTTCACGGGTCAGGTTCTTGATCCTCTGATCCGTCTTGAAGTGGTATTGAACCCAGACGTAATCCCCCTTCTCGTTGTACCATTTGTAAGTGTGACTACTGTACCCGTTCATATTGCGATATGTGGCCGGCGTGCCTCGGTCTGAAAAAAGAATCGTGACCTGATGAAGGCACTCGGGCGTCAGAGAGAGGAAATCCCAAAACATGTTCGCATCGGGTAAATTGGTTTGGGGATTTTTCTTTTGAGTGTGTATGAAATCCGGGAATTTTAGCGGGTCACGAATAAAAAACACGGGTGTGTTGTTGCCGACCAGATCGTAATTGCCGTCCTCCGTGTAGAATTTGAGAGCGAACCCTCTGGGGTCGCGAGCCGCGTCTGGGGAGCCTTTTTCACCGCCAACTGTGGAAAACCGTATGAAGACCTCGGTTCGTTTTCCTACTTGCGAGAGGAAGCGCGCTTTGGTGTATTTTGTAACATCCGCAGTGACTTCAAAATAGCCATGCGCTCCAGCCCCTTTGGCATGCACAACCCGTTCCGGAATCCTCTCGCGATCAAAATGTCCTAGCTTTTCCAGTAGATGAACGTCCTGCATGAGCGCCGGACCTCGCGCCCCGGCTGTCATTGTGTTCTGATCATCTGAAACCGCAATTCCGAAAGCTGTGGTGAGCTTGTTTTTCGACTTTTCGTCCATTCCGGATGCTCCTTTCAATGCGAGTTTGTTAAGTTAAGCCCCTTTGGCCGTTAGAGCGGAGAAAAGCTTATGGCAAATAAATATTAATAGAAAATGATTCTCCACTGCAAGACAAAAAATTTTTCTATTTCTCTTCCCGACATTCGGGACACAACCCGAAAAAATCCAAACGGTGGTGCTCAATTTTATAGCCTGTCTTGTTGGCCATCTCTTTCTTCAGTTCATCGAAACTGACGAGTTCCGGATCCATTATCTTTTTGCACTTCGTGCAAATCACGTGAGGGTGAGGGAAGGGCTTTCTGCCGTCGTATCGGTTGCTCCCGTCGGGAAATCCCAGTTCCAACAATTCGTTCAACGCTTTCAAAAGCGTGATCGTCTTGTAAACAGTCGCCAAGCTCGTCGAAGGAAACTCGGCCCTAACTTTTTCGTAGACATACTCTACGCTGGGATGATCTTCACTCGCGGCCAAAATCTTGAGAATAGTCAAACGCTGTGGTGTCAAACGAAAATTACGACTCTTCAGCTTGGATAGCATCTGAGTTAAACGAGCATTCAATTCTGGCGCGTCGTTGGTTGTCACACAAGGCTCAAAATAATTTCGCTGCTCTTTGATTCGAGAACAATTCCTATTAAACAAATGCTAACCGGTCCTGCAGCGTAGGTCAAGAACGAAAAACATCAGGGCGCGTGAACGATTCGAAGTCGGCGTTGAGCCGATCTTGCGCCAAACCATGCGGTCCCGTTTCGATGCGGCCGGCCCATGAACATTGATCAAGCATGGAGGCGGTAAGCAGGCCGGAAATAATATGCCGTGATGGCGACGGTTCGCTCCTCGTTCTCTTGCGTTCCAGCAGATATTGCGTCACGGTTGAGAGATCTTTCCGAATCGGCGCTTATCTCCGCTCTCACGCAACACTCGATTCCGCTGGGCGCTTACTTAACACGCTTACAAAACTTTAATCCTTATTTGTGAATTTGCAGGTCGTGGGAGCCGGCATTACTGCAAGATGTTTACCGACTGAAGACAGACAGCTTTTCTTTCTTGACAGAAAGAGAAGCGTCGGACTAGACATAAGTCGATTTCGATCCCATTAACATATCGATAGGAGATAGTCATGATGAAGCTGTTGACCTTGCTGGCCGCATGTTCCTTGGCTTTGGCATTGACCGGGGGAACGGTATGTGCAACCGACACATGGAATCTGAAATTGTCGGTTTTGTGTGACGATAAAGCCTCATCGGAAAAGTTCATTCCTGAACACGGTGTTTCCGTTCTCCTAGACCTACCGAACGGTCATCACTGGCTTTTCGACACCGGAGCGACCGACGCCTACTTGCTGAATGCGGAGCGCATGGGAATAAGCCTCGACAACTTGACCGGTATCGCCGTCAGCCACGGCCATTACGATCACACCGGCGGCTTGATGTTCTACCCGCGACTCAAAGGGAATCCACCCATTTACGGACACCCCTATATCTGGCACAAACAGTATGAAGTCAAGAAAGGCGCGCCGACCAAGGTCGTAGGGATGCCCGATATGGCGCGTAGATTGGCCTATCCTTCATTCAAGCCGGTAAATAACGTAACCAAGCTCGATGACAATATGTATTTTTTCACCGATATTCCCCGCGAGCCGGGCAGTTTCAGTCCTACCTATGACAAATTCTTCAACGAAGACGGCACCGGCTGGTGCCCCATTATTGACGACGCCACGATGGTGCTTAAAACCCCCAAAGGACTTGTAGCCATCTTCGGGTGTGGACACGCTGGATACGTCAATATTCTTAAGGCGATTGAGAAGGAGTTTCCCGGAGAGAAATTCGCTGCGGTCATCGGCGGCCTTCACCTGAAGGAAGCGGACGAAAAAGTGCTGGCCGAAGCCTTAGCTTATACGGATAAGATCAAAGGGGACGACTTTCTCTTTGCCTGTTCGCATTGCACAGGCGAAAATACTATAGAATATTTCAAGAAGAAATACGGCGAGCAGGTGGTCAAGCCCCTCGGAGCCGGTTCCACGCTTGAGTTCGCTTCAGCCCCCGCCAAGGCAAAAGGGGAGTAGTCCATGCTCTTCTGAAACCTTACCCGGAGGAAACTTCTTGTACGAAGGCTGCCTCCGGACCTTCCTCAAAAAAATCCCTAAGGGATTATGTCTTTGGATCCGCATGGGAACAAGGCACTGACCTGGTTTCCAGGTCAGTGGGATCTTCCTTGCGGCCAATCTGAGCCACGACGAAACCGTCTGCGGAGTTAGGGCGACAATCCACTCCCTAATATATATCCGACCCCGGTCCGCGGCGCCGGAGGTTCGGGGCCGGTAACCCTTTCCCTCGTGGGCGGCAATATTGAGATTGCTTTGTCGTTTCACTGCTCGCAATGACATTTAAGCTTGTCTTTGCGAGCGCAGCGAAGCAATCTCCCACATGCAAATGAAAGGTTACGGGGGGCATCTATGATTCAGATCCATTGCCAAGAATTCTGTATCGTCGGGAAGTCCTCACCCTTTTGTTACTCTCCAAGTTTGGAGAAAGAATAGATGAGTCGGATCTTGACAACTCCTACAGGTTATTTTCCCAAGAAGTGATTTCACGACAACGGGAGCCTCATGTTCGGTACGCTTCAACCAGCTTGCGGACTTGCTCTCCGAGGTCCTGAAGCTTGCCTGCCGCATCCTCAAGTTGGCCGACTCCTCTTAGATTTTGGTTTATCGCTTCTTCAATGCTCATCATTGCGACGGAAACTTGATCCATGCTGATGCTCTGCTGAGAACTAGACGCCTCAATGAATCCCGCTTCTTTCGAGGAAATTTCCACGGACTGATTGAGGATCGCAAGAGCCTCTTCGGTTTTCGAAGATTGTCCTATGCCGGTTTCAACCGCCGTGTTTACTTGTTTAGTAGACATAACCGCCGCGTTTATCCACTTTCCTATATTTTCAAGGATCTCTCCGATCTGAAGAGTGGCCTGACGCGATTGGTCGGATAGAATCTTTATCTCCTGGGCGACCACTGAAAACCCTTTGCCCATTTCACCGGCTCGGGCTGCCTCTATGGACGCATTGACGGCCAGCAGGTTGGACTGGTCTGCAAGGTCTTTTACGGTGGCGATGATCTGCTCAATAGAAGCGCTTTGCTCATTGAGCTTGGTAACCGTTTCCCTCACCGATTCAACCTGATTGCCAATCATACGCATTCCATGTATCGTGTTATCAGTCGCCTGTCGCCCTTCGACAGACGCGCCCAAAGCGTTCCGCGCCGTTTCCGCAAGGCTCTTGGCCTTATTTTCGGAACTCTTTGCAGATTGCCTCAGCTGCTCCAGAGTGGTGACCGTCTCAGATACTGAACCAGCGACCTGAGTGGCCCCGGAAGCAACTTCGGATACGGTTGCCGTGATCTGTTGGACTGCGGCTTTGAGCACATCCGTAGCCTGCAACATCTGGCTGATCTGCGTCCTGATGCTCTCCAGCATTGACCCGAAAGCTCTACTCAAATCCCCTATTTCATCGGCTCTAGAAAGGTTTGGAGCCTCGACCGTCAGATCCCGGGCTGCCACTTGGCGGGCTACATGCGCTATGTCAGCGATGGGCTTGGATATTCTGCCTGCCAATACGAGCGCCATGGCAAGAACTATGATGATCGCTCCAACGGCGATCATACCCAGCCTCCCTAGAATGTTGGGCAGAAGAAGAACCTCCGCCGATGAGGCGTCGGCAACGACCTTCCAGTCGAGATCCTGTAGGTTTCGCACGGACCCCGGATAAGCGATGCCTGTTGTCCTCGATTCACGCTTGCCGGTTTCCGGGTTGCCGGAATCAGAGGTTACGGACGACTTTCGGTTTATAATTCCGTCTGATAACTGCTTCAGATTGATCGCTTTATCGGTCAACTGCAATCCGTAAAGATTCTTGTTCCGGTGCAAGATGACGCGGCCGGCCTTATCAACTACAAACACTTGGCCGGAGTGAGCAACCTTGGCGCCGCTCAACAGGGTTTCCAGTGTATTCCATCGCACATATGTGACAAGAACTCCTCTGAGTTTTCCTTCGACCTTGACCGGAGCAGCCATAACGAGAGTCCAGCCGCTGGAATCTTTATCCGATTGCCCAGCAACTTTACTGGGTCTGAGAGACCCTATCGCCAGCTTACCACTCTTAGCTTCGTTAAACTCATTGTTTTGAAGAAAGTTAATATCAAATAGGCTGGGTCGACTTGCCGCAACACATTGACCAGTATCTGAGTTGACAAGCGCAACCGCTTCATAGGCTCCGGAAACCTCAACCATCTCGCGTAGGCTGTCGGAGACTTCCTCCTTGATCTCGGCCAAGTCCAGCACTTCCCTGATAGGGCGCAATTTGGACCAAATTAGGAGGTCGTCGCAGCAACTGTCCATAAAGGCCATGGTTGCTTTGCTGGCGGATTCTGCGGCAGCGACCATTTCTCTCTCGGCGGACTGTTCCGCCTGTCGGGCTATCGCCTGATACGAGAGATATCCAGCGATGAGCAATGGCAGAATTGCGGAAATGAGGAAGCTCATCACCAGCTTCCCTCTTAATCGAAAGAGTGAGTGGACTCCTGAACGCGCTTGCCACATGGCTAAATCCCTCTTATAAGGCTGGTTGGAGCCCCAAGGATCCGACCAGCTTATGGTAAAGACAAATGTGAAAGGTAATAAGGCTGAATGAACGATATGCGCTTCACTCGGATGAGTCGTACGCCTGGAAGAGGCTGCAAAACCCCAAAGCTTTCAGAAGAGGAGCGGAAGAGACCGTTCCAGTGAAAACAGGGCTGGAGGGACACTGCTTTCAGGAAGTTTCCTCAAAAGGCCCCTTTCAAAATCTTCCCATTGGCGACGCTATAGCCTGTTCTTCCCGAGAAAAGGGGTTTGGTTGGGTAGCCATAGTTGCCGCTCATGGTCCCCCAAAGCCTATCCGATGAAGACATGTTTATCGCTTATTGTGTGCGCCGGGTTCCCGGCTATTTCCCTGTGTCTTCCTTAGTTCCCGAGCCTTGTGGCCGCTTCATCTCCTTGGCCTTCTCAACGGCGTATTGGACAAAATCTTCAACCTCTTTAGAAGGGGAATCGGCGTTCCAGGCGAAGAAGAAAGGCATAACAAGGGGATAGTCTTCATCATTTATGGCAACTGCCGGTGAGTCAGGATTTTTCTTCAGGGCCATCAACTTGATTTGATACTTCTCCGGGTCACAAAAGACGGCGGTGTTGGGCATGTGCCCTATTGCCATGGATTGCTCACAGATGTGGACCATATTCTTGAACGAGGACATAATCAGGGCGTCTTTCCGATAATCTTTATCTTTGAGGACTTCGTCCTTGAATAGAACAGCCACCCCTGTGTCGGGATATGGCCTTTGGAGCACCTTAATTGTCTCATCGGTGCCGCCGACATCCTTCCAGTTGGATATGCCGCCAGAGTAAATGGCTCTTAGCTGGTCGAGGCTGAGAGCGCTCACGGGGTTCTTAGGGTTGGTTATGATTGCGACGCCGATGTTCATGACGGATTTTTCAGCCATACGGATACCCTTTGCCGCTGCACGCTGTCGTTCTTCATCCGTCATTTTCCTGGTGGCCATGACCAAGTTTGCGTCTCCATCTATAAGCTGCGCATATCCGTGCCCCGCGGTCTTTCCAAAAACCGTGACCTGTGAGCCGGGCTTGCTTTTCATGTAGTCGGCAGCCCATCCGTTCACCATGTCAGTCAACGGTAATGCGCCACTAATTTTGACTATCTGTTTCTGCTGGCAAATGCCGGTTTGGGGGCCTGCAAGGGACAACAATACAAGAATGGCGCTTAGCCAAGTCGGTTTCCAAATTTTCATGGGTTCCTTCCGTAGAATAATTATCAAGAGCAACAAGCGCCGACGGAATTTCCGGGGCTAGACCCACGAGCGGCTCATCGAAAAGAGCCGACCGGAAGCATACTTCTACAAACACATCCACACGGCTGTTGAGTGTTAGGTACATCCTGCCTTTGTGAAGAGACGAAATGCTAACACAGCGCACTACCGGTCCGCAACCAAAATCACGGCGCAATAGTGTCCAATCAGTTACGCGCGTGGAGATCGCTTCCCCCGCTGGAAGCGGGGTCGCAACGACAATCCAAAGTGTCTTTGCGAGTAGTGAAACGACGTAGCAATCTCAGCGTTCGTCGTTCATTACCGAACGCTCACACGCAATAATCGTTCACTGTCGTCGAGGAGAAGATGCAGCCGGCGGATTTGGTTTCACACGAGACGCAGCGTCTTTTAAAGCTCCTGCTAAGGCGACGGCGACAGGTCGGCCATTCCGCTCATTGTGGGGTGTCGACCGGCTGTCGCCGGATTCATCGTTTGTTGTGAGACGTCAAGTCCTCGCTATTTTCCGTTGCCTTGCTTACTTCCCAAGCTTCACGGACGTTTCGTCTCTTTGGCTTTCGCAATTGCGAATTGGACAAAGTCCTCAACCTCTTTGGAAGGGGCGTCAGCGTTCCACGCGAAGAAGAAAGGCATAATAAGGGGATAGTCGGCGTCGGTTACGGACATCGCCGGGGAGTCGGGATCCCTCTTCAAAGCCATCAACTTGATTTGATACTTTCCCGGGTCACAAAAGACGGCGGTGCTGGGCATAAACCCTATTGCCATGGATTGCTCGCAGATGTGGACCATATTCTTGAACGAAGACATTATGATAGCGTCTTTCCGATAATCTTTATCCTTGAGCACTTCGTCTTTGAAGAGGACTGCCGCTCCTGTGTCGGGGTACGGCCTCTGAAGGACCTTTATTGTCTCATCAGGACCTCCCACATCCTTCCAGTTGGATATGCTTCCCGAGTAGATGCCTTTTAATTGGTCGAGGGTGAGTGCGCTTACCGGATTCTTGGGATTGGTTATGATTGCTATAGCAATGTTCATGACGGATTTTTCAGCCATACGGATACCCTTTGCCGCAGCGCTCTGTAGTTCTTGATCCGTCATCTTCCTGGTGGCCATAATCAGGTTTGCGTCTCCGTCGAAAAACTGCGTATAGCCGTAACCCGCAGTCTTTCCAAAAACCGTGATCTGCGAGCCGGGTTTGCTCTTCATGTAGTCGGCGGCCCATCCGTTCACTAAGTCGGTCAACGGTAATGCGCCACTAATTTTGACTATCTGCTTCTGCTGGCAAATGCCGGTTTGAGGGCCCGCAAGGGACAACAATACAACAATGGCGCAAAGCCAAGCTGGTTTCCAAATTTTCATGGCTTCCTTCCGAAAAACGATTTTTGTATAGAAATAAGGGCTAATGGAATTCCCGCTAATTGACCCATGAGCGGGTCTGCGGGGAACACGAACCGGGAAAATACCTCAACAACCACATCAAGCAAGCTGTGGAGCGTCAATAGAACATCTCTTGGTGAAGAGACAAAATGCTAACACACGGCGCCCTCAGACCGCAACCGAAATCATGGAGTACAGCGTAAGCTTTCACTCACGCGAGAAAGCTTGCTTCGCTACGCTGGCAAGGAGAAGTGACAAACTTCACTGAATGTCCGACCGTATTTAGAAGCAATGCGCTCAGCAATCCACAATTGGCGCTCATGAGTGAAGGGTTCCATACGGTTCACTTTTTCGGGAGCTTCGAAACGCACATCTATGGTATATAGAATCACCTCTAAATGAAAAAGCGGCTCCGTCGGTGAGTCCTTTCTTTTTCAAATGAGGTTCCCAATGATCAATCAACGTCGCATATCTTGCATCCTCGATCTCCTTCGCGACCTCGAACCCTGAGGAGACCCGATTTGAATCATGTCCGTTAATTCACATACATGTGCGGACCGGTAAGGACAGAAGCCGCGTAAGTTTTTGTTTAACACAGGATCCTGTGACTTTATTAGTTCCCGTTATCCCGATGGCGTCGGGTCGGCCATTCCGTGTAGTGGCGTCATCCCCTCGACGCCGCTGGTTCCAGCCTCATATTGTGATCGCTGGATTATGGGCGCAAATTCGGGTTCTTCAATCGTTATGCGATGACTAGGCTGGGTTCGTCGACGGAACGTCATCGAGTTTGAGAAAATCATGGAAGATACACAAAAGCGCAGAGGCCAACTTAATGAAGAACTCGAAGCTTGCAAGGCTGAGCTTCAAGGGGCGCGAGAGAGAGCGGACTTTCTGCAGGAACTGATCGACAGTGCGCACGATGTTATCCAATTAATCGGTATGGACGGAAAACCGAAGTTTATGAGTCGTTCCTTCGAAAAACAGTCAGGCTATTCTTTTGAAGAAATAGGACAGATGAGCATAGCCGAAATCTATCCACCCGACGAATTGAGCAGAATGGCGGCGGCGGCGAACGATTTGTTCAACAGACCCGTAGGGACGGCGGCGATCCACCAACACCGCTGTTTCAATAAGGACGGCGAGGTGGTGCTGCTTGAGACATCGACCGTGAATCGATCTGATGCCCCTTTGTACGGTCAAGTGGCGGTCACCCGCGTGATTACTGATCGGAAGCCTGGCGACCACATGTGGCAAGAGGCCCACGAAGCCTTTATGAAAGTCTTCGACGGCATTCACGACGCAGTAATTGTCCACGATATTGAAGGTCGCATATCCAAGTTGAACAGAAAGGCGTTCGATTTATATGCTTTGCCTTATCTTGCCAAGGAAATCCCCTCTTTCGTTGACAAATTCTACTGGCTGGAGCAGGAATCTCCACCATTGAGAGAGGTTTGGCAGGGCGTTGTGGAAGGTGAAAAAAAACTTGTGGAAGGCAAGGCGCAGAGAGTATCCGACGGTGCTATCTTCGATGTAGAGGTCTACCTGGGGACGATCGAGTTGCAGAACCGGAAGTTAATCTTGGCCACTGTTCGAGACATTTCTGAACGCAAACGGGCGGCGAAGCAGTTGGAGGAAGCCTTAGCGGTCGCTTCTCAACTTCGCGCCGAGGCCGAGAAAGCTAACACGGCGAAGAGCGAATTCCTCACTAATATGAGCCACGAATTGCGCACCCCCCTGAACGCAATCATTGGATTTTCGGACCTTCTTGAAGACGGCAGTTTCGGTGACCTCAACAAGAAGCAATTGCAGTTTTGCTCAGAGATATCCGGCGCGGGCAGGCATTTGCTGGGGCTGATCAACGACATCCTTGACATCTCTCGAATCGAGGCCGGTAGAATGGTGTTGCAACTCGACCGGTTCAGTCCGGCTTCATTACTTAGAAACAGCCTATTGTTCATGAAGGAAAAGGCCATACGCCACGATCTCAAGGTCAATCTGATTCTGGACGATAGTCTTGAAAATTATATCATCGAAGCTGATGAGATAAAATTGAAGCAGATTATTTACAATCTCCTCGCCAATGCTACCAAGTTCACCCCAGACGGTGGAACGATTACGATCGAGGCCCACAGCGACGATGGACGCCTCCGCGTGAAGGTGTCAGACACCGGGATTGGAATAGATCAGCAGGACTTCGATAGAATTTTCGAACCTTTCGAACAGGCCCATTCCTCTTACGCAAGGAACCTCCAAGGAACTGGGCTGGGATTAGCCCTGACCAAACGGCTTGTGGACCTGCATGGCGGCGAAATAAGTGTGGAGAGTAACGGATTGGGAAAAGGAGCCTCCTTCAGCTTCAGTATTCCTTTCCGTGCCAAAGGGACTCATGCCGACCGGATCGTTCCGACCGAAAGGCCTCAACCGTCCGGACAATCGCACGAGAAAGCGAGCTTTTCACTCCCTTCAGACGTTAAAATCCTTGTGATCGAGGATAACGAGACCAATATGGATTTGATCACTAACTTCCTGCAGTCAGTCGGTTGCTCCATTCTTCAGGCTCACGACGCCGAGCAGGGCATCGAATTGCTCGGTTCCGAAAAACCGGCTCTCATTCTAATGGATATCTCGCTTCCCGGTATCGACGGAATTACCGCTACGCGACATATCAAGAGCAATCCCGGTACCGCTGGTATCCCTGTAGTGGCCTTGACGGCACATGCGAGAAAAGTGGACCAAGAGACAGCCCTGGCGGCGGGTTGCGACGCATATCTGACCAAACCTATTGAAAGGAAGGTCCTTTTGAATACGCTGCGGAATTTTCTTATTCCCACGAATGGATAACCATTTCCGGCGCATTTTGGCGTGGCGCCTGACACCCCCTTAGGGGTAGCCCGACGACCCGAGGGATTAGACTGACGCCACCCCGCGTGCCCGGGAAGGGACACTGCGTTGTCCTCCTAATGGTGGCCCTCTGAGACTGGTCTGGAGGGAAGCTTCTACCGTTCGGATTCCCTTGAGCGACATTGGCATTAGGATCCTTCGCATTTTCGGGAATCGAGATAGAGTCTGTGTGCGCCCAGAGGGCGCCTGCTTCCGTGAAACAAGGCTACGGAGCCTGATGAAAGATCCGGCCCTCCGCAGGGCTCTTGGCGAACCGAGGAATTACATGCCGCCATTGAAGCGAATCCTTATTGTTGACGACGAACCAAGAGACGCCATTCTTCTCGAAAATATTTTGATCTCTCTAGGCTATAAGGCGGACACAGCCAATTCCGGACAGGAGGCCCTGGACAAACTCAACTCTGAGGTGGACCTTGTGCTCCTGGACGTGTTGATGCCAGGACTTACCGGATTTCAAGTATGTAGAGAGATCCGCAGACGCCCCGAATTCGTCGATCTACCGGTTATTATGGTCACTGTCTTGGATGGCAGGGAAGAGCGGCTACGAGCTGTCCAAGCAGGCGCTAATGATTTCATATCAAAGCCCGTGGACAAACTGGAACTTCATGTTCGTTTGGGCGGCTTACTCAAAATGAAGGAAGCTCGGGACACTCTGAAGCGCCAAGCCGTGGAGCTTGAAGCCCTAGTTGAGGAACGAACCGCCGTGTTAAGCGCAAACGAAGCTCGGTGCAGGAAACTCTACGAAGAATCCAAGGAGCGAGAGGAATTATATCAGTCCTTTCTCACAGCGTCCGTCGACGCAGTGGCCGTATATGATCTGCAAGGCAAACTGAAATACGTAAATCCTGCTTTCTCTCGGATGTTCGGTTGGACGGCAGAAGCGCTAGAGGGGAGCGTCCTGCCTGATATTCCGTACATTCCTAATTCACACCGCGAGTCTTCCGTGGGGCTAATACGTCAAATCCTACAGGAGAGCGCTCTTTTGTCGGGCTTCGAATCAAAACGCTCTTGCAAAGATGGGCGCTTGCTCGATGTGAGTATCAGCGCTTCCCGATATTATGATTCCCTGGGTCAGCCGGCGGGAATGATCGTTATCTTGCGTGATATCACCGAACAGAAGCGCACGGAGAACGCGTTAAAAATCAGCGAGGAACTGTTTAGAACTTTGTTCGAGGAAGCGGATGACCGTATCTTTGTCAAAGACATGAGTCTCGCCTATACCCATGTAAATCCGGCTATGGTCAAACTCTTAAACTTTTCACGTCCCGCAATAATAGGCAGGACTGATGAAGATATTCTCGGCCCAAATATTATGGAGACTCTGAGAGCCCAAGATTTGCGGGTTCTGAGAGGCCAGAGTATAGAGTCCGAATACACCATGATCCGCAACGGAGTAGCCGAAACCTTCAACTTCATAAAGTTTCCTCTAAGAAACGCTCAAGAAGAGATTATCGGTCTGTGTGGTATTGCGCGCGACATGACCGATAGACAAAGAGTTATCAAACAGGTAGCTCCTTCTCCCGAAGAATGCGTGTCCGGAGCCATGCGGGAAACGTTGAGGCAGGCAATGCTTGCTGCTGAAACGGACAGCACGGTCCTGCTGCTTGGCGAAAACGGGAGCGGAAAAGACTTCCTCGCCCACTTTATTCATGAAAAATCGAAACGCTCGCGTGGGATTTTCCTCAACGTCAATTGCGCCGCTTTAAGCCCTGAATTGGCGGAATCCGAACTCTTTGGTCACGAGGCCGGCGCATTTACGGGGGCAAGAGGCCGCAAACGTGGCTACTTTGAACTGGCGGAAGGAGGCACGCTCCTCTTGAATGAAGTGGGAGAATTGGGACCGAATCTTCAAGCCAAACTTCTTACCTTCCTAGATTCCCAATCCTTTACCAGAGTCGGCGGAGAGAGTGTTGTCACGGTAGACGTCAGACTAGTGGGCGCGACAAACAGGGATTTGGAGTCAGACATCGAATCCGGCAAGTTTCGTAAGGATTTGTTTTATAGGCTCAATGTATTTTCTATTACAGTTCCGCCTTTACGGGAAAGGCTCGAAGATCTGCCTATTCTGGTGGGAAGCCTCCTGACAAAGTTACAGCAGAAAATGGGGCTACAAGAGATTCCCAAGATCAGTCCCGCTGTTATGAATTTCTTGGCCGGCTATCACTGGCCCGGTAATGTCAGAGAGCTGCAAAATATTCTGGAACGCGCTCTAATCCTAAGCAACGGCTCACTCATCGCTCCAGAGCACTTAGCCATAACGGATGGGCGCTCAATCCGAGTCGGCGCCCCGCCCAGGCCTGAAATTCGGTTTATCCGAGAGGGCGCTCTACCGGAAATCCTGGAGGGAACCAAGCGGTTGTTGATTAGCGAGGCGCTGGAAAAAACGCACGGAAGCGTAACCGCGGCAGCAGGGATTCTAGGGATAACACGCGAATCCTTGCGGCACCACATGCGCCAATTAGGGCTACGTGGTTGGAGAACAACCAAACCTGGCTAAAAATAGCCAACATTCAAATTCATTTTAATTTCAAAGGAATGGCCGTCAGGTCCTAGAAGCGTTGGTTGTTCTTGAACAGCTGCTCAACAGGTTCGGTCAAAGACAGTCACACGACGTTTTCTTATCAAGTAGGCGCCAATATTCTCTGTTGCGCCGCGTGAATATGATTGGCACAAAAGATGCACTAGATCCAATACGAAAAGTGGCGCTGAAACTAACGTCATGTGGGCACGAGCTCCCAAATCTAGCCTTCAAGAGGGGGGGGGAAAGATTTGGGAGGCATCACTTGTTTGTATTTCGCATTACCTGCGCGCAGGTCCGAGAATCGCGGGGAATCCATATCGTTCCGTCAAAAAGGCGATGTTGCAAGAATTTGAGGCGCTGTGCATGTGGCGGAGCCCAATAATAACGGGCATATGGAAAAGTCCGGTTAGGTTCACACAGCGCTTGGAGCACCGTTACTACTTCCGGCTCACTAGTTGGCGTTTATGCCGGAGCAGAGGGCAAGCGTCCGCGTGCGACGCAACTTTGTGATATTTCGATCGGGCAAGCGCAGGCGCGTCCGGAAGAGGAGATGAGTCTCCACTTTCGTTCGATGTCTTGTGAAGGGCGACTCTGAAATCGCGCTTAACCCATACGGCGGGGGAGAAAAATGATGCGGTCACAATGTAAAGGCAAGATTCTCGCGATGGACGATGAAGAGTTAATTCGAAATCTCCTCAATGCGATTCTATCTCGCTTCGGATATTTCGTTGCGCTTGCAAAACATGGTCAAGATGCGTTTGATCAGTATCGGTCGGAGGCGAAAAGAGGGAAAGCATTTGATCTTGTCATAATAGATCTGAACGTTCGAGGGCGCATGAGCTGCAGAGAGACTTTTGCGAAACTCCGGGAATTTGATCCGAACATAAAGGCTGTAGTCTCAAGCGGTTATTTGCCCCAAGACGCAATGGAGGAGTATAAGGAATACGGCTTTGTTGATGTGCTTTCCAAGCCATTCAATTTAAAGGGAATGGAGTACCTATTGGATCGGGCTATGGTCAATGGTGGCCAGTTCCAATGAACAGCTGAAGGGCTTGTCCGGACAATCGCGCTTTGGGCGAGACCGGTTTAAAGGAGCATTTGCGCTGCATCGATCTACCGCTGTTCATGGAGCGACACGAGGGCTCCCGCCACTGAAAGGTAACGACGACACCCGAGCGTAGATTCCCGAAGCCCCCGAGCGCTTGGCTTCCTAGATACGGTGTCGGATTTCAACAATTGTCGCTTCGGGCATTCTCACCCGTCATTGCTCGTCGGGGTAGAAGCCGGTGGCTTCAAAAGCGCTTCCTCAGACCTCGATGAACGGCGCTCGAATACGCGGCCGCATTTACGAAGCAGTCTACTAAGGCAAAGTTTCCTTACCCGAGTGACGTAATCTAAAATTAAAGCGCCCTCGCCGGGCGGCCAAACCGCATCCCGCAATAGGATTACATTCGGGCGCCAATATAGCGAGTGGCCGGACGAAGGCCGCGAGGAATACCAATTGTAGCCGGTTTCCTATCGCAGGCGCTTTCACACAATGGGGGAATAACTACCAATGAGAGCCTTAAATGAACGAGTATGCGCTATGAACCCCAAACACTCCGGTAAACGGAAAATCAAAGCATTGGAGATAATTCGAGACATCAGGTCCGGTTTGGAACATTCCGCTGTAATGACTAAGTACGATTTGTCTGCCGTAGAAACTAGGAAGAGTTGTCCGGCAGATTACAACCGAAGGGGCGAGCATCGGGTGCTCCATGGCGCATGATATTCTTTCGGGAATACCCGCTCTCGCTTTCATCAAGAAATACGAAATATCGGCCTATCAACTCCGTTCAATCTTGAGAAAGCTTGTCGAAGGTGATTTTTTATCACACGAAGAATTAAGGTGTTGGAACGAGAATTCCCTTGGGCATAAACAAATATTAGCAAGGTGTTATCCATTATTTCGTATTGACGTATGTGAGCTTGGAAACCCAAGAAATGTCGGAGCGATCTTGGATATCGACGAATGCGGCTTAGGAGCCGCCGGCCTACATGCGGACATTGGCGCAACGAAATCGTACGCAGTGCTCGGAGATGAGTTTGGACGGGTTGATCCGTTCGAGTTCGACGCAAGGTGCCTATGGGTAAGGAACCGAGGCGCTAACGGCAGCCAGGCTTCAGGCTTTGAAATAGCAAGAATTTCAACCCAGGATCTTAGGTTATTGAGAAGACTCCTATGTCTTGCCGCCGGAGTCGGCTCGGGTCACTCGGAGGACTCGGATTAATCCCGGGCTGACATTTCAGTTTTATTAGGGGCCGCATTTGCGCCGAAGAATACTTAGAACCGCTTATGGGGGGATTTCGCGTGGAAAACCATATCAAGAAAGCCATTACCATAATTGGTCTTCTAATATGTAGCTCAGTCGAAGAGGTGATCGCTGAAAGTCATTTTAGAATTGAAAATCCAGGCCATATCCAACAGATCGGCTTGATGAGCGCCAGCCAAGTATCCGGACTTATACAAGCAATTGGCCGAGATAGATTGCTCCAGACGCTACAGCGACTCGATTCGGACACACTGGCCGCGATTTTCCGGGCGCTGGGCCCGGTGAAGTTAGCGGAGATAACCAAGCAAATGGTCCCGCAAGCGCCTTACTCGACGCTAGTGCACGGAGTCCTCGAAGATCCAGACGTTTCCACTCCAAGCGTCGATGCGCCCGAAGGGCCGTTTGCGGAAAATGGATCGAACGCCGATCTAGCGGTAATAGTCGTGAACCCCTCTAATCCTCTGTCAGATCTTACAACACGGGAGCTAAAAAAGGTTCTCACCGGAGATTTTACGAATTGGCGAGATCTCGGGGGGCCTGATTTGCCGATCAAAGTGGTATTGGTCCGACAAAACGAGGCTGCCATAAACACTCTTGTCAAAGGCGTTTCGGCATCTAATGCCGTAAAATTGGCGTTTCTTTCCGGAATAATACCGATGGTGGCCGAAAACAGAGGAGCAATCTCACTGATTCAAGGGCCTCAGTCGCATCAATTGAGGTTCATAGCCGGTCACGGAGCAATCAAAAGAATTACCATCGGGAATGGCTTATCTGACAAAGAGACCAGGATATCAGGAAGCAAATCGGCCAAACTAACGATTGTCCCTACGCCTATACCGGACAGTGAGGCTCGGTCGTCACTCCACGACGAGCTCCGCTAAGGCCGGCCTCAAAAAGAGCCTGAACGCATAGAGCTCACATAGGTTTGATCGCTCTGAATAACATCCCCTTGGTGGCAGGGGAACTATCGAATCCTGTTTCGCCGACCAGTTCGGCGTCCTCGAATCCCGCGGCTTTCATTAATTCCAGGAAATCCTTTCCCGGTATGGCTCCACCCATTCAGCCGGACCAGCACTTGATTCGTCCCTCTGTGTCATGAGGCAATTCCCCCGTCAGAACCTGGTCTGCAATCATAAACCGTCCTCCCGGCTTTAATACACGGTAAACTTCCTTGAGCCCTTTAGCTTTGTCCGGCACGAGGTTGAAGACTCCACTGGAAATCACTACATCGAAGCTCTGATCCGAGAAAGGTAAAGCTTCGGCGGTCCCCTCCTGGAATTGTGTATTGTCCAGATCAGTCCGGCTCAGATTTTCTTTGGCACGGCCAATCATCTCTGCGGTCATATCAATCCCGACCGCCTTTCCGGACTTTCCTACCATAGCCGCTGCAATCAAGGTGTCTACTCCAGAGCCGCACCCGATATCGAGCACCGATTCACCGGAGTTGATTGCCCCAAGCGAGAATGGATTACCTACTCCGCAGAAGCGATCCAAAATGCTCTCAGGGAATCGGCTCAATAACGTCTCATCGTAGTTTAAATTTCTCAGCCCGTCTCGTCCCGTTGGATATCTGAAAAGCCCCTCCGTCCCGTATGCCGCTCTGGAATATCGCTTAAAGATTCCTTCTTCAATTGCTTTTCTCTGGCCTTGGGTGAACTTGGACATCATTGCGCCACCATCTTTCCAATGAATTGGTCATCCCTTTAATAGAGATTACCAATTTGGAAGGCGTGAATCAATTGGATCTTATTATAATTGGCCCCGTGATTATAATAATATCCAATTGAGCGCCTTGCGCCTAAAAGAAAGCTCTCTGTCTGGGCCGTGATCAGAGCGAAGAAAAAAGAGCCTCCGCTGTTCCAAGGTGTTCGGATGTTAGTCTTCATCCAGGACTCGCCTAACCTCTTGAAGCAGTTCCTTTATGCTAAAGGGCTTGCCAACAAAGCCTTTGGCGCCGGCTTCAACACATTCACTTGTCGAGGCGCCCCCCGAATAGCCTGTGGCCACAAGGACTTTCACTTGTGGATAATTCTTGAGAAGCTGCTTCAGGCACTCTCTTCCTCCCATTTCGGGCATTATAAGGTCCAGGATGATCAAATCAATGGATTCGCTCTCCTGGTCAAACACGTCCAAGGCTTCTCTACCGTTGCTTGCCCGGATTACCGATACCCGGATCTAGTAAGAATACGAGCGGCCAACTCTCCCACAGGCTCCTCGTCGTCAACAACCAGAATGGTCTCCGCTCCGAATTTCGGCATAGCTCCAGTCTCTTCATTGCCCCCTTGAGCCGCCGGCGTCATGGCCGGGAGCCACACTTTGAAAGTAGCGCCATGGCCGATTTGACTCTCGCACTTGATGAATCCGCCATGCTGTTGAACGATTCCATATACCATCGCCAATCCAAGGCCTGTTCCCCTGCCGAGCCCTTTCGTCGTGTAGAATGGCTCGAATATGTGTTCTCAGAGTTTGACGGTCCATCCCATGGCCCGTATCGGAAACAGACAGCAAAACGCACTTCCCGGGGCGTGCCCCTACATTAAGCCCGCAATCCTCGTCATCGACCGTGACGCTTTGCGTCCGGATCGTCAGCTTGCCTCCGTCAGGCATGGCGTCACGCGCATTGACGGCCAGGTTCATGAGGACTTGTTCCATCTGAGTAGGGTCCGCGTTGACCGGCGCCAGGTCTCCTGATAGGTCGAGTCCTATGTCAATCATCTTCGGTATGGTTCGTCGTAGAAGTCTCTCAACCTGGAGGACCTGTTGGTTCAAATCCAGGGGCGCCGGCTTGGGCTCAACCTTTCTGCTGAACGTGAGCAACCGTTTAACGAGTTCGGCTCCGTTCGTAGTAGCCTGAAGCACCTTCATCAGGTCTTCATATTCAGGGTCGGTCTCATTTCTTCCCTGTAACAACAGTTCAGTGTAACCTAATGTCACCTGGAGCAGGTTATTGAAATCGTGAGCAATTCCGCCTGCAAGAGTCCCGATTGCTTCCATCTTTTGAGCCTGAACGAGCTGCTTTTGCAGTGAGACCTCTCGGGTTACGTCTCGTTGAACCGACACAAAGTTCACTATGGCGCCTGAATCGTCTTTTATCGGCGAAATGGTGGCCTCTTCCTCAAAAAGCGTGCCGTCCTTTTTTCTATTCACTATGTGGCCACTCCAGACGGCGCCTGCTGTAATGGTTTCCCACAGATGTTTGTAGAAACCGTCCTCATGCAGGCCACTTTTTAGAATCCGAGGATCCTTTCCTATAGCCTCTTCCCTGGAATATCCGGTAACTTTCTCAAATGCGGGGTTTACATATATTATCGTTCCCTTGGCGTCTGTTATTTCAATTATCTCCGCTGCTTGTTCAACTGCGGCCGCCAAACGCCGTTGCGCTTCCTGGGCCTTTTTGCGAGAAGATATGTCGCGGAATATAGCCTGGGACATTTTTTTGTCCTTGTGCTGAACAGGGGCCGCTGCGACCTCCACATCCACGGGAATCCCGTCGAGCCTAATGAATTTTTCTTCGATCAGGGGCTGCGGCTTGCCGAGAGCCATTTGCTCTATTCTTCCCTCGACCGTCTCAAGATAGTCGGGATGCACGAAGTCCATAACGGACCTGCCTACCAATTCCTCCGGGCCGTCGGCTCCCAAGAGGTCCGCGGCGGCCTTGTTGGCAATAATGATCTTGCCGTCGGATTGGGCCACTATCCCGTCAGGAGAAAGATCCACCAGCAGGTGGTACGCTTCTTGGCTCTCCCGCAATCTATCTTCTGCTATCTTCCGCTCGGTTATGTCCTGATTTACTCCGTAGGTCCTGACCGTACGACCCAGTTCGTCCTTGACTACAAAATATCGAACGGTTATATAGCCGACCTCTCCGTCGGCGTAAATGATGCGGTGTTCCAATTGCCGACTGAAATGCGGATCCGGGGTTTCAATAGATTTGCGAATTTCATCGCCTACAAAACGTGCGTCGTCAGGATGCAAAAAACGTCGAGCATAATCGGAGGACGACATGGTATATCCGCCCACTTGCTCGACCGTGGTACGGAATATTTTGTAGAAGTGATCGTTAAACCTAAATAAATCCTTTGCGACATCGTATTCCCAGTGACCGAGGTGGGCAATAGTCAATGCGTTGGAGAGTTGAGCTTCGCTGGCGCAAAGCGCTTCTTCAGCCTTCTTGCGTTTCGTTACATCCATTCCTACAGCTACTAGGGCCTTAGGGCGGCCATCCGTCGCTTCCAACAGATCCACATTCCAGAGCAGGCCGTGTTCCTCTCCATCCGGAGTTGTCACTCGGCTTTCGAATCCTCTTGTCGGGTATCCTTCGAGGACTTTCCTGGCTTCCACAGTAACGATTTCACGCATTTCCTTACGAAAAACGAGCTCCAGGTAATTTCGGCCCAGCGCTTCCTCTCTCTCCAGGCCGTAAAGCTTTTCCGCTTCATTGTTGAATTCTTCAATCCGGAAGTTGGTGTCCATGCAGATGATCACGCTTCCGGCGGCTCTAATCAGCATGCGGAAACGTTCTTCACTCTCGCGAAACGACGAATTGGCCCTATCAATGGCGCCGCCAACGATAGAGGCCGCTTTAGATGTGGCCAACACCGCCAGCGCAACTGTGGAGGCCGCTATAAGAGCAGACAACACAGCGTCGTTCACCTCCATAAATACGGACGCGATCCTGCCGACAATTTCTTGTAGAAGCGCCACAAACAAAACGAGCGGGACGAAAACCCGAACAAGACGGCAATTGACTGACGGACCTAGAAAATAGCGGTTGGGAATAGAGTCAGGTTGCAGTCGAGCCAGTACGGCAAGGCCCAGGAGCAAAAAAGCTAAGGCCGTGGTTGCCGCCACGGGAATTGTTTTTCCGCCATACAGGATAGGAGCGCCGTAAAGATACCCGAGGAGGAGCGTGAAAGAGGCAAAAACCACGGCGGAACCGAGTAAACCGTTTATATGACCGATAAATCTACGTTCTCGGGCGATATTGACTCAAAGAGTCCGAGCAACGTAGCTAAGCCGGTCAGGACAAACAAACCGGCGCTCAGCGGCGCCACTCTCGCCAGCGGGACTCCATCGAAGAGATCCGGTTGAGGCAGGACTATGCTTTCTATGTCAAACGACGTGTGTCCTGACCACTTTAGGATATCCATGATGCAAAAGACAGTAACGAGAACTATACTGGTTATTGAGAGGATCACACGAGGCGCGCCGGAAGTTTTTCTAGGTGGAAACAGCCACATCAGCCCAATAATTAGAAAACAGAGCGACGTGCTGGGCGCCATCGGAATGTAACTCGGACGAAAGCTTGCGAGAAGTGGCTGGCCAAAAAGCCATCCGATCAGTCCGAGACCGGCAAGGAACATTGCGCTCAAACAGGCTATCGCAGGCAGTTTTCCCCTATCGTGCGAGATCCTTTTGGTCTCCAAATGGCTCATGGTGGCATTCTCCGTATTGACGATTAGAGGAGATCAAAACAGGTCTAAATGTTTGATCTCCTCGCAAGGAAGTCTGGAGGAGAGTTTCTTTCAAGGTGTTTCCCTCCAGAGGCGTTTCCATGGGAAGGTTCTCCTCGTGCCACTGCCGAAAGCCCATGGGCGCTCTAACCGCTTCCTTGGGGCCGGATCATGTGCGTCGGCAACCTCCGGTCGTCGCCACAGCGCGATTCGGCCTCTTCGGGAAACACTTAACGGAACCGGTCAAGCGTTCCGCAAATGGAAGTTTGTGAATTCTGGACTTCCCGCATCAAGAAAAAAGAAACTGCGCCTCAAGATTCTATTGTTTTACGTGTCTTGAATCAATTAGACACATAAGTGCTTCGAAGGTTAGGAAGAAAATGCGCAATCATTCATCGCCGTCCACATGAATACTCTTTCCCGGTCCGGACAGGATCCTAACCATTCTCCTCACCCAGAACAAGGTTAAGGAGTATGGTTAGCGCAAAAAGACGGCCATGAACGGCGCTCCCAGTGAACGCTTATGCTAATACGCATATTGGGCGACACCCAATTCGCGAAGAATGCGTCTAACCGGAATGTAGCGCTACATCGAGGCCGGTAGCGTTTTTCTCTTAACTTATTCCGTGGAGCGAAAACACTCGATGGGGCTGATTTCCTCCCCGAGATCATCAATTTCACGTTGCTTTTTCCGGAGAATGCGGTGAATGTATAATGCCGTTTCTGCAACTCGGACTGTTTGATTTTTGACCGTATTCTCATAAACTGCTTCTGAATGGAACGCGAAGAGGGGTTATCTTTCCTGGTGTAACTCCCGCAAACTTGGGCCGGAGCCAGGGATGAAAGCGGCGGCGCCCGTCTATGCGTTGTTTATTTGGAATGGGCGCCCGGTCACAGACACACATTAGGAATTCTTTAGGAGAGGTCCGGAGGAAAACTTATTGCAAGCAGGTTCCCCTTCGGAGAAACTTTCATAGTATGAAATAATGGTTATCTCGCGGATGATTCGGAATAAGGCAAATGATTAACAATAATGCAGATTCAAAATATGAGGCGGGCGGATTAATCCAAGCGGACGCCGGAAATGCGCTTCCGCATGTTCCACTTCCGCTCGAAATCAGGGTGCATGGACGTGGAGGCCAGGGTGGGGTAACTTGCGCCAAGCTGTGCGCTTTCGTCTATTCCGGCCTTGGCCTGTACACTCAGACATTCGGCGACTATGGCATGGAACGGGCGGGCGCTCCAGTTCGCGCTTATACACGGGTTGACCGCACGCCGATAAGAAACCGAAACAAGGTGTATACCCCCGGCCACTTGCTGATCCTGGACCCATCGTTGTTCGGAGCGAGCGTCCTGGATGGGGCGCTTCCCGGAGCGGTCGTTTTGCTCAACACCCGCAAAGCCTCAGACGCGTTGCGAAATGATTATGGGCAGTTTCGCTTGGCGACTGTGAACGCCACGGATATTGCCCGGAAACACGGGATCGGTTCCAGCGCGGTCGTTATCGTTAACACCACCATGCTGGAAGTGTACGCCCGGCTAATCGATTTGCCCGTAGAGACACTAGAGGGCGTCTATAAGTCGTTGGGATTGCAGAATGATCTTCCTGCGGCAGTGGAGGCCTATCATTCTATTGTCGTGGGGGAAATCCCCGGGTCCGAAAACCTGAGACAGCCCAGGCCTACGGCGCCGCCGAAATCCACGTCCGAAGTGATAGCTCTGACGGATCTTAGATCGGACATGCCGACGCCTTTGAAAACTGGATCTTGGCGCACTCAGTCTCCATTGTACACGGCGTCCCTTGCCCCATGCTCCGCGGCGTGCCCAGCGGGTAACCACATAGCCGGATTCGTTCAGGCCCTAAAACGCGATGGCGTTGAAGAGGCCGCAAGAGAGCTTCTCTATACTCAACCACTGCCATCCGTTTGCGGGCGCGTCTGCCCCGCTCCGTGTATGGCTTCGTGCAACAGGGCCGGCTACGACGGCTCAGTGAACATCCGGGGATTGGAACGCTGGGTGGGCGACCATTCGTCTGAGACCAAACTCGAACCGGAGGCGTGTATCAGCCCCATAAAGGTGGCTATAATAGGAAGTGGGCCCGCTGGACTGTCCGCAAGTTTTGCGCTTGCGCGATCCGGACACTCCGTGACGGTTTTTGACAGCCAACCGAAACTCGGGGGAGTCCTGCGGACCTCTATTCCCTCTTATCGCCTTCCGGAGAGCGCTCTGGACCGCGACATACGTAGAGTTGTAGCGCTCGGCCTTGATGTCAGGCTTCAAGAACTTCTTAACGCCCATAGGCTACAAGATTTGGCCCTATCGTTCGACGCTGTGGTGGTTGCCACCGGACAGGCGATCTTTAGAACCTTGGATTGTCCTGGATTAGACCTCGCCGGTATCGAGCAAGGATTAAGTTTTCTTAACCGGGCGAAAAACGATGACTGGGTAATGCTTTCAGGAACTGTCGCTGTAATAGGTGGCGGAAACACGGCCCTTGACTGCGCCCGAACCGCTTTGCGAACGCGGAGCGGACAAAGTGATCGTTGTCTACCGACGGGGCAGGGAAGAGATGCCCGCTATAAACGAAGAAATCGAAGAAGCGGAAGCGGAAGGAGCGCAACTTGTGTTCCATCGCCAGCCCGTGCTCTTTACAGGCGACAAGCGGGTAACAGGAATCGAGCTGGCCCATGTGGAGTTGGGCGATCCTGACGCAAGCGGAAGAAGACGCCCCGTGGTAACAGGCACGTCGAGTCGAATGTCCTGTGATTATGTGCTGCTTGCGGCCGGGCAGTATTCCGACCTGGAAATACTTCCTTCGGAATGGCAACTGAGGGCCGGGCGGGCGTACCGGCTGGACCAGCCTCTGAACGTCTGGCTGGCCGGGGATGTGGCGACCGGCGCCGGAACTGTGGCCCATGCCGTGGGTAACGGAAGGAGCGTAGCCTCGAACATACTGGGCTCGCTCGTTGAGAAGCGCCCGGAAGAGAAAGACATTGGCGCCTCAGTTCTCGAAGTAGTCTCGGAAGACGACATTCGTCTTTTTCAATTTCCGATGACCGAGCCTCTCCATGATCGACAGCTACCGGTCTCCGAGCGAGTTTCTCATTTCGTAGAAGTCAACACGGGACTCGCCGACACGGCTGAAGCCGAGCGCTGTTTTTCATGCGGCCACTGCACCGCCTGTGACACATGCCTCAACTTCTGCCCTGAGGGAATCATCAGCCGAAAGTCGGACGGGTACGCGATCGACGGAGATTACTGTAAAGGCTGCGGCATTTGTGTTCGTGAGTGCCCTCGGCATGCGATGCAAATGACCTCCGAAGGATATAGGAGCAAACCTCTATGAGCGCCCAGATGATCAGCGGCAATCATGCGGCTGCGTTGGCGGCGGTGTTGGCCGGTTGCGCGAACCGGTCAGGTCGCGGCTTCTGCAGCGGCGTATATCCCATCACCCCTTCTACGGAATGCATGGAATTCTTGTGCGGGCAGTACATCGAAAAGGGGCATGTCGTAAGGGTCGAAAGTGAACACAGCGCCATGGGGGTTTGCATCGGCGCATCCGCCGGCGGAGCGAGATCCTTTAGCACGACAGGCGGCAACGGCCTGATCTACATGGCCGAGAACGCCGCTGTGGCTGCTCTCTTGCGCCTGCCTATAGTTATGGTCGTGGGTAACCGCACGGTAGGTCCCCCTTGGAATATCTGGACGGACCAAGGTGATTCGTTGATGCTGCGCGACACCGGCTGGATACAAATATATTGCGGAAACAACCAGGAAGTTTTTGACAGCGTCCTAGCCGCGTTTCGTATCGCCGAAGATTCCAACGTGTTGTTGCCCGTAATGGTGTGTCAGGAAGGATTTATCCTTTCCCATACCATGATGCCCACTGAAATAGCCGAACAGGGACAGGTGGATCAATTCCTGCCTTCGTTGCATCTTCCACATCGGTTGGATCTTTCGCCCTGTACGTTGGGCAGCTTCGACACGCCGCGGATGACGGAAGTCCATCGCCGGCAACACCACGACGCAATGGCTTCAGTCTGGAGAGTTTACGAGGAGGCTCAAGTCGGTTTCCAGCAAGTCTTCGGTCGTCAGCTTCCTGACCCGGTCATTTCATACAGGACGGAAGACGCTGATTTGGTTGTTGTCTCCATGGGCACAATAGCCGAAACTGTAAACGGCGTTGTGGATCGGGCCAGGTCCCGCGGAATCCGACTGGGCTCAGTGAGAGTCGTCATGTTTCGGCCTTTCCCGGGCGACATGCTCGGCCGAGCGCTTTCCGGCGCGTCCCGCATTGCCGTTATCGATCGCAACATAAGCCTGGGCTTCGGCGGAATCCTGTGGGGAGAAGCGCGCGGCCTTGTCGGCCCCAGCGCTGTTGTTCAGAATTATGTCGCGGGGATAGGTGGTGGTGACGTCCGTCCTGAACACATCGAGGAAATGATAACCGACCTAAACGGACGTAAAGTAGCCGGCGAACCGGTTTTTATTGGAGTGGGAGAATGAACGCGCCTGGCTTTCAGAAATCAGCGGATGCGGATAACATGGGCTACCAACACCTCCTCAGACCTGGAAACACCAACTGCGGAGGCTGCGGTATGTCGGTGGCCCTGCAAATGTTTAAACGAGCAATAGGGGACACAAAGATCCAACTGGTGCTTCCTGCCTGCTGCGCAGCGGTGGCAGCCGGAGGATTTCCTTTCACCGCATATGGAGCCCCTTTGCTAATGTCCACTTTCGCGTCGGCCGCAGCGTGCGCAACTGGAATGTCGCAAGTAGCGCGTCTGAACGGGGACGGCACAAGGGTGGTCTGCTGGGCCGGAGACGGGGGAACTTATGATATCGGGCTGGCGTCAATTTCAGCGGCGGCGGAGCGGAATGAGGATATCCTTTTCGTCTGTTACGACAACGAAATCTATGGCAACACAGGCGGCCAGCGTTTCTTCAGCCACCCCCGCGGGAGCCGCCACGACCAACACTCCCAAGGGAAAGACTGAGGCCAAGAAGGACATCCTGGCCATCATGGCTGCGCATAGAATTCCGTATGCGGCCACAGCCTCGCTCGCTCACCCGGAAGATTTCTTCAGAAAGGCGAAACGTTCGATTGACGACAAGGGATTCCGTTTCCTCCTGATTCTCAGCCCCTGCCCGACGGGCTGGAAATCCGACCCTTCCATGACCGTGGAGTTGGTCCGGCTGGCTGTGCGGTCCGGATTGTTCCCGGTTTTGGAGGTGGAGCAAGGAAGCCGCTGGATCGTAAACATTCAGCCTGATTTTTCCCGGTCCGCTCTTGATCGCTATTTTTCTTCACAACGCCGTTTCCAAAAGTCGGGGATAACACCTGACGATCTCGGCAAGACCATAGAAGAGCAATGGCGTGAGTTGGCCCTTCGTACTGGGGATGCTTCAGTAGGTCAACTGGTTGAGTCCCGATAGTCCCATTATTTGATTAACGAGATCAGACTTAAGCCAACACATTCTCGAATTGGCCAACTAAAGCGCATGGTTGGAATTGCCGCTGGTTTTCGAGAAGCTTTCTTTCACGTTAGGAGGGGGAATGAAAGAGGGTGAAAATCCGGATCAGGCAGAGTCCCTTCCCGAATTATTCCGGGAAGACGCAAGAATCCGGGCAGCATTAATTCATCAGCTATATATTCAAGGTTCCACGGCATTCATAGGCGCCTTCATAGGCGTGGTCGTTTTGACCATCTCGCTCTGGAATCAATTGCCCCGGTCGCGCGTCATCTTTTGGGTGGTTGCTTATGTGCTCGTCCACGTGTTACGGCAAATTTCCGTACGATCCTACTTCAAGGCCGGAGCTGACAATTCCGACACCGGAAAACTGGAGAGAGAATTCGCCTACGGGAACGTCGCAGCGGGGTTGCTCTGGGGTGTAGCCGCAGTTGCCCTATTTCCCGAAAATTCTCCCTATCACCAATACTTGTTGGCTCTTATCATTTTCGGGATTAGTTGCGGAGCCGCCGCCTTCTACTGGTCTTCCTCCGCCGCTTATTTCCCTACCATTCTCGTCGAACTGCTCCCCCTAGCAGGCCGATTCCTGTACAAAGGCGATGAAACCGGCGTCATGACCGGAATAGCTATCCTGATATTCTGTGTCGTCGTATTGCTTATGGCCAGACACTTGAACTCATTCGGCGTTGAGTCTTTGAGGCTGAGGTTTGAGAAAGAGTCTCTTTTCCATTCTCTTCAGGAGTCCCGCGATGAGCTCGAAACAAAGGTCGAACAGCGGACGAAAGAGCTTTCAGGCGTCAACGAAGCTCTTTGTTCGGAAATAGATGAGAGATCCAGAGCGGAAGAGTCTCTTCGCAAGTCGGAAGAGAAATACCGTCTAGTGGTGGATAATGCTGAAGAGTCAATTTTTGTGGCGCAGGACGGTATTCTCAAATTCGTGAATCCCAAAACGGCGGAATTATCCGGATACTCCCAGTCGGAGCTGCTTTCCAAACAATTGGCCGAGTTTGTTCACCCGGAAGACAGAGAACTCGTGCTTCAGAAACACGAAAAACGGCTCAAGGAAGGAGAATTTGCCGGTAATTACGGGTTCAGAATCATGCACAAGACCGGCGGCGTCAGATGGGTGGAGATCAGCAGCGTCGTGATCCAGTGGGATGGACGCCCTGCGGCATTGGCGTTCATGACCGACGTTACCGACCGAAAACGTGCTGAAGAAGAGGGGACTGTGCTGAGAGATCAACTCAGGGAATCCCAGAAGATGGAAGCCATAGGGACTTTAGCGGGAGGAATAGCTCATGATTTTAACAACCTTCTGCAGGTTATACTTGGCTACTCGGACCTGCTATTGGAGCAAAAGTATCCGGAAAATCCCGAATACGATGACTTGCAGAAGATTTACCAGGCGGCTTCCAGCGGGGCCGAGCTTGTCCGCAGGATCCTCACCTTCAGCAGAAAGATTAAGCCGGACCTGATCTCCACCAGCTTGAACAAGCACGTTCGCAACGTCGAAAAGTTGTTGCGACGCACGATTCCAAAAATGATCGACATTCGATTAGAGGTGAAAGAAAGCATAGGAAGAATCAACGCCGACCCGTCTCAGATTGAGCAAGTGATCATCAACCTGGCTCTTAACGCTCGGGACGCCGTTACCGACGAGGGCTCAATCACGATACAAACTCTCACAGCGACTCTGGACGAGGATTACTGCCGGCTGAACCCGGAAGCGCGGCCTGGAAACTACGCTTTGCTCTCCGTGTCCGATACGGGTCACGGTATGGATCGTGATACCCTGCAACACATTTTCGAGCCGTTCTTTACAACCAAAGAAATGGGAAAAGGAACAGGGTTGGGGCTTGCGATGGTGTACGGGATAGTCAAACAGCACGGAGGACATATCACCTGTCACAGTGAAGCGGAGAAAGGCGCCACATTCAATGTATACTTTCCATTGATTTCGTCGGAGTCGGAGGCGGTTTCGGTCTCATCGGAGGAAATACCCGTCTATGGCGATGAAACTATCTTGTTAGTCGATGACGAGGACTCCGTCCGAGAGCTGGGGGAAAGAATTCTCAGGAAAGCCGGATACACCGTGGTTTCCGCGAGCAGCGGCCTGGAGGCCGTTAGACTGTACAAACGGCAACAGGACCAAATTCTCTGTGCTTTTGGATCTCATAATGCCGACTATGGGCGGCGCAAAGTGCCTCAAGGAGCTTATTGAGATCGACCCCGAGATTAAGGTTGTGGTTACAAGCGGGTACTCGGCGGGAGCTACTGTGAGCCAATCGCTTCACCTAGGCGCCAAGAGGTTCATTGGCAAGCCTTTCAAGGCCATGGATCTGTTGAGACAGATTCGGAAAGTCTTAGATGGCGCTTAATCCTTGGGGTCCCCTCAGCGCCGGAGCAGTTCCGGGGTCGGCAAGCAACGCTGTCTCTGAAGTGGGTGAGCGGACCGGTGCATTGCTTTCAGACTTCGCTTTCAACGCGACAGAGGCATGCCGGTCCGGGATGGCGTTCGCTCATCATATGGCCGCACGCAACGCTGTTCTCGAGGATCCAAGGCGCCGCGCTCTGGTTCCCGTAGCCCTCACTCGATTTTGTCTCCAGAAAACTTCAATTCTGAAAACAAGCTAGAGAGTAGACCCAAAAAAAGAATATCCGCATTGTCCATTTATTTGACGAATTCGGGATAAAGCCTTTTCGCACATTCCGGGCAGAGGCCGTGGCTAAACAACGCCTCCGAATGTTCGGAGATGTACTGCTCGATCTGGCGCCAGTATCCCTGGTCATCACGGATCTTCTTGCAAGACGCGCAGATAGGCAAGAATCCGCTCAATTTCTTGACCTGCGTGAGAGCTTGCTGAAGCTCAATGAGCCCCTTTTCCAGCTCCTGTTCGGCTCGCTTGCGCTCGGCTACTTCTCTCGTCAGATTTTCATTTGTTTTCCTCAATTCAGCAGTGCGCCGTTCGACCCTTTTCTCCAATTCTCGGCGGAGAATCTCGTTTTCCCGGAGTTGTATCTTTTCTTGGGTGAAATCTTCCAGGAGGAGAAGGACAAACCTTTCCTGCATTATTCTGATAGGCCGAAAAGTCATTCGAGCCCAAGCCATAGCGTCGTCGATCCTCACGATTCCTTCGGCGACACGCGGTTTTCTGTCGGAAAAGACGCTCTGAAGAAGGGATTGCGCCCCATCCGCGGCAGATGGCCCACTCACAAGACTCAGGAACGACCTCCCTTGAACCTTTTCATAGGCCGGTGTAAACCTCCCGCATGCCTGATTCGCTACGGTGATATGGAGAAATTCGTCGATCAAGAAAGCCGGGATGGGGAGCGCCTGGATTACCTTCCCAAATGTCGTGGCCCAGATGCCTCCTCTCACGTCAAAGCTGCCCGACGTCGACACGTCGCGAGTGAACAGCGATTTCAGCTCAATGGATTCCGTGGATTCGTACCCGACTCGCAGAGGCCGCGGGGCTTCCCTGAGTTCTTGAAAATAATCGCCGGGTAGTAATTCGCTGTTTGTGATACTGGGCTCAGTTTCATTCCCGCTGCCCGAACTCAATGTCTCCCAGCAAGCGATCTGCTTTCGCAGCAGTTCGATCTCCTTAAGAAGCTCCTCCTTCGATTTGGCATCGTCTGCCATAGCGGCCTCCTACAACTAATGAGGTCCATATAAATAAATTAGACAACGGAAGAACGATCACGTTTCCTCTCGATCCATCAGCCGGAGTGTCTTTGGCGGCGCCACAAGGGTCTCGAGACAAAGCGCGCAGTTTCTTTCGGCGGGTCAGAGCCCGTTTTCCGCGTTCTGAGACTTTCGGTCTTTTCAGATGTGATGTATATTTGGATGACCTAGTTTGGAATTTTCGGGTCTCGGAGCTGAGGGACCAAATGGACTTACTAACTGCCCTATACGCCTTTGCTTGGATATGCGGTTTTGTCATTTTCCTGCTGCGGTTCGGCAAACTGTACCGTCAGTAAATACGAGAATCGTGGCCATGAAGACTGTTTATTATGACCAAAACGGTCCCTGAAATCAGCCAGGATTTTGAGTATGAACCTTGCTCAGTGGATCTGTTCAATCGATCCATCATGATCTATATACGCTGCGCAGGCTGATTACCAGAATCAGAAGTGATGACGCCGCAATCAATCCGCCCCAAAACCAGTATGGCGCCGGCAAAACTTGCTGAATCTGAGCGGTATCGGAGATCCCCATGGGACCGGCGGAGTAGCTGAACAGATAATCGATTTGACGGTAGGTGCTGACGCAAGCTTGCACCCCAAGAAACTGGACGAAAAGTCTCTGCGCTTGTTCGGATCCGTTGAAAGCCACACCCAGCGCCGCCGCGCCCATTAGAGGAATCGTAACTATTCCGAATAGAGATCGCACCCAAACCGCGGTTGAAATGAGCAGGAAGACTCCCAGAAACCTTCAAAGCGATTGACGCCGCCCTAGGGCTACGTGAAGTCAAAATCAAAACCGACCCTGCCACGGGAGGCCCCATGGGTCCGGCCGCCGCTACCAGAACCTGACCAAGCTTCCCCATGAATAACGGACCCGAATAATAAGCTGCTCCGGAACCATTGGAAAAGATGACTAGTTTTGTGAAGCGGCCTCCCAATAAAAGGGCCGTCAAGCCGTGAGCCATTTCGTGAAACCAGGTGGCAAGAATCGTAAATGGGTACAAAATGTAATTTCCGCCTGGAATTTGCCACAGGACAACTGTGAGGACTGCTGCGGCAAGAAGTCCCCAAAAGGCCATTTGTCCCACAGACGTAACGGGCTCTTGCCCATCCGGTGATCCGTTATCCGTAAACCGCATCGCCATTAACACCTCTCAATTGCTGCCCGATTGGTTTGGTAACTTGTTTATTGACGAGCGCCTCCTCTGTCAGGATTTGCGTGGTGAGCAGTGAGCGCCATAGTCGCTTACTACGGACTAACAGAGAACTCAATACGTCGCCCCGTGGGCCTTGAGGAGTTCTACGATTTGGGTGTGGCCTTCATCTGAAGCCGTTTTCAATGCCGTTACAGCCTCATTATCCTTGGCGTTGACGTCAGATCCTTTTGCCAGGAGTAGTTCTGCGGCTTCGACATCACCCCACACGGCTGTCCAAATCAGGGCCGTCTTGCCCTGGGCATCCTGGGCATTGGGATCGGCTCCTTTCTCGAGAAGCAGGCTCACGTGCTCCCACATCCCGTACTCGGCAGCCCACATCAAGGCCGTCAAACCGTCTTTATCTTTTGCATTTATTTCGGCTCTTTTTTCCAGCAGCAACCTCACGACATCCGGGTCATCCTCACCGGAACCATACATCAATGCCGTAATACCCCGGTTGTCTATAGCATTAACTTCCGCTCCTTTTTCCAAAAGGAGGCGCACAATGTCGGCATTGCCAAAGGAGCATGCTTCCATCAAGGCGGTTAGTCCATGGATGTCCTTAACATTTACATCGGCTCCCTTTTCGATGAGAAGCGTTGCCACCTCCAGGCTGCCATCCCTGGCCACGTACATCGTGGGCGTCCTGCCATTCTCATCTTTTGCATTAACATCAGACCCCCTTTTCGATCAGCTCCTGCACTTGTTTCCAGTCTGCCTTAATGGCGCCGGCTATCAAGGGCTGATCTTGATCTCCATAGGTTGTTGTGCAGAAAATCATGAAAACCATTATCAGACCTGTTACGATTATGTCGATACCTGGTTTGCGCATTGTGAATCTCCCCTTCAGTTATTTCGTCTCTTGAAGGTGTAGTTGTCGGATTCGAAATGTTCTGACTCGTGGATGACCGCCCCAGTTCTCGTCCGTAGTTCCGCTGATGTCAACAACTTTGAGTTGGATTTGCTTCGTTGCTGAGCTGCGGCACGGCAATCCTTACGGCCAGCGAAAACCCGATACGAAGAAGTCGACAGGGTCGGGATATTTGCAATAGTGAGCGCTAAACCAAAAATGGCCGTCGCCTCTAATGAGACTATCGAGAGAAGAGGCTGCCATTATCATTCCGCAAAGACCTTGATCCAGTTTCTGAGCATGCCTAAGCGTATGACCAACTGTCAACTATAATTAAGAACCTAGTCTATTCCCCTTGACACGGGCGAGCTCGTCCGCGACTTTGAAAGAGAGTGGCGCACGGCGACCAAAAGGGAATTTTAATCGACCTTATAGTCCTCCGCGTTGAAAATTGCGGGAACTTCGGCCGGCGCAAAGCCGAAGAATGTCATTGCGAGGAGCGAAGCGACGAAGCAATCTCAGCCTGTGTGGCCCAAGAGATTGCGACAGGCTGCCGCCCTCGCAATGACATGTTGGCAGGCGGGCGCGATCCATACACAGTTGAAATATTCCGCGAATCTCAAGATGGAAGACTACAACAGATTCGAGGGATCCGTAGCGATGGGGCTGTTAGGGTCTCGGATGGGAGGACAGCGGACGTGGACGAGAAAAGTGCAGTGGTGGAGTCCATAGGAAACTGGCTGGATAGCGCTGGTTATATGTTCATGCGCCTGGACGAGAGTTTCAACGTTATTTTCGCGAATGATCTGATAAAACAGCGCCTTGGTGATCCCACCGGCAAACGCTGTCACCGATTTCTGGCGGGTAACGAACAAGTATGCCCGGATTGTCCTGTTTGCAAACTACTCGATGGCGAACGAAGCGCTTCTGGCGAATTACTTCGAAAAGACCTCAATGGAAGAGATTTGTGGCTCAAAGTAACAGCCACGGCCACGCCGATCCGGGATGATCGAGGATTCATCAAGGGCTCAACCGTCATGCTCGTGGATATAACTCCGCATAAGGACACCGAGGCCAAGCTGAGCAAACTGGAAAGTCGTTTCGCCGACTTGGTTGAACGGTCGCCGGACATCATTTTCTCTCTGGATTCCACAGGGCGGTTTACCTTCGTAAATTCTCAGATTGAGAGGCTCTTGGGCCGCCATGTACGGGAAACGCTGCACACCCCGCTGTGGGACTATGTTGTTCCTGAACATCGTCCTCGGGCGAAGACCGTGCTGGACTCTGCGGCGGAGACGGTCTGGGATCAAGAAATGAATTTGGTGTCTTCTTCCGGTGAGAGGAAATACGTCCGAGTCCGGTGTCGGCCCTCGTTTGATGATTCAGGAATGCCGGCAGGATTCATCGGCTCCATTAGAGACCGCACCCGGCAACGGATGTTGGAAGAGGAACTGGAAGCGTATAGACACTCTTTGAGCGAATCTGAGGCCCTGTACCGCCGGCTTGTGGACGAAATTCCGGATGTGATGTTCACTTTGGACCGCGAGGCAAAGTTTACGTTTCTCAATTGTCTTGTGGAACAGCTTCTGGGCTACCGGGTAGAGGAGATACTGGAAACCCCGCTGTGGGATCATGTGTCGCCGGAGAGCCGTTCGCTGTCCAAGACGCTACTGGACACGACGCCGGGCGCAATCTGGGACAAAAAACTGTATTTACTCGACGCCCAACGCAGAAAGAAATTCGTGAGAATTCGATGTAGAGCCGGCGCTCAAGCGGATGGAACCATCGGAATCTTCGAAGGAACGATTCGGGACAGAACCCAGGAACGTGAACTGGAAGAAGCGCTTGAGGGTTACCAGGAATCACTGAAGAAGTCTGAGAAGAAATACCGAAATCTCGTTGAACGAGCCCCGGACATCATCTTTGCGCTGGACACCGAAGGACGCTTCACGTTCCTCAATCCGGAGGCCGAGCGATTCTTGCTGTACCCCATATCGGAAATGCTCGGAGCTCCCTTGTGGGATTACGTTCTACCAGGGCAGCGCAGCACGGCGAAGACGATCCTTGACCTCGATCACGAGGGAATCTGGGATATCGAGCTAACGGTTTCCGACGCTTTGGGCGCCAATAAGGTCGTTCGCGTGCGGTGCGCCGCATCTTATACCGATGACGGAAGCCTGGAAGGTTTTGAGGGCGTCATGCGCGATAGAACGGCTCTTCAGAAACTCCGGGAGGAGATCCAGACCTACCAAGATTCTTTACGTGAATCCGAACGCCGGTACCGCGGTCTGGTGGAGCAGGTGCCGGACGTAATTTTCTCTCTCGACGCGTCGGGACGCTTCACCTTTCTGAATTCTCAGATTCAGAATTTCCTCGGTTATGGCGAGGCTCAGATGCTGGGCAAGGAGCTCGGAGACTACGCGGAGCCGGAAGATAGGGATTTGGCCCAAACACTGGTTCAAATGGGACCCCGAATGGTTTGGGATGAAGAAATGGCGCTCCTCAACGTCTCAGGAGAAACCCGATGGGCCAGAATACGATGCAAATCTTTCCAAAATGAAGACGGTTTCGTCACGGGATTTGAAGGCGTGATGCGGGACATAACCATCCGCAAGATGCTGGAAGAGGAGCTCAAAGCTTCAAAGGAAGATCTCCTGAAGAAAATGAAGATTATCGACGACCTTTACGAACATCTTGTCCAGTCCGAGAAAGCCAAGGCTATCGCTCAGCACACGGCTGAAGTGGCCCACGAGTTGAGACAGCCTCTGGCGATTATCGGAGGGTTTGCCCGTCGGATGGCCCGACAAATGGAACTCTGTCACAAGCTTGACGTAGACACACAGCGGGATTGTTTCCACATGATTATTCGCGAAGTGCAGAGACTGGAAAAAATTCTAGGCGGACTCATCGACTTCACTAGGCGAAGTAGCTTGCATCTTGCGAAGGTAAACCCCAATGACCTCATTGAAGAAGTCCTTCATGTCAACGAAGAGCGCATGACAGAAAAGGACCTGGGCCTTAAACTGCAAATGAGTGATGAAATTGGCGAGATATTTCTCGACCCCGAGAGATTCCAACAGGTGATTCGCAACCTTCTTGCCAACGCCATTGAGGCGGCGGATCGCAGTGGCGTGATCAGCGTTACCACGGACCTGTGCATTCCGAGTGACCGAATCCAGGAAACAGGAGAACTCGAAGCCGAATCCTACTTCGAGATGAGAATCCGAAACACAGGGGCGAAGATCTCTCCCGACGCGATCCCGAAAATTTTCGATCCCTTCTATACCACCAAAGAGTCCGGCTCCGGCCTAGGTTTGACCATCACAAAGAGAATCGTGGAGGATCACAACGGTTCGATATCGGTCAAGACAGACGCTGAAGGCAGCGTCTTCACCATATGGATTCCGATTCAACGGCCATAGCTTGGAATTCCTCGCTCAAGATTCGACTCCAGTCAACGACCCAATTTACTCCCACCAATTCGTCCGACGCCCTGGAATAGGACGCTGAAGATAAGTCGCAATAAGCATTCAATAATGTACGGCCAATCCTGGGATTGCTTCGTCGCTTAACCCTCCGCAAGACCACTTTGGCCTGCCATTGCGAGCGCAGCAAAGCAATCGCCCTCGTTCAACTGAATGGACACGACATATAGGTGTATGAAGCGCTCACAACTCGAAGCCTAATACATCTATGTATTATAGCCCACTTCGTCATACGTGATGGTAGCTTGACGGATTTAAACCTACCTGTCGGTAGGTATAAATCTCGCATTACAGCGTTCTTGTTCCGGCCCGATAACTTCGTCGAAGCCTCTTGCGCCGCTTGGCTTGCAAATTGCAATGCGTCGAAACAGTTATATCTGCAGCCTGCCGGCGATCCTACGCACCCCGACTTCCCAAAGCGAGTCGCAAATATGCGTAGGAAAAGAGCCTCGAACGACGGGGTTCCTCTTGGGCGCGACATCCTGCGACATTGAAACACACAGTCCTCGGGTATGAGCGTATTGGTGAAGCTGGGCGCCAAAGCCAACACCTCACGATTGCCCAATGAGAGCAAATATGGCCGGTCCAAAGACAGCGTCAGATAAGTTTGTTCTACAGGTTCGCCGCTGTGTGAATGGGGCGAGCAACCGCGTAGGTCCGACAATGTCCGCGTTTCCGCCTTGGACGGCTCAAGCTCAGTTAGTACCCGGCGGACAAGCGGATAGACGATCTTGCAACAGCGATTCCGGACGCAGCTTTCACAGACGCCATCGGGGCCGACAAGGGCCCGCCGTCCCGATGGAAGAGTCAGCCCAGACCGGCCGACGGCGTCGAGCCCGGAGCTCCGAGACTGTGGATCGGAAACATCAAACAGCATCTAGGAACTGTCATTTCGAGACGAAAAGCTAAGTCTTTCCGGCTTGAGACACGTTTAACTTTATCTAGGGGAGATGTAGAGAATGGCCAAAGGAAAAACAGTGCGTTTAGTTCTGTCCGTTTCAGCGCTCATCGCCTGGATGGTGATGATGAGTCCCGTTTTTGCTGAGGAAGCCACCCCGCCGGGCACAGCGCCCCAAACGGCGGCGGCTCCGGCTCCGGAGCCTAAGGCGGACCCCGCTGGAATTGCAACGGGCGATAAGTCGAACGCCATCGATGCCTCCGGCGCCGCTTTTGTGGTTACAGAGCCCACCGACAAGGCGGATCCGGACTTTGCCAAAAAGCAAAAAGAGTTCGAGGAATATCAGGCCCTGGCAGCCAAAGAGCCGCTTGCTGTGAAGCTGGCCGACACCGTCGGCCACAACAGGATTGCAGGCAACTTCAGTTGGACCCTGCTCACAGGGTACCTGGTGCTCTTCATGCAAGCCGGCTTTGCGCTGCTGACATGCGGGTTGGTGCGCAGGAAGAACGCCGGCCACCTTATGATGCTCAACTTCGCCGCGTATGTGTTCGCCTTCTTAGCATACTATGTGTGCGGCTACGCCTTCCAGTTTGGAGCAGTCGCCCTGAATGCGGCGCCGACTAATCTCGGCGGGACGCCGACCCTGAATCAGTTCCTCCTGGGCGGCGGCCAGTGGGGTTTCTTGGGAGGCAAGGGCTTTTTCCTGAGCGGCCCGGGCTATGACGCCGGGAGCATGTGCCTCACTCTCTTCCAGGTCGTGTTCATGGAGACTGCAGGGTACATCATCGTGGGCGCCATCTGCGAGCGCATCACTTTCTGGGGGTTTGTCCTTTGCGAACTCTTTGTGGGCGCCATCTTATACCCGATGTCCGGTTGTTGGGTCTGGGGCGGCGGTTGGCTCTCGCAGTTGGGTTTGAGCATGAACCTGGGACACGGTTACGTGGATTTCGCCGGCTCGACCGTTGTCCACGCCGTGGGCGGCTTCTGCGCTATGGCGCTGGCTATGATTCTCGGCCCGCGGCTGGGCAAGTATGGCCCTGACGGCAAGCCGCGGCCTTTTCCCGCGCACAATCTTGTCTTTGTCGTGGTCGGAACGTTCATTCTCCTGTTCGGCTGGATGGGTTTTAACCCCGGCTCCACTCTCGGCTCGTCGGATCTACGCATCTCGGTGGTCGCCGTAAACACGAACCTCGCCGCTGTCGCTGCTTCAGCTACGGCTTTGATATTCTGGCATTTCCTTTTCGGCAAACCGGACATCTCGATGGCGTGTAACGGAATGCTGGCGGGTCTAGTCGCCATCACGGCGCCGTGCGCCTTTGTTAGCCCCAATTCCGCTGTTATCATAGGCGTCATCGCCGGCGTCATCGTTTGCCTAGGAGTTCTTTTCAATGAAAGGTGGTTCAAAGTCGACGACCCCTGTGGAGCCATCTCGGTGCACGGATATTGCGGCTGGTGGGGCGCCGTTTCCCTCGGCATCTTCGCTGATGGCACGTACGGCTCGGGCTGGAACGGGGTGGGCGCAACCACTTACCTTGGCAACGCCGGTCAGGGTGTGACCGGTCTACTGCATGGTGACGTGTCGCAATTCTTTACGCAGCTCGGCGGAGCCACTCTCATTGCGGCGTATGCGTTCCTCTTCACCTACTTGGTATTCAAATTTGTAAACGCTGTTGTCAAATTGCGCGTTTCCCCGGAAGTGGAGCGCGAGGGCCTCGACGTCCCGGAATTCGGCATGCCTTGTTACCCCGAGAGCAAGGACGCCGCTTAATGTCCCGTAGAACGTCGCATTGTGGAGTTGCGCGGTCCGGTGTCTCTCGGATAATGAGGGATCCAGGATTGCTCATCGGGATTGAGCCTTTTTTGAGGAGCGAAGGAGCATAAGAATGAAAAAAGTTGAAGCAATCATTAAGCCTTTCAAGCTGGACGATGTCAAAGAGGCGTTGAGTTCCATAGGAGTGCAGGGGATGACCGTAACCGAAGTTAAAGGGTTCGGTCGGCAAAAAGGACACAAAGAAATTTATCGCGGGGCAGAATACCAGGTGGATTTTCTTCCCAAAATCAAGCTCGAAATGGCGGTGTCCGCGGAGATAGTCGAACAAGTCATCGAAAAGCTTGTCGTCGCTGCTCGCACAGGCAGTATCGGTGACGGGAAGATCTTCGTGACCCAACTAGAAACTGTTGTGCGTGTCAGAACCGGCGAACGGGACAAAGACGCGCTCTAAAACGAGAAGCGCCGGAGTCGGAATATGCTCCGCTCGGCGCATCTCACGAAAAACTCTCCCGACTCTCCCGGGAACGCGCAAGTAAGGTCCTTGGACGCGAGGACTGGCGCATAGAACGTTGATTCAGAAGGAGTAAGGCATGGAGCCCAAAGCAGTGCTTGAGTTCGCCAAGGAAAACGATGCGGTTATGGTGGACCTCAAGTTTATGGATTTTCCCGGAATGTGGCAGCATTTCAGTGTGCCGCTTCACGAACTTGAGGAAGACTCCTTTGAGGAAGGTTTCGGTTTTGACGGATCGTCCATACGCGGCTGGCAGCCGATTCACGCTTCAGACATGCTCGTCATTCCCGACCCCAACACAGCGGTGATAGACCCGTTTATGGAACGCCCTACGCTTTCCTTGATCTGCGACATCGTGGACCCGGTGACCAAAGAGCGTTACACCAGAGATCCCAGAAATATCGCCCACAAGGCCGAGGCTTACCTGCGATACACTAAGGTTGGCGACACGGCTTTTTTCGGACCTGAAGCCGAATTCTTCATCTTCGACGATGTCCGTTACAGCTACGCCTCAAACTTGAGCTTTCACCAGGTGGATTCCGTAGAGGGCATATGGAACTCCGGTCGCGATGAAAACCCGAACCTCGGATACAAGCCTCGACACAAGGAAGGCTATTTCCCGGTTTCACCATCCGATTCGCAACAAGACATCCGCACCGAAATGGTCGAAGAACTCGAAAAGCTTGGAATCGTAATTGAATGCCAGCACCATGAGGTAGCCACAGCGGGTCAGGCCGAAATCGATATGAAGTTTTCGCCGTTGGTGAAAATGGGCGACCAGCTCATGTGGTTCAAGTATGTCCTCAAGAACGTTGCCAAACGACATTGCAAGACCGTGACTTTCATGCCCAAGCCGCTGTTCGGGGATAACGGTTCGGGAATGCATACTCACTTCAGTATCTGGAAGGACGGCGCTCCTCTGTTCGCAGGCGACAAATACGCCGGTTTATCTCAAATGGCGCTCTGGGCCATTGGCGGAATTCTCAAGCATGCTCCTGCGCTGTGCGCCATCTGCAATCCCACCACCAATTCTTACAAGAGGCTGGTTCCCGGATTCGAGGCCCCCGTAAACCTTGCCTATTCCTCCAGAAACCGTTCGGCCTGCTGCCGCATTCCAATGTACAGCGCTAATCCCAAAACTAAGAGAGTAAGAGTACAGGACCCCGGATCCGTCATGCAACGGTTACATGGCGTTTAGCGCTCTTCTAATGGCTGGTCTTGACGGAATTGAAAACAAGATCGATCCGGGTCAGCCCCTGGACAAAGACATTTACGCTCTCTCGCCCGAAGAGTTGCAAAAGGTTCCTTCCACACCCGGCAGCCTTGAAGAAGCTCTAAAGGCGCTGAAAGCGGACCACGAGTTTCTGATGAAAGGCGACGTGTTCACTCAGGACGTGATCGACACGTGGATCGAATACAAAACCGACGCGGAGCTGAATCCGATCAGAATGAGACCGCACCCGTACGAGTTTGCGCTTTACTTCGATATTTAGGCTCTGGCGCCTTACAGCGCTCCATGCCGATGCGGTCCGCTCATGGACTGCGTCGGCCCATTCTGTGCGCCTCAAGACCGGGAGAAATTGAAGGGCTTGGAAGAACCTCTGAAATACGCGAAATGCCGGGAGGCAGTAGCCGGTATTCTGATAATTTGCGAGCATTGGCTCAGTGATTGCGCCAAACGTGTTGGATAGGCGAAGAGCTCATTTAATTTCTCAGATCGGGGCTTTAGTTGAAGCTTGGGGAGAACCGAACTCATTATCCTCTCGCAGTCCCCCATTCTCCATACATTGGGTTAATTCGGTCATCGATCTCGGGGGGCCACCGGCAATGAGTCGCCGAAATGAAAGGAATTTGGCAGCACGGTGAAACAAATGGACCCGAGAGTAAATCAACTCGTATTAGAAGCTCTGTGCAAAATTAATGAGACCATCGGCCAATCTCTGAACCTGGACCAAACCCTCGAATTGGTCCTTGAGATCCTCGCGGAACTTCTGTCGATGAAAAGGGCCACAATCACTCTAAAGCATGAACAAGAGGATATTCTATCTATCAGAGCTTCGCACGGGTTGGGTCCCGAGCAAAAAAAGGGAGGCGTTTACCGTCTGGATGAGGGAGTGACCGGTCTGATATTTCGGACCGCCGAGCCTCTTGTGGCGCCGGATGTCACTAAGGAGCCGTTGTTTCTGAACAAGACTGATTCCCGAAAAATAGAAAAGAGGCAAGTATCGTTCATAGGGGTTCCAATAATCTTGCATGGAACGCCCGTGGGTGTGTTGAGTGTGGATCGGCTCTTTGACGAAGATGTCCCCTTCGAAGCAGACATCAAATTTCTCACCATTCTTGCGGCGCTTGTGGCGCAGCTGGTCAGCTTGAACCGCCAGGTTAAGACCAGGGAAGAGAATCTCATCAAGGCCAACTCCTCTCTCAAAGCCGACCTCTCAGAGAGAAGCGAGGGTTTCTTTTCCGTGGGGTTGAGCCCCGCGATACTCGAGGTTCAAGACTTGATCAGAAGTGTTGCCCCAACTGAAGCCACCGTTCTGATCCTGGGAGAACCCGGGACCGGCAAGACCCTAGTGGCTCAGATCATCCATGAGCTGAGCGGAAGAGCTCGTTTTTCGTTCATAAGGGTGAACTGTGCGGCGCTTTCAAATCACCTATTGGAGTCCGAACTTTTCGGATACGAGACGGGCGAGCCGCCCGACTCAACGGAGTCGAAAATCGGCCGGTTGGAAGCGGCTGACGGTGGCTCCGTCTTCCTTGATGAAATCGGCGAAGTCACTTTGACGCTGCAAGTTAAGATCCTCCAGTTTCTTCAATACAGAGAATTCGAGCCCGTGGGAGGCTCAAAGACAAGATCAGTTGACGTCAGAGTGATCGCCGCCACCAACAGGGACCTCCGCAGATCGGTCGCTGACGGCTCTTTCCGGGAGGACCTCTATTACAGGCTAAACGTGTTTCCCATCAGATTGCCCTCGCTCCGTGAGAGGAGAGAGGACATATCGCCTTTGATCAATTTCTTCTCCGACAAGATCGGCCGCGATTACAAGTGTGAACTCAAATTTACCGACGCAGCCCTGGACGCTCTCTTAAAATACTCTTGGCCGGGAAACGTGCGGGAGGTGGAAAACCTGATAGAACGCTTAGCCATCACATTATGTGGGGAAATAATAGACGTCGGAGATCTCTTGCCCTATTTCACCCGTAACAGAAGGGGCCTAGAAACACGCCTTTGGCAGCAATTGGGCTCGCTCCGTGAACGGGAGAAGCGTGATGTTGTAGCGGCTCTGGCGAGAAACAATTGGATTTTGTCCCACGCGGCTCAGGAACTGGGTATAACACGAAGGCAGATGGGCTACAAAGTGAAGCAGTTCGGACTGGAGGATGTTGTAAAACAACAAAAACTTCGGGCGCACACGGCCTCTAATCATCAAGACTAATTCGTCCACAAATTTCACGCGTCTTCAATGGGTCGGTCTTAAGAGACAGCCGGACAGATGACAACTCGTCATCGAGAGAATAAACTCTCTATCAAAACCGACAAATACCATTTCGTCCCGTTCGAGGTAACTGTTGATTTCTCGCTCCCGGATTTCAGTCTGGGAATGAGTTCAAATATTACTGACTTACGTGAAGTCGTATACGAGGGAAGAAGAAATTGATCAGAGCGGCTATATTATTTTTCATTGCGGGATTGGCCGAAATTGGCGGAGGATACTTGGTCTGGCTATGGTTGAGAGAACAAAAATCCTTATTGTATGGGATCATCGGAGGAGTTATCCTTTGCGTGTATGGAGTCATTCCCACCCTTCAGAGCTTCCCACATTTTGGTAGGGTCTATGCGGCTTACGGAGGAGTCTTCGTTGTGCTGTCGGTGTTGTGGGGATGGAAAATAGACTGCAAAATCCCGGACATATATGATTGGATCGGATCGGCGATGTGTTTGCTGGGAGTGTGCGTAATGCTGTGGGCTCCCCGTCAAGGATAAATTGCCCTTTTCACAGTCTCCTACGGAAGCGCCATCGTTGTTTGCACACCGATTTAACATACCGTGCCTTTCCACTTGCCGCGCCCTCTGTAAATCACACCCAAAGCCCTTTATTGAACCGTTTTGAAAAACAACCCGCCGCGATAACTTTTCTAGCTCGATTTTGAAAAAAAGTTGTAAAGAAATCGACGCAAGGACTATAATGACCAGATGGTCATTTTTTCAGAAAGAGGTTAAGAACAGAGCAGATGAAGAATAACTGCTTCGATTCCAGCAAGATATCATCTGATCCGACTACACTGCTGAGCCGCATCACGGACGAGGCGTTGGTCAAAGTGGGGAAGAAGTTTTTCTCCGGAGGCCGACTCGACCGGGCCGATGGATTAGCCTGCCTGGAAACCACGGACTTGCTGGGCCTCGGGACTTTGGCCTCCGCCGTTAGAATGGCCAGGTACGGGAACTACGCTTCCTATGTGGTTAACCACCACATCAATTATACGAACATTTGCGTCAACGGGTGCAAATTCTGCGCTTTCTTTCGTTCGCCGGGCGCCAAGGACGGTTATGTGCTGAGCCCGGAGGACGTGACCCGGCAAATCGGCGAGTCATCAGGCATGGGGCTAAGAGAAGTCCATTTGGTGGGCGCGGTTAACCCTGAACTAGGTTTCGATTATTACATCAGCCTGCTGAACGCTATTCGGACTTCTTTCCCTCAGGTGAGGATAAAGGCGTTCACTGCTGTTGAGATTGCGCAGATATCAAGACTGGCGTCCCTTAGCTGGAGCGATTGCCTATCGGAGCTGCGTAAAGCCGGCCTGGAAGCTCTTCCGGGTGGCGGCGCTGAAATCTTCTCCGACCGAATAAGGCAGTCTCTATTTCCGGCCAAAATCGGCGCCGACTCGTGGCTGGCCATCCATGGAGAAGCCCATCGGTTGGGGATAGGCACCAACGCCACTATGCTGTTTGGTCACATAGAGACACTGTCCGAGCGGATAGACCATTTGTTTCGACTCAGAGACCAGCAGGATGAAACCGGAGGATTCCGGGCGTTTATCCCACTTGTTTTTCATCCCCGGAACACGCTGCTGGCCGATTTACCGGACCTGACCAGCGTGGAAATCCTCAAGACCATCGCGACCTCGCGATTGATTTTGGACAACGTCCCGCACGTCAAAGCTTATTGGGTCATGTTGGGAATGAAAACAGCCCAGGCCGCCTTACACTTCGGAGCCGACGACCTGGAAGGCACCATAGTGGCGGAAAAAATAGCTCATCAGGCCGGCGCGGGGACAGCGGCGGGGCTCAGCAGGAACGAGCTGGAACAACTCATTCTGGACGCCGGCTTTCAGCCTCGCGAACGGGACACCTTCCATCAGGCGGTTGTGGCGGCATGAACCTGGATCAAGCGATCAATAGCGCCGAAAGCGGCGAACGTCTTTCTATTAAATCGGCGCTGGTTCTATACGAGCAAGCCGATCTTCTTACCCTCGGGCAATTGGCCCAGAAGGCCAGATTTCGCCACAATCCTGAAAAGGTTGTGACCTACGCCGTAGATCGGAACATTAATTACACCAATGTATGCACATCAGGCTGCAGATTCTGCGCGTTTTGGCGATCAAAGAATCATCCAGAATCGTACGTGCTCGATGACCAAACCTTGGCGAAAAAACTCGAAGAGACAAAAGCGCTGGGCGGCACTCATATTTTGTTTCAAGGCGGGCTTAATCCGGCATTGGACTTGGAATGGCATGAGGAAAGGATTCGCCTGATCCGAAGCTTCGGTCTGCAACTTCACGGTTATTCTCCTCCGGAAATTACTTTCATGGCAAAGATTTCCGGGCTTCCGATTGAAACAGTGCTTGAGAGATTCATTAAGGCGGGCCTGAATTCCGTGCCCGGCGGCGGCGCTGAGATATTGGTCGATAAGATACGGCGTATCACTTCTCCAGGCAAAGCCACCAGCAGGGAATGGCTTTCGGTGATGGCCGCGGCCCATAAGTTGGGACTTAGAACGTCCGCTACGATGATGTTCGGGCATGTGGAGAGAGTGGATGATAGACTTCTGCATCTTGTGCGGCTCAGAAGGCTCCAGGATCAGACCGCCGGCTTCACAGCATTCATTCCTTGGCCTTATCAGCCGGGCAGAGAAACCGTCCAAGTGAAGCCAGCCTCCGCAACGGAATATTTGCGCGTCCTGGCCCTTTCGAGACTCATGTTGGATAACTTTGCGCACGTCCAGTCATCCTGGGTTACACAGGGCTCCTCCATAGGCCAACTGGCGCTTTTGGACGGGGCGGACGATCTTGGCTCCACAATGATCGAGGAAAACGTTGTGGCCGCCGCCGGAGTCAGCCATCGGCTCACGGAGGCCGAGATCATTCGTTTGATCGAACACTGCGGATTTAAAGCGAGGCAAAGAGACGCTGTTCATCGGGCCGTCGAGGGTAATTGAGTGAAGTCCTGCGCCCACAAAGCCAAATGGGTGATGCTCGAACCCGGTTCCTGGATCGAAAACGGCTTGGTGGAGATCACGGACGGTCGTATCTCCGGAGTAGGTAAGGCGAGCCCAGGAACGCCCAGCCATGACCACGGGCCAGGAGTCATTTTGCCCGCGTTGGTTAATGCCCATACTCACCTGAGCCTGTCCCGATTGAGCGATCTGGCCGTGTCAGGATTATCGTTTATAGATTGGGTCAAAACGCTAATCCAGGTGAGGGCGTCTTTGTCGCCGGAACAAATTTGTTCCGCTTCTGTTGCCGCCGCCCACGCGATGAAGCAAACCGGGACAGGATTAGTCGGCGAAGTCGGCTCTGTGGAACCTGGGCTTCAATCCATAACTGAGGCTGGACTCGAAGGTGTGGTCTTTGAGGAGCTCTTGGGCAGTAGCCCGGACACGCCCTCTCTGCGTGAAGATTCCGAAAAGATCCAATTCTCGTACGCTGGGCACGCCTTGCATACGACGTCCCCGGTGACGCTGAAAGCCCTGAAGACTCTGACCCTTGGCAGGAAGAGCGTTTTTGCGCTTCATCTCGCGGAGTCTGAAGTCGAGGGAGAGTTTATCCGCAGCGGCAGAGGCCCGTGGGCCGAGCTTTTGGCTTCCAGGGGTATCAATTACGGGGATTGGGATTTGGTCGACGAAACGCCTGTCCAAAGGGCGCAAAGATTAGGGCTTTTGGGACCTCGAACTCTGGCCGTTCATGTGTTGCAGGCTGATCGCAGAGGCATAGAAATATTGGCTTCCACCGGAACTTCCGTATGCGTTTGCCCGAGATCCAATTGGATCTTACATGGGAGACTGCCTGATATAGGGGCTTTGCTGGATGCCGGCGTTGCTCCGGCTCTCGGAACGGATTCTTTGGCAAGCAACTCGACATTGAGCCTGTTCGATGAGATGGCCTTTGTAGCCGACCGCTACAGTGGTTTGAACCCCGAGATTATCCTGGCCATGGCGGGCGCAAACGGCGCCGGGGTCCTGGGAATGTCGGATGTCGGCTCCATAAGTGTCGGCAGGAAGGCTCGTCTGATTTACGTGGAACTTCACGCTGATTCCGCCAAACAAGCTGCTTTGCAGTTGATCACAAATAAACCGGAACGGGTGGTTTGGCTATGATTCTGGGCAGACTGGGCCGGATGGCCTACGTAAACACATTGCCGGTCGACTGGGGGCTGGTCAATAGTCCTCTGAAAGAATTGGTCACCATAGTCAGAGGCGAACCAACCACCCTGAACAGCTTGCTCGCCACGGGCCAATTGGACGTAAGTCCGGTTTCGTCAGTTGCGGCGCTGGAGCACGCGGCGGACTGGCTCATATTCGACCACATCTGTATTGGCTCCAGGGGAGCTGTCGGCAGCGTGATACTGCAATCGGACACGCCGGTTGAACAATTAAGCGGGAAAGCGGTTTCAGTAACATCAGCCTCGGCAACAGCGTCAAAGCTACTGAAGGTCTTGTTCGCCAAGCATTGGAAGACGGATGTGACCTTCGTGCGGCAGGGAATCGCTGCGCCTGCTAGGCTACTCATAGGCGACGCTGCTCTCAAAGCGGCTCAGTCAGACTTTACCGGCTACACATACGATTTGGGGCAAGTCTGGAAGGATTTTTCAGGTCAGAGTTTTGTGTTCGGCGTATGGTGTGTCAGGAAAGAGTTCGTCCGTGAGTTTCCCCAGGAAACGCGAGCGATTTACCACTTGCTGCTGACGTCTTACTCTATGGGCCTAGCCCACTGGTCTTCAGTCGTGGACGAAGCCACGGAAGTCATGGGCTTGGATTCCAACATAATCGCGGACTATTTCCCCAAACTGGTGTACCAATTTGATTCGGGCCTTTGGGCGGGTCTGGAGACATTCTCAGGATTGCTGGGAAATAAGCCGGACGTGATCCGGACCTACAGGCCGGTCGAGGCTCACGCCTCCTGCGCAAATAGATTGGCCGTGTGCTCTTGTTAGAACGAGCCAGAGTCTAAGCGTTCGTTTTCACAAATACGGTTACAGTTGTTACTCGTATTACCCGGTTTCGTAGGATGCGCCGCCTCAAGTGGAGAGCATCTGTCGAGAAAAAACCTCGAACGATGCGGTTCGCGGGGCTCACCACATCCTATGGGATCTCAAGCTCGCGGCCTAATAGTGAGCCGGTAGGGGTCGGCGCCCCGAAACCGTCTCGAAACTATTGGCGCCTCGTAATTCGTAGCACGATCTTTATCTGAAACATGATACATTGCTGAGGATTATTATTGTGGTCCTCATTATAATCTCGGAAAACGTTTGTAGGGGCGGGGTTTATCCCCGCCCGTTATTCGCAAACCTGTTAGTCGGGCGGGGATAAACCCCGCCCCAACGATCACCGTGCCACGATTCCCGACTATTCGGGAGTTTTTGAGACAGTTTCTCCCTGCAGACCATGTATCAGTGACCGGCAGGGACGCCGGTCGCCACCAGGAAAAGAAATCCGTGGGCGCCGGGAGCTAAAGAATCCACTACCGAATCTATGAAACAGAGCGCTCTAAGCCGGTACTACCACATACCCAGACATTTCAGACCGACCAACGTTTGGTTTGGCCGGAAAGGACTCATATGGCTTTTGAGAATTTGCAGGAACTGGTTTCTTTTCTGGAAGGCAGTGGTCAACTCGCCCGAATACAGGAAAGCTTAAGTCCTCATTTGGAGATTTCCGAAGTATCCGACAGAGCGGTTAAGCAAAACGGACCCGCCCTACTGTTTCGAAAATCCCACCGGCCACAAATATCCGGTGCTGACCAACGCTTACGGCTCTCTTGATCGAATCAGGGCTATCTTCGGCATTGACGAGATGAACCAGTTGAGCTGCAAGTTTGATGAATTGCTCAACATTACTCCGCCGCGGCGTTTCCTGGACAAACTCAAGCTTCTGCCGAAGTTGAAGGACTTGGCCGCAGCTTTCCCTAAACATGTCAAAGACGGCCCCTGTCATGAGGTTGTCCAAACGGACAACTGCGATTTGCGGGACTTGCCTGTGTTGACCACCTGGCCCGGCGACGCGGGACCCTTCATTACTTTGCCCGTGGTTTTTACTAGGCATCCCCAGACAGGACGTGGAAACGTGGGGATGTATCGCATTCAAATTTTCGACGGCCAAACAGCAGGGATGCATTGGCACATACATAAAGGCGGGGCGTCGCATTACCGTCATACGTCGGATCCTATGCCTGTGGCGGTCGCAATCGGACCGGACCCGATAACAACTTACTCCGCAACAGCTCCTTTGCCCGAGGATATTGACGAGCTTCTCCTCTCGGGCTTTCTTCGAAACAAACCGGTCGAGCTTGTGAAGTGCGTCACATGTGATCTGGAAGTTCCCGCAGAGTCCCAGTTTGTCCTGGAAGGATACGTCCAACCGGGAGAAACGAGGATCGAGGGACCCTTCGGAGACCACACAGGCTTCTATTCGCCCGCGGATGAATATCCGGTCTTTCATCTTACCGCCATAACGCGGCGCAGCAATCCAATATACCCAGCTACTGTGGTAGGTAGGCCACCGATGGAGGACGCATTTCTGGGCAAGGTCACGGAGCGACTTTTTCTGCCTCTTATAAAGAAACAACTGCCTGAGATCGTGGACATCAATCTTCCCGTGGAGGGCGTGTTTCATAATTTGTGTTTCGTAGCCATTGACAAATCCTATCCCGGCCATCCCCAGAAAGTCATGAGCTCTCTCTGGGGATTGGGCCAAATGATGTTCACCAAGATAATCATGGTCTTCGACAAAGAGGTCGATGTGCAAGACCTGGGACAGGCGCTGTTCTTTTTGGGGGCTAACCTGGAACCGGGGAGAGACCTGTCGATAGTGAGGGGACCCTTGGATGCGCTGGATCATGCGTCGGATCTACCGCACGTCGGAACCAAGATGGGGATTGACTGCACCCGTAAGGGTCCGCGAGATGGTCATTTAAGGCCCTGGCCGGATTTAATCGAGATGGATGGTCAAGTGAAAGCGAAGATTGACGCTTTGTGGGCTGGTTTGGGAATAGAAAAGTAAGTAAGAGTTCACCGGGAAACCCCTTTTTGCAAAAAGGGGTTTCCCGGGCCCTTCCCTAAAAACTCCTAATATATTGGTTGGTTAAATAGTCGTAACAGTGCTTTTAACGGGTCCCTCAGTGCTCTGTGCCGACGCTGGGCTTATGTGCTCTACGGATGGCGCCGCTTAGCAAACATTATGGCCGCACTTTCAATACTGCGCCTGAGACACAAAATATTCCAATGATCAAATCACTGCTTTCTCTAGTGAAAATAGAGCATACCCTTTTTGCTCTGCCGCTGGCTCTTACCGGCGCTGTCCTCGCGGCTAGAGGGTTACCTGACTTCAGAACGTTCATTCTGGTGGCCATCGCGTTTTCCGGCGCCAGAACCGCGGCCATGGCTTTTAATAGGCTGGCCGACAGTGCTATCGACGCAGCCAATCCACGCACCAACGACAGGGAGATCCCCAAAGGTCAGGTTACCGCCGCCCAGGCCTGGGGTTTGGTTGCAACAGCCTCGGCCGTATTCTTTTCGGCGGCCTGGGGTTTGAACCGGCTTTGTTTCTTGTTTTCTCCGTTGGTTTTGGCGATTCTTCTTGGCTACTCCTACACCAAAAGATTCACACGACTTTGCCACTTGTTTTTGGGGTTGTGTCTGGGATTGGCGCCTGTGGCCGGGTGGCTGGCTGTGACCGGTAGCCTGGATTGGCCACCAGTGGCCTTAGGGTTGGGGGTTGTCTTCTGGGTTGCGGGATTTGACACGATTTACGCGTGTCAGGATGTTGAGTTCGACCGGCAGGCAAAGCTTTACTCCGTGCCGTCCATGCTCGGTACGGGAGTTGCCCTTAAGCTGGCCGCTCTGGCCCATGTCGTCGCTGTCTTGTTTTTCTTGCTCACAGGAAAGCTCGCCCATCTAAATTGGCCGTTTTACATTCTAAGCTTGGTCACAGGCGGCTTGCTTTGCTGGGAACACCGGTTGCTCCGGCCGGATGACCTGAGCCGCCTGGACCTCGCCTTTTTCAAAGTTAACTCGATGGTCTCCTTCAGTCTGCTCGTGGCTGTCTGGTTCGGAATACATTAAGACCGCTTTCCAACCGCCTTAATAAGCCATCAGAGGTAATTGAGACGCAGCTATAATCCCGGCCGCTTCGGCTTTCTCAAAGAGCGTTTGAACCGCGTGCCGCCCCTCCGATCCGATGTCATAACTGAATTGATTGACGTAAAGTTGAATGTGCTGCAAGACCAGCGCCTCATCCATTTCTTGAGCGTGGGACAGAATATACTCCATTGTTTCAAAGGATCTGGCCTCAGCCGCGGCTATGGAGTTTCGTATAGCCCGATCAATCACAACTGCCGCGTCCGGACCCAAATCCCGCCGCGCCGCAATCCCCCCAAGAGGCAAGGGAAGGCGTGTTTGCTCATCCCACCATTGTCCCAGATCCAGCAAAGCAGCCAATCCAAATTGATGGAAACTGAAGCGCCCTTCGTGAATCACCAGGCCGAAGTCGCATTCTCCGCGCTCGACTGCCGGCATGATATCTGAAAACAACATGTGCTTGATTTCAGGTGAGTCGTTAAGGTAGAGGCGGAGCAGCAAGTGGGCGGTTGTAAGCTCGCCCGGCGTCGCTATCGAGGCACGGCCTATATCGGCAAGGTCGCGCCCCGGTCGAGCCACGATCAGAGGACCGCAGCCTCTTCCCAATGCTCCACCCGAGTGTAGCAGAGCGTATGAATCGCGGGTTTTCCCGAGGGCGGTGAAGCTAAGCTTGGTCACTTCGAGACGGCCTGCCAAAGCCCATTGGTTGAGAGTCTCGACATCGGCTAACACAGGTTCAAAACTGAAGGGGCAATCGACTTTTCCGTTAGCCAGAGCACCCATAATGTAAGTGTCATTAGGACATGGCGAAAAACCTATTTTAAGAGAGGTCAAATCATTCTCCTCAAATAATTGATTACGGTCTTTTGCGCAATTTCGTTGGCCGCAAAGAGGTTCCAGGTGGATTTGTCGCGGAAACCGGCACGATTACTTACCCCTCGAACTTCGCCAACATTAACGCCGAATTTCCTCCCCGCGTAAGCGAGCGCGTATCCCTCCATGTTTTCCACCATTGCGGAAAACCGACTGCTTCTAGCTTCCGCTAACTCCGGGTCTCCCGATACTCCTACTACCGTTAGGAAGCGCCCTCGTTTGACCCGGCCGGCTTCAACCCGCGCCGCCTCTTCCAAATCCCCGCCAAGATCCACATCCAATGGGATCTCTTGATCCAGGCCATTCAAGCCCAACGGTTCTCCAATCCCGGGGGAGGCCTTGCTGCTGATACCCAGCTCCGACAAGACTTCCGAGGAAGCTACAGCAATGTCCCCGACTTCCAATCCGCTGTCCGCAAACGACCCAGCGGAACCGACCATTATTATAGCGGCGCACCCGAGCCGGTTTATCAAAGCGCCTAAAGCCACGGCCGCCGACACAACCCCGACACCAACATGGGCGATGAAAATTCTCCGGTTCCCAACATGGGCCAGAGAGCAAGGGTAGGGGGCCACGCCGGTTACAGGCTGCGCGTCGAACTCTTTCTTGATCAACCGCAGCTCGTCTTCCACTGCCGACACTATGAGCAGACTCATCTTACTCCAAAACTACCGTAAAACCGGTTATAGCGACAGGTTGCTCGCAAGCTTTCACCAGTAGGAAACTTCAACTATTGCGTTCACATGCGCGATGCGCCGTCCCCAGGGCCGGAGCAAAACGGAGAGGGATCTGCTCGAAACACAGTTGAGACCATTTAACCAACCAATATATTGGGAGTTTTGGGGGAAGGGTCCGGGAAACCCATTTTTTGCAAAAAGGGGTTTCCCGGAGAACTACAATGCTTGCTCATGTCTCGATGGGGTTTCCGACTCCCGCGCCGTCTTTTACCGCAAGTTTCCATCTCTTTCCGAAGCCTTGGCTGTTATCGAGATATAATATCCCATCGGTCTTGAACGTGTAAAGCTCCACAGTCGAGACCTTCTTCACAAGTTCCTTGGATATCGTCCACGGGTCCGAGATGAACTCCTTGGCAAACGGATATTTCTTGATGTACGCCGATAAGGCGTCAGACTTTGATTGCGCTCCGGAGACCGGAAGGACTTGTCCTTCCAGTTGCAAGCCCTTGATGTCCCGCCATTTATCATAATAACCGTAGATACACGCGGAAGCCATAGGGTTTGCTGAGAGAGCTCGGCTGTGGAGTGACTTAGGGGAAGAAAAAAACACCAGATCCAGGTCGATTCTCGCGTAATAGACGGCGGCCGCCCATGGACGCCCGTCAAGGCAACAAGCCAGAGTCATGGTCGTCAGCGAGTCCATGTAAGCCGTGACGACCTGCGCCATGCTTTCCAACCTCACGCGCCCCCCCATCCGGAGAAAAGTTCACGGGTAATTCCGAATTGATCCAGGACCTTGCCTACTGTGTGATCTATTATGTCCTCGATAAAACGTGGCTTGCGATAGAAAGCCGGCCCGCTCAGGCCTACTATGATTCGCGGCAAGGGATTTTCCTGATTACTGTCGCCGGCATAAAAGGGCCTCCGAAGGGAAACTTTTTCCGGAAGTAACCCTCGGAGCACGAGGCCCTTTAGAAGGCTCCCAGCTCTTAGCGCTGCTTAATACAGATTGGACATAGAGCCCGAATCCTTATTCTCAGTCCTCGGCGTTTGTAGAATCTGGTCCAGAGCCGACGGACCTTCTTCGGGTTGGCTCGAAGCGGCGGCCTGCGTGCTTTTTAGCCGTTGGGCCAAATCTGCAACTTGCGCTTTGAGGTTCGTGGTTTCTTTCTTCAGTTGTTCAGTTTCAACGCCCATCTTTCGGGCGAGTTCCTTTTGGCGATTCAGCTCCTGAGTATATGACTGGGCCTGAGCCCCGAATGAGCCGATTTCCTCATTCTGTTTTGCCAATTGGTTAGTGGTCTCTTCGAGTTTATTCTTGAGTTCCGCTTCAGAGGCCCGGGTCTTGGCCAACTCGCTCTCTGTCGCCTTTTTCAATTTAGTAGCGTCCTGGACGGCGTTGCGTAGTGCGCCTAACAATTCGCTCTTCTCGTCGAGTTCCTTCTTTAGCCGGTCTGCCGCTTCGCCGCGTGCCGCCAGTTCACGGTTCAGATCAGCCAGTTGCGACTGCAGCTCTTTGGTTTTGCCGTCATTTTGGGCCTGAAGGCCTTCCTGTCGCTGTTTCATCTCTGCCAGGTCGGCCTCTTTCTGCTCGGTCCTCTGGTTGCCTTCTTCAAGTTCTTTGTCTTTTGCTTCGATTTCTTTGTTGAAGTTCTCGAGCCTTTTATTTAATTGCTCTGCCCGAAATTCCGCCATCGCTTTGGCGCCTAGCAATTCCACACGAGACTGTTCGTCGCACTTTGCGTCTGCGGCGGGCTTTGACTCGGATTTTGCCGAGAGTCTGGACTCCAGCGACTTTACGTTGGATATCAGATCTTGCATTTGTTGCGAAAGCTGGTCATTGATTTCCGTCTGTTTGCGGAGTTCTTCGGTCTGCTTGCTCGAACGCGCTTCCAACTCGGAAATTTGCTTCTGACGCGTCTGAAGCTCCAGCTTGGTTTTGTCGAGCTCGGAGCCTCCACATCCGGTAAGGAGAAAGGAAACAGCGCAAACCAACGATATAGACAGGCATCTCATCCAGTTCATAGCGGGCCTCCTTTGAAACCGAAGGATGTGGTAATAATAGCCTATCCAATTGTACCTTAAAAATGCATGCGTTGTCAACGACAACAAAAGCTGTGCTGTAAGCTTTGAACCATCCGGTGAGCGGATGGTGTTGGTGAGCAGGCTTTCCGCCCTACCTATTCCGCGAAATGACGAACCGCGCAGCCTGTATACCTTGCTTAGTAAATAATTCTCTATACCTGACCGGCTTTAATAAGAGCTTGAATCTGGGACACGTTATGTCTCAATGTAATGGCATTGTTAGGGGCATAAGAAATCAACGTATCGCAGATGAGAGAATCAACAGTCTAATATCACGGTAATAGTTAACGGAAAAACCCCTTCTTGCAAAAAAAAATCCTCCCGTTGAACGCTTTCCTATCATGCGTTTGCTCCGGAAGACCCGCCACGGAACCGTCCGCGGAATTGTCCATAAATACTAACGAAAAAAGACTTCAACTCGCTTTCCTTCGAGACGTCCGGCTGATAGACGAAAATGTAAAACAGTAGGGAAGAAAAGGAAGTCGCTGCAAAGGCCAGCTTGAACCATGCGGGAAGAGGCGAAGGGGAAAAGAAGGCCTCTATCATTCCTGCCAACACCAGCATCGGAACGCATCCTAGAGCGAGCATGCCGGCGTCCTTGCCGCGGACCGAAAGGTACTCGGATCTTCTGGTACTGGCCGGGGTCAAGCAGCGCGTGACCCATAATGAGGGCAGCAGCTCCACCCAGGAACACGGCGCTCAATTCCAGGCTGCCATGCGGCAAAACGAATGACCAAAATTCCAAGGACATTCCGTTCTTATAACAAAGAGCAGCGACCGACCCGAGCAGAAGGCCGTTGAGAGCCAACAAATAGACTGTTCCAATGCCGAAAGTTATCCCGGACGCGACGCAGAGGAACGTCACGGTAATGTTATGGGTCATAAGGCCGCTCGAGGCCATGGGCGAAATCTCGTAAAGGTCGTTAAACCAGACCTTTCCGCTTTCTACTTTGGAAATGATCTGTTCCGGAACAATGAGCGGGATGAATTCGGGTTTAGTGAGCCCCAGTACAAACGCCATGACTCCGAACAACATGAATATTCCGATGGAAACCGCCAAATAGGGCGCTCCATTCCTAACCGCCGATGGAAAACCGGTCTTGAAGAAAGCGAGGATGGAAGACCATTTGAAAGAGGCTTTCCTGTAAATCATTCCGTGGACTTTTATGATCAGCGCATTGAGATAAGTGATCACGTGGTTTTGTCCGTCAGATCCAAATTCCGAAGACCTCAGTAGGGACAAATCAGAAATTGCGGCCAAGGACAATCTCCCCAGGTCCCAAATTTCGCCTTTAGTCAAGCCACTCGAACTTCCCGGTCGAAATTTGGAAGCGATGTGATGTAGCCTTTCCCATTCACCCTTGCGTTCATTTACAAAGTCGTTGATGTTCATAGGATCCTCATTGGAAAACTGCCCCGCCGGCCCTCCGGTTCCATAGTCACGTGTATCGGGGTCAGGTCATATCATCTGCTCCGGATTGTCTTCTTTCTATGATGAAAGCAAATTAAAGGACATTTTGTCATTAAATTTTAGCGCAAATCACTTAACTATGATATGGATATTCTAATAGAATTTAAGATGCCGGTCGCTTACGGCGACACATTAAACCCGAGCAGCCGTTGCGGCTTTGGTCCTGGAGTCTGCTGACGGCCCCGGCTTTCCTGGGATATGCAGTGGCAAGCACCTCTCAAGTAATTATAGAAACCCCTGAGCATTTTGAACTGACTTTCACTCTGGCCGGCGTGGGTAGTCGTTTCTCAGCTTACTTGATCGACAAGTCCATCCAATTCGGATTGATCTTGCTCTTACTTTTGATGCTGATAGGCTTGTCCTATATCAGTGATAAAGTCGCCTCTGTAAACGCCCTAGTGCACGAGATTCGAAAGGTACTGGCCCCATGGACAGTTTCCATAGCCATATTTGTCTACGCCGTGATCTCCTTAGGGTATTTTATTATTTTCGAGTACTTTTGGGGCGGGATGACACCGGGAAAGAAAGCGATAAAAATAAGAGTGATACGCAATGACGGCAGACCTATCAATCTCGTGGAATCCGTCATCAGAAACATTCTCAGAGCCGTGGATATTGAAGTCTATCCCATAGGCGTGCTTCCCATGCTGATCGACTCACGTTGCAGACGCCTTGGGGATTTCGCCGCAGGCACGCTGGTTATAATGGACACGGCTCTGGAGAAATTGAAGTTGGCCCCGGCCCTGACGCTTCTGGACGAGTCCGATAACGAAATCCGAGAGCTTGCCATGGGTATGACCCGGGATGATTACCTCATCGTATCCAGATTTATGACCAGAAGACAGGAACTGGAGCCGGAATATCGCGCGAAGTTGGCGACGGATATAGCGCGAAATATCAGAAGTAGAATGGGTCATTCAGGGCCGTTGAAGTTACCTCCCGAGAGGCTTTTGGAGAGGCTTCAGAGACTCTATATGCAGAAGACGAGAATCTTATAGATCATTTGGCCGTTGAAGTTCAAAGGAGACCGGAATATGGGGGACAGCAGTTCCGAAGGACAATTCAAGATAACGATAACCGGCTTCAAAGGTGAAAAATATAAGGATAGAGTTGCAGCCGCCCTGTCCCGCGTATTTAAGAATGTGCCCGAGGAAAAAATCCGGACACGCCTCGATAAACTTCCGTGGGCAGTGCTGCAACGAGCAAACCTCAAAAACTCGGCTAAAGTTTCCCGCTTGCTGGAAAAGTGTGGGGCAGTAGTAGAGGTGTCCCCTCCTTTGCCTTTATCCGCGCTCGCCGAAATCCAAGAAACCCAGGTCTTGTCCGACGCCCTGCCATATCCTTCCACCGGCGCCACGACAGCCATTGATGCCGGCGATGCCCCTGGAAGCACTCCAAAGCCGGCGATGCCTGAACCGATCGTTCCCGGCGCGGGTATTCAAACGGGGCGAGGACCTGACGCAAGAATCGAATCGGGTTATGATTTTGAGCCGCGGCCTACCGCGTTTCGGCCCCAGGGAAAAGAACCGCAACCTCCGGTTTTCGGGGCAAACCAGGATATTCCCAAGAAGAGTTCGTCGTGGGAACTCGAACCCCTTTCCGTCTCGGAGATCCTTGATCGGACGTTTCAGATCTGCAAGGCCAATTTTTGGAAACTCTTCGCAATAAATGCCGTGGCCTGGGCTATCAACCTTGGGGTGATAGCGGGAATGGGCGCTCTCTCCACACCGTTCTGGATACCCATGTTAAGCAGTCAAACCCCATCTTTCACTACGATAATAGGTATCATTATTCTGGCTCCGATACTCATCATAGGGCTAATGATCGTGCATTTTCTAGCTCAAGGGGCCCTGATTCGCGCTTGCTCGGCAATACTGTTGGATCACGAAATAACCGTCAAGGAAGCTTATTCTTTCGCGCTTCGAAAGAATAAAGATACTCGCGCTCACCTCAATGTTGTTATCTCTTCTGTTATTCTTTTGCTTTTTGTTCCCCGTGATTGTGGGGGGGATAGTTTATTTGCTGACCAGTTTGTTTGACGGTTGGGCTCCGGTGTACGGGACGCTCGCGGGCGTCGTCGCCGTCTTGCTACCGGCTAGGGTCATTCTAAAAACGCTCCTGGTGGACAAGGTCGTAATAATAGAAGGGGAAGCCTACCTGAAAGCCATCACGCGAAGCTGGAACTTGATGTCGGGCAGGGTGTCGGACGGTTGGCCAAAAACCTACCTGAACCGATTTGCCATGCTGCTTCTCTTGTACCTGTTCATTTCCATGGCGATTAACATGGTTTTAGCAGTCCCTGCGAAACTGGTGGGCGTATTCGCGTCTCCCGGGTCGTTTGCCGCCATTGCGGGCGCGGTCGTAGGCCAGATTGGTGAAGCAATATCCAACACTATTGCGGGTATCTTCTTTTCGGTGTCCGCTGTCGTCTTTTATTACGATGTCAGAACTCGTAAAGAAGGCTTTGATCTTGAGATGCTGGTCAGCTCATATGGTGAAGAAAACAACAAAGGGTAGGGGGGGCCACCCAAGGAGCCCCTACGCGTTTCGGGATAGAGAATTAATGACCGCGGACGGCCACTACCATCAATGAAAATGCCTTGATTTGTTCGTTGCGCCCTTACGTGTGGAAACGGCCAACCTCCGTATTGCCATTTTCAACGTTCTTGACGGGATATCCGGAAGGCAACTTCTTTCAAGAAGTTCCCCTCCAGCGGCTATTTTCATAGACACTACCGCCGGCCGGACCTTATCTGCGTCATAGCGGCTTTCCAATACTCCTGCTCGGACTGCGTCTCCGAACCGTTCAAGAGTCCGGCTAATATGGTCAGGGCCTTCTCTCGGGTTACAATTTCGCGGCGCACAGCCTCTTTCAAAGTCAGCGTCATGGCATCCCTGCATGCGATTTGCATATTCTTATCAAAGTGGCTACAGTATTGCGGATCGACCCTCATTGTAACGCTTTGCTCGATATAATCGCGTGCGTCCAGCTCTCCGAAAAGAAATCGTGACGAAACGTCAATCTCGCCGACAAGACGCTCCTTGAGGGCCTTTGATCTGTTCAATCGGGCGTTTACACCATCGAGAAGCAGTTGAGCCTGCGTCGCTTCATGCTTCAGCCTATTTCTGTCAAATTTCCACGAGTTGGGATCGTTCAAGATTGCCCTTGTGCTCACGACCGACGCCACGGCCTTGTCCAGTTGGCTTCGAGCGTCCGCAATGTCGGAATCCACTTTAGCTTGCTCGGTCAGAGCGTCACGAAGAAATGAACGAACCGACATCCTAAGATTATAGTCCGGCGCCACCCAGGCGCCGCCGGTCCCCGCCTTTGTGGTCGACCATAATGAGCGCTTATCCCGATAGTGCCGCACCAGCGCCATAATGATTATCAACACTAAACAAACCAGTATGCATGCTATCAGCATGTACCTTGGGGACGGCTGAGCTATGGCTTTCTTTTCAGCTTGGTCGTCAATGGGCGTATACGCGTCACGCCCCTTGGATTGAAGTTCAACGGCCGGACCTATCGGGGGCTCCGCCGGTCCGGAGCTTTCCATGTTCCGCCGGATTTCCCGCTCTATTTCCTGCTCGTTGTCACTTTTGTTCGTCATGCCGGTCCCCCCGGAAAAGAGCAATTCGGATGAGCCGTGTGAATTTCCATGATCGCGACGGCCAAGGTGTTAGTGTGTCCAAAGGTCAGCACGAAAGGGTAATTCTGACTCGCGAAGCCTATATGTTGGCTGTAGAAAAGCTTTCCCTCCCCCTTCGGGGGAAAGAGGTCTGTCAATACCCCTCTCCGGGCGACCTATTCGTCCAGACTTCAGGGCCCGGAAGAGAGCTTCTTCCAGAAGCTCTCTTCCTTCTCCATTCTCCTACTTCCCCGAATACAAGCCCTGGTACGTCACACGCATTTCCCGTTTCAGGATCTTCCCGGTTGGGGTTTTGGGAAGAGCTTCAACAAAGACAATTGCCTTTGGACACTTGAAGAAGGCAAGCTCCTTGCGGCAATGCTCGATCAACTCTTGTTCCGTCGCTTGTTCTCCCTGCTTGAGCACGACTAGAGCGGTTACCGCCTCCACCCATTTGGCGTGGGGGAGACCTATAACCGCCACTTCCTGAACGCGTTTGTCCAAATAAATGGCTTCCTCAACCTCCCTGGTGGCCACATTTTCTCCACCGGTTTTCACCATGTCTTTCTTGCGATCCGCCACCGTGATGTAACGGTCTTCATCCAGGGTTCCGATATCTCCGGAATGGAACCATCCACCTTTCATGGCTTCTTCGGTTTTGTCCGGATCTTTGAAATACATCATCATTACATGGGGCCCGCGTCCGCATATTTCGCCCGGGATATTCGGAGTGGTTACCGGTTTACCCATGTCGTCTTCCAATCTAGATTCCATGTTGAGCCCTCCCATTCCTGCAGAGCCCAACTTCCTTGTGGCGTCTTCGGCCTTTAAAATCGTGTGGTAAGGGGCCAGCTCGGTCTGTCCGTAATAGTTGTATATTTTGACTCCCGGCAGGCGCTCCATGATTTCCTTAAGAATCTCCACCGGCATGATGGACGCGCCGTAATAACATTTCTTAAGGCTGGACAGGTCGTGCTTGGCGAAATCCGGGTGCCTAAGTATGCCGATCCAAACAGTCGGCGGCGCAAAAAACATGGTGGCTTTGTACGTGGCGATGTTCTTCAAGATCATCCCAATATCCGGACCCATAAGTACGTTTGTCCCTCCGACCCAAAATATCGGGTTCATGAAAACGTCTCTCTGGGCGCAGTGGTAAATGGGAAGAGCGTTAACATTCACATCTCCGCTTTCGTAACCGCCGTCCACTATGGTTCCCATGTAATGGGCCATTAGCGCCTGGTTATTGATGATGACTCCTTTGGGCAAGGATTCGGTTCCGCTCGTGTAAGTCATCTGGCACGGTTCATTAATGTGCAGCGGCACATCAGGCTCCGTCGCCGGGTAATCCTTCACCCACGCGTCGAAATCCTTGAACCTGTCGTCAACCGGTGGCTTCCCGGCCCCTTGATTGGACCATATCAATGTTTTCACGGTGGGCATTTCGTGGAGCACGTCCTTAACCAGGTCATATAGGGCGTCCTCGACTATAAAGACTTTGCTTTCCGAGTGGTTGATGGAGTAGGAAATGTCCTTTCCTCTCAGAAGATAATTGATCGCCAGATAAACCGCGCCGATTTTGCAGCAGCCAAACCAGGTGAGAACATGGTGGATGGTATTGTGGGCCAGAATCGCCACCCGATCGTATTTCTTCACTCCCAGCGCCGCAAGAGCGTTTGCGGTCCGGTTGCACTCGTCTTCCATCTGGGTGC
>CAVVHK010000129.1:0-36893 GCA_963747865.1 uncultured delta proteobacterium | reverse complement strand
ACTGGCGCAGCGCAGGCCCTCTATCCCCTGGCCCGACCGGATACATCGAGTCCCAGAGCCACCTTTAAGAGCTTTTTAAATGAGATGAACAATGCCGTAGCAGCTTACAAGGCTGGCCAACGAGCTCATTTCTTGGCTTCCCTTCAATTTCGCTCAAAGCGCTGCCTCAATCTCGAACACGGGGAACCTGAAGCTATCAAGGCCTGTACTGGGGTTGTATACTGCTCGGTACCTCAAGGAAACGCTTGATCGAATCGAAATGCAGCCCCTGAGAGATCCCTGACGCCCAAACTGTTGAAACCCAGAAGCTTACCAGTTGGACCCTGCCCCACACAGAGATCACCATTAAGCGGTCAAGTTCAAAGACGGCCTGCTGAGATTCCTTTTTTCACCTGACACGGTAAAAAGATCGCAAGAATTTTACAAGAAAGTCAGGAACCTGCCTTACAGACCTGGCGCAGAAGGAGCACTGTTCGACCAGTTGACTTCCACGGCGGGGGTGATATTTCCCAGAACTCATGGATTGGCTGCCGGGATGGAGCAGGGAAGAAGTTTTTGGACAGACTCTGTGGCAATGGATAGGATTGATTTTGTATTTTATGGTCGGTGTGGGGCGTCGTGCTCTCTTATAGATGTGTCCGTAAGGCGCTCGGCATTCTTGATTCCAGATTCCATTCAAGCTTCGGCCATTCTTTTGGCGGCCTGGTCTTACCGGTCATGTTGATCCTGTTTGCGGAGATAGGTCTTTGGTTTGTCGTGTATTGTTTGCACCTTCGGGATGCCGATTTATTTACGGCCATAGCTTTTGTTTTCTTACTGATCTCCTACGGTTCGAGGATGTGGCTCATAGGGGCCATCCTCAGTCGAGCTGCGGGATTTGTCATCGCTCTTGGCAGATTTGAACCAAATGGCATGCATGCGCAACTTATTCGCTTTGGATTTGACGTTGTGACTGTCGTAATTGTCCTTGGCGCTGCCATCCGTCTGGGGGCTCGCTTGGGTCTGCCTACGTATTCTTTGGTCACAGGATTAGGGGTCGGTGGACTTGCCGTGGCCTTGGCGGGACGAGAAGCTCTGGCAAATCTGATCGGCACCATCGCCATTCTCTTGGATCGGCCTTTCAAATTGGGAGATATCGTTGTATTGGGAGAGGGAGACCGGGGAACAGTAACTGAAATAGGTCTCCGCAGCACACGTATTAAGAGACTCGACGGAATACTGGTCTCCATTCCTAACGCTAATATAGCCAATATGAAGATCGTCAACGAAAGCGCTCCGGTGGCAGAATGTCAGATTAGTGTGCCCGTAGGAGTAGCCTATGGATCGTCTGTGAAAGAAGTGGAACAGGCATTGCTCACTGCTTGTCAGAGGTGCGAGTACGCGGTTCCTGAACCCGCTCCATCGATTAGGCTTGTGAGGTACGGTGATTCAGCAGTGGAATTTGAGGCGCTGGTCTGGATCATTCAGCCGGAATTCAGGGCAAAGGCAACAGATCAGATAAACCGAGCTATAGGGGAGGAGTTCGAGAAACGGGGAATCGAGATGCCGTTCCCACAGCGGGAAATCCGCATTCGGCAGGAGAACTAGCTTAGACGGGAATACAGGGCAGGCGAAGCCTGTTGGGAAATGTGACAAGGATTTGATCTTTGATAGGTCTTGAGGGTGAATCTTGGGCGACAACACTCGGCTTTTTCGCATCCAAGAAGCCGCCTTCGCTCGCTCAGTCCTTCCAAGCTTCCGAAATGACAAGACGCTGCCGAAAATGAACTAATCGTCGCTGTCCCCAAATCTTCGTTTTCCCAAGATCCCAGGTCAACCGGTCAATTTCTCTCACAAGATCGGCATCGTTGATAGTGAGATAAACGCTTTTCACGTCTTTTTTCCTGTCCCCTTGTCCCACAACGGCGTGGACTATGACTGGACGCAGGCCGCTTCTCATAGCATTAGTTTTCCAGCAATGGCGTAGATCACGAACACAAAGGCTCCGCATGGGGAATGAATTATTCATGCGCCTTGACTGACCGAAGAACTCGGATCACTTTGCTTACTATAGCTATTCTACAGGAGAAACCGCAAATGTCCCCTGCTTTTCGCGAAATTGAGGAACAGGCAAAGAACTTACCTCCCGAAGAAAGAGCCCGCTTGGCCGAGACACTTCTTGAGTCCCTTCAACAGGAAAGAGCTCCCGAAGTGGAGGCCGCTTGGGAGCTGGAAATCCAGCGCCGCATTGCAGCATATCGACGTGGGGACGAGGAAGTGATCGATGGGGAAACTGTGTTGGCCGAGCTGCGACAAATCGCCGATGAACACATCCGGTTTTTAGCCGCGGCCCGTCGTGAGTTGTTGGCTGAAGTTCTATATTATAATGAATCGGAGGCCGGCCTGGGAGCGAATTTTCCTCCGCCTTTGAACAAGCCCTGGAGAAACAAGAAAGGTCATGGCCAAAAGGAACGATTCTCCGTGTTTTCTCGTCGAAAGTGAGGATGTAGTTGTTGCGGTGGCCGAACACGCCCGACGGCCTGGATATTGGATGGATCTTTTGAAAGGTGGTTAGCGCTTTTGTTGCTTCCCAAAACCGCTCATTTTATGTCCGCAATTCCCTGCTTTACCATGATCGAACGTTAGCGGTCTATCTCCGGCACGAAATTCGCTTCACTGATCGTAACATACACGCCTTTGACGACTTTCTTCCTGCTCGCGCCCAAATAGCGTGGACTATGAACGGAGGGAGTTCGCTTCTCATGGCGTTGGTTATCTAAGCCACGCTAATGCAATCATAGAGAGCCTAATCGGCGGACGCATCTCTCATATGCTTGAAACAGACGGCTTCATTGGCCACTTTAATTGCAGATTGGAAATGCCGATAGCTGAAGAAAAGGAAACAAGATGGAAAGAGTCGATCTACCCCTATGGGAAACTCTGGCCCAAAAACTCCACCTGATGGAAACCCTTCGAAAAGACTTGGCTAACACGACAGACCCTTGAATCACCGCATTGGCATGAGGAGGTTCTCAGAGATCGAGAGGAAGCCTTGGCGGCGGAGGCCGACTGTTTCCGGGTGGAAAGAAGCCAAAAACAGAATAAGAAAGAACATGTCGTGCGAGTAACGATCCTCGATGCCGCCGAGAGAACCTTGAAGGAGGATATCGCTTCTACGAGCGACAGTCTACCGGTCTTGGCTCCTACTTTCTCGATGCTCTCTACTCGATATTGACTCTCTTTCATTTTTCGAGGCATTGATCGTGTAGTTTTCGGATATCATCGACTTTTCTCCAGGCGGTTTCCATTCGCCGTCTTCTATCAAATCTTCGGGATGAAGTCTTGGTTAAGGCTGTGCTCGAATGTCGCCGGAATCCAAGTTGGGTAAGGGAAAAGCTTATGAAAAGCTGATGAATCCCACGTCGTGAAAAATATGCGCCGGCACTCTGTTATCGGATATTTTCGACTCCGGAATCCTCCCGCCCCAAAAAACCGCTCATTCTTGTCCTCAAATTTCGGTCTTCCCATCATCGAACGCCAACCGTTCATTTTCTTAGATGTCCGGCTCATTGATCGTAAGATAGGCGCTTTTCACATCCGGTTCCACTCCCTGTGGCCCACCACTAAAAACAAAAAGCTTTACGGAAAAATCCACAGAATAATATCCGGAAGTCATTCAAGCATAAATTCGATCACTCCGGCTTGATATGTCGGAGCGATCAAATTTCGGGCCTCCACGTATTTTCGATAAGGATAAAAGATGAGAATGCGTAACCGAATTCGTTTGTACAGCGCCGGCACTTCTCGTCGCAGTTTCTGGAAATTCAGGCGGGGGTCGGCGTGAACAGCCTGTCACCGGAGGACAATGATGAAATCGATCAAATACGCTGCTGTGGTCCTATGCCTTTGGTCTATCGCCATATTTTCGTCCACTGCCGTTGCTGCTGAGACCATATCACTGGGTGTGGTGGAGGCGATTAGCATCGCCACGGAGGCGTACATCTATGGCTATCCGCTTGTTACCTTTGACATGGTCCGTCAACAGCAGACAAACGTGGCTACTCCGGATACCGAGCATGCTCCGATGGGGCAACTCATCAAGATGCGGTCTTACCCTGCGGTCGATAATCACTGCTGCGCCGCTCCCAACGCCGATACGCTGTACACCGAGGTTTGGCTCGACGTTTCCAAGGAACCTTGGATATTCAGCATCCCCGACATGGGTGATCGTTACTACATAGTGCCGATGCTGGATGGCTGGTCGGACGTGTTCGGCGTAGCAAGTTCGCCTACGACGGGCGGTAAGCCCCAGACGTACGCCGTCACCGGTCCGGGTTGGTCGGGGACGCTTCCGCGTGGGGTGACCGAAGTCAAATCGCCCACCGGAATGGTTTGGATACTAGGGCGGATCTACTGCCTTGCAGCTCCCGAAGATTACAAGGCTGTACATGCCTTGCAGGACAAATTCTCGGTTGTTCCGCTCAGCGCCTACGGTAAGTCGTACACGCCGCCGCGAAAAGGCGAGGTCGATCCGGGCGTGGACATGAAGACGGCAGTGCGAAAGCAGCTCAACGGCCTGGACATCGATACCTATTTCGGTCATCTGGCGAAGCTGATGAAGACCAATCCGCCCACTGCGCTGGATGCGCCCATTATCGAACGGATGGCTAAAATCGGTTTGGTCCCGGGGCAGGATTTCGATCCAAGCAAGCTCGGGTTCCTGGATCGGGAGGTCATCAAGCTAGTCCCGAAGTTGGCGCTCTTGGAAATGGCAAGACATTTAAAGGAGCAGAAGACAACTAACGGATGGCTTTACTTCACTGAGGGCGTCGGCGTCTTCGGGACCGATTATCTGCTGCGGGGCATGGCCAACCTCCTTGGTCCCGGGTGGAACCGACCGCAGGACGCCGTCTATCCGTTATCCCAGAAGGATGTGAACGGCGACGATTACAACGGCGCAGCGCTCAAGTATGTGATGCGTTTCGAGAAAGGGCGGATGCCGCCCGTCAAGGCTTTCTGGTCGCTCACCAGCTACGACACCGACTTCTTCTTCGTGGACAATGCGATTAATCGGTACGACGTGAGTCAACGCAACGAGTTCGTCACTAACTCCGACGGCTCGGTAGATCTTTATATCCAGGCGGAATCGCCGGGAAAAGACAAGGACGCCAACTGGCTGCCTGCGCCGCAAGGAGAATTCAACCTGGTGCTGCGTCTGGACCGGCCGAATGCAATCGCCGCCCTCGATCCTAGACGGAACCTGGACGCCGCCACCCGTGAGGAAAGTCAAATGAGTTATGTCCTGATGGAGTAACCTAGGTTCACTTATAACCTGGGCGTCCGAATGTGGTTGGCCCCTCAAAACAAAAAAAAGTCGGACGAAATTAGTTGGGAACACAGTTTAGGAGTTTGCGGAAAACCGACGAGATTCATCCTGTTGTTCACGAAAGGATGACCTGACCGAACCGGATGGAGCACTACCCATCAGACGAAAGGAGCAAGATACATGAAGAAGCTTATCTTTGCGCGAGGCGCCTTTCTGTTGGCCCAAGCGTGCCCGGCAGTCGCTCAAGAGATCCTGATCGATGGCCTTAAGGCTGTCAGGTCTTGCGCTGAGGACGTTAGAAAGCATTGCTCCGGCGTCGAGCCGGGCGACGGCAGGATCAAGGCCTGCATCAAGGAGAAGTTTCCGAACTCTCCCCAGAGTGCAAGGATGCGCTCGGTGAACTCATAGCGGCGCGGATCCAGCTTCCGAACGATAGCGAGAATGTCCAACTAAAGCACTTCGTAGACTTGCGGGCAGTGCAATACACCGAGATATTCCTGATTGCAGAACCGAGTAACCGGTGACCTGAGGGCCAACGTATACAATACGCAGGGCTTGAACGGGTACAAGGAGCAAGAAGGATTTGTCCCCCAACGCTCTCGTGGCGAAGTCAATCCCGAAAAGCTGAAGAAGCAGTATGAGGTCCTCGGAGTCCATGTCAACGGTCCCAAACTGTGGATGCTTGACTGGATCGACGTTCCGGTGGCACGGAGCGGGACTTCGACGGGTTGATGGCCCGCTGGGTCGGCTTGTTGGACCTGAAAGGGATGAATCTCAAAGATCAAGCACCCTCGGCTACAAGAAGACCTCGATCGAACGGAAGACCCAATTTGGATACCTCAAGGCCGGCCTGCGTTCCTTATCGATGACGCGGAAGGGAACACCTGGATCATGAAGGGGATGAATCTCGGCCTGAGTTCGACCCAATCCTACGAGACGGCTAAAGACCTGGGGAGCCGGCTGAGAAGCTGCCGGCGGGTTGGAACTTCCGAGTGGCTGTGCTGCCGGAAGACCTGATACTTATTCCTGCGACCGGCATAGCGGAGATGATGCCGAACGAGCTACTAAACGTCTACGACCGGACCGGACCGGGCTACTCCACCTATAAGCCTTGACCGGACTTCCTTAGGCGGCTGCCGGTGAGCGTATTGACTTAGTGGTCCATGGCGCAATTTCAGTTACGTATCCTTCTATAGGATGTGGGCCCAACGGGAACCGGATTTATAGAACTGCCCTCTGACCGGGCTTTGATCATGAATACGTCATGCATTTACGCCGAAGAATACTTAGCGATGATCGAGCGATTACGAGGTGAAGGCGGGAATGGTCGGAACTGTAGCTCGAGTGGTCCCTATGATGAGCCCATGAGCAGTCTTTTCGCATTTACCGACTTTTCTGAAAAAACTCGTGGTCATCATTAAAGAGGCTTTTCAAATGAAACACGCCGTAACTTTGTTTGTGGGAACTTTCACCACCCTTTTGGCGATTATTAATCCGTTTGAAGCGATTCCTATTTTTCTCCAACTCACTACAGGTCGAGAAGACCGTGTCCGTCTTGATGTGGCTCGCCGATCGTGCCTGTACGGGATGCTCTTGCTGTTCTTCTTTCTAGTGTTCGGAAACTTGGTCCTATGGATTTTTTCCATTCCCCTGAGCATGGTTCGCGTTGCTTGTCGGAGGAGTTATTCTCATGCGACTCGGTTTTGAGCTGTTCGCTCCTTCTCCCTCAGGCGGAATGATAACCGGCTCCGGTTCAGAATCGACGGAACAGCCTGCGGATGTAACATTTGTGCCGTTAGCCATGCCCATAATGGTTGGTCCAGGGGCTATCGCCACAATCCTGGGAATGAGTTCGCTGGTCGAACATCCCGGCAGCGGTATTATAGCCTCCGTAGTCCTAGCTATTGTGGCGACTATGTTCATTACCTATCTTTCTCTCGTATACGCGAGAAAGATCCATGGCTGGATAGGCCCCAAGGGGGTGGACGCAGCCACCCGCATCGTAGGTTTTTTCGTCGCGGCCATGGGGATGGGGCTCGTGTTCCACGGGATTGTAGAAGCTTTGCAGCAATGCGGAATCGTTCACACGTAGTGACGAGAAACAGCGACTTACGACGTTACATACTATCCCACGAGTTTGTAGCTTTGGAGGACTAAAATTGGTATTGCGCTCCTGTTTATCCGTGACAATAGCATGTCTCCTGGCCTGGTGGATTTGCGCAAACCCTGCCGGCGCAGCCCAAGCAGTTCATCCCCTGGCCCCGCCGGACACTTCAAGCCCGAGAGCAACGCTCAGTACGTTTCTCGACGAAATGAACAAGGCGGTAGATGCGTACAAGTCCGGCAACAGGGACCAGGCCTCAGATTTTCTCAATCGCGCCGGTCGCTGCCTCGATCTCGACGCCGAACCGCCCGCCATAAGACCTGTGCTGGGAATGTATGCCGCTCTGTACCTTAAGGAAACACTTGATCGAATCGATTTTCCACCTCTTGAGGACATTCCTGACGCCAAGGCTGTTGAAGCCCGGAAGCTGACCGCTTGGATCCTCCCCTTCACAGAGATCACTATTGCGGCCGGCAAGGATGGACCCACGGGCGGGAAATTCCTCTTTTCACCGGATACCGTGAACAGGTCGGAAGAATTCTACGATAAAGTGAGACTTTTCCCTTATAAGCCCGGTGCGGAAGGGGCGCTTTTCGACCAGTTGACTCTTCGGCGGGGCCGTTCGGCACAAAAGAAGTCATAGATCGGTTGCCACAATGGGCAAAGGCGGAAATCTGCGGACAGGCTCTGTGGCAGTGGATAGGATTGATTCTATACATTGTGGCCACCGTTGGGGCCGTAGCGCTCTCTTATAGGTGCGCTCTCAAGGCGCTCCGTATTCTCGACACAAAACTTGATTCAAGTATCGAGCATTCGATAGGCGGGCTCGTTCTCCCACAATAATGATACTGTTCCCGGAGTCGGGGCTAGGTTTCTGGTGTATTGTCTGCACCTTCGGAACGCCGAGATGTATTTGGCCATAGCTTTCGTGTGCTTGTTGATTTCGTATGCGGGCAGGATATGGCTCTATGCGGCCATACTCAATAGAGCTGCGGAATTTGTCATCTCCCTGGGGAGGATTGAACCAAGCGGAACGTCCGCTCAACTCATACGCTTCGGATTTGACGTTGCAACCGTTGTAGTTGTGATCGCATCCGCCATCAATCTGGGCGCTCGCTTGGGTCTGCCTACCTATTCTTTGGTTACGGGATTAGGCGTCGGTGGGCTCGCCGTGGCTTTGGCAGGAAAAGAAACTCTATCAAACCTGTTCGGCACCGTAGCCATACTCTTGGATCGCCCTTTCAAACTGGGGGATCTCATTGTGCTGGGAGAGGGAGAACACGGACAAGTCACCGGCATAGGTCTCCGCAGCACTCGTATTAAGAGACTCGACGGAATACTTGTGTCTATCCCAAACGCGAACATAGCAAACATGAAGATTGTCAACGAAAGCGCTCCGGTGGCCGAAGCCCAGATTAGTGTGCCCGTAGGAGCGGCTTATGGATCGTCTGTGAACGAAGTGGAACGGGCGTTGCTGACCGCCTGTCAGGGGTGTGAATATGCGTTGTCTGACCCGGCGCCGGCGGTCAGGCTAGTGAGCTTTGGTGATTCGACCCTGGTATTCCAGGCGCTGGTCTGGATCATTCAGCCGGAATTCAGGGCAAAGGCGACGGATCAGATAAACCGGGCTATCTGCGAGGAGTTCGAGAAACGTGGGATCGAGATGCCGTTTCCGCAGCGGGACGTCCACATTCGGCAGGGGAACTAGGTTAAAGCTGAATGTAGGGTGGGCCAAGCTTGTTCGGGTCCACGAAGACAACCTCCACCCGCTCAGTTCCACTCATATACAATGTCCATCCATACCGGCCCTGAATTTACTCGCAGCCGCCCAGGAGCTATGAAGCCTGTCTCTTACGTTCTTTGCCCAGAGCGTCTGCGGCCCAGATAGCCGATTCAACCATCTCGGCGCTCACAGGGAACCAGGTGGAATGAATGGTTTCGCCCTCCGCCGTGGTCGCTTCGGCCACTCGCCTTATGTCCTCGCGGCTCGGGTCGCATACCCCCAGATCCTCCAAACAGACCGGCAGCCCCACGCTCAAACAAAAATTCAGGATTTGGTCCAAGTCTCTTGACGGTCGGCCCTCCAGGACCATTTGTGTAACGACTCCGAAAGCCACCTTTTGTCCATGAAACTTGGCGTGCGACGCCTCCAGAACAGTCAAGCCGTTGTGGACGGCGTGGGCTGCGGCCAAGCCCCCGCTCTCAAACCCCAAGCCGCTGAGCAAGGTATTGGCTTCGACTACCGCTTCTACGGCTGGTGTCACGGATTTTCTTTCCACAGCCAGTTTGGCCTGAAGGCCATATTCCAGCAACGTGTCATAGCATAGTCGAGCCAACGCAAGTGAAGATAGGGTGGGCGGGCACGCCCCGGTAAGAGCGTTCGGTTTGCAGCTTTTGGCGCACGTGTCCGCTTCCCAATAAGTGGCCAAAGCGTCACCCATCCCCGATACCAGCAACTCTACGGGAGCATTGGCCACCAAAGTAGTATCCACCAAGACACAGTCCGGATTTTTGGGTAAGACTAGGTAGCGTTGGAAAACACCGTGCTCCGAATAGATAACCGAAACGGCCGAACAAGGAGCGTCGGTGGCGGCAATGGTGGGGGCGACGATTACGGGACTTTTCATTTCGTGACCCATCGCCTTGCCTGTATCAATCGCTTTCCCTCCACCGGAGGCAATGACAAGATCTGCGCCCTTGGCCCTGGCCAAGCTCACCAACCGATTAATCTCCTTGTCCGAGCATTCGCCGTTGAAGACTTCCGTGTGGCAGCCAACGTTGTTGTCTTTGAGGCCGGCTACCACCATGGAACCGCACACGTCGAGCGCCGTCTTTCCTCCTATGAACAGGGCCTTGGCGCCCAGCCTGGCGGCGTGGACTCCTATCTCGGCTATGGCGCCGGCGCCCTGAACGTAACGACTGGGCGAAAGGAACATCCGACTCATTTGAACCCTTTCTTGTGTCATGAAGCCCCCATGGCCGCTGTTATCCCGAACCTAGGCGGCAGGACTTGGCTTACGGCGACTACTTTACTGTTATGGCCCGACTCTGGATTATTCAACACACCGTCACAGGCGTTTTGAGTAATTTGAGATAGAATCGGTATCCGAGGTGATCTCGGTTTCTGGAAATCGATCATGATTGAACGATTGAATTCCGGTCGAAGCGCATCTTTTTTCCTCTTCACAATTCCCTAACACCTGTTGTCCCTTTGCGTCAATTGATTCCTCTTCGCCGCATCAGATGGTTGACCGGAGGGGACACACTTCCTGTTGTCCGATCGCCGAATAATTCGGGTTAACATAATGCACTGACGTTACCCGTTTCTGTCAGCGTGGAAAAGCCGAATCTTGGAGAGGAACTCGAGGAGACACGCCCGTCATAAGGGTGTCTCCTCGCTTGTCTTAAAGGTTTGGCCGCTCCGCGGAGCAGGCGGCTAAGGCATTTTGAAGGTAATGGCTGATATCATAGCGCCTTGCGGATCTTGAATCACGCAAAAGCGCCCCACGGTCGGAATGTCCGTCGGAGGATACATTATCTTGCCGCCAAGCTCCTCAACCTTTTTCGCTGTGGCGTCCACATCGTCAACGGATACGTAAATTCCCCACATGGGTGGCATTCCCTCGGCTTCGGGCGGCGTTTTCATGATTCCGCCGATTCCTTTGTCTGCGACCTTTACGATGGTGTACGGCATTCCGGCTCCGGTGTATTCCTCCGTGGTCCAGCCGAACAATTTCGAATAAAATTCTATAGCGGCCGGAACGTCAGTGGTCATCAATTCGCACCAGCTAAATGACCCATGTTGTTGGCATTGCTCGTCCATTGTTCTCTCCTTATAATTCTTCCGAACCTAGACCATCCTAATTTTTTGAGATCATTTCCACTGAATATAAATTTTGCGACCGACTTGTCATTCTGGAAGTCTTTGGGAATCCCTGAACCGTCGCGGCTGGGTTCCTTCGACCAGAAAAAGCCAATTGCGCTTCCCCACAAGTCCCATGAGAGGCAAAAGCGTCGTCATGTTGCCAAAATAGGCCATTTTCTCCTCTATTGAGCGTAACTCGTCGGACGCTGACTCGTCAAGCACAATCCTGCACATGGTCGCCGGGATCATAGGGATCGTCGAAAGAAGCCATACCAAAACCATGCTGTCGATCGAGCCGAAAATTATCTCCAGAACGAGAATAACCCCTACATCAGGGTCCACTCCATGCTGCGTATGCCGTCTCGGATAACCTCTATGGCAAAGGCGCTGTATTCTCGAATCATTTCATATGCCGGAGATTGGTAGAAAACCGCCAATGCCCTGAGTTCACGTAGCAGAATAGAGGTGTAATTCCTACTAACAGAGAGATCTCTGAACTGACGCCAAAGTAACTTCCTGATCTTGGGCTCGGCCCCTTTCATTGGCGGCAAAGATACGCTCGGCGGACTCTATTATAAGTTGGCGTTTTCTATCTGCGGAAGGGCTTCTTCGTCTTGTTGGGTGCGCCTTTTTGATAGCGCTACCAGGCGCTCCAGTATAGTCCATATCTGAAAACTCCGGGGGCGCTGATACAACTATCACTATATCTTTGTCCAAAACCGAATACCACTCACACCATAAACAGTCAAGACTTTCTTGTGCGCATCGTCTGCATGGCATGCGAGTAAGATTTTTTCACAACGGATCACCTTTCTTCCTGTCTTTGGTTCAATGACATTGTAGCTGCGCTTTGTGGATGTCATGCAGCCTATTTCAATAAATTATCAGCGTTCGGCTGTAGATTCAGGACAAAAGAAAGCGCTTGTCGGTCCGAGTTTTTGTTGGCAAAACGGAAAAAGCCTTGACATGGTTTTGATGTAAGTGGTATTCGTATTAATGGCATATGTTCGAATTGACATATGACGCCGATGACAGATGCGTCGTCGAAAAACGGCCCGGTTACGCTTGGCTCGTCCATTAAAAGAGCGAGGTTGACACTTCTTTGGTTGTGGAAGCGAGGACGAGCATATGGCAAGTCGACTGTAAGGGGTAAGCAAGATGAGGTACGCAGAGACAGGATACAATTTAGAAATCGATTTGGCGAGGGGAAACATTGAACGGGTGGAAACCGACCCGAAACTAACAGAGCTTCATCTCGGGGGCTTGGGCACCAGCGTCAAGATACACTGGGATAGAGTGCCCCCTGAGACCAAAGCGTTTGATCCTGAGAATCTACTGATATTCGGCACCGGGCTTCTCAACGGAACTCCGGCTTTCAGCGCCAACCGCTCCCTCGTTACCTTCATATCCCCTCAGTCGGATTATCTGGCGTACCCGATGATGGGGGGATTCTGGGCCACGGAATTAAAATATGCGGGTTATGACAAAGTGATCTTCCGCAACAAGTCACCCGAGTGGGTCTATTTATGGATACACAACGACAAAGTGGAAATCCGTGACGCCTCTCATCTGAAGGGCAAGGGCGCTCTCGAAACTCAAGACCTTATAAGAGCCGAGCTGAAAGAGCCGAGAGCCCAGGTGGCCGCCATCGGCCTGGCCGGTGAAAACCGAGTATTCACGGCTTCCATCGAGCAGAGCAGGTCCAGCGCCAGCAGGCTCGGCGGAGGCGCCGTGATGGGGGACAAGAAGATAAAGGCGGTCGCGGTTCGTGGAACAAAAGACGTCTATCTTGCCCGAGGCGCCGAATTCATGCAGCACATGGAAGAGGTGACGGAATACATAAAATTCCGAAACTCAAATCCCATTCCTGACGTAATGACTATTTTGTCCGGGATTGGGTCGCCTCAGGAAATGCTACATACCGATGAGAAGTGGCACACTGAAAACTTCATGTGGGGTAATGCCCGCACCCGAAGAAGAGACTTCTGGACCAAGGTAAACGAAGAGAACTGGACGACGACTCAATTGGACGCTGTGAAACGGTTAATAAGCTGCTTTAACTGTCCGCAGCATTGCGGGGCCCTGGTTTCCTTCAAGGACGTTCCTAGATACATGGCGAAATGCTTCGGAAAGCTCACCTATTCTATGGCGGCCTATGTGGACGACCTAGCCTTTAACTTCAGAATCCTTCAACGGGCCACAGAGTACGGAGTGGATTCATTCTCGACTCCACAGATTTTGGCGTTCGCTGTTGAGCTTTACGAAGCCGGCATTCTGACCGACAAGGACTTTGAAGGATGTCCGTCCGATAAGGAGGGGCGGTTCTTCTGGCTACTTGACAGAGTTGCCCGGCGAGAAGGAATCGGAGATATTCTGGCTGACGGCGTTTATTTTGCGGCCCGAAAGATAGGTAATGGCGCAGAAAAATTCGATCACAACACCATCAAGAAACATGAGCAACTTCCTCTGAAGCTGGGAATGCTGGATCCCGTCTATTTCCTCATGTACTCCACCAACGAGAAAATAAGCATCACCCAAATTGAAGGGAATTTCCCTCAGTCGGCGTTTCCCACAGATGGAGCAGAGAGAAGCGTTTGTGAAGGATTGGCCCCAGGTTCCCGACGAAAGGTTTAAGCAATATTTGCTGGAGTGGGAACCCCGGGGAGATAAAGCCATACCGTATTTCCCGACTCCGGACATGTGCCAGCGAAATTGTGGATTGGATGGAGATGCTCCACAATATTGATGACGCCCTGGGGTTGTGCGCAGGAATGGCGTCATTTTGCCTGAAGCCTCCCTATCACATACACAATTACCCGAAACTCATCTCTGCGGCCACTGGAATGGATATGGATGAAGCCGGACTAAAGAAAATAGCCAATAGGAGCCGGAATCTGCACAGAGCGTTCAATAATGCGAGAGGCCTGAGAAGGGCTGATGAGAAGCCGCCTGAAGACCATTGGAAAAGGAGATTCCCCGAACTCGAAGAAAAACTATTGACTACGTATTACAAATTCAAGGGATGGAATGTGGAAGGTATTCCCACGAAAGAAAGATTAGTCGAATTGGATCTGGGATATGTCGCCGAAGACCTGGAAAAGAGGGGAGTCTTAAAAGATGGCCAAAATTAAGAAGATAGTCAAAACCATCAAGATTGACGCCGATAAGTGCAATGGATGCAGGGCATGTGAGATTATCTGCTCCGCATTCCATGCTACGCCGAGATACAGTAGCAATAATCCGGCAAGGTCCCGTATTCAGGTGACCAGTCATAGGCTCCGAGACATATGGCTTCCCGTATTCGCCGGTGAGTATGCGCCTGCCGAATGCATGGGAAGAGACAAATACATAATTGATGGAAAAGAATACGACGAGTGCGGTTTCTGCAGGGCCGCCTGCCCATCCAGGGACTTATTCAAGGAACCTGATTCCGGTCTGCCTCTGAAATGCGACATGTGTGAAGACGATCCGCCGCTGTCAAAGCCGATGTGTGTTCAGAAGTGCCTCGCTGATGCCCTGATCTACGAAGAGAGAGAAGAGGAAGTGGAAGAGGACTTGAAGCTGGAGGACGCGGAAATTGGACTGGGATCCATGATCGACAAGTATGGCTTGGATAAGATCATGGATATTGTTTCCCGGATGTCGGCGTCAAAGAAGGGCTGAACTGTTGGGCCGAAAGAAAATGACACTCCTGCGGGTCTTGGGACGCTGAAGTCATGTCGGAAAGCGGCCATTAAGCCAGGCAAGCCTTTGGTATTCGTCATGATTGACGGCAAACCGAGTGGTTTATTTGCGCAGGACAAATAGGGGATCGGAGTGATCGAAAGAATCAGAGACAATCTCTGGCAAGTGGGCGGAAGAGGGGCTGACCCATCCATCGGACGCCGCCGTCTACCTGGCGCGGTTCGGTGACAAAGCGGCCCTTATTGACGCCGGAACCGGGCGAGATCATCGGCAATTGATGAAAAACATAGCCGAATGCCTAGAAGCGAATGCGCAAATCGAGTATCTTCTACTGACTCACTGTCACTTCGATCATGCAGGTGGAGCCCAGGCTGTGAGAGACGAATACGGCCTCCGAATAGTGGCTCATGAGTCGGACGCCGTTTATCTTGAAACAGGCGACAATCGTGTCACTGGAGCCGCCCGGTGTGGAGCGGTCTTCGAACCGTTCGCCGTCGATATCAAATTGCAAGGCCAGGAATCGGCCCTCGTTATCGGCGGTGGTATTGTGAAAGCCATTCATTGCCCGGGTCACTCTCCGGGTTCGGTCGTGTATACCGCTGAAATTGACGGTCAGCTTGTCCTTTTCGGTCAAGACCTAAGCGGTCCTCTCCATTCGGAATGGCTGTCCAATGAAGAACAGTACATGGCATCGTTGGAAAGGCTGTTAAAATTGGAGGCCGATCTACTTCTTGAGGGCCATTTCGGCGTCATCGATACGAAACGAGAGGTGCGAGAGTTTATTGAGAATTGCATAACCCCGTCTCCGCCGCCGTGTCGGTGTTAGGACGAAATTGCGACATGTCGAGAATTATCTTGAGGACTAGTAGATCGACCAGGAAATATCTTTCCAGCGTAGGGTCGGGGTTTATCCCCGACCAATGCGGTCATATAAGCGGGCGGAGGTAAACTCCTCCCCTACGTGACGAGCCGAATGGCGTATTTCTATATGACAAATAGGGGTCGGAGTGGTCGAAAAAATCAAGAACAATCTCTGGCGAGTCGGCGGAAGAGGGCTGACCGATCCATCGGACGCGGCCGTCTACCTGCTGCGCTTCGGCAACAAAGCGGCGCTTATTGACGCCGGAACCGGGCGGGATCATTCGCAACTGAGAGAAAACATCGCCGAATGCCTGGAAGCCAATGCACAAATTGAATACCTTCTGCTGACTCACTGTCACTTTGATCATGCCGGTGGGGCCAAGTCCTTGCGGGAGGAATATGGACTCCGAATCGTGGCTCATGAGTTGGACGCTATTTACCTAGAATCAGGCGACAACCGTGTGACTGGAGCAGCCCGATGTGGAGCGGTCTTCGAACCGTTCGCCGTTGATATCAAATTGCGGGGCCAAGAATCGACTCTTGCTTTCGGAACCGGCAGCGTGACAGCTATTCACTGCCCGGGTCACTCTCCGGGCTCGGTCGCGTACACCACGGAAATTGACGGTCAGCTCATCCTTTTCGGGCAAGACATCCACGGCCCCCTCCATTCGGAATTCCTGTCTGATGAAAAACAGTATGTGGCTTCGTTGGCAAGACTCGCGGCTTTGCAGGCCGATCTTCTTCTCGAAGGTCATTTAGGCGTAATTGAGACAAAACAAGAGGTGCGGGAGTTCATTGAGAATTGGATATCTCCACTGGAAGCCAATTTATACACTAAATTGTACACGCTGGATTGGGGAGCCGAGATAAAAAGACGAACGTGATTCCGGTAAGCAGGTTGATATTTAGAACACATCAGACGATCTGTAGTCCACCACGTTGAAAATTGTGGGGACTTCGACCCGCACAAAGCCGAAGCATGTCATTGCGAGGAGAGACGCGACGAAGCAATCTGAGCTTGTGTGGCCCATGAGATTGCCACGGGCTGCCGCCCTCGCAATGACAAGTTGGGGAGCGGGCTCTATCCAAAGACAGTGGAAATATGCCGCGAATCTCAAGGAGCAAGACTATATCAGGTAGCGGCGGCTATTAGGACTGCGTGGAAACGTTCTTTTTGACAGATCGATCCTGCTCTTGGCCTTGCTATCGGCCTGGACCGACACGGGCAAGGACTTTACGGCCATGCCGAATGTGCTATACTAATATTAAGATTAAATTGTTAGCGCTCTCGAGCCTGGGGACGGAACAAACCTCGGGCCTCATGGGGGTGAGGAGCATATGCAATATGCTGTTATTATTAATAGTAAGGTTTTCATCTAGGTCCAGACACGGCTCCCAAAATAGCACCCGTTTCCGCAATCGGCAAGTCCTTTTGGAGCAAGCAGACTGGGACCTTTCCCCTAATCAAAAATGAACAGGGCCCGCGAAGCAAAAGAGCCAATCAGCGCCATTTGGAACCGCAAATAGCGCCGCGGCCGTAGGGCCTTACGCTAACGGCATGCAATTGACGACCGGGGATGATCAGCCGGTCTCACAGCGATTACTGTTGAGGCGTATATGAGCAAGTCAACGGTGAACACGGGGGGAGGAGGACGACGCCGGACCTTGTGCGGCATCTGTCCTGCCGGATGCTGGGTCAAGGTAACCCATGATTCAGCGGGGAGGATGCTCGAAGTTCAGCCGGACGATGACTCGGAACTCGGAATGATCTGCGATCTCGGTCGCCGGTCGCCCGAGATAGTTTACTCGCCGGATCGTTTGCGTTACCCGTTGCGTAGGACCGGTCCGAAGGGTGGATACGAGTTCACTCGCATTTCGTGGGATGAAGCTTTCGATATCATCGTCGCCAAGCTCAGCTCTATTAAGGAAGCGTATGGGCCGGAAGCCACAGCCATATACACTGGCAGAGGGAGTTTCGAGCAGTCCGAGTGCGATGTCTTCCAGCCTCAGGGGGTAGCCGTATCGTCCGCTTCGAGCGTGCTCTTCCCCTTCGGATCGCCGAACACCCTGGGCGTGGGCGCTCTCTGCTACGTGTCCTTTGCGATGATCGCTCCCCACGTGACCGCGGGCGGAATGATGATCAATATGTTCTCGGACCTGGAGAACGCCGATCTGGTTGTCATATGGGGCGCCAATCCAGCGACGGACTGCCCGCCCATGGACTTCGCCCGCATCATGAAGGCCCGCAGGCGGGGAGCGGAGGTTGTGGTCATCGATCCTCGTCGCACCGGGACCGCTATTGCCGCCGAGGCCGACTGGGTCCCCATCAGGCCCGGCACGGATGGCGCCCTTGCGCTGGCCATGTGCCAAGTTCTCATCGAAGAAGAGCTGTATGACGAGCGTTTTGTTCGGGACTGGACGCATGGTTTTGACGACTTCGTGAGGTACTGTCAGCACTTTCGCCCGGAAGTTGTTGAGACAATCACAGGCGTTCCAGCCGACACGATCCGGCGGTTGGCTAGACGCATAGCTTCGGCAAGGGGAGCTTCCCCTGTCATGTATAGCGGGCTGGAATACAGCGACAGTGGAGTGCAGGCCATCCGGGCAGCGATGACGCTTTGGGCGCTGGCCGGCCAACTGGACGTTCCGGGCGGCCGATGTTTCACCATGCGGGAGAACCAATTCCCCATGAATAGGGAGGGGCATCTGCCCAACCCGGACGTGAGAAAGGCCCTCGGTCGCGATCGCTTCCCCGTTTACAGCGCTTACCGTGGCGAATCGCACGCGATTTGTCTTCCGGACTCGGTGCTGGGCGGAAAACCGTATCGCATCAGGTCGCTGATCGTTGAAGGCGGTTCGCTAATCACCGCCTGGCCTCAGCCCCAGATCTGGCGCAAGACCCTGGCGGCCCTGGACTTCCTTGTATGCATAGATCGTTTTTTCACCGCGGACGCGGCCTATGCCGACCTAGTGCTGCCGGCGACGACATATTATGAAATTGAATCATACATGGTGTACGGCCCACTCTTCAGAATCCGGGAACGAGTGATCGAGCCCGAGGGTGAGGCCCGCCACGGCTTCTTCATTCTTGCCGAGTTGGCTAAACGCCTGGGTTATGGCGATCTCTATCCTCAGAGCGAGGAAGCGGTGCTGAGACATGCTTTGAAACCAGCGGGGTATACGCTCGAAGAGGTGCGGGCAGCGGATGGTCTGGCGCGAGTTCCCACGGCAATGATGGAGTACCGAAAGTGGGAGAAAGGTCGGCTGCGATCCGACGGCCGGCCGGGCTTCGAGACCCCGACAGGGAAATTTGAGATCGCTTCCACCATCCTTGAGGAACACGGCTACGATGCGCTTCCGGTTTACACCGAGCCGAAAGAAGGTCCTCTAGCGCGGCCGGACCTGATCGAACAGTTTCCATTGGTGTTCAGTTCCGGGTCTCGGGTCACCACCGATTTTCGTTCCCAGTTCCACAATGTGCCCGAACTTGTGAAGGAGAGTCCCGAACCGACGGTCACCATAAATTCCCTTGACGCTGCGGATCGCGACATAGCCGCCGGTGACCTCGTCGAGGTGGTCAGCCCTCGCGGCCGTGTAAAATTCAGGGCTTACGTGACCGATAACATTATGCGGGGCGTAATTGACGCGAGCATGGGTGGAGGGGGTCCTGTGGGGCCGCAAGCATGGCAAGACTGTAATGTCAACGATCTAACGGATTTGCAACGGTACGATCCCATCTCCGGATTTCCGGTGTACAAAGCCCTGCTGTGCAACGTGGTCAAAGTTGACGAAACCGTGGCCATAGCGATCGCCAGTAGCTCCGAAGAACTTCGCTTGCGGAGACAGGTCGAGGATGGATTCCGAACGGCCGGGGCCAAGCGTCGCATCTATCTTGACCACAATGCGACCACTCCTCTGGATCCGGAAGTCGCGAAAACTGTGGCCGAATGCGCCGAACAATGCTTCGGGAATCCCTCCAGCATTCACGGGCCCGGCAATGAAGCCCGCTTCAAAGTTGATTCGGCGCGGCGGCAGGTCGCTCAATTGCTCAATTGCACGGCGCGAAGGATTGTTTTCACGGGCGGAGGTTCGGAAGCGGACAATCTTGCGATCAAAGGGATCGCGTTCGCTCGCCGCGGGATCGGCAATCACATCATCACAACAGCCATAGAGCATCCAGCCGTTTTGGCCTCGTGCAAGTGGCTGGAAGGGCAGGGGTTTCGTGTAACTACGCTCCCCGTAAACCGGGAAGGTGTGGTGGCCGTCGGCGACCTGGAAGCGGCGCTGAGTCCGGAGACCATATTGGTGAGCGTCATGGCGGCGAACAACGAGACTGGAGCCTTGCAGCCCATAGCCGAGCTCGCGGATGTGACTCACAGGCACGGGGCGTTGTTCCACACGGACGCCGTCCAGGCGGTCGGCAAGATTCCCATCGATGTTCGAGAGTGGGATGTGGACCTTCTCACGCTTTCGGGCCATAAGATCCACGGACCCAAAGGCGCTGGCGCATTATATGTTGCCCGGGAAGTTACGTTGGACCCGCTGGTTCACGGCGGCAAACAGGAGCATGGACTGCGAGCGGGAACGGAAAACGCTCCGGGGATCGTAGGGCTCGGTAAGGCCGCTGAGCTTGCAAGTCAAAGGCTCCCTGAAATGGATCGGATACGAGCTTTGCGGGACCGGCTGGAGGAGGGAATCGGGACAATCGTTCCGGACGCCAAACGCAACGGACCGCTTGACCAAAGACTCCCGAACACGGTTAATATGACATTGCCCGGGATGCGGGGCGAGTCGGTTGTTCTCGCCATGGATCACCTCGGTGTGGCTCTCTCGTCGGGATCGGCATGCAGAGCCGGTTCGCCGGAACCGTCACATGCTCTGCTCGCGATGGGACTGTCGACGGAGGAAGCGCATTGCGCTCTTAGATTTTCGCTGGGCCTGGGCAATACTGAAGAAGAGATCGATCGCACGCTTGCCCTACTGGAGGAGATGATTCGTGAAACCGCAGCGGGCGTTCGTTTTGCGCCCTGTCGTTAGTCGGCGACTGTAATGAAGCGCCGGATCCTCGGGGACGGCTTTGAGAAACTGTCTCAAAACTCCCGAATTGTCGGGAATCGTGGCACGGTGATCGTAGGGGTGGGGTTTATCCTCGCCCACCTAGCAGGTTTGTAAATAACGGGCGGGGATAAACCCCACCCCTACAAACGTTTGTCGAGAATATAACGAGGACCGCAATAATAATCCTCATGCAAGGTATCATGTTTCAGATAATGATCGTGCTACTAATTACGAGGCGCCAATAATTTTGAGACAGTTTCTTGAAGGTCGCGCTGGGGCGTTCACCCGGGCGCTGAGTTTGCTTCGCTACGCTCGCAAGGACAAACCCAAATGTCATTGCGAAGAGTGAAATCCCGCGTGCCGCGGGAAAGCAATCTCAAGGTCTGCCTCTCATGACTGAATGGTTGTGTTTTTCCTCTAGAAAAGGAGCTGATTTGTTATGCGTCCATCTTCTGCTTTAACGAGGCTCAACACCGGAAACCGGTTCGAAGAAGAAGCTCCCGGCACGATGGCTCAGGACGTTCTGAAAGGTCTCACTGCCGATCAGAAATACCTGCCGAGCAAGTATTTTTACGACGAGCGTGGATCTAAGCTCTTTGAAGAGATATGTAATCTCCCGGAGTATTACCAGACGAGAACCGAAGTGGGGCTGCTCTCGACTCACGCCGAGGATATCGTGCGCGGGCTCCGGCAGGGCGATCTCGTAGAATTGGGCTCCGGCGCCAATCGAAAAATCCGGATTTTGCTGGATGCTCTGGGGCCGTCGCGTAGGGCCGATGCGCAATACGTTCCGGTGGATGTCTGTGGCCCGGCATTGCTGGAATCTGCGGCCCAGTTGGCGACCGTGTACCCCGAATTAAGAGTCAATGGAATTGAAGCGGATTTCACCCGCGACCTCCACAAGCTGCGATCAAACCGCCGCAAGTTAGTTTTGTTCTTGGGCAGCACCATCGGCAACCTGGATGAAGTGGAGGCCCTGTCTTTTCTGAGGGATGTGGCAGCAACCCTCAATCCGGGTGACCGCTTTCTCCTGGGATTGGACATGGTTAAACCTGTCGAAATCATCGAGGCCGCTTACAACGATTCCCAAAACGTGACCGCCGAATTCAACAAGAACATATTGCTCGTCATCAATCGAGAGCTGCGTGCGACCTTCAATCCTGCCGACTTCGATCATGTCGCATTCTTCAATCACGAAAAGGAACGAGTCGAAATGCGCCTTCGGGCCGGGAGCGACATTTGCGTGGACGTCAAAGCCCTGAGAATCTCCGTTGAGCTTAAGAACGGAGAGACTATCCGAACGGAGATTTGCCGCAAATTCCGTCGAGACAGCGCAGAAAAGATGATTCGTGACGCGGGCATGAAGATCAGCCGTTGGTTTTCCGATCCGAAAGGTTGGTTTTCGCTGGTAGAAGCTGTTCGCGAACGGGCATGACTCCGCGGGGATCGTGTAACACGCCTTCCATTTGATTTTGAGGGTTCTGTAGCGACTGGTAGATCTATAATCGCTATTCTGCTTCGGGCAGGACCCGAATTTCACGAAGTATCTGTGCCGCAACGCTTATGATCGCTGTGCAGAAATGATGGAACAACCCTTTGCTATTCCTGGCAGCGTTCTTGGCCATGAGTACCTTTAATTCGTCGGCGTCGAGTGTCAACTCGTCAAAAACGCCGTCGAGCACATAGGATCTCAGCCTCACAAGTCTGTCGCTGTTCAGATTTAACCTTTTTATTGTCTCTGTCGCAACGTCCTTTTTGGCGGGATCTTGGGAAGGCAGTATTTGCCCGTCTCTGGTGAAGACAAAGTATTCCCCGCAATTGCGTTGCAGCGGGGAAACCATCAGGCTTGCGCAAAACCAGTCGCCTTTGGCCGGGTTGCAGTGCAACTGCTTGGGATGCACCTGACCTTCACCCCCAACGCACGAAGCGAGAAGATTTTGATATTCGAGCTCAAGAAGAGGAAAGCGCCTTCTCGGTTTAAAATGCTCTATGTTGCTCGTGAGGCTGTCTATCCGTTGTCCGCAGTAGCAGCAGATGTACCCCTGCTCGTGCATCAAAGAAATATGTAGTTCGGAACGCGGACACAGTTGTGGATGGTCAGGTGGATGATCACGAAGACCGCCGTACGTGGGTTGCCACTCTTCATTTCCCAATCTTTTCCACTCCGCAAAAGCCTCGGGCTCGTCACCCTTCTCAATGAATTTCACTTGGCAGCGGCCTCCTTCTGCCACAGGATTGTGTCGGCTTTAGCGAATAGAGGCTCGTCAGGACCAATTTCTGCTTCGAGCCTCGTCCGCAGTTTCTTGCGCTTCTCGGTAGGCCCCTTCGGCAATGAGTTGAAAAAGCTTCCGGAGATCCCTTTTTACTGTCTCGGGCCGTTCGGAAACGCTCATTACCTCTTCAAGGATTCGATTAGTGTCGCTACCGTAAGGGCTTCTGGCAGGTGAGACCTCCAATCCCTCCCCTGATGTGTGCAGCAGGAACACTCTGTCCGATTTCACTGAGCTTAGAACCTGAGGTGAATGGGTGGTTGCTATCAACTGGATGTTCGGGAACGTCCCCTCAAGCCGCGGTAGAACATTTCGTTGCCAGCTTGGATGAAGGTGGAGATCGATCTCGTCAATCATGACTACCCCACTCCCATGAAGAGGCTGGTCAAGGCCCGGGTTTGCAATCGCCAGTCGTCTTGCGATGTCACCAACCAGGGCCAACAAACATTTCTCTCCGTCGGAGAGCTGGTTCAGATAGAGTTCTTGAGTCTTATAATTGTCTTCAAACGATTTGGTAACCACCATTCGATGGGGCTTTCGCTCTACGCGCATGTCTGAAAACCCCGGTATGAGTCGGTATATGGCATCTCTAACTGCCTGAAGCTGTGAATCTTTATACTCTAGGTCCTTACGTCTGCTTTTTTCCTCGTTCTCGATGTCTTCCTGACTTCGGAACCATTCAAAAAACACTCGAAAGTCATTGCGTTTGCCGCTGAGAGCGAGGTCATAAGCGGCCAACTGATCAAACAAATGCCGCTTTCTTATACGCTTGGGGATATCCAGGACTGCCCGGTTGACATCATAGTAGACCGCTATCGGCAAATTGTAATCATCAGGTGAGCTATCCAAATTCTTATGTACTTGCTGAACTAGTTCCTGCAATTGTTGTTGATTGGTTATCGTCTGCTTCTTGGTGCCTTTGCGTCGCTTCACCACTGTCCAAGAGACACTTTTCCCCTCAAACAATACGGTGATTTCGATTTGCGTGTATGCCTTGCCATTGGTGACATCGTATTCCGTGAAGAAACGTCCCGTCCCGTGCTCTGTACGTATTCTGCCGATTAATCTGGACACCATAATAGCCAAGGCGTCCAATATGCTCGTCTTCCCACACCCATTGTCTCCGTAGATCAATGTCGTCGAACGGGGTTCAAAATCGAGGTAAGCCTCTCCGCTTCCGCGAAAATCTATCAGCCTCAGTCGTTGGACCCGCATTTGTGCCTCCTCGAGTGCCTCCGTGAGAATAATGAACCGGTCCGAGGTCCCATGTCCATTAGTGGATAACCCGTTCCGGTATGGGCCTTTCTTGGCACATCGTGCCCGAAATATGCGGCGGTCTTGCACATCTGTTGTCTTGGGAACTCTACCGGGTGATGGGATGGCTCCTGTGTTTCGGCAAACGTAGCAAGAGCAGATCCAGAAAGACCCAAGAGAGGCAAAGCCGTCATCGCTTTCGTGAAAAAGCCTATCTTATCCTGGTCTTGAGCGTACCTCACGATATGCCCTTCCGTCAACCAAAATGTCGTCCCGAATGGTCGCTTTAAGGGCATCAGGCAACTGATGCCCTTAAAGCGACCATGGATACCTACCTTCCGCTTGACAGCAACAACTTCATGGCCCACCACGAGAAAATAATTTGGGCCGGTGCAACAGGGCACAAAAGAGCTACATTGACCATGACGCCCTTGGAGCCGAAAACGCCGGGATTGGACTTGTCTTAACATCCGCATGAAGGGATATCTTGCTCATGGAGCCACCAAATGTGGAAGAAGTGATTGAACAAATCAAGAGTCTGCCCCGAGAATCTCAGAGGCGGGTGGCGGAGTTCGCAAGAACCTTGGGTCAAGCTCCTCAGAGCGGCGTCGCCGGCCAGCGACTACTGCGCTTTGCCGGAGTGATACCCCCGGACGACTTGAGGCTTATGAGTGAAGGTATCGACCAAACTTATGCACGATAGATGGCCTGAAGCCGACAACTTGGTCGGCAAAACCGGCAGACTGAATCCTTTATCTTCGGATTCATGCCCTTCATGCCAAAACGACCCGGCGCCTCCACCCCACACGACCTAAAGCCGCATCGGCTGCAAGCCGGCGCCGGCATACTCGATGCGCCGTCGGTCATAATTTGACGGTCGTTTCGCGTCTTCGTCTTGCCCACTGCGAGTAGAGCGTGGTAAATAGCACGCCTGATACCATTACACAGAGTTCCACCCCACGGAAAAACCATTCTCCCAACCCGGGATGATATGATTTGGCCACATTGACTCCAACGTTGGCTAAGAAGATGATTCCCCAGGTTCCCGTCACGGTGTAACAGCTCCGGATGAAGGCGGGGGAGTCCCACAACTCTCTTGGAACGTGCTCGCGAGCATAACTCTCCGTGAACGGCTGACCTATAACGATAGAGAGCAGGGTGGCGATAAAGAGTGTGCCGCTTGCAAGGATTCCGAGTTCGCGGATCACCCAAAGATCCTTGAGCAAGACCACAGCCACGAAAGCGAAGGCGAAGAAAGCGACCCCTGCCCAGAGAATGAGGCCACGATGAAGCCTGGTAATCCCCATAACGATCACCAGCGCGGCCGCGACGCAGATCCCGATCTGCAGACGGATCATCGAATGTCCGCCGGATATGATCCAGAAAGCTATCCAGGGTGAAAAGGCCAGCAACAGTTTGAGTGCGTCCATACTATCCTTTCATAGACGGGAAGCGGAATGGCGTGGATTCAGGAAATTTCGGCCCCATTTTGCCTACGCGGGTTTGTATTTTCAAGACTATATCGACGATGTCGCGTAATCATTCAGTTATGAGCGGCGAATGGCGAGATTGCTTTCCCGCTGAACGCGGGATTTCACTCCTCGTAATGACACTGGAACTTGTCTTTGCGACCCCGCTTCCAGCGGGGGAAGCAATCTCCCCCGCGTAACTGAATGGTTGCGGCCGAACTGGTTATGGAGGTGGACCTATGAACACTGAAACACGACCGATAGCCGAAATCAACCATCGAGCCACTCACATCTTATTCAAAGAGGTGGGGGTCGTGGACACGATTCGATTTCTGAATCAATTTTCGACAGGCCAGGGCGACTACACAAAGGAACGCGAGAAATGGTTGGGTGATATTTCCATCGATGACGCTATCTCTCAAATTGAAACACAGAGGGAAAAAGCTTAATATCGATAAACCATCGGGAACCCGTTGGACAAACTTACAGACTTGCGATCTTGATATTCGAGGGATTCCTTTCCTCTCTTGCGGAGCAAACATGATGAACATTCCACAGAAAAAGATTGAATCCGCCAACCTGGGCGATCTCGAGGTTCCTTGGACACAAAGCGAACGCTATTACTTCGCCTATGGTTCCAATATGAACGCGGAGCAGATGCAATCTCGTGGGGCCAGGCCCTTATCGGTAGTAGTGGCGAAGCTTCCAGACCATGCGATCGCTTTTCATGGCTATTCCAAAACGTGGGATGGGGCAGTGGAGACCGTCGTTTCGGCGCCGGGCCACGAAGTCTGGGGCGTGATCTACAAACTGACATTTTCGGACGCTAATTCGCTGGACTCGTGGCAGGACGTGCGCCTGGACGGAACGGGAGCCTATTTCCTGTTCCCCACAAGTGTGATCGACACGGAAGGAAGGGCGCAGTCGGTCCTCCTTTATAAGAAGGACGTCCTGGAGGCTCCGCAGAAGCCCAGCCGAGAGTACCTCGATTTCATAATCCAGGGAGCCTTGGAACGCGGGCTTCCTTCCAGTTACATCGAGGAATTGCGGAACATCGAATCCAGAAAAGCGGAATACAAGGTTCCCAGACCCATGAGATCCGACGGGGGGCTCCTTCAGATGACATCCTGTTCCGAATGCGGGGACTAGCTCGTTTCCAAGGCCGGTTCTCCTTTATGAAGGTCCCGAATAAATTGAGGCTGAAAAGGACCGAAAGGGCTCAATAGGGAGCGCAAGATTAGGTTGTGCCGGTAACTTGCTGATATTACGGGATGATATAGATCGCCAGCTTATCCGGCTTCGATGACCACCCAGTTACAAGGGGCTCCATACCTATTGTGGCCGGATCATCGACTTAACTCAGGTGTCCACTGGAATTCGAGCCAAAGCCGCTCCAGGATCTTCTCGAATCCCGAGTACGAGCATTTAACCAATCCCAGTAACGGCGGTTCCAGCGATATCAAGCCAATTTCTTCTCGCAAAACGAGAAATCGAGCGTTGTTAACCAAAAGATGGCGTCCGCTGAGGATCACTTGAGGCCAAGATATACGTCCAACCCCTCAGGTGAAGCGGCTGAATAGACGAGTTCCAGCGATTCGGTGAAATGCTCCCGACCGCGCCACAATGGGAAGTTCCCGAGCCTTTTCACCAAGGCCGCCGTGAGGTCAAGACCGGTTCCCCCGGCCTTTAAAGAAAGCACGAAGATCGGCGGACCGCCCGCTTCATCTTGAAATCGTTCCACCAGGGCGTCCCGTTTCTGTTTGGAGACCCTGCCGTGCAGGAATAGAACCTCGCTTCCGAAAACATCTTGCAGATACTTCTGGTGCAATTTTCCCATCTCGGCGAACTGGCTGAACACAAGGGCTTTGTCGCCGATCCCCAACACCTCTTCCAACATTTCGGTGAGGCGCGCCAGCTTGCCGGAACGGCCGGGGATGGCGGAGTTATCTCCGAGGAAATGCGCCGGATGGTTGCAGACTTGCTTCAATTTGGAGAGAGTCGCCAATATTATGCCTTTGCGCCTGATGCCCTCGGAGGATTTGAGGTCTTCTTCGTTTTCCTTAACCACCGCGGCGTAGAGCGACGCCTGCTCTTTTGTCAAAGGACAGAAAACCTTCATTTCCATCTTGTCTGGCAAATCTGCGATGATCGACTTGTCCGTTTTGAGCCGCCGCAGGATGAACGGTCCGGTAATACGCTTAAGGCGCTCAGCGGCTTGCGGGTCCCGCTCCGCCTGAATCGGCGCAAAGAATTTTTGTTTGAACTCCGCTTGGCTTCCCAGAAATCCCGGATTGAGGAATTCCATAATAGACCACAGATCCCCTACATTGTTCTCGACAGGAGTTCCGGTGAAGGCGATTCGGTAACCCGCGCACAGGCGCAAAAAAAGTCAATGGCTTCACTCCATTGCATTCGGTAAGCCGTAATGGTCCAAAGGCTGAGCCTTGTTTTCCCTTTTCCAGGAGGTTTTTCCATAATTAGGGGGCTTGATGGGATTGCATGTCCCGTTTTTGTGGGCGGCCACACAGCCATGTCCTCAAAACGCTGCTTTTCGGGAGCAGTATTCTGGGAGGCTCTGGTGAGCACGGAGACGAGGTCTTGCCTGTCGGCGCTGTAGCTGTAAAGGTAGCGTTTTACCTTTTCTTTTTCGTCGCAGTCTTCGGAATGTTTCAGTTTCTCTAGCGAATTCTCTTGTTCTGAAATCTCTCCCCAAAGAAATATGTGACCTTCATGCATCGCTGAGTGAACGATGATCATCCCATGATGTCCTTTGCGGCAGGCCCTAACCGGAGCTAGGGATATGGCGCAGCGCCGTGTAGAGCGCGTCCGACAGAGGTTTTCGTCCGAGATCGGGGCTAAGACTGACTATAGGTTGGAATATCAAAACCCTTCGGACCCGTCGAGCTTGTTCGAGCGTCTCAAACGAAGGGATGAGCGGAAATCGACATGGTCTGAGAAGCGTCAGGTAGCCGGGTCGCGATTAAAAAGGCCCAAAAGAACGGAGAAGTTGCTCGTCACCTTATGGTCCAAACGCCTAACCATATCAAGAATTCTCCGGAATTTGGCAGCGCTTACAAACAGCCGCTCCCCGATCCGTCCTCGCACTGCGTAATATGCATGCCATGGAGCTTAGAGGCAGGTATAGTCGAACCATCACGAGAGATCGAACACCAACAGGTCAGAACCGCGCCGGAATTTTCCGCCGGACATTGCAGAGTTCATAATAGCCAACGATGGCGGCGCTCACTACTGAATCCTCAACCGTTGGTCGGCATCTTAAATTGACAAGTTACGCACACGCTAGTGGAGGAAACCATTATGAAGGCATACGAGAAATTGTACCTGATGATCCTTGTCGGCTTGGGAGTAGTTTTGGGCGTCATGGGAGTCGGCGGTGCTTTGTCCGGAAGTCTCCTGTCCACTGCTTTCGCTGCGGAGTCGCCAACCACGATTTTGATACTTCAACACGCGGGAAAGATTCGATTTTAGCAAGTCAAACGATGATCCCGAACTGACCCCCGAAGGCAAGCAGCGTGCTCAAGACTTAGCCCGCGCTGTGGGAAATGCGGGAGTTGCAGCGATCTTCAGCCCTAAAGCGAAACGAATGGCGGAAACCGTCCAGCCTCTTCAGAAGGAACTCAAGTTACCGGAATTGAAATACTATGAACAGGGGAGCCTAAACTCAATGCTCCAAGAGATTAGGGATCACTATAAAGGCAAGGTGGTTCTTGTTGTCGGCGCCGGTCGTCACATGGGTAACGAAGGAATTCATCAAATTATTAAAGACTTGGGTTGCACAGGCCCAGAGTGCGAGGCCAAAGACTCTTTTGACAACTTATTTGTCGTTACCGTGTATGGACCGGACAAAGCCACCGCGGTAAAACTCCGATACGGCAAACCGGTGAAGGAGTAGACGTAACGGAGGCCGTTTCGGCGAGTTTTAGCTCCGGGAGCGCTTTCGATGACGGAGGCGCGGCCTCGGGGGCGTCGAGACCCCGGGACTGTTGACCGAAAGGAATTGTAGGGAGGTCTGTGTTCGTGACGCATCTATGGTAGCGACAGCGACCTGATTCTCAAGCTCAACGTAGACTCGCGTTTCATCACTCCTCCCCAAAATGTGCGCGATAGATTATATGTCGGAACGGTGGCGACCATTTCCCGTTTTTTCGCCTCAGCGTCAGACTTTCACGAAGTTTTCGGTTTGCTTCGTTCGTGGTATCGTACAAAAAATGCCTGGCCGATCTTCTGCTATGGAACACCAAGCTCCGCCTTCAGCGCCTGCTGTCAACTCTCGGTTACCTCCAGCATGATCTTGCCGATGTGCTCGCCGGACTGCATCAGCGCGTGCGCCCCTGCGGCCTCAGCCAATGGAAACACCCTAAAGATCACCGGCCGGATCTTCTTCGCTTCTATAAGGGGCCACACGTTCCGCCTCAGCTCCTCTGCCACCGTGCTCTTGAACTCGACGCTCCGGGGCCGCAAGGTCGAACCGGTTATGCTCAGACGACGCTGAAAGATCTCGCTGAAGTCCACCTCCGCTTTGGCGCCGCGGAGAAAGGCAACGATGGACAGGCGTCCGTCGTCGGCGAGGCACTTCAGCTCGCGGTGGACGTAGTCGCCTGCCACCATGTCCAGAATTACGTCAGCGCCTTTGCCGGCGGTGAGCTGCTTGACCACTTGAACGAAATCTTCTCTGCGGTAATTGATTGCCCGTTCGGCGCCGAGCGCCTCGCAGGCCGAGCACTTCTCGGGGCTTCCTGCGGTAGCGAATACGCGGCAGCCCGACGCCCGCGCCATCTGGATCGCGGTCACCCCGATTCCGCTCGACCCGCCTTGCACCAGCAAGGTCTCACCCGGAGTCAAGCGTCCTCGCTCGAAGACATTGATCCAGACCGTGAACATGGTCTCCGGCAAGGACGCCGCTTCGACGAATGTCCAATCCTGTGGCAATGGGAGGCAGTGTCCGGCGGGGGCTACGCAGTACCGAGCATATCCGCCACCCGGTGTGAGCGCGCAGACCCGGTCGCCGGGTCTCCATTGCCGTACGTCTTCGGCGAGCTTGACCACGGTTCCGGCGACCTCGAGCCCGGGAAGGTCAGAATGATCCGGAGGCGGTGGGTAGGCCCCGGCCCGCTGAAAGCAATCAGGACGATTGACCCCGGCCGCAGCGACACGGATCAATACTTCGCCCGCTTTGAGTTCAGGCACGGGGCGCTTCGCCACTTTCAATACATCAGGTCCTCCAGGGCGAGAGATCTCCACCACTTGCATATGATCTGGAAGGTTGGCGCTCATCGGCTTTCCTCACTTAAATTAGCTTCTCACAGCGCAGCCGTCGTTAGCGTCAGCTACGCGGCGGTGGTTCTTATCGGACCCGCTGCCACAAAATTTCGCGATTGGTCCCATCCACGGGTTTCAGCGACATGAGATCTCCATCGAAGCGGTACTCTCTTTCGAGAACTCGGGGGTGTTCGCCCGGAATGAGTTGCCCCTCAACGAAATGGCGGACTACACGCTTTTCGGTATCGATTTCATATGTGCCGAAATAAGCTAAGTAGTCATGCTTGAGGCGCGAAAGATCCTTGGTCTCATCTCTGAACTTCCTGCTTATATGAACCGCCATAACGCCTGTGTCGCTGTAGTAGATGTACCCGATGGCGTCTTCTCCGAAGGGATATTCCTTTTTTCCATCCGGACTGAAGCTTATCGAGTGTACCAATCGCCATGCGCCGACGATCATTTTCGTGACGTCTTCCATGACGGCCCTCCTAGGCTGGGATAGGGGCTTTCGGCATTATCGAGACACCCGGCTTTAGAGGAAAATCATAAATTAGCCGGAATAGGTCCCCTTCTTTTTTGAAATCTCCAACCATGTTCTTGCTCGCGGTAAAGACTGCGTCGTCCTCAATTATAGGGTCGCCTTTCACAAAGATCTGGGTGACAAGCGTCTCATAACCGGGAGCCGACACGATGAAGTGTATGTGCGCCGGCCTGTCGGGCGGTCTTTTGGCGGCTCGCAAGAATTCTCCTACCGGGCCGTCGGTTGGAACCGGGTATGCTGTCGGCATAAGCGCTACAAGGTCAAAGGTCCCGTTTTCATCTGTCCTGAAACGGCCCCGCAGATTATAGTCAGGTTGACTCGGGTCCTGGTTCTCATAGAATCCGTTTGTCGCCGCTTGCCATGTGTCGAGAATAGCGCCCTTGATCGGTGCGTTTGTACCAAAGTCGAATACCCTTCCCGAGATCCGCACGCGCGTCCCGGGGGTATTATCGGATGCGATGGAATCTCCTCTTTCGCGGAATGGGTCGTTGTCGCGAAGGAATGGTCCTACCAACGCAAAACCAACCGGTTGCCCGGGTTTCTCGTGATTGAGCGTTTCGATAAGTTGACTCACTCCGATAACGTCGGCAAACAGGAGGAACTCATTTCTTTCAGGACCTGTCATGGCGGCCATCCTTTCCATGAAGTCCCAGGCGAACTCCCATTCTTCGTCCGTCACATTAATTTCTTTGACGAACGCGTGCAGGTGTTTGATTAGCGCCGAAACGATGAACTTCAGCCTCGGGTTCTCAATATTTGAGTAAGCGTTCAGCACTTTTTCAGTTAGAACTTGATCAGGTCGCTCTGTGGTTACCATCGGAATCTCCTTTCGCCGGATAAGCCGGCGTAATTCGCCCGGAAGATCAGTTGAGGCCTAAAAGGCGAAGCAATCGCAGCCCAAGGTCCATAGTCCGGAATCCCCAAGGACCCAGCTATGCGCATTAGCGCCAGGGACGTGAACGTGGGAGCGTGACTGCCTTCGCACGTGGGTCGGCTCTACATCTCCGCTCCTGTATCCGCCGTAAGTCTTGACCGGAGACCAGTCGGGACTAACCGGCAGCGGGGGCGGGGCCAATCTCTCAAACTCGCCTGCGCCGAACACGACACGGCCTCCGACTACGGTCAGCACAGATTCGAGCTGTTTGATCTCCTCTTCGGGGATCGAAAAGTAATCGGCGGAAAGCACGCTAAAATCCGCCAGTTGTCCCGGAGCAAGAGCGCCCTTCTTGCCGTCCTCGGAAGAGAACCAACTGCTCCCCACTGTATAGAGGCGGAGGGCTTCCATGCGATCCAGACAGTTGTTTTCCTGGTACAGCGCGGCGCCTCCGATGGTTTTCCCTGTGATAAGCCAATAAAGCGCTACAAACGGATTGTAACTTGAGACTCGGGTTGCGTCCGTGCCTGCGCCGACCGGAACGCCCAATTCAAGCATCCTCCTGATGGGCGGAGTCCTCTGAGCTTGTTTTTCGCCGTATCGATCAACGAAATATTCACCCTGAAACGCCATCCGGTCTTGGATGGCGATGCCGCCGCCTAGCGCCTTGATGCGCTCGATGTTGCGGTCGGAGATCGTTTCACAATGGTCGAAGAACCAATGAAGACCGTCGAATGGAATTTCGCGATTAACTTCTTCGTAGACGTTTAAGGCTCGGCTGATTGTCTCATCGTAGGTAGCGTGGAGGCGGAACGGCCAACGATTCTCCACGAGACGCCGAATGACCGCCTTGAGTTCGTCCTCCATCACGGGCTGCATATCCGGCCGTGGTTCGAGGAAATCCTCAAAATCCGCAGCGGAGAACACGAGCATCTCGCCGGCGCCGTTCATCCGGTAGAAATCGTCGCCCTCGCCAGGCCTTGTTATCCGCGTCCATCGCTGGAAGTCCGCTAGCTCCGGCTTTGGGCTTCTGCGTGAACAGATTGTAGGCGAAGCGAACGGTTAACTTACCTCGCTTGTGGAGTTCGCTGATGATCTCATAGTCATCCGGGTAGTTCTGAAAACCCCCGCCGGCGTCTATAACGCTGGTGATTCCAAAGCGGTTCAGCTCGCGCATGAACTGCCGCGTTGAGTTAATCTGGTCCTCGCGAGAGAGTCTTGGCCCTCCGGCGAGTGTGGAATACAGAATCATGGCGTTCGGGCGTGCGATGAGCAGCCCCGTGGGATTCCCCTGCTTGTCTCTCTGGATTTCGCCGCCAGGAAACTCCGGTGTGTCTTTTGTGTAGCCGACTGCACGCAAGGCTGCGCGATTAAGAAACGCACGGTCATAGAGATGCAGCACAAATACCGGCGTATCGGGCGCGACTCGATTGATCTCGTCGAGAGTCGGCATGCGGCGCTCCGCGAACTGGAATTCCGTCCATCCACCGATAACTCTGACCCACTGTGGGGGCGGCGTCCGAGCGGCTTGCTCCTTCAGCATGCGCAGAGCATCCGCCAGCGACGGCACGCCGTCCCAACGCAACTCCATGTTGTAATTGAGACCTCCACGGATAGGATGCATATGTGAATCGTTGAGGCCCGGAATGACTCGTCTACCGTGGAGGTCTATGACCTGAGTGTCCGGGCCGTGCGTAAAGGTCCCGGTGTTTCCCGCACCCACAATGTAGCCGTCCTTGACGGCCACCTCGCCGGTTTCGGGCTGATCCGGATCCATAGTTGTAACTCGTCCGTTTTGCAGGATGAGATCGGGCGCTGACGTGGATTGCGTCATGTTACTCCCCCTTGGAAGCGTAAGGCCTTGAATCGCGGCGGGCAATCTCCTTGGCGACGGACTCCGACGCCTCGCCGATATGTTGCGCCACGCCGTCGAAATAGGGCCGGCCGGCCTCGATCACCAATTCTTGAATGCTGAACTTGTCCGCCAGACCTTGGGCTTGCAAGCGTTTTTCGGTGTCGTATGCTAGAAGCGCCTGTTCGACAAACGCTTGGTCGCATTCGCCAACGTCCAGCGACGAATTACCTTGATCTCGGATTACCGGGGCCCAGGCTACGTGGTGGGCCTTGAGCCGAACTGCCTCGCGCGCAGCGACGCGGCCCACTATACGCAATGTGTCCAGCGACAGTTTCGCCTCGTCGCCCAGGCCGATTACCAGCACACGCTTGGCCGGAATCGAACCTTTGGGCGGCGTGAACAGAATCGTCTCACCGAGTTCGCCGACAAATTCGCCGCGATTTCGCAGGGCCGAGAGGATCCCTCCTACTTTCCGGTCGAACTCCTTGGCGGCGCCAAGATAGGTGTCGCCTGAGGGTTTGTGCTTGAAGGCGCAGATGATCTGAAGGTCGGCAGCCTGCATATAAGGGCCGACCATCTTGACGGACAGTTTCACGCCCAAAGGCCTGGTCTCGAACGCCATTTCCCTTGGGGCCGTAGTCGAATCAGCCGCATATGCGTCGACCAGCGCCAAGGCAACGACGGCGCAGGTGAGGACAAGCTTGGTTTTCATGGTTTCATTCTCCACATTCCCGCAGGGCTCGGCGGAGCGATCTCGGCAAAGGGCTGAGGCCTTCCCGTTCGCCATCCGCTATTTGTGCTCAGGAGCAGCCGGCGGGACGATGTATTCAGGGAACTTAGTCTCCGGAGCTCCGTGCACCATCGTGTACGCGTATTCCACGCCCACTCCGTACGCGCCGCAATGGGTCTTCACGATGTCCATTACGGCCTCATAGGTGTCGCGCTCCGCCCAATCGCGCTGCCATTCCAGCATCACGGACAGCGAGGTCACCGGTTTGGCTCCCGCCTGGACCATGCGCTTCATGGCGTTCTCGTGGGCGAGGACGCTAACGTCGCCGCAGCAATCTTCGACGACATAGATTTCGTACCCGTCATGTAGGGCTTGCACGGTTGGAAGAGCGACACAGGTTTCGGTCCATAATCCGGCCAATACGATCTTCTTTCTGCCGGTTTTTTCGATAGCGGCAACGAATTTCTTGTCGTCCCAAGAGTTCATAGAAGACCGTTCTATCGGCGTCTGGTTCGGGAATACGGCCTGGACCTGAGGCCACATGTTTCCGCTGAAACTCTTGGTTTCAACCGTGGAGAGGACAACCGGGACACCGAAAACCTTGGCGGCTTTCGAGAGCGCAACGACGTTGTTGATGATCGATTGTCTATCAAAGTTGGAAACACCGAAGAGCATCTGGGGTTGGAAATCGATAAGAGCGACAACGCAGTTGTCCGGGGTTAGCAGCCCTTTTTCACTTCTTTTCGTGCTAACGGTCTCTTTAGACATAAGCATTCTCCTTTTCGCAGTGCGTTAACAAACTCCGAGGAGTCCGGGGTATCTGAAAGAGCAGGCACGGAGTAACTGGGGCGTCTTGCTCTCCCGGCGACGCTTCTATTCGCACGGTCACCAGGGACCGCAAACGGCCTATGTGTGAGTCTCTCCGTGGCGATGCTCTTTGGCTAGGCAAATCGCTAAAAATTTATGTCTTTCCTTCCGAATCAATTGATGGCTCAAAATCTAACTTATCTAGAACTTCAGCAAATTCGACGCATTCCTCAATTACAAGTTTAGATACACCTGCGGAAAAAAAGTTTCTCAGCAGAATGGTCATCGAAAATCCGTGACCAACGGTCGCTGGAGGGGCATCAGGCGCCTCATGTTCCCATGGGGACTAGGACGAATCATGAATTACTTGAATGGTAGCCCGAAACTGCAATGTCGATTACAGGTCGCTGGAGGGCAAAGGGAAACGGAAAGGTAGCCAAATAATGGATATGGATCGCAGAATGAAAATCATGGTATCGCCAATCAAGCCTAACTCCGTGATTTAGTATTGTAATCCTGATAGGCGAGAGAGGATTTGGGCTTCCAACTCTGCCATCGTAAACCAAAATACGACCAACAAAATCGAGGAGATGGTCAGAATCGCCAGCAATTTCAATTTGGGCTTACCTGGTCCCGGTATCAGCTTTCCAGTAGTAAAGCCGATTTCCAGTTTTTCTACCGATCCCAAAGACAAGCGTCTTTCGATATATTTCCCGAACCTTAACCCAAAAAGCATACCTCAAAGTTATGAGTGGGCTACACAGGTGGGCTTGAATGCACTATAATTGGCGGAGAAGAGAACTGGAGCGCTTCGTCGGTGGTGTTAAAAGAATTTCTCCTTCACCGAGAGGAGTTGAAGACTTTAAGACTATGTTATGGAGCGCCTTTCTTTCCTCAGCAACACACCAACTGAACGAAGCAGGCTACAAAAACAAT
>CAVVHK010000128.1:0-18065 GCA_963747865.1 uncultured delta proteobacterium | reverse complement strand
CTCACCACGGATATCGCTGATTTTGCGTTGGACATCGGTTACAACCGGGTCGGGGTCACATCTGCCGATGATTTTTCCGATCACATCGAAGAGGTGCAATCCCGCGGAACAATTTACGATTTCTTTGTTCAGGATCCTCGGCAATTTCTGAAGGGCGCTCAACCGAAGAAGACCATGGCGTCGGCCGGATCAATAATTTCCATGGCATGGGACTATTCGCAAAGAGCCTTCCCTGAATCCCTGTTGGGGAAGATCGGAAGGATTTACCAGGCCCGATGCTATAGCGCCCAACCTCATCGTATCAACGGGGCACGTTATCAACTTATGTTGGATTTTCTCGCCAAAATGGGCTGTGAAATCGGAAGAGGGATATTTGTTCCCGAAAGACGGGCTGCAGCGAGAGCAGGCGCCACCACATTCGGGAAAAACAACTTCGCATATGCAAGGGGAATCGGATCGTTCATTCTTCTCAGTTCGATTGTTGTCGATAAAGAGCTTGAGTGTGACACGTCAACATACGACATCAAGTGCCCCAGGGACTGCACAGCCTGTATGGACGCCTGCCCTACTGGGGCGATTTACGAACCGTTAAAGCTTGATCCGCGACGTTGCCTCGCCTTTAACGCGTGGTGGACTCAGGATGGACGTCCCTGTGTAACGAGCTTTATTCCATTTCAAATCAGGGAAAAAATGGGAGAGCGCGTCCACGGATGCGATGTCTGCCAAGAGGCATGCCCGCGCAATTCGGCAAAGCTGAAAGCAAAGCTTCCGGAGGATCCGTTCCTGATCCAATTGGCTGAGGAATTCAGCTTCCCCAAAATGCTGGAGATGTCCGATCATTTCTACGAAAAAACAGTCCGTCCGATCATGTACAATTACATCAACGATAAAAAATACTTCCAGAGGAACGCAGCCATCGCGTTGGGAAATACAGGCAATCCGGACCATATACCCGCGCTGAATCGTGCGATGGAGGACCCCGAGGAATTGGTCCGAGGATATGCCGCTTGGGCCCTAGGAAGAATAGGTGGTGGTAAGGCGCGGGGCATTTTAGAGTCGCGTCTGAAACGAGAAGATGCGAACTTCGTCACCGCAGAAATAAGAGCAGCCCTGGGAAATTCTATAGTCTCGGGTAAGTGTTCCTGGTGAACGGTTACCCCAAAATTTCACGTAAACCGAAAAAACGCCGCCCATCACTGAAAACATAACATTAAAGGGAGGTTTATTCACTATGCCAATGATTGACGCTTGTATCCCCGAAGGCGCTTTGCAACCTGAGGCTGAGGCGCAACTGATGCGGAGCCTAGTGGACATCCTGATCCGGCTCGAAGGGTTCGATCCAAAAAATGAGGTGGCAAGAGCCGTAACCTGGACCCTTCTCCATCGACCAAAAGTATTCGTCGCGGGTACTCCCGCTGCAAAGCCGCTGTATCGTTTTATTGTAGCCGTACCCGAGGGCCAGTACCGACGATTCAAGACGCGCAGGCGTGGTAAAGGAGATGACCGAGGCCGTTGCCGCGGCTGAACAGGGGACGTTTGAAGAGGTGAGCCAGAGGGTCTGGGTATTCCCCCTCGAGATACCAAATGGTCAATGGGGAGCTCGCGGCGCGATACACTATACGCCTGATATTGTGGCTCGCATCGCAGGAGAGCAGGAGCGGCAAGCCGTTGTCGAGCGCCTGGCCGAACGTCGCCGCCAAGCTGCTATAGGAATGCTGACGACCTTGCAGGAACTCGCCGGCCATGCCGATTAGAATCCCTGTTTGGGCTTATTAATTGGCGGTCCCGCCTCAACATTTTTTAGGCATAGGCCACATGACCGTCGCTGCTATCGCCGCTTTGCGGAGTTTCGCTCGACTTGCTCCTGACTGCGCCTCGACGGCGAATCCCCAGATCAAAGCTACCACCATTTCCGCGAGCCCCCCAGGATCGGAATCCGCAGGAAGGTCAGAAGGGTCCTTGACCGCTTGTTTGAAACGCTCTTGAAGTCTGAGCCTGAGAGCCTGCCGTTGCTTTGCGAACAAGATTCGAAAGCCATGACCTTCAACAACTGGCAATGCGCTGTTCATAATTAGACAACCGGGCGCATGGTCGGGATCGGTCAACAAATCCGCAAATCCGCCAAGTAACTTTTCAACGACAGCTTTTGTTGTTTTCTGGCTTAGGGCATCTTCAACAATTTTTGCCTGCGTTTTTTGGTAGGACTCCACAATCCTCTGGAACAACGCCTCCTTATTTTCAAAGGCAAAGTAGAAGCTTGGCGTAGCAATACCCATGGCACGCGTCAAATCACTGACCGAAGTGCCCTCAAAGCCCTTGCGCCAGAACAGGTCGGTGGCAATCCGAATTGCCTGATCGACGTCAAATTCGCGTGGTCGTCCCATAGGCGCTCCTCCATATTATAGCGACTACTACAGAATTCGCTTGACAATGCGGGGCAGATACTATAACGTTCACTATAGTATTAATTCACGCCGCGATCAAGCGGTTAACCCTGTTGGAGAGAGTATCATGAAATATTTTCTGCTTGAAGGACACCATCTCGTCCCTTTTGCCGAAATGGACCATCTGGTGGAGGAGCATCACGCTTTTTTGCAGCGCGGTTATGACGAAGGTCATTTCCTGTTTTCCGGACCACAAATCCCCGCCCATGGCGGGTTTCTGGTGGCACACGCCCAGTCGCGCGAAGATCTTGACAAGCTCCTTGCGGGCGAACCTTTCATACGGGAAGGTAAAATGCGTTTCTCTCGCGTGACGGAGTTTGATCCGGCGCAATGCCAAGGGTTCCTGAAAAATTGGTTTGGGAAGTAAGGAAGAGGCATGCGGCGCTTTTCGGAAATCGAGTCGATTGCAGCCAAACGGCACGGCGGCCCTAAAAGTTTGGAGGCGTTGCTAAAAAACACCAAACCCTCTGAGTCTGCCTCAATCGCTACCACACCGGATGATCGCGTCCTTTCCTTAATGACACGGCGCGTGTTCTATTCCGGCTTTTCGCGAACGGTTATCGATCAGAAATGGGAAGCTTTCGAAAAGGCTTTCAGAAAATTTGATCCGGTTTATTCCGCGTCCACGACCGGGGAGCAATTCGACAGTCTCGTGAAAAATTCAGCCATTGTTCGCAATGGCGCTAAGATCGCTTCGGTTCAAACTAATGCCCGATTGATTTTGGGCTTGGCCGCCGAACACGGTTCCGCCGCCCGCTTTTTCGCAAAATGGCCGGATGCTGACTATGTGGGGCTGCTTGCGTTCCTGAAGAAAAATGCCGGCCGATTGGGTGGGGAAACAGGCATGCGTTTTCTTCGCGAGTTGGGCAAACCTGCCTTTATCCTGACCAAAGATGTTGTGGCGGCTCTGATTAGAGAGAAGATCGTCAGTAAGACTCCGACCGGTAAAGACGATATGGGAGACGTTCAGGAAGCCATGAACCAATGGTCGGCGGAGAGCGGACGCAGCCTGACCGACATCAGCCGGATCTTGGCAATGAGCATAGATGGAAAAAGCCTCTTCGCTGTTTCGTGTGGGTAGCGCTGGGGGACTCTGTCCCCCAGGCCCCCTATGAGTCTGTCGCATTACTGCTTATGTTTTGTCAGAAACGCATTGCTGGGGGGGGGCCCATGGGTAAGTATCGTTTCATTCCGTATTAACCCTAGAAGCCATTAATTCTGCCGCCCGGCCTGCGCAAGTCGTTGCCGGAAGCACACTTGGCGCTCTTCATCGGCGATGTGGTGGACAGATTGGATCTTACCGAAATCAAGGACCAATACCACCCGTCTCGAAGGAAAAGACCGGCTGAACTACAACCCCGAAAGGAGATGAATATGTTTACCTACCATACCAAAGACACCGCCCCCGCTGAGTCCCACCCCCTGATCGACCAGTCGATCAAGGCTTTTGGTTTCCTACCCAAACTGCATCAGATATTGGCCGAAGCCCCGCTGACCTATGAAGTCTTCAACACGGCTTTTGGAGGCTTTATCAGCAAAACCACGCTGTCATCGGTAGAACAACAGGTTGTGATGATGACGGCGAATTACGAAAATCGGTGCCATTACTGCACGGCAGGCCATTCGATGCTGATGAAGATGCAGAATATGCCGGAAGATGTCATTGCGGCGCTGCGCGACGGCAAGCCCTTGGCCGACAGGAAACTGGAAGCTTTGCGTGCCTTTACGCGGCTGCTGATCGAAAAGCGCGGCCATGTCGGCGACGCCGCGTTACGGGCATTTCTGGAAGCCGGTTATACCAAACGGCAGGCTTTGGAAGTTTTATCCGGTATTGCCGCCAAAATGATTTCCAATTTCACTAATGCCTTGGCGCACACCGAACTCGATGAACCGGTAAAGGATTTCGCATGGGTTCATCCTAGTGAACGCTAACCTTGACGGTATGGGCAACCGGGTCGCAGCAATGTGTTTTGGACCTAAGAAGGTTCTACTGGTTGTCGGCATGAATAAGGTGACTGCCGATTTGGACTCGGCAATGGCCAGGGTCAAACACTATTCTGCGCCAATCAACGCTATCCGAATGAATTTCCAGACCCCGTGCAAAGAGAAAGGCTTGTGTGTCGACTGCAGATCTCCTCAGCGGATATGCAATATGTGGAGCGTCCTTGAAGGCCACGTGATCAAGGACCGCATTCACGTCAAGTAGGTGGGAGAGAATATTGGTTATTAATCCAGTGAGTCTTTAGCAGGTCTAACTCGAAACCTTGTCCATCTAGTTATGTGTGGTCGCATGGTCCCCAAGAGGCGCGGCGTCATCAGACTCGATAGTTTTCTAAGACCGCCACGCAGCGTCAGCGAAGCCATTGTCTCCTGGAATTGGGGCCTTCATCGTTTTGATTCCAGCGCCCGTCATATCGCGACATCAGATTATGTGGCAGAAATTGTCACATCTTTGTCATTGCGCCAACTAAGGGGGGCCTCTACAATGTCCTCAGTGAGACGTTTCTTCTCGCCGGCAGGCTCAGAATGAATCCTTCGCCCGGGAGTGCGGCTTCATATGGATAGCGTGCTGGATGAACGTCACATTTCATACCGACGCGCGATCAAAGAAGTGGTAATGCGGATGGACGCCGTTGGCATGCTTCCGAAGCGCAGTCAGGCTGTGCCGTCCGTTGCGGAGGAGAGATTCCGGGGACGGCCTTATTTGGTTTCTCGAATGTCGCCTGTTTGAAAGCGCCCTGGTATCAGTGAATACCTGTACGGGTTTCACAATGGATAAACGTTATTCAATGAGGTACATGCACATGGCACTTAAGACCGCATTTCTCATCTTTGACGGCGCAGTGGAACTGGATTTCGCAGCGCCTTGGGAGGTTGTCGCCTGTTCCCAAATGTTCGGGCATTCGGATGACAGCTTCTATACCGTAGCCCTTACGGACAGTCCCGTCACGTGTCACGGGGGCCTAAAAATCATTCCGAATTTCAGTATTGCGAATGCGCCGTCGCCGGACATACTGGTCGTACCAGGGGCTGCTGACACGTCTCCGATGACAAGCGACGGCAACCTCCTGAACTGGATATTGGAAACGAGCAAAAGCTGCACATGGGTAGTGGGCGTTTGCTCCGGATCGGAAATTCTCGCGGCAGCCGGCGTGGCGCAAGGAAAAAGAGTCACTACCCACTGGGATTCAATCGATGCTTTGAAGAAGCGCAACGACGTCACTGTGCTCGAAAAGGTTCGGTACGTGCGTGACGGCAATTTACTTACCAGCGCGGGAGTCACTGCCGGACTCGATATGACGTTGTGGTTGATGGGACAGATTTACGGACCTTCCCATGCCCGCGAAGTTCAACACATGCTGGAATATTATCCTGCCCCTCCTTATGCCGCTGAGGTTTAGAGCGCCATTGAATAGGTGGAGCGGGCCTGGGCAAGTTAGGCGCTTGCTCGCATCGACTCCATGAAGGGCAATCTTTAAGGTTGCCCTTTCACGCTTCCAATTTTCCGTTTTCAGCCCAAGTGTGTGTTTTTGATGACACTTGCACGTTCCGCGATCAGTGGTATGATGAGCAACCTTTCGCATTCACGGTTGACAGACCGCTTGAACAATCTCTATCGGTGCAGGATTGCTTAGCTGAATTTCTCGAACAGGAAAGTTGAAGAATGAAAAAATCCCTCTGTCCATTTATCGCCATGATCTTCAGCCCCTGTTTTCTTCGGCGTCTCTTTGCCTCTGTTTTCTTTGCCCTTTCTCTGTTGATGTTTTCATCAATGTGTTTTGCTCAATCAGATAGGGCATCGGACCAGGAGAAAGTCATGAAAGGGAGTGAGCTGGGAACACAGGGATCGACCGTATCAGCCCAGGAGATGGGCTCCGTAGAGAGCCGTCAGACCGGCGCCACCCGAATCGAAGCAATTCGGACGTATTTCAGGAAGGTTGACGCCGGAGACCCGACCATCCTCGACCTGTTTACGGAGGACTTGCAGATGTATTTCCCGAAATTCGGCCTTGCCCGCGGGAAACGTGCGCTTGTCACCTTCGCCGAACGGATGGGCGCAAACCTCGCCACCATCGGCCACGACATCGACGGCCTGACTTTTCATGTCTCGGGCGATACGATTGTCGTGGAGGGGCGCGAATGGGGCACAACGCGGGATGGCAGGGCTTGGCCGGACGGCGCAGTATCGCAAGGCCTCTTCTGCAGTGTCTTCGAATTCGATGGCCCGTTGATCCGGCGCATGCACATCTATGTAGACCCCGACTTCACCAGTTCCGATCACGACCGAATCCGCACTCTGCGAAGCGAACACGGATCCGCTGCGTCTGCGCCGGCCGAGAAACCTCGACCATGAGGTACAGGAACGAGACGCGAATAGAAGTAGTCTCGGCTCCCGCAGATACACGCCAGTGGCTCTCACGGCAGCGTTCCTCATTATTGATGATGCGGCGGATGGAAAGAGAGGCGCCACTTCTGGAGCCCTATGGATTGGGGCTGTGCGATGAAAAGAGGAGGAATGCGTCATCCCAACGACAATCATATGACTCGCAATGTCGTTATGTTGGCTTTTGAAGGCTCTGAAATCATTGATGTGGTGGGCCCGATGGACGTTTTTGCCGCCGTCAATCATATTTCACGGGAGTCTGGGATCGGAATGCCGTACCGATTGGCGATCCTGGCCGACACAGCCGGACCTATAGCCACGTCGTCGGGACTCATGCTTATTGCGGAAGGTTCGTGGAGAGTGTGGAAGGATGAAATTGATACGCTAATTGTCTCAGGAGGGCCTGACCCTTCGGTTCTAACCTCTAACAAATCTGTGATCGAATGGATACGAAGCAAGGTTGATTCCGTACGGCGTCTCGTTTCCATATGCACCGGAGCTTTCGTCTTGGCCGAGGCGGGCGTTCTCCACGGACGTCGCGCCACAACTCATTGGATGGCCGCACGGCGCCTGTCCGCTGACTATCCAGGCGTTACCGTGGAAATTGACCCTATTTTTGTGCGGGACGGCTCAGTCTACACTTCCGCCGGTGTCACTGCGGGAATGGACTTGGCCTTATCTCTTGTGGAGGAGGATTTCGGCAGAGAGATGGCCATAAGGGTGGCCCGCCTACTGGTGCTCTATTTAAAGCGGCCCGGCGGTCAGTCTCAGGTACAGCTCTCAATTAAGGGCTCAGGGCGCGGAGGGAGGGAGGTTGAGCGAGCTACTCACTTGGATGGGAGAGAATTATTTGCTTCCTCTGACAGTGGAGATGTTGGCTGAGCGCGTGGCCATGAGCCCCAGGACGTTTGCACGCACGTTTGTAGCAGAGACCGGGACCACACCGGCTCGCTATCTGGAACAGATTCGCGTGGAACATGCCATCAGATTCCTGGAAGAATCGAACTCCTCAATGGAAGAAATCGCTGAAAATAGCGGCTTTAGGAATGTAGCGCATTTTCGTCGTTCCTTTTGGCGCCACGCGGGTATTACGCCACGGTCATACCGTGATCGATTTCAGTCAACTTCTCGTAGCAATCAAGAAAATGCGCGAAGTTAACTTGCACGGAGAAAGGGAATGCGTGAGCAGATTGAGATTGGCGTCAGAGTGGGTGGAGAATAGGTCTTGGAATGGCCTTCTTGAAATCCTCGAATTCTTCGGACTGCTTTGGAGTCCGAATAGCCCTCGACATCATGGCCCATACAAGGTCGCCCCGATTTAACCGAATAGGGAGAATCAGTCATCTTCTCCTTCAGCCAAACCGCAGCGGTTTTGAGATGCGGCTTTGGATCGTTCAATGAGGGATAGCGTACTCGGGAGCCCGTCCCTGGTATCACAAAGAGTGATAGTTAATGACACTATAATTCATTTGACATAATACTATATGTTTAGCTATCTACCTCAAAGGTCCAAGCATGAAGTCAATCTCAATTCGTTGTTGACCTTACCTGGTAAACATTATGGTCGAACAAATCCGGAGGAATCAATTATGGAAAGCTGCTGGGAATTACTGAACTGGAGCCTCCAAAAGGAATGTCCGGCCTATCCCGATCACGGGAGGCAATGTTTCGCTGTGACCGGCACTTTGTGCCGAGTAGAGCGGCAAGGCGCCTATGAAGCAAAAATCAACCGGTGCAGAGAATGCGCCGTTTATGAAAAATTCTTCGATGGCGGGGTAAGAGAGGGTCTTTTCATCAACATGACGACGGTTTTGCCTCTGTCAGGTCCCGTGGGACTCCCCAAGGAGACCTTCTTGGGGTCAGCAGGACGACCTCCGTGCCGCTCAAGGGTCCCAATGCAGTCAAAATGGCAAGACGGCGGCATAATTCCGGATCAAGACTATTGACAGCTATGGCGGATTACTATGTTGTTGCGGTAGAGAGCGGAAACGACCTAAGAGAGGAAGGATATTATGATTACGGCGATTACTCAGTTCAAACTTCCCGAACCGGTAACCGTGGATAAAGCTAGGGAAATCTTTTCAAGCACGGCGCCCAAATACAGGGACGTTCCTGGACTTATTCGCAAAGTTTATATTCTCTCCGAGGACGGAGCAACTGTCGGAGGTGTCTACTTATGGAAATCCCGTGAAGATGCTGAAAGACTTTACACGGATGAATGGAAAAGATTTGTCTTGGGCAAGTACGGCACGGAACCTTCTGTTCATTATTTCTCCACACCGGTAGTCGTTGACAACCTGATTGGGGAAATCATTACGGACTAGTGAGCGTGGTGACTTTTATCGGAGGGCAGGTCTGATTTCACTGTCCCCGCGTGGGAGCTACACGAGGTCAGCACCCTGGAATTTCTGCACGCGCCCTTTACCAAGTCGAGGGACTGCGAGAGATCTAAAGGGACTGAAATATCTCGGCAACCGTCTAATTACTGGGGTTCCGGAACCTAGGCAATTTCCTTAATTGGCAACGTCAACAGCTTTGTCACACCGAGGTCTCGCCCAAGAGTTATGCAGAATGGTGTACCGAATTTGGACCCACCGGTACTGGATCGTCCTGATTTGTCATAAGAACAGAAAGAAAGAGTATCTCGATGCCGGATGTGGCTTGAGACTTGTGTTTCATGGCATCGATGGATTCATTTCCGTTGAGGGATTCGACAGGCCTCCCCGTGGAAAGAACTACCTCCTTTGTTCTGACGTTATTAGAAGGCCGTCGCAACTACAACTGTAGTGTCGGCGGCGTCCTTATATGTTACGAGTATACCAAGAAAGGAGACTGAAATGGCTGATGAGAAGAAATTTGCGGCAGAGAGACAAGCTAGTGGGTATTTAGCCTGTGATAGAGGATTCCCCGAACAGATTGAAGATATCCGCAGGCACGGAAACCACGGGGTCAGTCCGGTCCTGAGGGCCGGAGTATTGGCCGCCCACGGGATTCCAAAACCTAAAGACCGCGCTGATAACGGAATTGTGTTCGGTTGTTACAGGCCTTTCACGACCCCTTTCCTATTACGCGATTACATGAGGCTGTTGGACATTCTTTCCATAGATTACACGTATTTTGAAAAAGAGTTTTGTTGTGGTCTCCCGCTGGTCATGCAAAGCGCTGGAGAAGATGTTGGAAACGCTATTACGTTGGGCGCTGAGTTTGATAGGCTCAATGCTGATTTGGCTCGCCAAAAGGGTATGAACACGTTGGCGTATTGTTGTGTTGGTTGCGCTTATATGGCTAAGAGCTACGAGGATGAGGCTTCTGTCCGCAAGACTTACATCCTCGACCTCATTCTTGACGAATTGGACAAAAAGAGGCTAAAAGTGGCCCCCACGGTCATTGGATACTTTGAAGGGTGCCACACTTTCTACAAAACTAATTTCCCGAAGGTAAGTCTGGGGTGGCAAAGATATCGTCAGTTCCTGGACGGAATAGATAACCTGAAGATTGTAGATTTGTCCAACAAACTTTGTTGCAAGAGGTCTGCCGACAGGATCGTGAAAAGCGCTGAAGAACTGGAACTGGACAAGATTCTATGCTCCTGCAATGGGTGCTTTCTATCGCTTAAAGCGGCCGGGAAGGGGAGATTGACGACTACGAACATGCCTGAATTTCTTTTGCAGGTTCTGGAAGAACGGTGAAAGAGCCGTATTCCTACCCGAGGTCACAAACGACAGAAATGACCTCCGGACGCGACTTGGAACATGAAACGCGCTATTTGCACTCGCTTCAAGCCTTAACGCGGCGCTTGCCACCTGAACGGCGTAAAACACAGACTCCAATAATCTAAGAAACAATCTCCAATTGAATCCGAACACTTCAAAGCCCGAATTTGAAAAGGAGGAAAACTTGACATACAAGAAGGAGGAAAGTTAATTGTACAATAGTAGCGCGTTTCGGCCGTTTTTCCCATTTAGTGAGGACGCTCTATGTTGATGAGATGACGCGGCGCTAGGATGGGTGTCCGGATTCGTCGCAAACACAGGCGAAAAGATGGGCGAGGCGCTAGCGAGAGAGTCATTTTATAAACTGATGCGGGATATCTGGATCCGTGCCACTCCTGTCTCTTTCTCCGAGCGGTTCAGTTATCACCCACAGGAGCGCTTGCATGTCCGACATTTTGGCCGATTATCCTTTTCGATGCTTTCTCAGCCTGAAGCCGCTCGTTGACTTCTGGTCGAAAACGCCGGCGTCGTCAAATGGGACAAGTCCCCATTTGGACGGCGGACTTAAAGACTATTTAGTGGCTTTCCCCGAATTATCATGCCCTGTGGAAGACCCTGCCGAGCTGAGCTCACATTCAGAGGCGATAAGGACTCTCATGACTGCGGTCTTCCCATCGGCGTTTTGGGACACCGATCTTGTGGCGGCCATTACGCCTTTTACAGGGCGCCCCATTTTGCTCTCACCTCTTTTCCAAGCGCTGATCATGAACGAAGACGGGTCCATGCGCTGTCGGCAGTCCCCGACGGGAGCGACCACGAAGCTGAGCAAGGTGAGAAGGGCCTATTTCCACATACTCAGCAAATGCTACGGGATTCACGAGGGTTGGATTGATCCCACCGTCCAAGTTGTGATGGATCCTCAAACCGGACTGGAACGGCATTTTCGCGTCAATTGGGATTACCGGTTCGTTGAAGTGACCAACCTGGCCGCCCCCGCCCATCTTTCAGAGGAGCAACGGGAGCGGGTTCTCGACCACCTTGCCGAGCCGGAAGTGTTACGGGAGATCCTGCCTCCGGAGCAGTTTGAATTTAGAGGCTTTACTGTATTGCGAGCCACGGACGTGACTGAGACCGAGGTCCTTAATACCCTTGAACGTGATCTGATCGGGAAGGACCTCGTCTTCAGCTCCGCCGGATTTGACCAATTGAACGATCGCCTGCGAATCCTGTTCGGGATAGCTGATCTGTCAGCCGGCCTTGCGGCTGTTCGAGAAGACCAGACTTACTTGCTAGGCGGTATTTGCGAGACTGCCCACAACTGCATCTTCGGCGATTCGCGGCATGTTCCTCTGAGCCAGTTCAAGGGGACCCTTTTCGACCGTGCTGTTCGCGAGCGGACGATTCTGCGTGTGCGAGATCTTCGTCAAAAAGAAATCAGAAACCATATAGATTCGGAATTGTTGAAAGAAGGTATCAGGTCGCTTCTCATTTCGCCACTTTTCTACCAAGGGGAACTTATCGGCTCTCTGAAACTCGTCTCCAAGCTACCCGACCGATTCGGACCAACCCAAGCGGCAATAGCTGAACAGATAAGCCCCATGTTTGCAATGGCTCTCAAGAGATCATTGGATTTGCTGGAAACCAAGGTGCAAACCATGATTAGGGAAAAATGCACCGCAATACATCCTTCAGTGGAATGGCGCTTTAAAGAAGCCGTTTTCGATCACCTCGAGCGATTGCACGCCGGCCGGCCATCGGAACTGGAACCCATTATATTCAGGGACGTGTTTCCGCTTTATGGCGCTTCCGATATTCGAGGTTCATCCGAAACCCGAAACAGCGCGATTCAGGCGGATTTGACCGAACATCTGGAGCTTGCCCGTGACGTCGTGGAAACTGCCGCGGCCGAGAGATCTTTACCCATGTCGTTCGAACTCCTGCACAGGCTGCACGGGCTTCTGGAACGTATCATAAAAGGGATAAGCACAGGTGACGAGAGACTTGTCACTGATTTCATCCAGACCGAGATCGAACCGCTGTTTCCTATTCTCACACCATTCGGTGAAAGAGTTCATCAGGCGATAAACCGTTATGAAACCTCCACTGACCGAGAGCGCGGCGGGGTTTATCACAGGCGCAATGAATTCAGCGAAAGCATGGCGATTTTCAATGATAGGATAGCCGCTTATATGGACCGAGAACAGGCCAAGGCTCAACAGGAATTTCCGCACTATTTCGACAGACACAAGACGGACGGGATCGAATATGTCATCTATCTGGGCGCCTCCATGGGGCAATACGGCCATTTCAGCGAGTTCTACGTTAAGAGCCTTCGATTATGGCAGATTATGGTCGCATGCGGAATAGCGTGGCACTCTGAGCAACTCAAGAGTTCAGTGAAAGTGCCCTTTGATTCCACCCATTTCATACTCATGTGCCATGACCCGATTTCCATCCGATTCCGGTTCGACGAAAAACGATTCGACGTGGATGGCGCTTACGATACCAGGCATCAGATCATACTGTCCCGGATAGACAAGGCTTTGGTTAGAGGAATGAATGAGCGACTCACACAACCCGGAAAGATAGCGCTTGTTTACTCTCGCATCGAAGAATGGAGGGAATTGCAGCGACACATTGATTTCCTCCAGGGCCTCGGTTATCTAACCAGGGAAGTAGAATCCCTGGAACTGGATGATTTACCCGGGGTCATGGGGCTTAAGGCTTTGAGGGTCGCCGTAAATCTGGAATCGGAAACGCTGGCTCGAAATGTGACGCTTGACGGCGACGATTTTGCCCAGCCCAATCCTGCGCAGCGTCCCAGATTAGGTCGTAGACCGGGTCCTTAATGTCGTAATAGGCTTCGATATCATCGGCGTGTCGTTTGGCTATTTCGCGTTTGATCCGCTCGATTGATCGGGCGGAATTCGGGTGAGCGCATAGATAGTCACGAAACAGTAACGGATATCGTTGATTAGGGTTACCGTCAATCCGTACATGGACATTCGCTCGACGCTGCGCCTTTGGCTGAGTGAACACGAATTTAGCCCACAATTTTGGGTCGTTGTCTTCGCCCAGCGGCACATGGTCATGTGTAACGGCTTCCAGATGCTCGTATCCAGCCTCGACCAGTTTTTGCCGAACTTCCGGTTTCAATTCTCGGACGGTCACCTGGATGTCAATGACGTCTTTGGCGCCCAAACCCGGCACAGAGGTCGAGCCGATATGATCGACACGCACAGCCATGGGGCCCAATATCTCCAGGAGGGACAACCGGAGGATTTCAAACTCTCCCGGCCAGGCGGGATTGTAGTCGTTGATGATTATCATGACACGATTCCAGCTCACAATGTCGGAATGCCGAGCAGCTCCACGTTCAAGATCATGGGCGGCCCTCAGGCCGTCCGCTGGAAGGATAAGTCGGAGATTGCGTCGGTCAATTATTAATTAAGGCTTCCGCCACTGCGTGACTATCTTCAAAAAGCCTGAAACGTACAATTAGACCTTCTCGAACTGCAAAATCAAATGCAAACTCGGTTTCAATTATTTTGCCCGTGCTTATCACTTTTGTTTGCAGTTCGCCTAACGCTACGGCATTTTCCCCGTCAGCTATGATTGTCCGAACTCTGAAATGAATCGGCAAAGTTTGGTTGCGGAGATCACGAATGAAATCGGCGACACCCGCGCAACCTTTTCTTCGTCCAATCCATGGAACCATTGCAGTATTGCCGGGAATGTTCCAATCTATATTTTCACTGAACAAAGATGCGATTTCATCCGGAGCGGCGCCTGCGCTCACCAAGGAAAAATATTGGTTGACAATCTTCCGAGTCGTTTCAGCGCTTTGTTTGAGTGATGACGGGCCGTGTTCATCTTGAGTAGTCATTGAAAACTCCTTACTCATGGCTTCCTTGCTCTGGGTAATAACCAGACCGGCGCATCCGATGATCCCGACGGCGACGACTAGAAGAATAGATCTCATGTTCTTTTCCCCGGTGAAGAAATCGGAGCCTGCGTCATGACGCTCGGCACAGTAGCGACCTTTGCGGACATCGGCTCCAGCAAACGGTTGACGCAATCTAATCACTCGCCGACAGACGCTTCTTTCAACTGCCGGAACACGCTCAGGCGATCCGTGATTTGCCAATGCCCTGCGATTCGATCATCTTCGAAATAGCAGACCGTCGCGCCCGACATCTTGATCTGTCTGCCGGAAGCTGGAAATCCAGGGTAATCCCCTGTGTGCGTTGCTGTCCAAAACCACGTAACGACGATGGCGTTTCCATCGGCAAATAGCCCCTGGATCTCGAAGCATTGGTCGGGAAAGGGCTCGCGTAAGAGCCTTACGCGCTCCTTGAAGCCCTCCAGATCCAGCTCCTGCTTTTCCCATGGATCTCCCGGGTCGTGGCGAATCGTATACCGCCGGGCGAGATACTTGTCCGAACAGTCGATTTTTCCTTCGCTCCAGACCTCTCGAATGAACTCGGTCAGTATTTTCTTATTCCGATTGTTGCTCGACATTCGTTCGATTCCTTAGTTCGCCTTTTCCTAAATACGGTGTCGGATTCCGTCGCGCATGCCCCGAAGGGGCAATCCCCATGAATAGCCATGGGCGCAGCCCATGGATTGGAAAAACAACTGATCCCGTCTTCAACCCCTTGCGGGGTTGAAGAAACCGGTCGATACAGCCGGCTACCATGGGTTCCACCCATGGCTACCAATGAAGAGCGCTCCTCACGGGGCGCAAGAGGCTATGAATTTCATCTGCGTTACCCTGCGGAATACGTAACCGTATTTACGCGACGGAGTACTTAGTTATGCGCCTAAAAGCCACAACGCTATTGCGTCTTGCCACATCTTCCGTAACGCCCGACAGTTAAGCCCAAGCGCGATCTCAGCGATTTGGCGCATCACCTAGTTGGCGTATCTAAACAACCTTAATCAGCGACCGAATAACCAGCCGCCATTAATATTGAGCACTTCTCCGGTGATATAAGACGCTCCCGGGCTCGCCAGGAATAGAGCCAAGCCTGCGACATCCGATACGTTACCGGCTCGCTTGACGGGAATCTGTGAAACAATGCTCCCAACAATTTCGTCAGACCAACCTCCGGTGAAACCGGTGTCCTGAATAAAGCCGGGCGCGATGGCGTTTACGGTGATTCCTTCACCGCTCAGTTCTCGCGCCCAGGCATAGGTCAATCCATTAACTCCTGCCTTGGATGAGGCGTAAGCAAGGCCGCCGGCGTCCAAAATGCCGTCCGCTGAACAGCGATGGTAGGGAACGGCTTTCCTGATGTCAAGGTTACTCCTCTTTTTCGGCTTCTTCATCTAGCATTCGATCACGATTTTGCCGAAATGCCTTCCTGATTCGAGATAGGAAAAGGCCTCCCCCGCCTGCTCCAGCGGGAATTTCCTGTCGATAACAGGCTTAATCCGATTTGCTGAAATAGCTTTCAACATGTCCGCAAAATCTCGTGCGTTTCCAACGCTAAGCCCGCAGATCGTGGCTCGTTTCAGATTCAGCGAAATCAAATTGATCGTGCATTCAATTCCTGCAAGAAATCCCACGACGGATATGTGTCCTTCCAATCTTAGCGCAGCGAGGCTCTTATTGACGTTGGCGCCCCCCACTGTCTCGACGATGATGTCCGCGCCCTCGCCATCGGTCATGGCAAATACGTCGGAAATCCAATCGGAAGTTCGTTTATAATTGATCAGATAATCAGCTCCCAGTTCGCCGACCCTCGCCAGTTTCTTATCATCGCTCGACGTAATGATTACTTTTGCCCCAACAGTCTTGGCGAATTGAAGCGCGAAAATGGAGACACCGCCGGTTCCATGTAGGAGCACGGTATTGCCGGCTTTGATCCTCCCGTACGCAAGAGCGTTCCAGGCGGTCAGCGCTGCGATAGGAAGCGTGGAAGCCTCTTCAAAGGTCAAAGATTCAGGAACCTTGATCAGCTCTTTGCTGCTGAATGCCTTGTATTCGACAAGTTGCCCAGGCGACGTTCCTGAGCCGGGGCGCGTTTCAAATCTGGAATTTTCCGGAGTGTAACGCCCATCGACCCAATCCGGAATGTAAATTGTCGCCACATGATCTCCCGGTTTGAAGTCCGTGACGCCCCGTCCAACTTCCTCGACAATGCCGGCCCCGTCCGAGATTGGAATAAACGGGGGCTTGATATCGGGATTGAGTTGACCCTTGACAAGAAGGAGGTCGACATAATTGAGCGAGGCCGCCTTCATTTTGACAAGAATCGTTCCGGGCCCCACATCCGGTAACGGGGAGTCGGTTAGGATGAGCCTGTCGATTCCAAATCCACCTTTAAGGACAACTGATTTCATGATGTTAGCCCCCGTTCAGATAGCTTCTCAATAAGTCCGGGTAACCTCGAAGAGTAAGGATTCAAGCCGCATGTTGAGGCGATTCACTGGACTCTGGGATCTCATTTTACCAGGGATTATTGAGAAGTTACCTTTGCAGAATAGTCTTCTCTTTATCAAGCGTAAAGTTTCTTAAGAAGCCAAGCCATGTTTTCCCCCAGGAGTTTCATGGTGGCTAAGCCTTCTCCATCTTTCTCGACTTCGCCGATTTCCCGGCCTACTCCAAAATTCCAATAGTCGGATCCCGGAATAATCATTTGACCGATCAGGAAGAAGTGGTTGATCGTATCGAACGTGTGGATCGCTCCGCCCCTACCATGCACAACCACCGCGGCCCCGACTTTGCGTTTGAGCATGTATCCATTGGCCATGGCAGTCATTCCCGCCCGATCGATAAGCGCTTTCATTTCAGTCGTTACATCGCTGAAATAGGTGGGTGACGCCAGAATTACGCCTTCCGAGCGCATCATTTTGTCCACAAGTTCATTGATGTCGTCATCGTCGACTGCGCAACGCTGGTCTTTGTTGTTCCAGCACTGATAACATGCGACGCAGCCTTTGACATCCTTTTCGGCCAACGACACAAGCTCGGTCTCGATCCCTTCTTTCCGGAGCTGCGCAAAGACCGTGTCTATGAGCATGCTCGTGTTCCCGTCTTTTCGAGCGCTGCCGTTGAATGCGGTAACCTTCATTTGGCTTTCCCCTTTCAGAAATAGTCCACTTGATTTCTCATATTGCAATTGTTCCAGGGTTTGTACACAATGTCCAAGACTGGATTGATAACGCAAGATACCCTGGAGGTATCGTATGCAATTGAGACACCTTCCAAACCCCGCCCCTACGAACACCGTACCACGATTCGCTACAATTCGGGAGTTTTGAGACGGTTTCGGAAAACTGACCCTCCCAAAATATTCAAAACTGCGCCTTTTGTTGGGGGCAGGTCCTGCTAGAATAACGGATAGCGCAGAGGCGCCGCGCCGAGAAGTCGTCTACCAAAGCATGAGACAAGCCGACAGGAAAGGGACAGACAACAATGGAGAACAAATGGGGATTTACTTGGATGGTTCATTTTGCGTCGATGGTTATACTGGCTTCTTTTTGCACTGTCGCTATAGCGGAACCGATCACGTTTCC
>CAVVHK010000127.1:0-4760 GCA_963747865.1 uncultured delta proteobacterium | reverse complement strand
GGCAATCAACATTGAGAATCTGGCCGAACAACTTCTCGAACAACCTGACGACGTTTCTCGCATGGAGAGGTTGAATAGGGCTGCAAATCTGGTCCGGACATTGCCGTTCGAGGTCAATCTCTGGAAAACCCAAAACATCTGCTACAAAATCCTTCACGCCCATTGTCCCAACTTCAAGGAGAAGGCCGACCTGGGAGACAAAAACGCTCAAGAATGGATAGGCGCCTGCGCCGTCTTGGCCGAGAATTTTCGGATTCGGATACCTGAGGACTCGGCAAGCGCTGACCTGCGATGAATCGCAATACCGGAAAGCCCATTCATGAATAGTCCAACAGCTACATATCAAATTCAGTTCAGTCCTACGTTCGGTGTTCAGTCCGCAAGTGCGGTTGTCACATATCCGGCGGGTTGAACACTACCGTCGAGTGGCTACAGGATGAGCTTTCCAATGCTTTCATGGGATCCGGTTCCACCTCCATTTACGACCCATTACGGGCCTTGAACTGGTGAGCGCCATTGGAGCGACAAAGGATTCCTGATTTTCTTGTAACCTTGAACCGGAATGAGCCCTGTGCGCTTTCGTGCGTGCAGTGATCGCACCCTACAGAGGGATCATTGTGCCAATAGGAACAAGGTTGAACAGTCTGCAAACTCATAGGAGGCAATATGAAACACATAATCAGTAGTATGATCGGCTACGCGATCAGGGCCACCGATGGTGACCTGGGAAAAGTGGACGAGTTCTACTTCGACGACGAAACTTGGACTATCCACTATATTGTCGTAGAAACAGGAAATTGGTTATCCGGCCGCAAAGTGCTCATTTCTCCTGTCGCCTTCGGTAAACCAGAACCGGAGTCACGCACGATTTCGGTAAACCTCACCTGTGCTCAGGTGAGCGCCGGCCCCGATGTGGACACGGAGAGGCCCATATCATCGTCAGCATGAAGCCGAGCTAAATGAGATTATCAATGGCCTTGGCGAGGCGGTTACGGCGGTACTTTCGGAACAACCCCGTTACCCCTTTCTGGTGACGAAGTGTTTGTGGAGCCGGAAGCCGCTGAGCCAGGGCGTCGGGATGATTCGCATTTGCGCAGCACACGGGAGGTGACCGGCTACCATATTCATGCCACCGACGGTGAAATCGGACATGTGGAAGATTTTATTGTAGACGACGAAACTTGGGCGGTTCGTTATGTGGTTGTGGGTACCCGCAATTGGCTGCCGGGGAAAAAAGTTATTCTATCGCCACGATGGATCAAGCGTGTGGAATGGGCCGATTCGAGCTTGTATTTTGACCTTACGCGGGAATCGGTGAAAAATAGTCCTGAGTTCGATCCTTCGAAAGCCGATAACCGAGATTATGAGGCATATCTCTACGACCACTACGGACGGCCTATAGAGCATGACTGACAAGCTCAACGCATTTCAGGACGCTGTTTGTCGACACAGGCGGAGTCTTTCTCACCAGCGGATGGAAACGTCAATCCCGCGAACCAGGGGAGAAGCGAAGGTTCGCATCGAACAAGAGGCCTCGGAATCCGAATAGCTGACACAGTGATTGCAGGAACTTGTAATAAACATCGAATCGGCGAGGTGACACAATTCAAGACGGCGCCATGGAATATGAGAGGAGAGCCATGAAGGTTACTCGTATTGCAGAAGAGCGGGTCGAAACATCGATGCCGGTTAACGGCCTAGACTGATCGCAGTCTTTTATACCGAGCCGCCTGATCCTGCGGCGGCTCTCAGGGCATAGCGGCTCGGGCTTCCAGAAAGCATTCAACGAATAGTATATCCTCGCCATCACCCAGGCGTATTGCTTGTGCCGCCCACAGCAAGAAGATCGGCGACCCGCCCGGCAGCGGATTATACGGCGCGTTTCATACAGCGTCACCGTTCCGTTGGAAGCCTTACAAATACTGTGACAGCGGTGACACCCTATTCGGATGGAGCAATGCGAAGTCAAAAGAGATTTCAAGAAAAGCAAGCCGTGGGGCACAAGGAAGGTTCGCCGGTTGATGGAAGAAACACAGTCGCCTGCAAAAAGCTTAGAATAAATCAAGTAAAGAATTTGGCGGCGAAGTCCACTGACAAAATCCACGACAATTCATAGCCGGCGATAAACCATTCTCGCAAAAGTCCGGTTGAGTGCCGAGCCAAGACCATTTTCTTAAACGAAGCACAATGAGTCATATTCGAGAGTTGCGATGAAGACGAGACTTCCACCAACAAGGTAATCGCCCGACTTGCCCAGGAGCCGGAACCGGCCAAGATGTAATCTACAAGAGAAAGGACTTCGCACCGCCGATGCTCCGAATATGGTCATGGATCACGATAGTGATGGGCGTCTTGATGGGGCTATCTCCACTGCTTCACGTGTGGCAAATGTTAAACTGTCCAGTCAAGCAAGGGACAGTCTTTTCCTGGCGTCGTGTTTCTGGAATTCGGGATAGCCACGTGGTTGATATATGGGCTTATGAAGCGAGATCGAGTCCTTATCGTATCGAACGGGATCGGGGTTGTCGTGGGTTTGGTCTATCTGCTAACGATCAGGTATTATTCGTCATAAAGAAAAGGAGGAGGACCTTAAGCTCTGTCAGGTCAATTGGTTCCTGCTGTATTCCTCTGCTCCTCCCGAGTCACATTGTAGCGCATTATCTCGCACTTCCGGAGTTACAGTGGCAATCAATTCTGTTATCGCTTCAACCGTTGGAACCGGAAGGCACGGATCTTTGAAAGGCTCGTGACCCCTTGCATATATCCAGGGGCGTCACTTATTCGGAGTTAATTCAATAGCCGGAAACAGGTTTCATATTTTTAGGAGTTAAAGATGGCTTCAGTGTCCATAGAATATTGGAAAAAGACGAGAGATGCCATTGCTAAGCCGTTATATGACAAAAGAGAATTGTGCGCTCGGAGAGACAATAAGGGTATCGCTGGAGGCGGGGCTTTTGAAACTAGAGGTATATGACAGTGAATCCAAACTTAAAGACACTTGTATGTGGTTTTATACAGGAGAAGACTTGGCTAGACACTTGGTGGAAAATGGTTTTACATATATCGGGGACAAAGCAATCCCGTAGCAACGGTCTGCCGAGAAGGAAAACAGGGTGATCCGCCTTTTCAATTCCGCAAGTTTGCAGTTTTCATGCGATCTTGTTGGAAGAGAGGATTCGCTGTCTGGGGCTTTGTGAGAATAGACTCCTGAAGAGGGACGGTATCGAACCTCAGAGGGGCTGTCACGGCGAGAGGTAAGCGGTGGTTTGTATTTGTGGCAAAGTGTTTTTTCTTGTTCTGGGAAAGATAGCGTTTCCTCTTCAACCTGTGGGATATCCCTCAAGCCAAAATTTTCCAACGACGGTTGCGCTGGAGTGGAGAAGGCTGAAGCAGTTATCGTGAACCACAATAGTTCGATCTCGCCGTCTAGGCGCCGTGGGATATGATCCCAGACCACACGAACCTACGGGTTTGATTTCAAGCAGTTGAATTTCCCCTCCAGGGCAGTGTAAGGCTGTTAACCCGTCAATTTCTTTCAGTTAGGAATTTATTCATTCTTAACATACTTCTAACATACAACGAACAAAGCGGCTTTATGTTAGAATATAGTTATACGTTAAACAAAGTCAGGCAAGGAGGCGGAAAATGACTCTTTGGGGTTTTAAACCGCAGTTGAATTTGGGGACGGGAATAGCCATAGGAGTATGTTTGATTGTTGCTCCCGTAGTAATACCCGTCTTGGCGTCGGCAATCAGACCCGCTTTGAGGGCTACGATTAAAGGGGCTATATTGGCCTATGAAATGACTCGAGAGATGCTCTCAGAAGTATGCGAGGTGGTCGAGGACTTTGCAGCCGAGGTCAAGGCCGAGCTGGAAGAAAATGCGCCGCGTTCTCTGGAATGAAAGACCGTGCATCAACCCTTAACTTGATTACGCGGATAGCGGACTCCCGGCATATGTGGGGTCAATGTCGGGAGATTTGCTCCCTCGATTGCCGCGATTTTGCGTCAGAGGCAAAGTCAACGAGAACAGTTAGATAGTCATATAGAAATAATGGTGACCGATCCCCGGATGGTGTACATAGCGTTTGGAGCACAATGTATGCCAGGGGAGGACCGGCCATGGACGGACGTATAGCACCGTTATACTCGGTAGTCGATGGTATGCATTCAGTTACGCGGGGTAGGCGCCGTCTTTGGGATTATTCATTTGGCAGCACGCTAAAAATGTTTCTCGCGATTCGACCTTGAGAGTAGTAGGCTAGCACAACTACTTGTTACGGAGTCAAGGTTCCTGTGTCATGGCGATAAACGGCTGCCCGGTTTGTCTTGATAAACAACGCTGAATTGATGAGTTGGAGGAGCAGGTCAAGGGGCTTCAGGCCAAGTTGCGCTACCAGGAACGCAAAGAGCAGGATGGGCCTTTCGGGTCATCCACCCCGTCGTCCAAAGTGCCGATTAAGCCCAACGCGGAGCCGAAAGAAAAGAAGCCCAAAGGAGCCCGCCTTGGCCACAACGGTAATGGCCGGAAGATCCACGACGAAGAAGCCGTTGATCGCACTGTGGATGTGGAGCCGACCAGCGAGATGTGTCCCGAGTGCGGCGGATCTCTTGAAAATAAGGGATGGGCTGATCGCAGCGTTGTAGATACCCCCATCCAAGAGACCTCAAAAAATAACCTTTCGTCTTGCCAAGAGATATTTTCCCCATTGCCGCCGCAATGTCACGACTCAGCCCCCCGGCGTGCTTCCTAAGAGCCTC
>CAVVHK010000126.1:0-8987 GCA_963747865.1 uncultured delta proteobacterium | reverse complement strand
TCAGTTTATGAGACAAAAAGTCAATATTTTTAAGTAACCACTTCAACTTTGAATCTAAAGTCTTGCGAAATTACCATACAACAGTAAAAGTAAGGGGGCAACAAATTGCTGAAAATCGGCTCCCAGAGGGGAACACAAAACGACACGGTCGTTCGCAAGACTTGCCTGTCCAGAGAGGCTACCAGAGCCAGTTATCTCAATTGTGCAAAACTTTAGTTTGATGGTCGTTAAAGGCTCAAGAGGGCTTCTTGTTAATTATATTGTTGACCTTCCCTTGCCGATTTATATGCGAGAGCAGAAGCCACAGCTATGGACAAAGGCGCCCACACGATCACGAACTGCATCACCTCGGAAAAGAGGCTGTTTTGTATCAATCCCATTATGAAATTCAACAGCAACAGTCCTACGAAAACGATGCACATTGAAGAATATAGATGATCGAGAAAAATTTTGATCATTACCCCTCTCCCTACATTTATCCGTGTGTAGGATTCGGAGATTGCAGGCATCACCACACCTGGCAGTGCCAACCGTACCAATCATTCACGAAGATCACAGAACATGGGGAATGTGGCACCCAGGCGAAGAGCCACCAATCCCGCACAAATGTCGGAAGTGGCGCCGTCGGCTAATCATCCCGTACGAGTCGCTGACAATTCGTGGTTCGAGCGGCCGTCGGACCACCCTTTGGGGCCTCAAACCCATTGGACTGGAGAGACTCCGGCATAATCCCGGTTATAACCACTTCATGGCAGTCAATGACAACGCCTCATTGACCCCGTCTTCTATCATCGAGGCCCGGGCGTCTCTGAACATCTTTTCAATGGGATATTCCCGGGATAAACCGCTGGCTCCGAATATCTGAATCGCCTGGCTGGCCACCTCAAATGCCGTTTCGGTGGACAGGCACTTGCACGCCACAGCATGGGGACCCGAGGGCCGGGAGGCTGCGGCGTTATATACGGCCATCCGTCTGGCCGAACCACGGGCCGCCTCGACCATGGTGAACATCTTAAACAGTTTCAATTTGATATTCTGGTGCTCAATAATCGGCACGCCGCCTTGAACACGCTCCTTGGCATAATTCAGGGCCTCGTCAAAGGCGGCTTTTGCCAGTCCGCCGAAAACGGCCGCCATTTCTCCGTTCACCTCGGCCAGGGATCTCTCTTCCAAAAGATCAGTCATGCCCAGCGATTCTCTCAGCGTGGGCGTCAAGACCATATTGTCGATAGGAATCCGGACGTCATCGAAATATATTTCACCTTGGTTCAGAGGCCGCTGCCCGATCTTGTCCAGAGGTTTCCCCCGGGTGATACCGGTTAAATCCAGGGGAACGAGGGCGATTCCCTGACCCTTCATCCCTTTATCAGGGTCCAGACCGACGTGGAGCACGGCGTGGGTGGCGATAGTGCCGTTGGAGACCCAGGCCGATTTTTGGCCGTTAATCACATATTCATTCCCCCTTACTACTGCCTTAACCGAAGGCCCGCATCTGGGATTATCGCCACCCAAGGTCCAGTCGGCGCCGTGGTCCGGCTCGGTGATGGCCCAGCAACCGATGAGTTTGCCATCGTCGTCCTCAACAAATTGACTCACCATTTCATGCAAGAATTTCTTTTGCGGAAAATAAGGAGCCAAAGACGCCGCTGTGTAAAAAGGCATAGCTGATACCCCCAAGGAGATGGCCAGACCGGCGTCAGCGTATCCCAGTTCCTCCGCTATGAGGTACTCGGTCATGGGGTCGATATCTTCCTTCATGCCGCCCATGGCCTTTGGGATACGCATCTTGTGCAGGCCCAATTCGCGGGCTTTTGTAAATAGTCCCAAAGCACCGACTCGTCGCCTACCACGTCGGCAGGATCGTCGAGCTTATCTAATTCGGCGCCGGCAGGGCGCATCACCTCCGCGCCGAATTTGCGGGCTGTATCGCGCATCGCGATTTGCTCTTTGGTCAGGTTGAGGTCTATTTCCCGGTAACTCATTTCTTTTTCCTTTTGCCAAGCGCTGTTACTGAGCCCGCGACGACCGCCCCTGAGCTTTCACCACCGGTGGAGGATTCCACTTACCGGTCAGGGCCGAGGGTTTAGGGGCGTAGAGGCGCATGCTCAAGTTGAACGGCCCCTTCGGCGTGGGCAGCCAGTTGGGTTCCTTATCCTTGCCCGGGCTATCATTCTGGAAATACAGGTCAAGAGAACCGTCGGGGTTGTATTTAAAAGGCATCCAACTGCTCAGGGCGAAACGATTAAGTGCGTTTGCCACCTGATAGCCTTTCGGATCGTAGAGCGTTATCGACCAGAATTCGTTCACGGGCGGGGTAGCCCCTTTGTCGAAATGGATCGTGTAGTTGTTTGCTCCATCGAGCTGTTTGAGGGATTCGTCGACGAGAGTGGACAGGTAAATGGCGTCTTCGGGTGAGAGAGCGCCGAGGTCTCGTTGAGCAACGATAGCCCGCCTGAGGTAGCTGTTGCCGTAGACACCTACGTCAGTATTCAGCAACCAGCCGTTTACCCCTTTAGCGAAGTCGAGGAGCTCGTTGGAGCGCATCAGCTCCTGAGCTTCCTTCGGTACAGCGCCTAAGGCCTTTTTGACCATAGGGTCAGCCTTGTTTAGATCGAAGCTCTTGCCCCGCTCGATTCCGATCCGCTTCATTATGGCTATGATTGGTTGATCCGTGATGTGCGGCGGCTGCAACTTCAAGAGTTCTGCTCCATAAGCGAAGAACTTGTCGGCTGACATCGCATCGACTTGGGTCTTGGGCGGCGTTTTCATATCGACCGTGGGGTCGATCTCGACCGTTACTGGCTCAGGAGCTTTTCCCCAGTGGGAGATTGGCGTGATCTTGTAGCCTGCCTGAATCTTATGAACAGGCTCATAGTCCGAAGGACCGTCGGTTCTTGTACGGCCGATAATCCAAACGTAGGGGGTCGGAGCGTCGACTCGCTGGATGTTCTTGGGAAGTTTGAATTCCTCCTGTTCTCTTCCCCGTAAATCTGGTGGCCAGCCCGGAGGAATCACGAGGAAGTCATTGGCCTGAGTGCCCGTAGTACGCCAGCCAGGCGCAGCAAAGGTGTCCGTCCACATGTCGAGCATCTGCAAAATATAATACCGTCCGCCCGTATCCGGAGTCGAGACGATCATCGGCTCCTTGGTAAGATCTAGCCAAGCAATCGAATAGAGAGTGTCGAAGTTGGTTCTGACGACTACTTTGAAACCAGCAGGGGGATATATAGGGACATTGAAGAACATGTTCATCGGCACTTTCCCGAACATTTGTCCGGGGTTCACGTTCGTGAACTGTTTCCGGGTCAAATCCATCGTGATCAGAGGGTAGAAATACAGGTAGGCTCCGAGGCCTACGGTGTGAGCGTTCTCCTCAGTGATCGATGCAGGTTCCGTGGCGAGCGTGGGGAGCGCCGCCGCGACCCAAGCTGCTGCTATGGCACCGATCAGCAATCCACTAATTGGTATGCGCCTGGCGAGCTTCATTTGTTTCATCCTTTGAGCGTGACGTAGAATCAGCATTCTGCAAAGCAAAATCCCTGATTCAACCGTCAGATAGCCTGAAAACGTCGGGCCTACTGCGCTATGCCGAGCTCCTTTTTCCTTTTTTGATAGGATCTTTGAGCAAGCACTATTCCCAGCGAGGGAAACAGGCGATTGGTCCACCAGAATACCTTCCACCATGACGGCACGACAATGATGGCTTTGTTTTTTGCTACTGAATCTATTACCTTTTCCGCGAAAAGACTGGGTGGCATGGGCCTCAACTGCTCCCACATCTGACTTAGTTTCTCCTGTGGAATATCTATTAGCATTCTGCCGTACAAGCCGCCTCCGTCCAGAATAGGGGTACGGATGGCGCCCGGGCATAAGACACTGACGCGTATCCCCAAAACCGCAGCCTCGGCTCGCAATGATAGAGAAAGACCTACCGCCGCATGCTTGGTCATCGAGTAGGCCACCTGTCCCGGAGAAGGCATGAGGCCCGTTATCGACGCCGTATTGACGATATGCCCGAATCCCTGCTTCACCATAATGTGGTATACAGCCTGGATCCCGTTTACTATTCCGCCGAGATTAACATCTATTATTTGATTCCAGTCTTGAATACCGTAGTGCTGCACACTGCCGCCGATAGCGATTCCCGCGTTATTGAACATGTAGTCCAATCTCCCGGTACGCTCGACCGTGTCATACGCGAGCTGTTGCAGAGCAGGAAAATCAGTCACATCCAGTTTAGCTGCCGTGGCTTTAGCTCTGAAGAGAGTCTGGATTCCCCAAGCGACTTTTTCGGCAACCTCGATCTGACGGTCGGCCAATACCACCTCGCAGCCACGTTTTGCTAATTCCTCCGCAAGCGCTCGACCTATTCCGGAGGCTCCACCTGTGACAATCGCAGTAGAACCGGTGAAAACACGAATTGTCTCATGCGATTTCATAGTCAATCCCTTCGGCGCCTCTTCACGGCAGTGTACGCTCGTCTCAACACTCTCCGGTTGTGCAGATCGCGCAGGCTATACTGCAGCGTGGCAGCGTTGACGGCTACATAGAAGTGGTTTCAAAAATGAGATCCTCCTCAAGACAATCATGACGCGCGCCAAATGAAAGAATGCTCTGTAGATTGTAAGAGAATGATCGTGCCTGACGGTCAGGCGTCGAAAACTGCTGATCCAGGAGAATGTTCGTTCCACATTGTATCTTCTGCGGTATCGCTCCCAGGTGGTTTTCCGCAAAGACCTTCTTGTTCTTCCGGTTCTCCCGGTATGGGGAAATGAGTTTGATTCCCCGTTTGGCGATTTTTTTCCGCAGCGGGTCGCTGTCATAACCCTTGTCCGCGATGAGTCTTTTGGGACGGGTCTTAGGACGTCCCTTTCGGCCGTTGCGAACTCTGATGTTTTCCAAAGTCTTGTCTACAAGCGTGACCTCAGCCGGCGTGACAGAGTCGATATGGCCTCCGAGTGAAATACCTTGACCGTCGAGTGCCAATATCCACTTCGTTCCTTTGCCCTTCTTGGTTTTCCCGACTCCGGCGCCCTTTTTTTGCGGGAGCGAAGCTTCCGTCTATAAACGCCTCATACCAATCAAGGATTTGTTTATCATCGAGTTGGCTCGGGAAGGCTCTCCATATCTCAAGCCAGAGGCCTTCTTCCTCCCACGGAAGCAAACGCCTGCGGCATGTGCTGCCGCTAGGCAAAGTCGGCGGAACCTCTCCACCGCGCTCCGGTCCTCGAGACCCAAAGTAGCCTTCCCAGGCCTCTCGGTAATGTGTTCGAAGGCGGCCCCTCCTGAGAAGTGGTTCCTCTTTTGAGAGTAACGGTTCAATTTTTGCCCATTGCTCATCCGTCAACATCGGTTTGGGTTGCCTCATCGGATCACCTCGGACGAGCTTAATACGCGAAATGACTCAAAATTACAGTTACTTATTGAATAGTGTCGCGATGTCAAAAAGCTGCAATTATGAAACCACTTCTAATTTGTTAACTTTTTGATCACGCGGACTATAAGTGAATGAGAATTACCTCTCGCCGGAAAAGCGGTCCCACCGCAGAAACGCATGCGGCGCAAACCGAACAGGATCGACCTCAGCGACGACCTTGCCCGCCTGCATGGTGTTGTCTCCCTTGGTGTAGACCGCCCCCAGCGTCTTCACCACCTCAATTGTGGCCCAGGGGTCTTGATCGGAGGCGTTTATAACCACTTCGGCCTTACCAATCTTTGTTTCCGTCGGCCTGAAGCTCACCGACCCTCGTATCAGTCTGGGATTGTAGTCGAAGCCTAGGCCTTCAGGGTTGGGGAAATGCTTGAAGTTATACGCATAGCGTTGCTGCTCCGGCCCGCTGGATGTGGAGCCTTGCATAAGTTCGAGCAGTGCGGGGTCGTTAGGGCGCTGGTTCAACTCGCCCCTGACCTGGAAATACCGCACACCGTGGCGCTCGACCCAGCCCTCGACAAAATCGTCCCGTTTGTCGAAGTGGATGTCGGCCATCTTCTTGGGGTATCCGAACACCTCTCGGCCGCCGGCCATGGCCATATCATTAGTGACCGGCATGGACAGGCAGTAGCCGCCTTCGATGCCATCTGGTACGCGGCCAGAAGGAACAGGGCCGCCTCTCTGTAGGGCAGGCTGAAATTGGTCCTGGGATAGTCAGCCACAAAGGCTAAAGCAATGGGCCTCTCGGCGGGTTTCAACGGCGGGGGCAAAAGACTCTTAACGATCTCGGACTTGGTCTCCCAAGTGACTGTCAGCATCTCCGCGCCGTAGAATTCAGCCCGCCTGCCGGCAATGGCCATGATTTCGGGAAACGTCCTTGTAAATCCCATCGCACTCACCTCGCTTGGTAATGTCTTTTCATTATCGGAACTTGGGCTTCAGGGATACTACGCGTCCCCAAAGAAGCCTCCCCGCTTTCTTTTGCCGTTTCAGCCGCGACTGAGGGAACAGCGGCCATGCCCAGGACAACCAATGTCGCACTTACTACTTTCCTGCTCATGGTTCTCTACCTCCAAACCGGGAACGTTCGTCTGCTTTCGCGAGAAGCCGTCGATCGATCGTTTGCGTCTCTTACACGGGTAGTGTGACAAGTCGCTCTTGGGTTACACCTTTGGGGAGAATTTTTTTGGGAATCCGGTTTCAGTTACTTCCCTGTCGAAATCTGCGAAATCCGAATGCTCATCCCCGATGCTCCGAGCAACATGGGCCAGATGGCCCAAGTAAAATGACCCAGCTACTTTGCCCACGGCGCCCCCAGCCCGGAAATCTCTGTGGACTTTACGAACGTATTCGAGGAATCTATGTCTTGAGGTTTGGCTCCTGATTTTGATCACAGGTTGAGTGATCGAAAAGGACACTGACGGGGCCCCGAGGACTGGGGCCTACGGTCGGTAGCCTAGGCTCGCGCTCGACAGTCCGTTGTAAGAGGTTCTCAATAATTTTTGCATGGATTAATGATATCAGTTGGTTGTGGGCTTGTACGTTTTCGTAATTTATGCTACGCAATGGATCTCTCAAAGGAGGTCCTTGTGGGCGCTTCTCAGCAAAACCTTCTGATATCGGATGTCAGGTTTCTCCCTATGGTATGCGCCTATGCTTCCAAGATCGGCTTGGTCGAGGAAATAGACCGTCTGCTGGACTGTGATATGGAAGTGAGCCCAGGTCGGGTCGTCCTTGCCATGATCATGGACGCCCTCTCCGGTCGAAGGCCTCTGTTTAGGCTCCGAGAGTTCTTTGCCGATAAAGACGTAGAGTTGGTTCTCGGAGAAGACATCCCCCCTGTCCAAACTGGGCGATCATACCCTGAGGAGAGTGTTGACGCAGCTGTTCGATGTGGGGACAAACACCGTGCTGGGAGCTATTGCGCTCAGGGCCGCACGGAGCTTTTCCCTGAACACATCACACGCTCATCACGACACTACAAGCCGTTCGGTCTATGGCGACTACCTCGTCTATGAGGAGGAAGAGCACGTCGAACCTTTTGTAATCACCTAAGGATTCAGCAAGGCCCACCGACCGGATCTCAAACAGTTGATTCAGAGCCTGTTTTGCGTAGATCACGGCATTCCTATCTACTCCAGGGTCGTTGATGGGAACTCCTCGGACAAAACCATCAACCAGAATCTTGATTCCGGAAATGGCCAAACGTATGTGCGAGATAGGAAGTCGTGATTTCATCTACGTCAACGATTCTGCGCTGATCACCCAAGAAAGTCTACACGTCATCGATGAGTGCGGCCTACTCTTCGTCAGCCTCCTCCCCCAGGTCTACAACGAATGCAAAAGCGCTATTACCCTGGCGGTCCGGGCCGATAACCGGTAAGAGATAGGGGCCATATCCGAGACGCCTACGACCCGGAACCGAAAACCCGCTTCTTACAAGACCTTTGAGACCACGGTCACGCTCTACGAAAGGCGATACAGGGCCATTGTGATTCATTCCGACGCCCACGACAAACGTCGGCAAAAGAAGGTAGACAAACAGATCAGGAAAGATCTCGATGGCATGCTCAAGCTCAAAAAGGAACAGGAAAAGATCGATTACGCCTGCCTGCCCGACGCCCAAGCCGCAATCCGGCGCATAGGCTCGGGTTCGCTTCACAAGCTAAGGGCAACGACTCAAGAGCGTCCTCAATACCATAGTGGGCGGCCGAAAAAGGACGGCGCCCGCAGTCTCAAAGAAATGCGGTATGGGCTGAGCATTGAGATCGGTGTTGATGAGGGGGCTATAGCCAAACTCAGAGACGAGGCGGGATGTTTCGTTTCTATTACCAGCACGGCTAGCGAAGTCGTCGACGCTAAGGAAGCGCTCAGCATCTACAAGGAACAACACATGGTGGAACGCAACTTCGGATTCCTCAAAGACCCCGTCTTTGTCAACGCGCTCGTTCCTCAAGTCGCCCAAACGCATTGAAGCTCTGGGCTTGGTTCTCGTCTTGCTCTGATGATTTGGAGACTGATGGAATGGGCCATGCGACTGAGCCTTGTGTTGATTGTCCCCGCTAACCATGATGTCTTACGGGTGTCGATTCATAGCGAAGCCTAGGGTCTCTTAGGTTGCACCGGTTTGGGTTGTCCATCGGCACTATGACATTAATTTACTTGTTCCTTGGATTTTCAGGGTAGGAGGCAGGCATCATGCGGAGGCTCTTCTGGTTAGGGCTCGGCTCAATCTTTCTATTGGGCTTCATAGGCTGTGGTCCCTCATCGTTTGAAAAGGAGCAGGCAGAGAAGCAAAGAAATTACAATGAACAGAAAGCAAAGATTTGTTCGTCGGTCAGCAAATTCATAAGCCGATGCAACGCTGCTAAGGCAATGACTAGTTCGTCCAAAGGCAACGGATGGTATCTGAAGCATATTCCGATCTGGATATCGTGCTCACCTCAGAACAGAATTTTGTCCACAAAAGTGAAATCGGAGCGGCTGCTGACGGTGCGAAATTTCAATTAATGCAACCAACTTGGTATGACTGGCGTGAGGAGACATTACAGGCAGT
>CAVVHK010000125.1:0-10291 GCA_963747865.1 uncultured delta proteobacterium | reverse complement strand
TCGCTGAGAAGAATTCGCTTTAATTTAGGCGATTATTTTACTATGACTTGCTCCTGAGCTGGATATCCGGCCAAGAAGATGTTACATGCTCCGGTTGTGAGCGTCAAAATATTGGACTGACCGGGAAGATTTGGGTTGAGTAGGGGGGCTTATGTTAGAGTTAGAGGCGCATCTTAATTTAGCCGAATCATTGCTATCAGATCTGGACTCTGTGCTGAAATCTTTCGAGGATGCCATCAGCAGACAAGACATGGAAAGACTACAGACGTTAGTCGACGGGCTGGACTTAATAATCGAGTGGTATCGGACAGAGATGGAGGAGTCTGAAGGGCGTTACGCCAAGAGATTTTCATCTGAAGCGAGCGATGGTCCGACCCTCGACGAAATGACTGAAATGATGAATGACGAAAACTATTCTCCCATAGCACGAGCGCTTCGCCCAGGAGACTCTGCTGAGAATCCGGGCTTAAACGGCGAGGCTAACGAAACCAGGACACGAGAACACACAGACACTCTAGAGTGGTACTCCTGTCCCAGCTAATTCGATTGTGGGGAATTCCACGGCAAGATTCGATCTTCCTATACCAACCTATATCAGCTCTTGGGACTTTAGAAATTCGCTTTAGCAACGCCTTAGATCCCCCCTGGTCAGATTTGTTCGGAGGGGGGCGAAAACGTGGGCAGCGTTACACCCTTCAATTTTCCAGGCAAAATTTTCGGAGGCGACTAGAGAGGGAATTTCTCATGGTGATTGCTCGGCGCTTGGTCAAGCTGTATTCAACTGAGAAATTCGTTGAAAATTTGCTGCGAGTTTGAAAATTGATTTTCATTTACACAGCAAATTTTATCACCTCAGAAAACCGTTGCGCCTGTGATTTTACATTTCAGGAGCCACGTGTAGATTTTGCCAAATGAACGGTTGCGTTGTTCACAAGAGTCCCTAAAACCCGTAACGGTTAATGGGAAAGCAAGATAAGGCTACAATGACTGAATATGACAAGAGAAACCATGGTCGCATCGGTGGCGAACAATTGACACAGAGTTTAAATGGGTCGGGCCTATCGGCTAATCTGAGACGCCATCTATTGCCTCGATATCGAGGAAGCTTGCTTGGATTAGCGGTCGGCGACGCTTTGGGCACAGCCCTTGAATTCAAGCAGCCTGGAACATTTGAGCCAATCGATGACATGATCGGAGGTGGCCCATTCGACCTGAAGGCCGGTGAATGGACCGACGACACATCTATGGCTCTTTGCCTTGCGGAGAGCCTTATTGAAACGAAGAGATTCGATCCTCAGGACCAGTTGAAAAGATACCTGAAATGGCATGATCATGGGCATTTGAGCAGTAATGGTCGATGTTTTGACATTGGGAACACCGTGCGACATGCTCTGGAAACCTTCAGAACGACCCACATGTCCTATTGCGGGCCTGTTGACTCACGTTCAGCGGGCAATGGGTCAATCATGCGATTGGTCCCCGTGCCACTCTTCTTCTCCAGCAATCCTGCACTTGCTATTCAAAACTCAGGTCAAAGCTCAAGAACAACTCATGGAGCTCGCGTCTGTATTGACGCGTGCCGTTACATGGGGGGACTCCTGGTTGGAGCGATAAGCGGAGCAACCAAGGAAGAGGTACTTTCCGAACTGTACGACCCGATAGCGGGATATTGGGAGCAAAACCCTCTCGTGGAAGAGATAGCTGAAATTGCTCGGGGTTCTTTCAAACACCGCGAACCCCCAACAATCAAGGGGACAGGGTATGTTGTAAAGTCCCTGGAGGCGGCTCTTTGGGCGTTCCATAAGACAGATTCATTCCGAGACGGTTGCCTGCTGGCTGTAAATCTTGGTAATGACGCTGATACGACTGGAGCCGTGTACGGTCAAATTGCCGGCGCATTTTACGGAGAAGAAGGAATTCCGCGAGCCTGGAGACATAAGTTAGCCCATAGGGCATTGATAGAATCGCTTGCAGATCAACTCTTTAGCTTGAGCCAAGGCTTGGCCCCTTGAACCCACAACTTTCTTAAAGCGGGCTACGTATTTTTCAGTGCAGCAAGGGTGCAGCAAAAACAAAAAAGGACTCAGGTTTTGTCCTGAATCCTCAATGATTTCTGGTGGGCCGTCGGGGGCTCGAACCCCAAACCTACTGATTAAGAGTCAGTTGCTCTACCAGTTGAGCTAACGGCCCGTTTGAAACCATAATTTTTGCAAACCTGGGGCTGGTTGTCAAGGAGTTTTCGCGGCGGCTCCCAAAAAAACGGCCGCCCAGCCCAAAAGAGCCGCGACGGCCAACATCTAACCGAATGTAATCTTAATGTCCGAAATCGGGATTAAATGTCGAAGTACAGAGCGAACTCATAGGGATGCGGTCTCATACGAATGGGGTTGAGCTCCGCTTCGGTCTTGTACTCGATCCACTTTTCGATGACATCGGCTGTGAACACGTCGCCCTTCAACAGGAACTCGTGATCGTTCTCAAGCGCCTTCAGGGCCTCTTCCAGGCTGCCGGGGCAGGAAGGAACGTTCTTCAGCTCTTCCGGGCTCAAGGAATAAATGTCTTTGTCAAGGGGCTGACCCGGATCCATCTTGTTCTCGATGCCGTCGATAACAGCCATCAACAACGCGCTGAAAGCCATGTATCCATTACATGACGGGTCGGGGGTCCTGTACTCGATGCGTTTGGCTTTCGGAGAGGCGCTGTACATCGGGATACGGCAGCAGGCTGAACGGTTTCTGGAAGAATAGGCCAGGTTAACAGGGGCCTCGAAACCGGGCACCAGTCTCTTGTAAGAGTTGGTGGTCGGGTTGCAGATAGCGCAGAGGGCAGGAGCGTGCTTCAGAATTCCGCCGATGGCCCAGAGCCCCATTTGCGAAAGACCCGCATACTTGTCGCCCGCGAACAGAGGAACGCCGTCTTTCCAGATGCTGACGTGGGTATGCATACCGGAACCGTTGTCTTCGAACAAAGGCTTCGGCATGAAAGTGACGGTCTTGCAATGACGCTTTGCTACGTTCTTTAGGACATATTTGAACCACATAAGCTGGTCGGCCATCTTTACCAGGGGAGCAAACTTCATGTCGATTTCGCCCTGGCCGGCGGTGGCGACCTCATGATGCTGAGCCTCAATGGTGATACCGAGGCATTCCAGAACCATGACCATTTCGCTTCGGATGTCTTGTTGTGAATCGGTCGGAGACACCGGAAAATAGCCTTCTTTGTGGCGCGGTTTGTATCCGAGGTTGGGTTCTTCTTCGCGGCCGGTATTCCACCAGCCTTCTATAGAATCAACGTGGTGAAAACCGTGGTTGGAACCATATCCGTAGCGGACGTCGTCAAAAATGAAAAATTCCGCTTCAGGGCCGATAAACGCAGTATCGCCGATCTTGGTGTACTTCAGGTAGGCTTCGGCCTTATGAGCTATGTTTCTCGGGTCTCTGGTGTAACGTTCTTTGGTGACGGGGTCCACGATGTCGCAGATCAGGGATAGGGTTGGATGCTCCATGAAAGGATCCATCACTGCCGTCGCGGGGTCCGGAATGACCAACATGTCCGAGGCGTTGATCGGCTGCCAGCCACGGATCGACGACCCGTCAAAACCAAAACCTTCTTCAAAAGAATCTTCTTCCAGCTCGTGCAGCGGCACGCTGAAGTGCTGCCACATTCCCGGGAAGTCCATAAACTTCAGGTCTACCATTACCGCGTTGTTTTCGTTGGCAAACTCCAAAACCTGCTTTGGATCCATGCAAAACTCCTTCTTTCTTTTAAAATAGTACGAAAAATTCCCGCCGGGGTTAGGGCAAATCCTGCCGCCATTAGGATAGTCCGCACGTTTTTCCAGGGTCTGATATCAGAACCCGTAACATGACTCAACTAAAGTAAGCGTTCGCCGGGAGGAAACTTTTTTGTGCAAGAGAGTTTCCTCCCGGACCCTCCTTCAAAAAACTCTAACTGTTGCGCCAACGTGCCGGGCGCGTGCCAATGTGTTATCCCGAGGACTCATCAGACCTGCGACGGCACAAAGCGCAGAGGGATCTCATCGAAGCACGGTTGGGGTTATTTAACCAACCAATATATTAGGAGTTTTTGTGGAAGGGTCCGGGCCCCGCGTTCTGCGGGGTTGCAAAAAGGGGTTTCCCGGTTAACTATTACCAACTAAATAGCGTCTTCGTCTCGCTCCCCAGTTCTGATACGGACAACGGTCTCCACAGGGAGCACAAATATCTTTCCGTCTCCGATACTGCCGGTTCGCGCCGCGGCAATTACCTTTTCGATGACCTGGTCTACCAACTCCGTGCGCACAACCATTTCTATTTTGATTTTGGGCAAGAAATCCACCAAGTATTCCGCGCCCCTATAGATTTCTTTGTGGCCTTTCTGTCTGCCGAATCCTTTTACCTCAGACACCGTCATGCCCTGGACTCCGATGGCGCTCAAGGCCTCTTTCACGTCATCGAGTTTAAAAGGCTTTATGATTACTTCTACTTTCTTCATTAAAAGACCCCCTTCAACATGCCGACTTTTTGAGGATTAGAGATCAGGTTAAACGCGGACGCGGTTTTGTCACAAATTGTACCCTACCTCGCCGTGGGCTGATGTGTCCACTCCGGCCTCTTCCTCATCTCCGGTGACTCTCAATCCTATAATAGCTTTAATAGCGTAAAGTATTACCATCGTCACCACAAAACAGTAAGCAAATGTTGCCAGCACGCCGATTAATTGAGTGCCGAACAAAGAGGGATTTCCGTAGAACAATCCGTCGTTCCCGGCGTCGTTTATGAGCTTGGAGGCGAACAAACCGGTTGCCAGAGTTCCCCAGACACCGCCTACTCCGTGAATTCCCACAACATCAAGAGAGTCATCATAGCCAAGCTTGTCTTTAGCGAGAACGGCCGCATAGCACAGGCATCCCGCCACCACGCCTATGATTAGCGCGGCTCCTATGCCTACGAAACCCGAGGCCGGAGTTATCGAGCCCAAGCCGGCTACGGCTCCCGAAGCGAGGCCCAATGTTGTGGGCTTCTTCCTCAATATCCATTCAGCAGTGATCCAGGACAAGGCCCCTGCGGCCGCGGCTATGTGAGTAACCAAAAACGCGTTGCAAGCCACACCGTCAGCGGCCAGCCTGCTGCCCGCGTTGAATCCGAACCATCCAAACCACAGCAGTCCGATGCCCAGCAGAGTCAGTGTAAGGTTATGGGGTATGAAAGCGCGACTGCCATAGCCTTTACGCTTGCCGACCACTATTGCCGCAACCAGCGCGGCCACTCCGCAGTTTAAATGTACCACCAATCCGCCTGCGAAATCCAGACAGCCCATTTTGGCCAACCAGCCGTCTCCCCACACCCAATGACAAATGGGGGCATAAACCAGTGTAATCCAAAGGGTCGTAAAGATCACGAACGAGCTGAATTTCATACGTTCAGCGATCGCGCCTGAAATGAGCGCAGGGGTTATTATGACAAACATCCCTTGGAAGGTCATAAAAAGCGAATGGGGAATGGTCAATCCCTCTTTTACCGCGGCTCCGACGCCGTTGCCCATGAAATAATCCAGATTTCCAATTACGCCACCCACATCCGGCCCGAAGGCCAGACTGTAAACATAAACTACCCACAGTATTGACGCCAAGCCCATCAGAAAAAAGCTGTGCATCATAGTGGACAGAACATTCTTGGAGTGGGTCAAGCCTCCATAAAAGATTGCCAACCCCGGGGTCATGACGAGCACCAGAGCCGAACACGCCATCACAAAAGCAGTATCGGCGCCATTCATAAATAAGGATCCTCCCGAAAAATTTAGGGTTCGGGACGAAGATTTCCGCCCCGAACCTTTGGAAGTCTACAAAATCGTAAACTTACATTTTTGGCTGTATGAGCAAAACATATGCCAAGGATCCGGGGGAGGATCGATATAGTCACAGCAGGCTGTAATGTCTAATCAATATCGACATCAACCCACAGTTTACGAGTGATATTCACTCATTTTTCATACATTCACGTAATAGCGAGTCTTTAAATGTTACGTTTTGGTAAGTATTTAAAGGGTCGGCTTTTTTAGTATGGATTAACCGACCCCGCATTCAACGCAAAATGAATGCTTGCCTTTTCTGCAACGTATTCCCGACATCGCTCCGGGAATACGCGCCCTATAGGGCGTCTCCGTCTCTTTCACCCGTGCGGATTCGGACTACCGTTTCCACCGGCAAAACGAACACTTTGCCGTCTCCTATTGTGCCGGTCCTGGCCGCGGAAATCACTTTTTCAATGACTTGTTCCACCACGTCCGCAGCGACCACCATCTCCATTTTGATTTTGGGCAGGAAATCGACCAGATATTCGGCTCCGCGGTATATCTCTTTGTGCCCCTTCTGTCTACCGAAGCCCTTTACTTCGGTAACCGTCATTCCTTGTACGCCAATGGAGCTTAACGCCTCTTTAACCTCATCCAATTTGAAAGGTTTAATTATCACTTCAACTTTTTTCATCATTTTCCCCTTTTGGACTGTTCGGCTTTGTCGGTTTGCGTCATTTCCCTTCGCAATAGAGAGGCTATGCGATTACAGGTTGTAAGCGGTTTCTCCGTGGGCCGATGTGTCCACGCCGACGACTTCTTCCTCTTCGGTAACTCTCAATCCCATGACTGCTTTTATAATGTAGAGAATTATCAGGGTGACAACAAAGGAGTACACTATCGTTGCCAGGACCGCGACCACTTGAATCCCGAACTGGCCCGCATTCCCGAAGAAAAGGCCGTCGTTTCCGCCGGAATTTATGAGCTTGGATGCGAACAATCCCGTCGCTAAAGCGCCCCAGATTCCGCCGACGCCGTGCACGCCCACGACATCAAGGGAGTCGTCATATCCCAGAGCGCTTTTGGCGAGGACGGCCAGGTAACAGACAACGCCTGCCACTGCGCCAAGGATTACCGAAGACACCGGACCGACATATCCTGATGCGGGAGTGATGGCCACCAGACCGGCTACTGCGCCTGAAGCGAGACCCAAGGTGGTCGGCTTGCCTTTAAGAATCCACTCTGCGGTCATCCAGGAAAGGGCTGCGGCGGCAGTGGCCATGTGGGTCACTACGAACGCCATGGAGGCGCCGGCGTCCGCCTTGAGGGCGCTACCCGCGTTGAACCCGAACCAACCGAACCACAGCAAACCTGTGCCGATCAACGTAAGGGTGAGGTTGTGGGGAATCATGGCCGTAGTGCCGTAACCTTTCCTTTTGCCGATAACCAAAGCGCACGCAAGAGCCGCCACACCGGCGTTTATGTGGACTACGGTTCCTCCGGCGAAGTCGAGGGCTCCCATTTTGAGAAGCCATCCGTCAGGGCCCCACACCCAGTGAGCGACAGGGCAATAGACGACCGTCATCCAGAGAATCATGAATACTACGAAAGAGCTGAACTTCATTCTTTCTGCAAAGGTTCCCGAGATGAGAGCCGGGGTGATCACGGCAAACATACACTGGAAAATCATGAAAGTCGTGCCCGGGATTGTCTGATCGGGCCACACATCAGCGCCGACGCCTTCGAGGGCAAAGTGTTTGAGGTTTCCCAGGAAGCCGTAGAAAGCGTCAGGCCCGAAAGCGAGGCTGAACCCGTAGAACAACCAAATAATGGAAGCCAACCCCATGAGGAAAAAGCTGTGCATCATCGTGGAAAGCACGTTTTTGGAACGTGTCATGCCGCCGTAAAACATGGCTAGACCTGGAGTCATCAAAAGTACCAACGCCGACGAGGCTAATACCCATGCGTTGTCCGCTGCATTCATTTTGGAGCACCTCCGGAACATATGAACGTGATTACCCGGGTCGCGCCATTCAGCCCTCAATAAAGCGAGCGCTCACATGCAGTCCGAACGACTATTACGGCCGTTTCGAAACGTCGACTCCAGGTTTGTTTGTTGATTGAGCAAGCCTGATGCCAAATTTGTTAGGAACAATGACATCAGGATTAACTCTTTTTTTTTATTGAAGATTATTTTGGAGGGACAAATTCAAAATGGTAAGTTACAGGGATGAAGGGTACCTGTCGGTAGTTTTTCATCTTCTTTGGTTACACAAAGGTACGAAAGCGTCTGGCATCGATACCATGCTTTCGTACCCGCAACCCCATGATACGTTCTGAAATACCCAACGATCTAGCAGCCTTAGCCTTGTTGCCGCGTGCCGCCTTCAGCGCGTCGATGAGCAGATCGCGTTCAATATTGTCTAATGTCCCGTCAAGAGTCCCGCTATGCGCCGTGCCACTCGCCTCGGCCGTTTGCAGTGTCGGTGGGAGATGGTGTCCGTGAATTACGGAATTGGAGCTCAGCAATACGGCGCGCTCAATGCAATTCTCCAATTCGCGCACGTTCCCCGGCCAGTGGTAAGTCATGAGCATGTCAATGGCAGGCGTAGATATCCGCTTGATATTCTTGTGATTTGCTTTGCTGTATTTTTCCACGAAATAGTCGGCCAGCAACGAGATGTCGGTTTTCCGCTCCCGAAGCGGCGGTATATGTATCGGAAACACGTTGAGCCTGTAATATAGGTCCTGACGGAATCTTCCCTCCGCTATCAATTCTTCCAGGTTCCGATTTGTAGCGGTTATAATTCTCACGTCCGTTTTCAGGGTGGACGTTCCTCCTACGCGCTCGAACTCACGTTCCTGAAGGACGCGCAAAAATTTGATTTGTGTAGTCGGGGACAAATCCCCTATTTCGTCCAGAAAGATGGTTCCGCTGTGAGCCAACTCGAATCTTCCCTTTCTGGTTGCGATTGCTCCGGTGAACGCGCCTTTTTCGTGCCCGAAAAGCTCGCTCTCGACGACACTTTCCGGGAGCGCGCCGCAGTTGACCTTGATGAAGGGTTTCCGAAGCGCGCATGCTGTTGTAATGGATGGCGTGGGCGACCAGTTCTTTGCCTGTGCCGCTTTCCCCACGGATCAATACGGTCGTGTCGCTCTTGGAAACCTGCGCTATCAGGTCATATACTATTTGCATGCCTTTGGAATTGCCGACTATATTGGAGGGGTGGAATCTTTCTTTCAGTTGGCTCTGCAATCGTTCGTTTTCTTCGAGCAAACGATGGCGCTCCTCAAGGGCCTGCTGTCTCAGGCGCACCGCTTGCGCTATCATGGAAGCGATGATGGCCAGGAGCCTCACGTCTTCTTCCAGAGATATACCCTCTTCGAAAAGCCTGTCCGCGCTGAGCGTGCCTACCACTTCGTTCTCAATCTTTATGGGAACGCAAATGAACGAAATATCTTTCTTGCTCAGGCCTTTTCTAGCCCCGGTCCTATCCAAGAATAGGGGTTCATCGGAAATATGAGGCACTGCGGCGGGCCTGCCCGTCTTGACCACTTTTCCTATAACGCCTTCCCCTGGCCTGTAACGCCCTCTTTCCTTCTGGGATTCGGACAGTCCGTGCGCGGCCTCGATGTAAATCTCGCCTGATTCCCGGTTAAACAGAGTTATTGTGCCGCGAAGCATTCCCATGTGCTCGGCTATTGCCTCCAGCACCGGCCCCATTGAGTCCCGCAAATCCATACTGCGGTCCAAAACCTGGCTCATCTCGAAGAGGAGGAGAAGCTCTTGAAGTTCCCGTTTTACGTTAGGGACAGAGTTTTTCGACATCGTATCACCATCCTCCGGGGACCGGACTTGCGCCATACTCATAGACGCTGAGCCCCGTGAGCGGTTAACCCGTTCAAGATCGGGGTCAGCGCGAACCCGGACCAAAAGTTCATGGACGGGGAGCGTTAATCCTACAATTATGGCATGTCAGAGACTAATTCCGGAGATCACCCGCAGAGTATTTTTTAAAGGGTCACAAATTTCCGATTGCCGTATTAGGACAGACTTTTATAACATATTTAGTCCCTGTACTGAACAGGAGAAAGCAACTTTTTTGTTGGAAAATGAGAACTAACCGCTTTTTTTGTAGCTTTTCACCAGGGAGGCAGCGTGCCCGTAGTTTTCTCAATGAGCGCCGCCTGAGTGGAACTTCTTGAAAGAAGCTCTCCTCAGGATCTCCCCTCGAGAACTTTCGAGATGGCGAGGCCGTAGGCGTTCACTTACGCGCGAAGTCGGCGTAGCGCCACTCGCAACGACAAGCCTGTACTCTCTAGGGGAGGCACAAAAGGACGAAGCGACATCACCAAGCGTGGCTCATAACTCAATCGTTATGCCAAGCCTCAGTCGGGTGTGACCTTACTCGAAGGCGGAGGAAGCCCCTTGTGCGCGGCTCCTAATCTAGTTCAAGGGATCGATGGCGTCCTGCTTGCGCATTTCGCAGAGAGTTAT
>CAVVHK010000124.1:0-25706 GCA_963747865.1 uncultured delta proteobacterium | reverse complement strand
GTATCCACCATGAGTTCAGGGAACAGGGAATTGAGATACCTTTCCCGCAACGGGATGTTCATATGCGTTAGCATAAGAACTTCACGGGAGGGGAATTATCCCACAACATAACAACCCCCGTGATCGAACTATTTAGCGAGCAGTTGTATACGGCATGCAGATGTTTTGCAGAGCTGCGCGGGACTTCAATCGCTTGTCGGTCACCTCGCCAAATTTGGCGTCTACGGGATCAGTGACCGCGACCAGCTCCGTATACTGCGAGAATTCTGTGGCCAACGGCAGCAAGCGATCCATTTTATATCGTTTGATCACAGGTTCCAGGTTGCTCAAGGCCTTGGAGTAATATTCCTGACGGGCCGATTTGTCCGATAGAGTTCCGATAGTGTTGACACGAGCGACGTATTGCTCAATTGCTTTGCACACATCCGCCGGAACAGTAGAGCTATCTTGTGCGACGGCAACCAATGCCATTGCCGGAAACAAAGCCGCCGCGATCAACCATAGGATTAATCTCTTCATGAACATTCTCCTCAGCGCCCATTCGTGCATGTTTGCCAACGCATTCACTCCTTCGAACCCTAATTCATGGAGCTGGGCTCTACCCGCCCGCTATCAGCCTCACTGCGCTTTTTTAGCCGCTGCATCGCCACATACAGCGCCGGCGTGAAAAACACTCCGAGCATAGTCACTCCCAGCATCCCGAAGCATACGGCCGTTCCGACCGCCTGTCTGCTGGCAGCCCCAGCTCCTTGGGCGATGGCTAACGGCAAAACGCCGATAATGAAAGCGAAGGACGTCATAAGTATGGCCCGGAATCGTAGTCTCGCTCCCTCTACCGCCGCATCCAGCGGAGACCATCCGGCGGCTTGCTTTTCGCGGGCAAACTCGACCACCAGGATGGCGTTCTTGGCGGCCAGGCCGACAAGCAGCACCAAGCCTACTTGTGTGTATATGTTGTTATCCATTCCCCTTATGGTCAGTCCGATAACCGCTCCGAGGGCAGCGAGAGGCACGACCGCTACCACGGCTATGGGATCCGTCCAGCTTTGGTACTGAGCCGCCAGGATCAGGACCACCATGAGTATGGCCATACCGAATACCATATAAACCTGACCTCCCACGAGCTTTTCCTGGTAAGCCATCCCGGTCCATTCGTAACTCGTGCCTGGAGGCAGGTCCTGCGCGGCCAGGATCTCCATGGCCTCAAGAGCCTGACCGGAACTCACGCCCGGAGCTCCTCCACCCATTATATGGACTGCCGGGTACATGTTGTACCGATCAATCCTCAAAGGGGACAGAGAGTACTTCACTGTCGCCAGTGTGCCTATGGGGACCATTTCCCCGTCGGCGTTCTTGACCTGTAGCCTATTGATCTGGTCCGGATCCGCGCGGAACATGCTGTCCGCTTGGACGTTGACCTGCCATGTGCGACCGAATTCATTGAAGTCGTTGACATAGGTCGCCCCGAGTACGCCTGCAACGTATCGAAAACGGATTGCAGGGGAACCTTGAGGCTGAGGACCTTGTCCCGGTCCACATCAACGAAGAGGCTCGGCGTGTTGGCCCTGAAAGTGGTGTATACCCCACTCAGGAGGCCTCCGGCGTTTGCTTCTCTCACTATTTCCCCGGCGGCTTCGTTCAGAACGTTCAGGCCTACGCCACCTTTGTCCTCCAAATACATCTCGAAGCCCGCGCCTTGGCCCAGACCTGTGATTGGGGGTAAAGAAAAAGGAATTACCAGACCCGCCTGAATCTCAGAAAACTTTCGAGCCAGTTCCGCCTCGATGACTTTCTTGGTCCGGCCTTTTTTCAGGCGCTCATCCCACGGAGCCAACGCGGCAAAACCGCCCGCAAGGGTGGGGCCGTTTCCGTCCAGTATGGACCACCCGGGGATAACGGAAAAATGGCTTATCCCGTCTGTGGTTTTGAGGATGTTCATCACCCGCTTCATGGCGGCGTTCGTTCGTTCGAGAGAGGCGCCGTCGGGAAGTTGCGCGTTGAGAAGGATAAGGCCGTCGTCTTCCGCCGGCAGAAAACCCGTGGGAACCCTCGTGAATGCGTAGTATGTGATGCCCATGGCGGCTGCCCAAAGAGCCAGCATGATTGGAATATTACGCACTAGAAAGGCCACTGCGTTCTTGTACAGACGAGTGATTTCATCGAACACGGTATTGAACCCGCGGAAGAATACGTTTTTCTCGCCTTCCTGAATGCGGAGCCATTGAGCGCATTGGACCGGTTTGAGGGTCATGGCGTTGATAGCGCTGAGCAGAGTGGTGGCCGCGATCGTCAAGGAAAATTGGCGGTAGAGCTGGCCTGTTATGCCTCCGAGAAACGATGCGGGCAGGAACACTGACATAAGAACAAGAGTGATTCCGATAATGGCCCCGGTAATCTCTTCCATAGCCCGGATTGACGCTTCTCTTGGCGCCAAGCCATGCGTAACCATGTTTTGGTCCACGTTCTCCACCACCACTATGGCGTCGTCCACAACAATTCCTATTGCCAGAACAAGGCCGAACATCGTGACCATGTTGATGGAAAATCCCATCAGATACATAAGGGAGAAAGCTCCAACAATGGAAACAGGAATAGTCAAAGCCGGCACCATGGTCGCGCGCCAGTCCTGTAAAAAGATAAACACAACGATGAACACCAGGATCAAGGCTTCAATCAGCGTAATAACCACCTCCCGGATCGAGGCTCTCACAAAATCCGAGGTTTGGTATACGATTTTGTAGTCAACGCCTTTGGGGAAATCCTTCTTGAGCTCCTCCATGAGCCGCTGAACTCTGTCAGCCACATCCAAAGCATTCGAACCGGGTGATTGGTAGACCACGAGCGAGCTCGCGGGACTTCCGTCGTAATAGGAAAGTGTGTCGTAGCTTTTTGCTCCGAGGTCAACCCGTCCGATGTCCTTCACGCGCAAGATCGAGCCGTTCTGTCCTGTTTTCACGATCATGTTTGCGAACTGCTCGGGACTGGTGAGGCGGCCAAGGGTATTCACCGAAAGGTCCAGGACCTGCCCTTTCGGCGACGGTGGTTGCCCTATGCGGCCTGCGGTGACCTGAACGTTCTGGTTTTTGATCGCTTCGACAACGTCATTGGTTGTGAGACTGTTCTACTCGAGCTTGTTGGGGTCCAGCCAAATCCGCATACTGTAGTCCTTGGAAGGATAAATATGGAGGTCGCCGACTCCATCCAGACGATTCAAAGGGTCTTTAATGATGGTATTGACGTAATTCGTGAGATACAGGTCGTCGTAGGACCCGTCGGGAGAATAGAGACACAGGATCGTGACGAACGATGTGGACGCTTTCTTCGTGGTCACGCCTTGACGTTGAACCGCTGTCGGCAGGTCCGCCATGGCCCACGACACACGATTCTGCACCAGCACTGTAGCCATATCAACGTCTGTGCCCAGTTTGAAAGTGATCTTCAGCGTGTAAGACCCGTCTCGGGCGCTCGTGCTCTGCATGTAGAGCATATTCGGCACTCCGTTGACTTGCTGTTCAATGGGCGCGGCCACTGTGTCCGCTACCACCTGCGGGTCGGCTCCCGGATAAGTGGTCGTAACTTGGACCATCGGCGGCGTTATGTCCGGGAACTGGGAAATCGGCAATGAGAATATGGCCACAGCGCCCGCGAGCATGATCACTATGGAGATCACGTTGGCAAGAATTGGTCGATTAATGAAGAAACGGCTTATCATTGTTGTGGCGCCTGCTCACTTTCCTTCAGGTTTTTTTTCTGGGGAGCCGCCGGGTTGAGAGGCGGTAGCAGGAGCCATGGAGGGATTCACCTTGGCGCCCGGTCTGGCCCGTTGGATACCAAGCATAATTACCTTATCCGTGGGGGCGATTCCTTCCTCGATGGCCGTCATTTCGGCCACACGCATGCCTAACTTTACTCGCTTCTGCTGAACGATATTTTCATCAGTGACCACCAACAGGTAATTCCCGCCCTGATCGAATTGCACCGCCTCTCCGGGCACTACCAACGCCTTCTTTTTCTCCAATGGAACGCGGACTCTGGCGAACATTCCGGCCAAAAGATATCCGTCGGAATTCGGGAAAATCCCTCGGACCTGATCGGTGCCGGTTGACGGGTTAAGTTTGGTGTCGGCGTAATCTATGTACCCTTCGTGGCTGAAACCGACTTCTTCGGATAGACCCAGGTGAACGGGAATTTTCAGGGACTTGACTGTTATGCCGTCTTCGGTCTTGTGGCGGCCATACGCTTTCCTAAGTTTGACCAGATCGCTCTGGCTTATGTTGAAATAACAGTACATTGACTCATCGTTAACCACTGTGGTTAGAAGAGTCTTCTCAGTGGCCCCGACCAGGTTGCCTTCGTCAACGAGATTCCTACTGACACGGCCGTCAATGGGAGATGTTACTTTCGTCCATTGGAGGTTTAGCTGAGCTTTTTCCAAAGACGCCTGAGCCAAATCTATATCGGCCTTTGACACATTACTGTTGGCTACCTTCTCCTCGAGTTTGAGAGCGCTGATAGCCTGCTGCAACTGCAATCCCTTAGCCATTTCTTCTTCGGTTTTCGCAAGTTTGAACTTGGCTTTGGTTGACTCCAGTTGCGCCTTGTTTTCATCCACAACAGCCTGATATTGGCTGGGATCGATAGTGAAAAGCAAGTCTCCAACTTTGACTTTAGCGTCGGGTTCAAAATGTATCTTTTGCAGGAAACCGCTGACCCTGGCTCTTATATCCACATATTGCACGGCTTGCGTGGCGCCCGTGAATTCCAGATATGAGACGACTTCTTGTTCCACAGGCCGTGTCACCGTTACGGACGGCTCTCGAACGGTCTGCTTTTTGGATTCGTGACAACCGCAAAGAACGCTGAGGCAACAAACGGCGAAGAGTGGAATCAGAGGCTTGGTATAAAATTGCATAGTCAATTCCTCGCGAACTTAAAGTGGTCCGTTTCTGCGACAGTATATCCAGCCATCAGGGGCCGTCGCCACCATAAGGCAAATCTCGGACAGGAGACTCGACTTGGCTCTTGATTTCGTAATTTCGGTATGGACCACTTAGCGGTATCATATTAGTCCGCATTCAAACAAGTACTAAAACTAGGGGGGGGTAACCCTTCACCCATGAGCGGCAATTTTGTAGATTGCTTTTCCGCGGAACGCGGAATTTCACTCCTCGCAATGATACTTGCGCTTGTCTTCGCGATCTCGGCGAAGCAATCTCCCTCGCCTAAGTGAAAGGTTACCGGAGAGGCCCATGGCGAAAGTTCATACCCTTCGACAGCGCGAGACTTTGCCTACACGAAAGGGCCGTAGCCTCGGTCGTCATCATGAGGCCCAGGGACGATACCCAATGTTGTTGACTTAAAGAATTTTGATGTGAGGCAGGCTTTTCGATACTGTCTCAAGAGTCCCGAATTGTCGGGAATCGTGGCACGGTGATCGTAGGGGCGGGGTTTATCCCCGCCCGCCCAGCAGGTTTGTGAATAACGGGCGGGGATAAACCCCGCCCCTACAAACGTTTTCCGAGATTATGACGAGGACCGCGAAAATAATTCTCATGCAATGTATCATGTTTCAGACAAAGATCGTGCTACGAAACACGAGGCGGCAATAATTTTGAGACGGTTTATTTCAGCCTGCGCGGAATTCGGCTGTGAAATCGGCAGGCTGGAAAGTCTGCCCCACATTGGAAATTCAAGGTCGAACTCTTAATTCGACAACATAGGGGCCGATACCGAGGACGCATTCGCATCTCCGCTACCGGACTGTTCGACTTTATCGGAAGAATCTGCTGCGCTTTCTGTGTTACTTTCCGGTTCCCCGCGCTTCATCTGATAGAGAAATAAATATGCGGACGTTTGCAAGGGGAATGGCGATGTTTATAGTCGATGAAGGACGCACATGGATCAGTCATGGCCTAATGAGGCGCTGGAAAGGTAGGTGCGCGCATGCCGCCCGTTCTTATCGTGGAAGACGACAAAAAAACCGCCTCCTTGATAGCTCTTTACCTCGAAAGGGAAGGATTTTCGACCGTTTCGGCCCATGATGGGCTCCAGGCGTTGGAATTAGCGCGAGCGCACAATCCTGTGCTAGTGATTCTGGACCTGATGATTCCGTTGTTGGACGGTTGGGAGGTTTGCAGGCGCTTGAGACGCTCTTCAGATGTTCCTATCCTGATACTCAGCGCCAGAGATGAAGAAATAGATCGGGTATCGGGCCTTACCCTTGGGGCGGATGATTATGTTGTGAAACCCTTCAGTCCACGGGAACTCGTTGCCCGAGTAAAGGCCATTCTTCGGAGAGGGCGACTTGGGTTTGTCAATGGCGAGCGCCTCCTGTATTGCGGCGATGTGATCTTGGACCCCGAAAAACGTAAGCTAACTCTAAGCGGCAATACGGTTGCTCTTACACCTCACGAGTATAGTTTGCTCCTAACTCTTATGGCCGCGCCGGGGAAAGTGTTCACCCGCGATGAGCTACTTAAACGACTTTATCCAAGGGACGACACAATAGTAATTGATCGCGTTGTAGACGTTCACATCGGCAAACTAAGGCAAAAAATAGAAACAGACCCGTCCAAACCGGCCTATATTCTGACGGTTCGGGGAGTCGGTTACCGGTTAGCGGAAAGAGGCGAAATCTGAAGGTATGGAGGGGACGGTGCGAACAAGCCTCCTTTGGAAGCTCATTGGAATCAATATTTTGATCATAGGGTTTGTAATACTAATCGTGTGGATGTCAGTTGACTATCTTGCCGCCGACTACTTTGTAACCCTGATGAAGCAGTACAACATCTCGCCGGTATCCAGTAACCGGATGTTCCTCGATTCAGTCCACCGATATCTGATCTGGGCCACTCTTTCGGCTATGGGGTTAGCTCTGATTCTCAGCTTCCTGCTGATGAAACGAGTGTTGGGTCCTCTCACGCAAATGGCGGATATTACCAGAAAGATCGCTTCAGGCGACTACTCAAGCAGGGCGCCCATAAAAGACCAGGACGAAGTGGGCCGATTGGGGGCCGCATTCAACCGAATGGCTGAGAGCCTTCAATCGATCGAGAATCTAAGGAAGAGCCTGATGATTGATGTGGCCCACGAACTTCGAACCCCGCTCACAAATATTAGGGGATATCTTGAAGCCTTGATGGATGGAGTGGCGCCGCCTTCCCGTGAAAACTTCGAACTCCTCCACGAGGAAACCTTGCGACTGGTGGACCTGGTTGAAAGCATCCTGAATCTGGCTAAGGCTGATGCGGCCAAAACCAACTTGCGAAAAACTGAAATCGTCGTCGTCGATCTTATAAAGCAAGCCCTCGACTCCTTCTTGCCTCAATTGGACGCCAAACGGATTGAAGTCGAATGGGATTTTCAAGACGGCGCGCTCCCAATACAAGGTGACCATGACAAGCTGGCTCAGGTAGTCCGGAACCTTGTTCAGAACGCTTTGCAGTACACACAGCCGGTGGGAAAGCTGAAGATTTCTACGCATGTAGGGCAAGGTAAACTCAAGGTGACTTTTGCGAACTCCGGAGGGGAACTGACTGAAAAGGATCTTCCCCTCATCTTCGAACGTTTCTACCGCGGCGAAAAGTCTCGCTCCCGTGAACATGGCGGCGCAGGAATTGGGCTGGCCATTGTGAAAGAATTGGTGGCTGCTCACAACGGCAGTGTAGGAGCCGAGATAGCCCCAGGTGAAACCCGGATTTGGTTCGCTTTGCCGGTCTAAGCTCCCCTCGGCGCCTCCTGATCTTTACACAATCTTTAAGATTCCTTTATCCCTCCTTTAATTTCCATGCGCACTATCTGTTCAAGGCCCTGGTGAATCCAGGGCGACACTTCAACCCCGGCGTCCGTGAGAATAACGACGCCTGGCCATAGGCAAACCGCTTCGCCGGCCTGAGTTCGGCCGTCCAACGGTTTGCGACACTGAAATCGAGGACTACAATGAATGGTAAGAGAGCGGAAAATCATCCCATTTCCGAGCCAAGAGGCGCTGAGCGACCTTTTCTCGGAAAGCGCATGATCTTCATCATTTTGGTGGTCGCTGGTTTCGGCACAGCCACGTTGTTTTATGCCGGTCGAATAATAGGCCAAGCTCCGGAAGCGCCGGCAATGACTGAAAGGATGGCCCCAATGTTTGTCACAAAACCAAATTCAGCAGCGAATCCCGGTATACCGCCCATCGACTTGTCGGCGCCGGGCAAAATAGAGACCGCCACGTTTGCGTTGGGCTGATTCTGGGGTCCGGACTCCCGGTTCGGGAGCGTCAAAGGCGTCATCAGGACCCGCGTCGGATATTCGGGCGGGACAATGAAAAAACCGACGTACCACAATCTCGGGGATCATTCTGAATCTATTCAGATCGACTTTGACCCGCGTCGGATATCATATGAAGAACTGCTGGAGATATTCTGGGCAAGTCACGATCCGACCAGGAGGCCGTGGTCGGTTCAGTACAAAGCTGCGGTCTTTTATCACAACCAAGACCAGAAGAGGGCGGCCATGGAAACGCGGGACAGGGTGGCAGCAAAGCTGAACACCAAGACCACAACGAAAATCCTCCCGGCCACAGAGTTCTATTCGGCCGAGGCGTATCACCAGAAATACGGATTGCGTCAGGATAGAGAGTTGATGAAAGAGTTCAATACAATGTACCCGTCCAACGAGGATTTTATCAATTCAACTTCTGCGGCCCGTGTGAACGGATATCTCGATGGATACGGAACTGGGGAATTATTGGGCGAAGAACTGGACAGCCTCGGGCTGTCCAGAGAAGCAAGCGATAGATTGATGACTTTGGTCAAGAATCGCAAGAAAACGTTCGGCTTTTTCTGAGCCAAGATTCGAAATATGAACCATGAATGAGACGCAGAGTAACCATTCACTTACGAGCGAAGCGAAGCAATCTCCCCCGCGTAACTGAATGGATACGACGCGGGGCAAATCAAGTCTTCGCACATCCACAACGGACGGAAGTGAGGATGTTAACATGACTACTTTATTAATAAAGATCTTTGTTTTGAGTCTTTGTCTTGTCGGACTTCTGGCGGTAACCGGGTCAGCTCAGACCAAATATGAGAAAGCGACCTTCGCCGGTGGATGCTTTTGGTGCATGCAACCGCCCTTCGAGAAGTTGAAGGGAGTCGTGTCGGTCGTCTCCGGTTACTCGGGAGGAACCGGAGAGAATCCAACATATGAGGATTATGCCTCAAAGGGACATATCGAGGTGGTTCAGGTTACTTACGACCCATCGATAATATCTTATTCTCAGCTTCTGGATGTGTTCTGGAGGCAAGTAAACCCTACGGATCCGGGCGGACAATTCGTGGATCGTGGGCCGCAATATCGCTCCGCAATCTTCTACCACGATGATGAGCAGAAAAAGCTTGCGGAAAAGTCAAAAGAGGAATTAGCCAAGTCCGGGAGGTTTGACAAGCCGATAGTGACCGAAATCCTCAAGGAAACTCCCTTCTACAAGGCCGAGGACTACCATCAGGATTATCACTCAAAGAACCCGCTGCGATACAAGTATTATCGATTTCGGTCCGGCAGGGATCAATTTTTGGACAAGGTTTGGGGACCGGAAAGGGAGCAAAAGGAAATGAAGCGAAGCTCTATGGAGTTCAAGAAGCCTAGCAAAGAAGAGTTGAAAGCCAAGCTAACCCCAATACAATACCGGGTGGCCGAAGAAAACGGCACGGAACCTGCCTTCCACAACGAGTATTGGGACAACAAGAAGCCAGGCATTTATGTGGATATCGTGTCTGGGGAGCCGCTTTTCAGCTCGCTGGACAAATACGATTCCGGCACCGGATGGCCTAGTTTTACCAAGCCGTTGGAACCAGGTAATATTGTCGAGAAAGAGGATCGAAGCCTCTTCTCAACACGCACCGAGGTGCGCAGCAAGCACGGCGATTCCCATCTAGGGCACGTATTCAACGACGGGCCTCCGCCGACGGGACTCCGTTACTGCATGAATTCAGCGGCGCTCCGTTTTATCCCGAAAGAGGATCTGGAAAAGGAAGGGTTCGGCCAATTCGCTAAGCTCTTCGAGAAGCAAATGCAGTAACACGAATGGGCCGTCGTGCCTCTACAAAAAGGGGGCAAAGCCTAAGGCTTTTGTAAGAGGCGCCGGGGAGGGCCTTTCCGCACAAAGGTTTCCTCCCTGACCCCAAAAGAATCTAATTATTGCGCTCCGCCCAGCGCACTACAGAGCCAGCAGCCTTTCCATAGCCAACCATCCTTCATCCGCGAATCTCTGGAGGGCTTGGGCGTCTCTATCCGAATAGGTCAGGCCTTTGTTTCCTACTCCCAAGATGCCGCGAATCTTTTCACCATGATGGATGGGCACGTTCATATGACGTATGACAGCCACATGACCACTGGGATAGCCCTTCTTATTCGGACTGGCACAGTTGGCGTAATCATTTGTAATGACGACTTTGCGTTGTCGCACACAATCACCCCAGAGGCCGGTCTCAACCAGTCTGTACTTGATAGGCTTTGTGATAGATTTGCAGGCCTCCATAGCGCTCTTGGACCAGCCCAGCATGGTTAACTCATCCTCAGCCCAGCTCAAGAGGGCAAAATAGCCGATACCGCTTTCGGTGATGCGGATGGCCTCGTCGACATACAAGTCCACAGCGATCTGCCAATCCCTTGTCTGAAGCCGCTTTATCTCATCAACAAAATAAGGCACTTTTCTTCACCTCCATCCTGAATTCCGTTGATTCACGTTTCGGATATGTCCTGCAACCACTTTTGTCTCCCATGGCAGAAATCGACGCCTTTCATCCTGGGGCAGTCGTTGAAATGAGAACACTCCTCGCAGTTGATCTTCTCAGACTCCCCTTTGTCTTTCTCGGCCCGGTCATCCACTTCCAGGAGATCTTTTTCGCTTTTTTTGTCCAAAATCATCACCTCACGTGAGGCCACTACAGGCGAAAACGACCCGGATGCGACGCCGGGCGTTGGATAGCGCCATCACTCGGAACCAGTCTGTAGGCTCGGACAAAGAGCAGAGCCTTGATATGCCTTGGTATCAATTGATTTTGTTGCAGTTTTGTTGATCGCCTAAAATTGTAGGACTGTGTCGTGGACAATCGGATGGCATGCCTATCCGTTGGAGCTCACAACCAGCGCGAGTCCCTTATTTCCTAGGCTTCGGCAGTTTGTTGAACGATCCGAACAAATCAACGTTTTGCGTCAGGTTTTGTTCGCCCATGCCCGTGAGCTGCTGACGCGATTGTGCGTTTGAGATGAAGGAACGAAAGAACAACCTTTAAAGTAACTGTGTCCCCGTCTAAGTAATGTTATGCCCGTTAATGTAGTATTAGGATATCGTGAGTAAGATTGGGTGTCAAGACAAAATAATGGGCTATGGTGTCCATTCACTCTCGCAAGGGAGATTGCCTCGCTGCGCTAGCAAAGACGAGTTCAAATGTCATTGAGAGGAGTGAAATCCCGAGTTCCGCGGGAAAGCAATCTCCAAATTGTCGCTCACGAGTGAAGGGTTATTGTGCTATTTGCGAGCGCGTCAACGGCTATTCTTTGGCCCCACGAGCCTTCAGGATCTGGACTATATTCTGATGCTTGCCCGCCGTGGCAAGTTTCAACGCAGTCCTTCCTTGCTTGTCCTTGACATTTACATCTGCGCCCTTGGCAATGAGGAGCTTGACCACCTCCGCATCCCATTCGCCGCAAGCCCAAATTAATGCGCTGGAACCGTCCTCGTCCAGACCGTTGACGTTTGCCCCATGATCCAGCAACAGCTTGACCAACTCATTGGGGCCGTTTCTGGAGGCCCACATAAGAGCTGTTCTTCCTCTGGCGTTGTGCGCATTAATATCGGCCTTTTTCTCGATGAGAAGCTTGGCGGCTTCGGTGCGGCCGTACCAACAAGCCTGCATCAACGGCGTGTTGGCGTATTGATCGCGAGCGTTCACATCTGCGCCTTGTTGTAGCAACTCTTTGATCTTATCGATCCGACCGTCCGCGGTGGCTTCGATCAAAGCCGCCTCTTTGTTCTCCCCCTTTGCAATGTGGGGCGTACAAAGATACACTGCTTCAAGCGCCAAAACTTGAAGAATTACAATAATAAATAAGTTACGTGACGTCCGCCTGAGCATTTGAAACCCCCTCTTCCCCGGCATGTACCCCTCGGCGCCGACAGGAAACAATCTTCTTTCTATTTTGCTACCAAAGAGAACCAAAGGGAACAAGAAAGCGCGACTGAAACGCAACCCTTAATTAATGAGCGGCAATTTTAGAGATTGCCGTCCCGCGGAACGCTGGATTTCACTCATTCGGCCGGCGTTTGAGCAAGTTTTGCGAGCGAAGTGAAGCGATCTCCCTCGCGTAAGTGAGAAATCGCAACTGAAATTGTGTGCGGTTCAACCTTTGACAAGAGTGACTCTAGAGGCTCAATTACGGCGCCGATTCTCTGAGAGCCAGCTGGTTACCAGAAAAGGTTGCTCCCGGCGGGCGCTTACTAACGATCAGGCACTTTTTTTGAGGCGTGGTGTCACTTACAAAATCCGTCTCCTACTAATATTTGTGAACACGTGCCGGTATCCAAGGCGTTTGTGAAAGATTTGAGACGGAATAACGGCGTCTACAGTGTCTAACCACGATTACTACTTTCTCCGCAACATGGCGGAATCCAAAACATGAGAGAGGCTATCATGATTACTTGGCCGAAATATTTTGTCGCGACTTTGACGCTTGTATTCGTTTTTTCGACGACTTCATCAATGATGGCGGCAGGGGCTGACAAAAGAACTACCAAGAATGTATCCTCCCCTGTGATCGTCTCTCCCGTGGACCCATCATCAAAGGATTGGGTCGAGCAAGAGCTATTAAAAGGCCGGTCAGTTGTTTTGACAAACTCTTATTTGTTTCAGGTCATGAAGGGTATTGCCCAGGAGAATCAGAAGAGCGTTGAAGAAAACCTGCTTGCGCCGCTCCTGCAGGAGACTTTGCAGGGATTCGTGAAGGCGACCCAGGATGAGAGTTTGCGGAGACTCTTCGGGACTCCGCTCGCAATTCTGGCGGAAGAACCAGGAGTGGAACTATCAGCGGAAATTTCGAAAGAGGCGCAGGAAGTCAAGGCAAATACCATGTTCGCTCCTCGCGGCCATTACACGGATTCGGAAGTTTTGCAAAGATACTTCATTGCAATGCAGTACCTGGCCAAGGCGACCATAGACGTTGATGTGAAAAAAGAATTGTTCCCGTTTCCGGAAACCATGCTGTTTCCCTTCGAGAGCGTCAACGCCGTGCTAAAACTCTTTCAAGACCCTGCGAATAAGACTCTGCGCCAAAACTGGGCGCTTATTCACGACTTTTATTCCGACCTCAATGGGCGAGCCGACGCTCCCACGTTTGTCGACCTTGAAAACATAGCCAAGTCGAGCCCCTTGACTAAAGAGGCCGTGCGGAACTGGACACAGGCCAAGGGCCTTCAAAGAATAAATCCGGAGAGAGGACTTGGAATTCAGCCTTTAGGTGAGCGGGAGACTCTTCATGAGACCGTCATAGATCAGGTAAAGCGCAAGTTCTTTTCCGACGACACCCCAAGAGAAAAGATAGCCGAAACCCTTAGTTTTCAGAATTTACTCAAGGGATTTAACATTTCAGGAGAGCAAATTAAGGGACTGGCCGACAGAATCCGGTCTGGTTCCGGTAATACCTATTACGATACGACGTTACGCGCAATAGCCATTGGGGGGAAAGACTGGCGGAATAATACCATGAGGCGGAATTTCTACGCGGCCTCTTTGACTTCGCTCGCCGAACAGACTGCTCTCATGGCCAAGGTGTCAATTCTCGTGAGGAAGTCGGTTGAAGTCAAGAAATCGATACCCAAGAATGCGAAGTTGTACCTGGAGCCTGGCTCATCAGCGTATCTGACTGCGCTGGCCACCGCGTCCGGTTCCATGACGGGAATCTGCGATAAGGTGATCAAGAGGGCCTCTATTAAGCCCGAAAAGCGATTGGAGATCACTGATATGCGCTCCACGTTCGAGCGATTGTCCAAACTGGCCGGCAAGCCGAGGGAAGTTAGTCTCCAAGACCCATTACTGAAAACCCGGCTATCTCAAGTGACGGAGCTTGCCAGGAAACCGGCGGTGGTTGTAGACGTATTTCAGGACAAAGACCCGTCCGGAAAGATGTTCTATTATGAGTGGGCCATAGCTCCTTACGAAGCCGATTATCACAAAGGCAAAACCGTCGCAGGGGCAAAAGGAATGGAAATGGTGTTTTTTGAAGGCTGGAGCGATGAGATAGTCCCCGGCAAAGAAGGCCCACTCAATAACCTCATTTGGGAAAGTCGGATATTGGAAGGCAATCTCCAAAAGATTCACTCGATTATCCCTGTGCCGAAATGACAGGGAAACGAGGACACAAGAGGAAACTACGATGGCGCATTGTTCCAAATCGGAAATATCGGATGTTCTGCCGATGGCTCTTGCGCCTTCGGAGTTTCCCGATGAAATCTCAAGAATAGAGGATCATCTGAAAGACTGCGAAATGTGTAGTAAGGAACTTGATAATCTGAAGCTGCTCGAAACGGCCATTAAAGCTGAAAAGGATAATTTGCGGGACGCCGTGGCGCCATGTCCGTCCCCGGAGGCGCTTTTCGAGTTTGCCATGGGTGAAGAGAATGACGTGATTCAAGGTCACTTGAAACTGTGCTCCGCTTGTGCGGAAGAACTGTCCCTTATCCGTGAACTCGTGATCGATACCACGCATCCGGATACAGCCCAGATGCCTTCACACATGGACCGGCTTCTACGTGAATCCGTGAACCGTGAATACGGGGAGATCCGATCGCATTGGCTTCATAGCGTGCAGGAATTCTTCGTCCGGGTCGCGAGCCTTTTCAGCTTCCCTTCGTTTGCGGCCGGAGCGGCAATGGCGGCAATGTGCCTGTTGCTTCTGGCGCCTTGGCAATCCAAAGAGCTGTCGCTTATTCCTGCCGGAAGCAATGTAGTTTGGAAGAGTGGTCCAGCCGCACAAAAGGAGTTTGCCGTCCCGGAGAAATCCGATGATTCCCCAAAGATAGCGCTGGTGATTGTGCTCCCTGAGACCACTCAACTTAGTCCGCAACAGATTGATGAAATATACGGCAAGCTCAGCATGCCCACCCGTATGGGAGATTACTACAATTTTTTGTCACCTAAAGAACTCAAAGGCATTTTGAATGATATCGGAGGGGTAAAGAAAAGCGAATCCGTGTCTGGAATTGTCATCGAAAAGACCGGGCCCAAATACGTCCTGCAATTTCAGATCTCATCCGTAGGACCGCTCTTTGATTTGAAGGCCTCGCTATTCGGCGCCGATCAAAAGCGGGAACTGGGCGAGATCTCTCAGTCTCGGCTACCTTTGTCGAGAATTCCGTCACGTATGGATTCTATAGGAACGGAGCTATTGTTGGAGGCGGAGGCGTCGTAAACCGGCGAGGCCCATTAAAGTATCTCCGGACCTTCTTTCAATTACTCCCTATGTTGGCGCCGGCAGGTTTCATTTGTCCCGCACAGAGGGCTTAACGACCGGCCTCCGTCACTGTAATCCCGTTGTGACACACGGGTCATGCAGGTTCTTGGGGCTAAGACACGCCCGCATGACCCTTTCGAAGTGGAAGGCGCTGTTGACATGAAAACACGTGTACACATAATCATGGCGCTCATGGGCCTGGCGGCGATCTGGGCCGCGGGGCCGACTGAGTCCTTCGCCGCAAAAAGGGCTTTGCTGGTGGGCGTGAGAACATCACGTCGATCCGGCGAACAACTTGCCGGGAGTGGGAGACGACGTCCGGCTCATGAAAGAAGCGCTTATCGATAAGGTCGGTTTCTCGGAAGCGGAACTGAAGATCCTGTTGGACAATCAGGCCACCAAAGAAAACGTGGTCAAAGCGTTTACCGAATGGCTTATCCGCGGGACAAAGCCCGGTGACACTGCGCTGTTTTACTTCAGTGGTCACGGGATTCAGGTCTGGGACGAAAACGGTCATGAGATCCAGGACGGCAAGGGAAAAGCCCTTATCTGCTTTGATTCCAATCTTACCTCATCACGATCTGCCCAGCGGACTTTCCGTGGTAGGTCCAGTAGCTCCATAGATCTTAAAGACACTGTGAACGCGTTACTGGGAGACGAAATACATAAGTTACTCAGTCTCTTGAGCGGCAGAAAGGTAATCTTTATTAGTGACTCCTGTCATTCCGGATCAGTTTACAAGGCGTTGGCAGGTGAAATGGTTTTAACCAAGAATTTTCGGCAGCCCGTGTTCTCAAAAGGGATATTGGGAGATAGATTCAGCGTCACAAAGGATGCGCCTTTGGACCCTGACAAGCCCTATATCGGAGGTGATCTGGCCGTATTTGGCGTCCAACTGGCGGCCTTTACCGCGTGCGAGAACTCTCAAACCGCCGAAGTTCGGAACTTCACCACAGATCCAAAAGGAGCTCACAGCGTATTTACGTGGTACCTGTATAACGCTCTGGAAGGCAAAGGCGACGCGTCGACTAACGGCAAAGTTACCTTCGCTGGTCTTTCAAGATACATTCAAGACTCGGTCAAACGCGACGGGTTTCCTCAGATTCCCCAGTCCGAGTTTCAACCTGAAAACCTAGCCGACGAAGCCGTGTATATTAAAGTCGCAAAAACGGAAGAAAAGACGGAAGAAAAAATTCGGAGACCGGTTCAAATCAATTACTTTCTTTCAACCGTGGGCGATGTCCCGGTGCGCCAAAGGGATTGGCTCAATGCAGAAATAAGCAAGAAGATCCCTGCGTTACGTCCTGCGTCGGACAAGAAGGACAGCTCCGTATACTTGATCCTGGAGAAACGCGGAAATCTATATTTTGCGCAGATGTCGGACTGGACCGGCGCCACTTGGGATAGCCAACAAGGCTCATCTGTTGAGCAGGTATTGCCGGGTCTCCTCGGCAACCTACGGGCTTATTACGTTCAGACGGCGCTGTCGGCCTTGAAGAATCCGGGATCAAAAACCGACTTTACCCTGAATTACAAAATAAGAGGGACGCCCCAACGGGCGGAAGGGGAAGTGCTGAACGGAGACGCCGTTGTTTTGAACGCCGGACTGAACGTTCCGGGATACCTTTATGTCGTGAGCGTGGACAACATGGGGATTCTCCATCCGCTTTACCCCATGCCACGGACGCCGCCCGAAAAACTGGAGGCCGGCCGGCCCAAGATCATCGGATCGGATGGTTCCATCACCATACAAGAACCTTTCGGTAAAGAAATGGTGTTTGCCCTCTTGAGCCCCCGTCCTGCCGGCGCGGTAGCTTCTTTCTGGGATAGGGATGACATTGGAGATCTCCGAGACTCCGGTGTGTCGGACCAGAACCGGTTCCTGGACGTATTGTGGTCCGAACTCATTTCCGCTGGAAAGCCTACAGACGCCTGGAACACCAAGGTGTTGTTCTTACGTTCCTTCCCCAAATAGGAGTCTGCCATGAAACCCGGACTCAGAGTCGCATATCTGATTCTCTCCATCCTTCTCGCCCCTGCCTTGTGTAGCTCCGCGTTCGGGGGGTGCTCGGACCGCAAATATCTCGAAGCTGAAAAGAGCTTTCTCAAGGCCCGAGAAGGAAGTTCGGGCGCCGAAAAGATAGGCCTGTATGAACTCGCGTTCAAGACGTGTCCCTCTCACGGGAATTTTGCCCGTGGCTACTATGAACTCGGAAAACTTTACTACGACAGCGGGAATAAAGACAAAGCTCTCGAATGGCTCGTCGAGGCCAACCGGTTCAAGGGGGCGTTGTTGGAGCAATCAAAGGATGAGTTCGCGGACACGAATCTCTTGCTCAGCAATCTGTACAGAGAGCATGGCAATGCCGAATTGGCGCTCATCCATTTGAACATATATCGGGCGCTCGTACATCGTAGGGACAAGCAGTTGGAGAACAATCTTGTGGCAAATTCCAGAGCTTTCCTCTCGGTCATTTACTCTCCCGGAACCGTCAAAGATACACTGGTGGTGGACAAAGACATAACTCCGGAGGCTCGCAGCCAAGTTAACCGTTTGGAAGTGTATTTCGATATTGCTAAAGCAGCTCTGGATGAAAACGCGAAGCAGCGCCTCGATGGAATAGCCGCAGCGCTCCAAGCGGAGGCTTTCTCGAACGACACTTTAATCCTTGAGGGGCACACGGATGAAGAGCGCGGCGAGAAATACAATTGTGATCTTGGAACCGCCAGAGCGAAAGCCGTGTTGGACTTCCTGAAAAGCAAGATGACCGTCGATAGGGTCAAATTGATCCCCTTGAGTTTCGGAAAATCGCAGCCCGCAATCTCGAGACAGGGAAACGATAAGAAAGACTGGCCGACCATTGACCGATACAATCGCCGAGTGGTGATCTGGAATTCCGGATCGGCATCGGACGCAACCAAGGATATCGAAGTCCAGGGCGTTTTGCCTGAAACACCGTGCGCCGCCGATGAAAAGAAGAAGCATTAACGAGTGGCGGGTTTGGAAGGCTTCCTGTGAAAATGTCCCCTGAGGGAAAGTTCTTGAAAGAAGTTCCCCTCCGGACCTCCCTCAAGAGCTTCCAACATGGCGACATGACGGGTCGTTATTCCTAAACTTAAGGGCGCAACGATGTAAATATCCACGTGGTGCGCATGTGGATATTTGCTGGAATGAGACGGCGCCGTTGTTTCCAAACCCATTGAACATTCAGACGCTAATACGCTTAAAGGCGCAATCAAATAGATGCCCCACAAACACTGTAAACGAAGACCTGATTCCATCCATTCAGGATCAATTTGATAATGAGCAGTTTAAACAGATCATTTCTGAGAATGTAATCATGGAACTTACCGCTGAGTCCCCTTCAGAAAAACTACTTGGGATTCAAGTCGAACTCTTGTATTAGGCTGGAAGAATCAGACATGAAAAAGCAAGGATGTCTTGAGAGAGGGATCCACTTCAGATTTGGGCTTGTGAAGCGGGATTAATAGCTGGTCCTGAAGCAGAAGGCTACGGGGACTCCAGTCACGGAGAGGGTGTCTTTTGCCGCAAGCGCTCAACCTTTGCGGCGTTCCATTCTAAAAAGGATTGAGCCCGATTTCCGCTAATTACGCCGTCGGACTGCTGAACTAAGAGCCGGCCCTTTATGAGATACGGCTTTCGGACCCTCAAGCTCATTTGGCTCCAACCACCCCCAATTTCTGTAGCTCTTTCTTCGCCTCCTGATTTCCCTGTTCCGCAGCCTTCTTGAACCACGTTGAGGCTGCAGACGCGGTCCTTGGTGACGCCGGTTCCGTTTTTGTAAGCCAAGGCTAGACTGTACCTGCCCAAACGAGTCACCTTGTTCCGCAGCTTTTCTGTACCACTTTATCGCCTCTTCGGGATCTTTCAGCGCTCCGAAGCCGTTCTGGACCATCCATCCCAGGTTGGCTTGAGCCGACGCGTTTCCCTGGTCTACGGCTTTCTTAAACCACTTCACCGCCTCTTCATAGTCTTTGGGGACCCCTTTACCATCCCGGTACATGGTTCCCAAATTGTTTTGGCCGTAGGCATGTCCTCGTTCCGCTGCTTTCTTGTACCACTTTGCCGCTTCTCCAACGTCTTTGGGGACTCCGAAGCCCATTTCGTACATCCATCCAATATTGGCTTGAGCGGTCGCATTATTCTGCTCCGCCGCTTTTCTGTACCATTTTAGCGCTTCCTCATAATCCTTGGGTACCCCCAAACCATTTCGGAACATAGTCCCAACATTGTTTTGGGCTACGGGATACCCCTTTTCCGCAGCCAGCTTGTACCACTTGACTGCCTCTTCATAATCTTTAGGGTACTCCGTAACCTCCTTCGTACATCCAGCCAAGACTGGTCTGAGCAGTCTCATTTCCTTGGGTGGCGGCTTTTTTGTACAATTTGAACGCTTCCTCGTAATCTTTGGCTACCCCGAAGCCGTTCTGATACATTTGCCCCAGTGTGTATTCAGCTTCTACGTTTTTCTGATTCGCCGCTTTTCGGAGCCACTTCAACGCTTCGTCGTAATCTTTGGCTGCGCCCAGACCGGATTTGTACATGAGGCCGAGTCTGTATTGAGCTTCCGGATTTCCTTGATCCGCACCTTTTCTAAACCATTTCAGAGCCTCTCCGTAGTCTTTGGGGACTCCGTAACCGTTGGCGTAAAGCCTTCCAATATTGATTTGAGCCTGATCGAGCCCTTGCTCCGCTGCTTTCCTGTACCATTTTAACGCTTCATTATAATCTTTAGCCACCCCAAAGCCATTTTGGTAGAACCATCCCAGATTGTTTTCTGCGGAAGCATTGCCCTGCTCCGCGGCTTTCTTATACCATTTTAGCGCTTCACCGTAATCTTTTGTGACGCCGAAGCCGTTTTGGTATAGCCATCCAAGGTCGTTTTGGCCCCACGCGTTACCCTGTTCCGCAGCTTTCTTGAACCACTTAGCGGTCTCGTCATAGTCCTTGAGGACTCCGAGACCTTTCGCGCACATTAGTCCCAAGTTGACTTGGGCCGGGGCATTTCCTTGTTCCGCCGCTTTCTTGAACCAATTCACCGCTTCCGTATAATCCTGTGTAACCCCCTTGCCGTCCCTGTACCGATGAGCCGAGGTTATTCTGGGCGGCGGAATTCCCTTGCTCCGCCGCTTTCCTGTACCATTTTAACGCTTCATCATAATCTTTAGCCACCCCGAAGCCGCCTTGGTAAGCCCATCCGAGACCATTTTGCGCGAACGCGTATCCTTGCTCCGCGGACTTTCTATACCATTTCACCGCCTGATCATAGTCCTTGGGAACTCCATGACCGTTCGCGTATATGGTTGCCACGTTGCTCTGAGCCGCTGCGTTTCCCTGGTCGGCCGCTTTTCTGTACCACTTTAGCGCTTCATCGTAATCTTTTGTAACGCCTAAGCCGTTTTCGTACAGCCACCCAAGGTCGTCTTGGCCCCACGGGTTCCCTTGTTCCGCAGCTTTCTTAAACCATTTCGCCGCCTCGACATAGTCTTTGGGGACTCCAAGACCGCTCCGGCACATAACCCCCAAGTTGTATTGGGCAAGCGCATTTCCCTTCTCTGCGGCTTTCCTGAACCAGTTTAACGCTACGGTATAATCTTGCGAAACGCCTTTGCCGTCTTTGTACATTGCGGCGAGGTTGTTTTGGGCGGTGGAATTTCCCTGGTCCGCGGCTTTTCCATACCACTTGAGCGCTTCAGAATAATCCGTTGGAACCCCGAGTCCAAGATTGAACATACGGCCCAAGACCATTTGAGCCAACGGATCTCCTCCTTCGGCCGCCTGGCGAAACCACTTCACTGCGTCCGGGTCCTTATACATCCGGTTCAACGCCTCACGGGCCGAGGTGTCCCCCCGAGTCGTGATCAATCCGACGAGCCGCTCGGCTCTGTCCCTGTACTCTGAGATCTGTTCCGTAGAAAAAGACGGTTGCGTTTGAGCCGAATCGAGGTACGGCAGGAGGTTGGAGGGTTGCCAGTGTCAACGGAAACGAACCTTCCAGATTACCGACCAATCTTGGATGCTGGATTCCGCTCGTTTCTTGCACGGTCTCCTTATGGACAAAATCATAAAGGTTCTTCAGTGTCACGATACCGTCTTTGTCGGCGGCTTCCCCTTTGAGACCTTGGATAAGATAGTAGGTGAAAATACTGTTGGGCAGGTTCGGTTTTTCTATGGAAACTTCGTCATCACGTGAAGAAGCCAGCATCACTTTTCCCTCGGATTCGGCGATCTGTCGAGCCAACGACTTCAGCGGGGTTTCAAGGCTTTTTGTCGCCACGTTGGAGAAGCCTCCCGAGTGACACGTGTCCGCAAACAAAACAATTCTCTTGGCTGATAGCCGTTTCAAAAACCTGCTTTCAGTCATATTTACCGCCGTAGAGGCCAGATACTCCGGGTCTGTGTCATAAGCGACGAAAAAAAAGTCACCCGGCATGCTTGGATCAGTCGCCCCGTGGCCGCTCAAGAAGACGATTACCGTATCATCCTTGGTCGCGCGGCTTAGCTTGTAATCAAGATATTTTCTGATTTCTCGCTCTGTAGCTTCTTCGTTGACCAGTAGGTGAATATCCGTGCGGCGAAATAGCGTTTTCTGGGCATTCAATAACGCTGCGAAATCTCGTGCGTCCTTAGCCGCGAGTTTGAGTTGAGGTATTTTGTAGCTTCGGTAGGTTGAGACGCCGACGACCAACGCATACAAATCGCCGGCGCCGATCTCAGGAGAAGTCCGCCGGATAGCCTTGAAAGATACGTCGTCGTCCGCCGTCGAGAAAGAGCTGACGGAAATGAGAACAAAAATCAACGATACCGCCGTGAGCTTCCGGCTAACTCTGAGGGCAACGGAACCGTTCGGAGAAGGCGGTGGCTTCATGGTTCCTCCACTTTCGGTGGATCAATTGTGCGCAGATCGAACGCTCTCAGCTTCGGGGGCCGGTTAAGGAGCGGTCCTCGGGATTGGAATCTATAAATGCCACTTCTTAAGAAACATTAAGCGTACTTTTAATACGGTCAACTTGGAAATGACATTCAAGAGCCACGGGAAGGATGTGAGCTTCGACAAATATTATCCTTGATTCGTTGACTACAATCCAATGCTAAATTGGTAACCGAAAAAAAACCTTGCTTTGTAACCGAGCGGCGCCCCATTATGAAATAAAGGGCGTCTTTATGGGGCTTGTTCTCATGAACGGGTTCAGCGCGGCGGGAGATTTGCCGGAATCGATGTCTTCAAAGCAATTTGTCACTTAGAACCTCAACTACCTACTAATAGTTCTAGAAATTTCGCTCCTTTCTCAAGGATGGCGATGAAAAAGGAGAGGGGGCCGGGTTATCTGTTTTCGGAATAAACATGCGAATCCAAAGTCGGCAGATAATTGCGTTGCTGGAACACAGGCTTGTTGGGGGTATTAGATGATGAACTCGGATAAGATTACCAAAATTATTCTAATCTGCCTCGTGGCTCTGATTGCGGCCAGCGCTCACGCGCAGAATACCGAATCGGTAAATAGCTTCTACAGAAATCTCAAGGAGACGGTGAGCGCCGAGCCTATTTCGGTGAAGTCTCTTATGGCGCTGGTGAAGAAAGATCGGGCGGCGGCGGAGAAATGTCTGGGATTACTCAAACAGAAGTACCAGCTGGCAACAGGTCCCCAGAAAGATTCCTATCGTTTTCTGTACCAACAACTTTTGGGAGGAACGCTGCTGTCGTCCACGGGCTCAAACTGTGACGACAACGTGACAAAAGCGCTTACGGCGATGCTCAAAATGCAACCCGACAACGAGGACAAGATAATAATCCTTCGGAAGCTCACGGAGGTTTGTCCTCAAACAAGCCCTGAACTTTATGCCGAACTGGGAGATCGCCTGTTTCATGAGGGACAATATGGTGTCGCCGCCGAAGCCTATAAGAAATCTTTGGAAAAGAAAGACGATGACGGCGTGAAGCAGGCACTGAAGATGGCTCAAAACGCGATTGACCATTACGTGAAAGTCAAGGCCCCTTCGGATCTTGCGGACGAATTCGCTCACTTAGCCCAAACCACAATGGCTCCTGTGCCGGGGTCAATACGCAAGATAGTTCCTCCCAGAAGCATGCAGTTGAACAGGATACTTTTCGATGAATGGTCCTATAAGATAAAAGACGAATCGTTCCCCGAACTTCAGCAGATGGGGAAAGCCATCAAAGATAACTTGGCCGTGAACCCGAGGCTTTCCGTGTCAATTGAGGGGCACACAGACAACAGAGGACAATACGAGAAGAATATAGAGTTGTCTCGTAGTAGAGCGGAAGCGATAAGGAAATATTTCATGGATAACTTTCAAATAGATCCTAACCGGCTCACGGTGACGGGATACGGTCCTGACAAACCGTTTTCCGCCGAAAACAATGAGGCGGGATGGACCCAGAACAGGCGGGTAGAATTCAAGATTCCAGAATCTACTAAATGAAGGTTCAAGGGAAAGTGACAAGCTACTCCGAAATGGGCGAAAAAGCGCTCGTGAGCAGATGCGTTAAGGGCGATCACGTGGCCTGGGAAGAGTTTTTCCGCAGGCATTACGGAGCAATATCGTCCGTAGCGTCCTGGCGGAAATGGAGATTTGATCCCAACGAGCTGGAAGACGTGAAGCAGGATGTGATCGTCCAGATTATAAAATCCCTTCAGACTTTTGGCTTCAAGAGCAGCTTAGGCACCTTTGTGTACAAGATTGCAGTGAATACCTGTATTGCCCAATTGAGGCGCAAGAGGGCGTTGAAGAGGAAAGCGGACTGCGCCGAGGTCGCGTTGGACCCTATCGAATCCGGGACTGACGACGAAAATTGGGCTCATATTTGTATTGCTCCCGACAAGAACCAGGAACAACTCTTTCAGGACCAAGAGACCCTTGATTCTATGAAAAAAGCGCTGTTCAGACTGGACGACAGTTGCAAGGCGCTTATCGACCAACGGTACTTTGAGGAGTCATCTTTCCAAGAGATTTCCCAAAAAACCGGTGTTAAGGTTAATACGCTAATTATTCGTCTGAAAAGGTGCCTGACCAGGCTTCTTATCAGCATGGGAGAAGAGCGCCGAGCCGTTTCGCCCCCCAAGAGCAAAGATATCTGAGAGACTTGATTGCCTGAATCGGCGATATTGCGCCTTTACTGACAAGAGCCACAACATCTTCAAGCCATCCCTCCAAGATCGGTCTTAAGCATTCACAGTGACTGAACGAATTCTCACCTCATGCTTGGTCAACGTGACCTCTCTCAAGAGCGTATCGGCGGGAAACTCTCCGCCGCGAGAGTCTATTCGGATTTTTCTGCGCTAAATACTAACACTTACACCAACATGCCATGCGCAAGCCAATGAGCGTCCTCATGACCTATGGGGCTTGCGTTGGCAAGAGACCCCGAGGCGTTTGTTCGAAGTGCTGTCACTCTACTTAACCACCCAATATATTAAGATTTGCTGCGGAAGGCCAAGGGAAAGCCCCTTTTTCCAGAAAGAGGCTTTCAGTGCCCTATTGCGTAGTTTTTGCGCATTTTTTGAAGTCGTTGTCACATCTAACACTGTATGTCTACCAATTTAATTAACCGGGCAATAAGGCCGAACAAAGAGCTGCTTTCAGATCTTATGACTTAATGAGAACCCAAGACCGACAACGGATGCTTCAAAGATGAACACTAAAGAGGAATTTCAGAATATTCACGGGGGCCTTCCGGCTCATATGAATCACGGCAATCATTTCTTGGCGCCGCTGCTCCTGGCAATGATCCTGGTAAACGTCTTTTGCCTCAATACTGTCATTGGCGGGCAAGAGAGCCAGACGAAAGCTATTCGCCGGTCGGCGCAGGCCCAGTCTCAGACGGAATCTCTTCAACAAGGTGATTTGTATGCTCTGGCCGTGGGGGTTTCCAATTACGGTAATCCGAAGGTTCCCAAACTCAATCTCTCGGCCAAGGACGCCAAGGATTTTTCAGACTTTATGGATACTCAAAAAAAGGTGTTCAAAAACGTCCAGGTAAAGGTTCTGCTCAATGAACAGGCCACAAAACAAGAGGTGGAAAAATTCCTGTATTACGAACTACGTAATGCGGGGAAAGACGATTCGGTAGTCCTCTTTTTCAGTGGCCATGGCGCTTCGGATCCGGGAGATCCGGGAGCTTACTACTTTCTTACCTATGATTCCGACCCCAAGTTTTGGCGATTCGTTA
>CAVVHK010000123.1:0-26302 GCA_963747865.1 uncultured delta proteobacterium | reverse complement strand
CCCCCGATTAATCCCACCACCAGTGACAGAGCGAAGAGCCCCGTGGTGTGGAAACGGAAACACTCGCCGAAAACTCATACTCTGTGCAAGTTAGAGACCAGCTTCGTGTGCAGATAGCCGGCCCACCCGGATTGGGCGCCCCACTCGTTTGCGCCGCAACGTGCCGCCGCATCTTGGCTTCGGCCGTCTTTTCCGTGGTGTTTCGGCCGCGCTCAGCAATGAGCTGGTAGAGCATGCGCACGCCTATATACAGAAGAACGCAACCCACAAAAAGCTTGAAAGCCCTGGGATCGGGAAGATACCAAACCCGTATGAAAAGGCCGGCCACCAGTCCGGGGATGGTTCCCACGATGATGTTCCAGGCGAGCGGCCAGTTCATGCGGCCTTCTTTGAAGTACCTGTATACGGCGCTTGGAATCCCTACAATGTTAAACACCAGATTGGTCGGAGTTACCGAAGGCGCGGTAAAACCCAAGACACTCATCTGAAAAGGCAAGATGAGAAAGGCTCCGGATATTCCTCCCATTGATGTGAAGAACGATATAACCATTCCCACTAATGGCGGAATCCAAATCGCAGTCTCTACACCTGAAACCGGAAAAGTCATAACGCCCTCCGATAATGAGTCCGTCGTAGGGGAACTTCCAGCTGGAAGTTCCCCTATGCGCTCCCCCCTCAAAGACTCCTAATACTGCCGTGTCAAGGTTCGCTCCTGCCGGACCGCCGGGAGAGGTTGCCAACCGGGCCCATGGAGCGACTCACTGACACGTTTTTTCCTATATTCGTGTCAATATGATAATGGCGGGCTTGGCGCCGTGTCAAGCACTTTTTAGGAAAATGTCGCAGCGTTTTGATTGCCAAATTTCCGCGCTTCGTTAGAAGTCGTAGTTCACGGAACTTTTGCGATAAGTCCTGCTTTCCGGGGATCGGATGAGGCCTTAACAGGCATTGAGGTTTTATTGTGCTAAATCATAGTGTTTGCTCATTATCACATAAACTGGTTGACATAACTTCGGGCGGGTTATATTATTTTCCGAAATAGCGTAACAGGTTCCATGGACCCCGAAAAACCCTTGACACGCAAAGCCAACTGATATAGCATTTGACCAAATAGCGAAATAAAGGAGAGCGCATGGTACCCAGCGAAAAAGAACGCCTCAGATTGAAGGCTGAGGTTTTCAAGGCCATGGGACACCCACTACGTCTTGGGGTGATAGAATTCCTTCGAGACGGCGAAAAGTGTGTCTGCGAAATAGTGGACCACATGGGTACCGGGATTTCCAACATGTCAAAACATCTGTCCGTCCTCAAGAAAGCGGGAGTGGTAGCGGATCGCAGAGAAGGGCTCAAAATTATGTACAGTCTGACGATGCCCTGCGCTCTGGAATTTGCCAGATGTGTAGAAAATACCGTGATCAAGAGATTGGAAGATCAGCGATCGGTCATGGTGGCGTGATTCCCGGCGAACATGTTCGAGCCGCACGCTGAAAGCGCCGGCATTTTCGCGTCAATATTTGAGGTTTTCGGAAAATAACCAAAAAGGATGCTAACCATGGAACCCATTGCGGAAACCACGGAAATCAAACCCCAGGCGGTCCTCCAGTTAGACGTCGTAGCCAAAAATCAAGAGGCCGTTGCAACAGCGCCGTACTTCGATGAAGCCTGGAGACAAAAATGCGCGTATCTTTTCGGCGGCGTCACTCTGCTGGCTGGCTGGTGGCTCGTTTATAGTAATCTTCTTCCGGCGTCGCGTTTTATCACATACGGGATTTTGCCGCTTCGCGAAGGGACTCATTTGGGAGCCACGGTTGAATTCTTCATCTTTGAAGTTCCCAAGGTTCTTCTGCTGCTTACGCTCATCGTATTCTTTGTTGGAATAATACGGTCGTACTTTACACCTGAACGAACCCGAAGAATTCTTGCCGGAAATCGCGAATCGGCCGGTCACGTTCTGGCCGCTTTGCTCGGTGTGGTTACCCCCTTCTGTTCCTGTTCAGCGGTGCCGCTATTCATGGGGTTTCTCACTGCGGGGGTGCCGCTAGGTGTGACGTTTTCGTTTCTGGTTTCAGCCCCCATGGTCAATGAGGTGGCTCTTGTCCTGCTTTTCGGCCTGTTCGGGTGGAAGGTGGCTGGGCTGTACATGGGGACCGGCCTGTTCATAGCTCTTGTTACAGGTTTTGTGATCAGCCGTCTTCACATGGAAACGTACCTGGAAGATTGGGTTTTGGAACTGACCGCCGACGCCTCGCCAAATGCGCAAATCCAAATCGAAGACGAACCGATGACTTGGGCGGAGCGAGTTCAGTTCGGCGTGAACGCAGTCAAAGAAATCGTCCTAAAGGTGTGGCCTTACGTGACTATCGGCATCGCAGTGGGCGCCGGAATTCACGGTTACGTCCCCGAGAACTTCCTTGCCGGCATTATGGGTAAAGAAGCGTGGTGGGCCGTTCCCGTGGCCGTGCTCATCGGTATTCCCATGTACAGCAACGCCGCGGGGATTATACCTATAGTCCAGGCTCTTCTCAGCAAAGGAGCAGCGTTTGGAACGGTCCTGGCCTTCATGATGGCCGTTATCGCAATCTCCACACCGGAAGCCATCATCCTGCGTAAAGTTCTGAAACCACGGTTAATAGCCGTCTTCATTGGAGTCGTCACGGTGGGCATCATCGCTGTGGGTTATCTATTCAATATCGTGCTATAGGTCAAGAGATTTTGCAACGGATATAATTGATCAAGAGTTTGTAATTAATCGTTAGAAGGAGGTTTTTTCTAAATGAAACGAATTCGCGTCCTGTTCCTCGGCCTCGTCATGGTTCTGGCCGGATCTTTCTCACCGACTTTCGCTGCCGACGCCAAGATAAACGTTCCAGCGCTCTTAGCTAAACAGGTCCCCATCCTGCTGGAATTCGGGAGAGGTTGGTGCATCCCGTGCAAGTATATGAAGCCCATTCTTCAAGACATGTCCAAGGCGTACGCGGGAAAGGCCATTGTCATGACAGTGGACATGGACGCCAACAAGGACCTGGTGAGGGATTTCAAGATCAGAATGATGCCCACACAGGTTTTCATTACCCCGGATGGAAAGGAATTCTTCAGAAACGAGGGTACCCTGGAACGAGAGCAAATAGCAGGAGTTTTCAACAAGATGGGAGTCCAGTCTCCGGACCGAAGCGTCGCTCCAGGCCAGGCGCAATAAGCATGGAACGTCCAAGCGACGTGATAGCTAACCGGGAAGTCCCTTTTTTGCAAGAACGGTTTCCTCCCGGTGAACGCTTACAGTCTGCCAAAACGCCAAAATTGATCGTAGGAGAGTGATAATGGAATCTATGTTTGGGATTGTTCAGCAATGGGTTTCGTCCGGGAGTATCTGGCTCGCAGCCGGAGGCTCGTTTCTTGGCGGGGCCTTGACGGCCATGAATCCCTGCGTTCTGGTAATGGTCCCATTGTTGATCGGTTTTATCGGTGGTATGGACGAGGAGATGAACACTTGGAGGGCCTTCTTATTCACGTTGGTCTTCATCGTCGGATTCAGCTTGGAGCTGGCTATTCTCTTTTCAGTGGGCTTAGCGGCTGCGCCGTTTCTTCAATCCGAATACATGGTCTACGTGGTGGCGGCCATCTGCGTGGTGTTGGGACTTCACTTCATGGATTTGGTTCACATTCCCCTGCCTATTTCACAAGATAAGCTGCCCAAACACACCGGTTTTCTGGGAGCCGCTCTCTTCGGCTTCATGTTCGGCCTGGTTTCTCTCCCCTGCACCGGTCCCGCCCTGCTACTTATCGTCAGCGTAATTCCTCTTAAAGGAGCCCTATTCGGCGGTGTCATGATGCTGTTCTACGGAATCGGTCATTGCCTACTGATAATGGCGGTTGGGACTTCCGCCGGCGCAGCCAAACATCTAGTCGGCTCGACGCGGTTGCGGTCGGCCAATCGTTTTGTAAAGATAGCGGCCGGGGCTCTGCTGGCCGGCGTCGGCCTGTATATCGGCGTAGGAGCCGCTCTGCCCGGTCTAGGGATAGGCCTATAACAGCGTAGGAACGGTAAAGATCATGTCACAGGAGGATCATTCCCGCATCACAGTGGGAGAGCACCAGGTAGGGCTCATGGGATTGAAGGCGGCGATTGAGGAACTTGCTCAATCCCATGCCGACGCAACCGACGATGAAGTCAAACAAGCTTTGCTGGAGAGACTCGGCAAGAAAAACTACATACCCGGTTCCGCCCGTGATGATTACGGAAGGGCCTTTGTGCGGGAGTTCCGCAAGACGCTCGGACAGCCTTATGAAGAGATTCATTCGGAAACGCTGAGGGTTGTGGTGCTTGGACCCGGATGCTACCAGTCCAACCAATTGGAGCAAAGAGTAATGCGAGCCCTGAGTGAATTGGGATTGCCCGCTTCGTTCGAGCATGTGACGGATATCGAAGAAATGGCCCAGTACGGGTTTGTCACTCCGCCCGCGTTGATTATCAACGGCAACATTGTGGCCAAGGGAATTGTCCCTGATGCGAAGAAGATCAAGGAATGGTTGAGGGAGGCTAGCGGCCAATAGGGCTGGGGACACGCGAGAAAAATCAGCGCATTGCGACTTGAGCTTGGGCCACAACCAGATTTTTGAAGCAATCTACTCCAGGGAAAGGTATAGTCGGTGGCAAGGTGATCTGACGGGCAGAAACATAATCGGGGTAACCTCATGAAAGGAATCATGACCGCGATCTCTTGCCTCATGGCCATGACGTGCGCCGCCTTCGGCTCCGCTCTCACAGTTTCGGAACCGGCCACTGTCTCTTTCAGCGTGCCCTTCCCTTGCGACGACGCGAGGGGGCGAGGATCGCTGTGTCTGGCGGACAAGTTTGAAACGAGCCGACAAGTCGTTCTAATCAATGAAACGGAAATCTGTCGGGCCAAGACCTCGGAAACATTCGTTGAGGATTACCCAAATGGCAAAGCGGACACTGCGACAAGACTCATGGATTCAGAAAAATGTTTTTCGAAGAAGCCCGGTATCAGAGAACGATGGAGTTTCCGTGTCGCAGTCGTCGGGGTCTTTCCTGAAGGGGTTCGACTCATATCTCCCGATAGTGATCAATCTCCTGTGGCCAAAGATTTGGAATCCAAAGCTCGGCGACTTGCGGCTCCCCTCAAATACCTGAAAGAAGACCCGCAAGAGAGTTTTAGCAAAACCAAAATCAGCTATGGTCTTTCCGACGCTCCACCCAGAGCGCTCAGAACGGGCAATATCGCATTACTTATCTTTGGCCTTCAGCAGGAAGGGAGCGAGGCCGGGGACGGCCCGATTGTCTTGACCACAAATAGCGAAGTCTTCCTGCTGGTAGGGTCATGCGCCCACGGGCCTTTCTTCTTTTCCGTGAACGAGAGACTCTACCTCGCATATTCCGCTACTGTTAGTTGCTTCGATTGTGGCGACACGCAACTCTTTGTGTACGATTTGTCCGCCTCATCGCCTAAACTGGTCTATCACAACGACAAGTTTTCCGATTGATCTTTGAACGACAAACATCTGGAGTTGGGGGCCACACCTATGGCGGCAACCCAGCGCCGACCATTTACAATCATTTTGATGGACCGGCAGATCTGCCGTCAGTAGGCTGAAGATAGACGGAAAATGGCCGGTATTTGAGTCGCCAAGGGGGAGGTTAACATGAACGACTGTGATCCGGGTCAGGTAACGGCCCCTCTATCCATGGGCGACATTGTGCGCCGAACATGGAGTGTTTGTCGCGAACACTTCCGGACGCTCGTGTCCGTAGGCGTTGTTCCATGGCTCCTCATAGCCTTGATATTCACGTCCGGATTTTCTTCGGTTGCGGAAATCGTCGGGTTCGTTTTCAGCCCCCACGCCGATAATTTCGGATTCAATTTGATCCTTGTAATTCCTCTAGCTTGCGCTGCTATGATTTTCATTTTCTTGATCGGGCAGGGAGCGCTTATCCATGCGGTTACATCCATATTGGTCGGCCGGGAAGTCCGAATCGGACAGGCTTATCGCTTTTCACTGAGAAAAATCCGAAAGATCATAGGCCCTTCTTTTTCCATCGCTTTTTTGCCCATCCTCGTCGCTCTAATCGTTATAAGTCTCATCCTAATCGTAATGGCCGTATATTACCTGCTCGACTGGGAGGAACCGCCAAGATCGATCAGACTGATAGGCTCCCTGTGCTTCTTCGTTTTGATCTACAGCTATTCATTGGCCAAAACGGCCCTTTTCGACAAAGTCATTTTCGTGGAGTCCGCGGAGGAGTCATCAACCCCTCTTAGACGCAGTTGGAAGTTGGTCAGAGGCAAAGGCGATGGGATCCCAAATAGTTTGAGATCGCTTTTTTTCATAGGGATTTCATTAGCGATGGTAGTCGCTGCTCCATTACTTCTGGCTAAGATATTAAGAAAGATTCACATTTGGGTGGGCATACCTGGGAACCATTTCCTCGTGGAGTGGGTCTTTCCCGTGCTGATTGTTTTCGGGGCGTTGGTTCGCGACTCTGTTCGGATCAGTGGGCCTGCTCCTCCTTTATTTGGACATCCGTTTCCGGGCTGAGGGCTTCGATCCTAAGGCCATTGTGGAAGACCATTAAGAGGATTTATCCTCGCGCCTCGCATGCGCTCAAACCACTGACCGGGCGGAGCATGGTCAGGGAGGTTCCAAACATCCGAACACGTCAAGTGGGCTATTCCGTAAATCCGGTGAAGTATTTTTGGTAGGACGTCGATCCCGAAAGGCCTCGATCGATGCGGTTCGTTTCGCTCACAGCATCCCACGGGAGCGGGAACCGTCGGAAGTTACCGACACGGTAATAAGAGAAAGACCGCTGATTACCCATTTCGGAAGCGCTGTTGTGGACCGGAGCACGAGGCGAAGCCTCGTGGCATGCGTTCCCAGGCCGGAGCCTGGGAACGAGACGAAAGATAACTATTTCCCTTGCTCCGCATGGGGCCAAAGCGCCGACCCTTCTTCGCCGAGTGAAGGGCGGTCACGGACAGCCAATTGAACGTCCTTCTGGGACGCTTCTCTATTGAACGCTCGCCTTTCTTCTCATCTTGCAAAATGGTTAGGCAGCCAAAGAGAAATCTCGGGGAAGAACAGAAGAATCAGGAGACATATGCTTAGACCGATTATGTAGGGATAGCTACCTCTGTAAACTGTCGATGTAGGGACTCCGGTTACTCCGGAAACCACGAAGACATTTATGCCTAGAGGCGGAAGAATTACTCCGATCATCGTCACCACGCCTACGATTACGCCGAACCAGACGGGGTCGTACCCGAGTTTGAGAAACAACCGGCAAGAAAATTGGGGTAGCCAGAATCAAGAATGCAAGATGTTCAATAAATGACCCTCCGATGAGGTAGACGGCTATGATAATCAGCATGACCACGCTTGGGCCTACTTGAAGGTGTGTAAGCCAATCTGCTACCATGTATGGGGTTCTCGTTATAGCAAAAAAATGACCCAGAATCGTCGCGCCGGCTATAAGCGTGAGGACCATGCATGCGATTCTAAGAGCGCCGGCGGCTGCTTTTATATAGGCTCCCACGGTCATTTCCCTTTGAAGGAGAGTAAGCAATAGCACGGCGAAAGTCCCCACACTCCCGGCCTCAGTGGGAGTGAAAAATCCCTGCATAAGACCGCCGACAATCAGCGCAAAGATAATGAGAACCCATAACACGGATGGAAGAGAAGCTAGGCGCGCCTTCCAGCTGGATTTTTCTCCTTTTGGTCCCAGTTTGGGATTGTAAGCGCACCAGACCAGGATGGTAATCAAAAAGGAGAAAGCGACCATCAGTCCAGGGATAATGCCCGCCAGAAACAGCTTGCCAATGGAGGTTTCGGTGAGTATTCCGTAGACAATCAACACCACGCTGGGGGGAATAATGATGCCCAATGTGCCTACGGTCGCGACAGTGCCGCATGACAATTTCTTATCATAGTTGTATTTATCCATTTCGGGAACGGCTATTGTGGCGAAAGTGGCCGCGGTTGCGGGAGCGGAACCGCAAATAGCCTTAAAAGCTGTGGCCGCCGCAACGGTTCCTAGAGCCAAGCCGCCGGGTATGTGTCCTACAAACTTGTAGGTTGCGTCATACAGCTTGCGGGCCACCCCCCCGCTGGAGCCAAGTTGTCCCATGAGAACAAAAACCGGTATAACCGTAAATCCGTAGGAGGAAAACACACTGTAGATATCTTTGGCGACCAGATTCATGGCGGGCCGCATGCCCACGACCGCGGCAAAACCGATAAAGCCGGCCAAACCCATGGCCACGCCTATCTCCAAGCCCAACAGAAAAAACGCGAACAGCAACAGGATTACCACCACACCGATCGTGAAAAGACTCATGCTTGCGTTTTACTCCTTTTCAAAAATTTCCACGAAGAGCACCAGGCATTCTACCAGGCAGCAAGCAGCGATGCCGTAACACACCGGATAGAAAGGGAGCAGCAGAATGGCGGTCGTTTCGCCCGTCTCTGTAAAATCGTGCCCCATCAACACCAGATTCCAGGCAATGATAACGAACATAACTATGGCGAGAATTCTCGTTACAACGTGAAGCGCTCCCCTAATATTCCTAGAAACACGGTCTATTAGAAAATGCATGATAACATGCCCATGCATTCTTGAAGTTTCAGGGAGCGAGAAGCCTATGACCACCGCTCCCAAAATTCCCACCAGCTCAAAGGTCCCTGTTATGGGATGTTTGACCGTCCGCAACACAACGTCGGCGACGGTAAGGCACACGATAGAGGTGAGCGCGATCCCGGCAATTACAAACATGAATCTGGAAAGCGCTCTAGCGATTGAAGACAGGTCAGTCATTGATTTCTCCGCTCAACCAAATACTGCTGAGGAAGCCTAAATCGGTTTTTGTGCTTCCATCTTCTGCGTTCACTTTTGTTAAGACCAATGGGTAGCATTTTCTCTAATTCATGCTCCCAATAAAAAAGCTTCGTTCGCCCTTTAAGAAGCGAGGCTCCGGTCTCCATGTGCGAAGTCGGACATGTTATCCAATATTGGGCCTCCCAGGGCTCCGCATAATGATTTGCCAACGGGCCCCCCGGCGGAATCCCAGCTTATCCGGAATTGCGCGGCTGTATTGATATCGGGAACAGGGGAGTTTCCAGCAAGGCCCGAAAAAGCAGAAACCGTTCTTCCGTAGCTGACAAAGTCTCTATTGGTCTTTTTCGGAAGATACCATTCCTCTTCGTCCCGATCAATAACAATTTTGTGCCTTGCGCGGCCCGGTAGCTTCGCAGCAAGGGAAAGCGGAACTACCGGGCCGAGGTTCGAGAAGCGTTGAATATTTTCTGAAAACAACCGTAAATTTGGGCCTAAAGAATTACTTGACTGCGGAACTACCTTGACCCAAGATGTCTGAGAAAAAGATTCGCGCTTTTCCAACAAAAGGGCCGAATCAAAATCAAATTCGAGGATGAGACGGTCCAAATCTCACAGAAAGCGAACACTGCGTGGAATCAGCGCTGCAATGGATAGTGGACTATGGATACCTGGCGCTATTCGGTATCTTGATGATCGGCATTATAGGAGCGCCTTTCCCTGACGCTTTAGTGCTAATATTCTCCGGATATCTCATTTCGGCGGGCTACCTGAAACCTGTTCCTTCCCTTGCGTTCGCGTTTCTCGGAAGCGTATGCGGAATTACGGTAAGCTATGGCCTTGGACGCTTTCTTGGATTCGCTGTGGTTGAAAAATACGGAAAGCGGCTGCGTATCAACAAAAAAACCTATGATAGAATGAGTGACTGGTACAATCGGTTTGGCCGTTGGGGGCTTCTCATCGGGTATTTTATCGCTGGAGTTCGGCACTGGACGGCATTCTTCGCCGGCGTGTCAAAACTCAAGATGTCGCAATTCGTCTTCTTCGCATACACCGGCGCTCTCTTGTGGGCAGTTACCCTTTTGACCACAGGGTACGTGCTGGGCGCCGAATGGGCCAATGTGGCGAGACACGGATGCGGGTACCTTTACCTTTTCGTGGGAACCCTTCTGGCCATTGCGCTGATCGTATGGCTAACTCATAAAAGATTCGGAGTGCTATCGTTTATACCCATGAAGATTTTCCGGAACGCACGAAACCCCGCCCAGTAACAACTTGGAATTAGCCAAAATACTCATACACTCCAAGGAAAACAAGCATCAAACCGGAAATAGGGCCGGCAAGCTTTCCAAACCAGCGCGTCGTCGCATATTGGCCAAATCCTAAGCCAAACCAGATCGTAATAATGCTGAATATCACTACAAAGGCGGTGGTCAGAGTAGGACTTATTCCCAGCAACCCCGCTCCTATACCATTGGTCAAATTATTCAACGTCAACGCCAAGCCTAATAAGAATCCTTCCTTCATGCTGATGTGGCCGGAAAAATCCGTATCGGCGAGGAACGGATGTTCCAGGACCATCAACATTCTTTTGAAAAACGATTGATTCTCGAAATTAGACTCTTGATAGTATTGCTCAATATTCTCCGGTTCCTCATTTCGGCGAGAAAGCTCCTGAACAAAGATCCAGACCCCTGTGCCTCCAATCATCAAAGCGCCTACGGCGTTTGCCGCCTGTGGGCTTATGACGTTGGTGATTTGGGCGCCTACCATCATCGAAAGCCAGGTTCCAGTACCAGTGATCAAAGCGATGAACAAATTCGATAGAAAAGGAATACTTATCTTTCTCGTGCCGTAGGATAGTCCAACGCCGACGTTGTCAAGGTTGCTAGAAATGGCCAATAGCAGGATGGAAATAGTATGGAGATTCGTCATGCTTTCCGCCTCCCTCAGCAATTGAAATAATAATGGATCACGCTCCGCTTTTCGTCAATCACCCAGAGTGGTGTCAGGGAGACGCTGAATTTCAGAAAGACTCGCAGGAGTTCTTATGCTAATCTGGGATCAAAGTCAGACTACCCCTTCTATCAAGACCAAACGGTCGAAGCGCCGGCCAATACCGCCTCACGCCCCACTCTGAATACGGCGCAGCTCCGGAAAGGACAACAGAATGGGCTTTCCTCCATTGTGGTTCGCCCCGCCCGTTTTGATCGCTCTTGCAGCCGTAGTCGTGTGCAGTATCTTAAAGCCCTCTTTAGGACGCAAACTCGGGGGAATTGTTGTCTCGATCATTTTTCTGATTGGAGCGTTCCAGGGGATTGTATTAGGAAACATGAGCGGAAGAGGCTGCCCTACACTGGAGGGGCATGACGCGGGGGTTTATGGCATTGGGCTGCTGGTTTGCGCGATTATTATTTTGACCGTCGCTATTCGTAATAACGGGAAAGAGCGGTCATGAACGAATTAATTAGCGGCCTTGTAACCATTGTTCTTGTTAGCTGGGCCTTGTGGTCTTGGCGCAGGCGGAAGAAAGAGGGGAGCTTCGCTAGCGTCGAAGACATGATGGGATATTTGGCCGGCGAGGCCGCCAAGATTGCCGGAGAAGACCACGGGACGGTTTTGGATTATAGCGAGAAGTCCGTCATGGAAGTGGAAAAAATACTGGGTGGCCTTCACGAACAGTACCCGCTCTGCTCCTTCAGAGACCGGCGTAAAAGGCTTAACTATGGCCTATGGGGCTTACCTCGGAGAAGTAATCCGGCGCAGGAGCCAAGGTTCAAGGTGGGACCGGAATCATCCGGCTGTGGGAGAAAACTCCTATCCTCTGTATGTATCCGGCGCAGCGCTGTTTCCCTGTGCCTGGTGCTACAATAGGATCACCAATGGGCCTGAGGATAATGTCCGGCACAAGTATGCGCTCTCGGCGCTGCAGGAGGAAAAAGGGAAATAGGCTTGTGAGGATTAGTTGAAGTAACCAGGAGTAGGGTCTCTTCGATTTTGACAACAAACTTCTTCTCCCGCACAAGTATGCGCGTTATTGTTCCATTTGTGTGTGCGGATGGGACAGCTTTCCCCACAATGAGAACATGACCACACAGAGAGTGAACGGCGTTACTTGATCGGAACTTGTTCCGCTGAAATCTTGTTGATCACCGTCATTTTTTCTCGTAATTCCGGATACGGAATTCCATCTTCACGGTTAGGACAATGCGAAAAAACATCAAGCACATACTGACTACAGCCCTCACCGCTATCCTGATGGTAATCTTCATCGCCGGGAGCGCTCGACCGGAAACCGATAAGTTGAAGCCTTTGGATGTCATTTCGGTAGCATTCAAATTAGACCCCCTGCTCAACGAGAAACAAGCTATCCGACCGGACGGAATGATTACCTTGCAAGCCATAGGGGATATCAAGGCCGCAGGTCTCAGTCCCGAAGAACTGGCCGAGAAAATTACACAGAAATTTGTGGAAGCCAACATTTTCAGCGAAAAGGATAAGAGGGGAGACCTCACGAACTCTAAGCCTGTGACGGTTCACTCAAACGGCATATCCCAATGGCCCCCGGGGACTCCACCGACTGAGCCTTGTAAATTGAAGCCTCTGGACAAGATCACCTGCAAATTCATCCTTGACCCTCAGCTAAACGAGAGAGATGAATTTATCCGACCGGACGGAATGATTACCTTGCAAGCCATAGGGGATATCAAGGCCGCAGGTTTGAGACCCGAGGAACTGGCTGAAAGAATTACACAGAAATTCATAGAAGCCAAGATTTTCAGCAAAGAAGACCAACGGGGGGAAGAAGCCCCCAAGAACTATAAGCTCGTGACGGTTCACTTAAGCGGCATATCCCAATGGCCCCCGGGGACTCCACCGACTGAGCCTTATAAATTGAAGCCTCTGGACAAGATTACCTGCAAATTCATCCTTGACCCCCAGCTAAACGAGAAAGATGAATTTATCCGACCTGACGGAATGATTACCTTGCAAGCCATAGGGGATATCAAGGCGGCAGGCTTGAGACCCGAGGAACTGGCCGAGAAAATTACACAGAGATTCATAGAAGCCAAGATTTTCAGCAAAGAAGAGGCACGGGGGGAGCTCAAAGACTATAAACTCGTGACGGTTCACTTAAACGGCATATCCCAATGGCTTCCCGGGACTCCACCGACTGAGCCTTGTAAATTGAAGCCTCTCGACAAGATAACCTGCAAATTCATCCTTGACCCCCAGCTAAACGAGATAGACGAATTTATCCGACCGGACGGAATGATTACCGTGCAAGCCATGGGGGATGTCAAGGCCGCGGGTTTGAGACCTGAGGAACTGGCTGAAAGAATTACACAGAAATTCATAGAAGCCAAGATTTTCGTCCAAGAAGGGGCACGGGGAGAACTGAAAGACTTTAAGCTCGTGACGGTTCACTTAGGCGGCATATCCCAATGGCCCCCGGGGACTCCACCGACTGAGCCTTATAATTTGAAGCCCTTGGATACGATCACCTGCAAATTCATCCTTAACCCTAAACTGAATGCCCGCCTACCTATACGACCCGACGGCGCAATAAAGTTAAAAGGTGTTGGTAGTATCATCGCGGCGGGGCTCAAAACAGAAGAACTGGCCGAAAGAATTACACAGAAATGCTTGGAAGCCAACATTTTCAGCAAGGAGGAGAAGCGGGAAGGGCTTAAGAACTATAAGCTTGTGACGATTCATTTGACCGGCATGCCCGAGTGGTCTGCAGGGAAGCCACCGACCGAACCCTAAAAGTTGAAACCTTTGGACACGGTCACGTGCAAGTTCACTGAGGGTCCTCAACTCAACGAGCGCGAACAGATCCTTCGTAGCGACGGAATGATTTCCTGTCAAGCCGTCGGCGATATACAGGCGGCCGGATTTACCCCCAGGAATTAGCCGACAGAATTGAGAAGAAATACCTTGAGGCCGGAGTTTTCACCAAGCGTGATGAGAAAGGAGACCTCGGGAGATACAAACTTGTAACAGTACAACTGGAACGGATTCACGAGCATCAGACTTTGGTCTTGGACTCTGCAGACGACGTCTCCAAGCGATCGGCTTGGGGGCGGCTACGGGAAAACGCCTTTCCACGGAAACTTGAGAAGTTTCACGAAGACAATCGGAAGAAGTTCCGGTTCTGGCCTCTCATTGTCATGATCGGCTGGATAACGTACGACTTGATAGGCATGCCGCTCTTGCTTTTTGCCGCATGGGAAAAGGGAAGCGCAATATTTTCCGACACTTGATTGATTTCTCTCGATGCAAAGCCTTTGTTGATAACCCCCGGAGCCGGGCGTTGGGCGCTATTCTTCGGATACAAGCGGCGTCTTAAAGGAGTCAGAGTAATAGACCAAGTTTCAAGGGACTACTACTTTGAACTCCGCGCCGAAACATCCGCCTCCTTCCGTGCCCCACCTGTTTCAAATGGAAAGCCTGAATTCCTCCATAAGCTGATCATCCAAAAGCTTGGTCCACAAAAACCTGTAGTAATCGTAGGGGACGGCGGAGCCGGAAAGGCCACAGTGTTGGCTCGATGGGCTTTCCCGGCATTGGAAGGCCGCCTACAAGCTCCTCTAGCCCCCCGAAACGTTCACAAACAAAAGAATACACCGTGCGCCAAAAAGGTCGAGTCCGTCCACAACAGAACCTCTCTCTAAAAAGAATTTTATATCGCCTCCCGATTTCTCTATACCGTTTCAAGACTTATTTTTATAATGGAAAGACTACGGCAGGGACCTCTTCTGAATTTCACGCGGCCTTCCGCAAGATATGAGCATTGCCGGGATTATCATGGAAGCAAAGCGGAAAATTAGAGCCAGGGATATTGTTAATGATATTCGGTCTCACATGACCGATGCTGAGCTCATGGCAAAATACAACTTGTCGGCCAGGGGGCTTCAGAGTGTTTTTGTCAAGCTTCTGAACGCAAAAGCCATAACTCGAACGGAGATTGACTGGCGGCCTTCCGCATATGACGACACAATGGTAATCCGGCAAGTCAAAACATCGGACATGGCCGACGATATCCGCTCCGGAATGACCGACTTCGGGCTTATGCGGAAATACAGCGTGTCTGCCGAAGGGCTCCGCAAAGCTTTCAAAATTTTGGTTGAGGCTGGGGCTCTGAGACCTGAGGAATTCGAGAATAGGTCTTCATTACACGACGACACGGTTTTCATCGAATGTATGCGCGAAATGCCCAGACACTATCTGGCCCTAACAGTCCCCATACACGAAGCCGGGAGACCTGAGTCCAGAGGAGTGTTGCGTGATATCACGGAGAAAGGTGTAGGAATAGCGGGCATCCCGGCTACGGTGGATGAAGTGAAGAGCTTGGTGATCCCGGCGAGACAATTTATTGAAAGCGACAAGATCGTTTTTGAAGCCAGGTGCGTATGGAGTCAAAAGGAAGAAGACGAAGGCAGGAGCGTCGCGGGGTTTCAAATTTCGGATATTTCAGAAAATAGCCTCAAGGACCTTCGATCATTGATCAGGTCCTTGTGTTTCTGCGGGTGAGGCGCCATGAGGAGCCGTCTATGAATACCGGTCGATGCGACACGTCAATTCCGCTCACAGGAAAATCCGACCCGTGCCGTAAGATCGCGGATGGCGGCGCTTAATTCTGGACGGTTGACCGGCTTGCAGACGTATCCGTCCATGCCTGCTCTGAAGCATTTTAGACGATCTTCTTCCGTGGCGTGACCGGTCATGGCGATAATAGGGATGTGTCGCCCTGTGACCGATTCACGTTCTCTAATGGTTCCGGTTGCTTCCAGCCCATCTATGCAGGGCATTTCCACGTCCATAAGAATCACATCGAAAGATCTCTCATCCAAGACGGTGAGCGCTTGTTGACCGTTCTCGGCGGAACAGACTTTGTGGCCCATTTTTTCCAACAGATGCGTCGCAAGCTTCCGGCTCATGGGATCATCCTCAGCTACTAGGATGCGGAGTGGTTCGATGTTTTCACCTGAATCGCGTTGATCCACAATGGGAGGTTGTTCGCGCCGCAGCATAAGCGCCTCGGAACCGTTCATGCCGTCTGCCCGTTCCTCTTCCGCCACCTCCAGACACACATCGAAATAGAAGACGCTCCCCTCTCCTGGGTCGCTTTGCACCTGGATACGTCCACCCATCAACCGCACGAGCCGGGAACATATCGCCAGACCTAGACCAGTTCCTCCGTATCTACGCTGAGTGTCCTTTTCCGCCTGCTCAAACTCGTCAAAGATCGCTTTCCGCCTGTGGATCGGGATGCCGATTCCCGTATCGGCGACTGAGAAACGCACCCTTATGGCCTTCCCCTCTGTCCCCGCCGGTTCTGCCCTAACAACCACCTTGCCACGCTCCGTAAACTTCACGGCGTTGCTCAGCAAATTGAGAAGGATTTGCCGCAATCGCTTGGCGTCTCCCACCACTTGATCAGGAACTTCGGGATGAATATCGCAAACAAATGCAAGCCATTTTTCTCGCGCCGCAAACTCCGCCGGTCGTAAAGCCTCGCCGATAAAATCCCGAAGCTTGAAGCCGACAGGGTCTAATTCGAGTTTACCGGCTTCCATCCTGGAGAAGTCAAGGACATCGTCGATCAATCCGAGTAGGAATTTGCCGGACGACTTCACGTCGTTCAGGTATTCCAATTGCTCGGGAGATAGGCTGGTCTGAAGCAAAAGGTCGGTCATTCCTAGTAGGGTATTCATGGGGGTGCGCAGGTCGTGGCTCATCATAGCAAGAAACTGGCTCTTGGCCCGGTTGGCCGCTTCAACCCGGTCCTGGTGGCGTTTGAGTTCCAAATGGTTTTTCACCCTGGCCTTGACGATAGGCACGCTGAAGGGTTTGGTGACGTAGTCAACGGCTCCGAGTTCGAGTCCGATGGTCTCGTCCTCTTCTTCGCTTTTGGACGTGACAAAAATAATCGGAATTTGTCGAGTGCCCTCATCTTCCTTGAGCCTGCGACAGACCTCGTACCCGTTCATCTCCGGCATCAAAATGTCCAGAAGAATGATGTCCGGAGGCGACTCCGACTTCGCAATCCTCAGCGCCTGTTCTCCCCCTGTGGCGACGCTGACCTCATAATCCTCGGTGAGCACCCGGCCCAGACTCGCCAGATTGACGGGGGTGTCATCCACAATGAGCACCCTGGACTTGCGCTCAGCCGTTGAATTGGGCATTGGTAATGCTCTCACTTATGATACACTATGTTCGAGAGTGCAGTTTACGCGATCAAGGAGCTTGCCGTGCGATTTAGAGCCTCGTTTGGGCGCCGGCTCACACATATTCTTGCCCAAGAAGCTATGAACCGGATTCATCGAGTCTGATTGTTCATCCCCCGTATGGATCATCGGCCAATCTGGAGACCGGTCTCCTCGAGGGATATTACCAAGTTCCGACAGTCATTTCAAGCTGTAAGAAAACCACATGCGAGATGAGAATATGAGCAAAGAGGACCGGAAAGAGCTACCCGATAGGCAGCAATTGCTTGATAACATTCTTAACGCCTCTCCTGTGGCCATCGCCTACTACGAAGGACGACGAATCAAATGGCTTAATGACGCCATGATGGCAATATTCGGACTTCAGGAATATCTCGGTATGGAAGCTGAAAGCCTCTACGCCTACCCTGAGGAGTACGGCAGAGTTAGGTCCATATTCCTGGAAAATCTCAAAGACGGTAAACCGACTTCAATCGAAGCGCAATTCAGGCGCGCCGACGGCTCGATCTTTCCCGGACTGCTTTTTTTGAGCGCAATGGACCCGACCCGTCCATCTCAAGGAAACATGGCTGTTCTGGCTGACCTTACCGAAAAGAAGAGACTGGAGCGACAACAACGGGAAACTGAAGAACGCTACCGCAATTTGGTGGAAGAAAGTTTCGACGGCATTCTTATTCATGACGGAGCGACCATTACCTTTGTAAATTCCGTTTTATGCCAAATGCTCGGTTACGAAAGGGATGAGCTCATAGGAAAGGAATACTGGCGGATTTTCCATCCGGACTATCACCAAACGGTTCAAGATAGATCACGGGAGCGTCTCAAGGGTGAGAATCCGCCTCCTCGATACGAGGCACGATTGCGAAGGAATAACGGGATCTCTCTTGATGTTGAGCTTAATGCCAAAGTCTTTCGGCTTAGACCACACCTGAGTGTCCAAGTCTGGATAAAAGACATTTCAAAGAGCAAGATAGCCGAACAGGAATTGAACGAGGGCCGTAAGCTGTTGGATACGATTCTAAAGGCGTCCCCGGTAGGTATCGCCAGAGTTCAGCATCGGAGGACTGTCTGGGTGAATCCGGCGCTTTTGGATATGTTCGGGTTCGAGAATGAGTCGGAATGTGTAGGTCGGAGTACGGCCATCCTCTATTCCTCAGAAGATGAGTTCAACCGAATCGGACAATTTGTTTACAGCCCCGACAAAACGGGACTGCTGAACCTTGAAGGAATTCTTCGACGAAAGGACGGCACTCTCTTCGAAGGTCATATCGATGTGAGGATTTTAGACCCCTCAAACCCGATCAGAGACGCCATTGTCGTGTACGCCGACATTTCCGAGCGAAAGAAAGCGGAACGTGAGCTGCATGAAAGCAGGCGAATGATGAATCACGTTCTGTCGGCGTCCCCTGTGGGGATAGTGAGACTTCACAACCGTACTATCAGGTGGGCAAACCGAGGCCTCCTGGAAATGTTCGGCTTTCAAGACGAATCCGAGTGTGTAGGACAAAGCGTTGCTCTCCTTTACGCTTCTCAGGATGAATTCGACCGGGTTGGGGAGATAGTTTACAGCGGGCTTGAACACGACGGATTGGGAGAATTGGATGTTGCTCTTCGGCGCAAAGATGGAGCCATTTTTGAGGGTCATGTCAATGTGAGGGCAGTGGACCCAGCTAATCCGAGGATGGATGTTACTGTAGTGTACACCGATATTTCCGAGCGCAAGAAGGCGGAACGGGAGCTACGCGAAAATCAGCGAATGCTGAACAATATCCTTTCGACATCTCCCGTAGGGATTCTGCGGGTGCAAGATCGTAACATAATTTGGGGCAGTAAAGCATTTGTGGAGATGATCGGTTTTGGAGACGAGACAGAATTTCTCGGTAAGAATTCGGAAATGCTATATGCTTCTCGTCAGGAATACGAGCGGGTCGGGAAAATCATTTACGACAAATCTGTGAAGGGCCTGGTCTCAGATGTGGATGCCGTATTTCGGAGAAAAGACGGGACCCTGTTTCGAAGGGTCCATAAGTCTCGGGGCAGCAGATTTGTCCAACCCCATGAAAGACGCCATAGTCGTCCTTGCCGATATATCCGACCGCAAACAAGCCGAAAAAGCCCTGGCGGAGTCGCTGGAAACGGCGAAACAGCTCCGGGCCCAAGCTGAAGCCGCAACACTTGCCAAGAGTGACTTCTTGGCCAGCATGAGCCATGAAATCCGGACTCCCATGAACGCCATAATCGGCCTCACGCAACTGGCGCTCCGGACAAAACCATCCCCGAAAATGCACGATTATCTGAGCAAAGTCCGCGCTTCTTCCAAATCCTTGCTCAGGATAATTAATGACATTATGGATCTTTCCAAATTGGAAGTAGGGAAGTTGGATCTTGAGTTAGTGGACTTTGATCTTCGTGATGTTATGAGCGATTTGCTCAATATGCTCGGTGAGACGGCCACAACTAAGGGTCTTGAGTTCCTGGTATCTGTGGACCGGCAAGTGCCTTGCGGATTAAAGGGCGATCCTCTGCGCTTGGGACAAGTCCTAACCAATCTCACTAATAATGCCATTAAATTCACCCATGAAGGTGAGATATTGGTAAAGGTGTCCTTGGTTCGAACGAATCCTGAACGAGCCACCCTCAACTTTTCCGTGAAAGACAGCGGCATAGGAATTGATCAGAATACAATACTCAAGCTGTTCGACCCGTTCACCCAGGCCGATGGTTCCACCACACGTCGATACGGCGGCTCAGGTCTCGGTTTGACCATCTGCAAGAGACTGGTGGAAATGATGGGGGGAAAAATACAGGTTGAAAGCGAGCCGGGCAAAGGCAGCACATTCTCGTTTGCCCTGGATTTTGATCTGTGGAAAGAGGCCAGGGAGACCCCTGCTTCACATGACCTCGGTAATCTCAAGGTCTTGGTTGTGGATGACAATCAGATGGCCCGAGAAGTCCTTAAGGAAATCCTGGACGTGTTTTCCTTTGAGGTAAGAACGGTGGATTCCGGAGAAAAAGCCCTGAAGGAGATATTTGAAGCCAATGCGACCAAGCCGTATGACTTAATCCTTATGGATTGGAACATGCCGGGCATGGACGGTATCGAGACTTCCAAGAGAATCGACCGAGATCCCCGTGCTGATGTCCGCATACCCAAAATCATCATGGTAACGGCGTACGGCCGTGAGGAAGTGATGCAGCAGTCGGAAGAAGCGGGATTAGACGGTTTCCTCCTGAAGCCTGTGCATCCTTCGCTGATGCTGGACACCATTCTAAGAGTATTCGGCAAGGAACCGCCGACCCGGGAGCTAGCTACAGGCATTTCGTCTGAAGAGGACGCAGCCGCTGAAAAGATCAGAGGAGCTCAGGTCCTGGTGGTCGAAGATAACGAGATAAACCGGCAAATAGCCAGGGAGATCTTGGAAGGCGCCGGAATTGCCGCCCAGTTGGCTTCCAACGGCGTTGAGGCCGTCAAGGCTGTGTCGGAATCTGATTTCGACCTTGTGTTGATGGATATTCAGATGCCTGAAATGGACGGTTATGAAGCAACTCGCAAAATACGAACTGATCCCAAACACAAAGATTTGCCCATTGTAGCCATGACTGCTCATGCTCTTAAAGGAGACCGGGAGAAATGCCTGGAAGCAGGTATGAACGACCACGTCACAAAGCCTATAGATATCAAGGAGCTAGTAGTTACTTTGGCAACGTGGATAAAACCGGGGATTAGACGAGTTCCCTTTCAGATTGTTCAGCAGAGACCAACGGAATCGGTGGAAATCCCTGCGATCCCTGATAGCCTTCCGGGCATCGATATCAAATCGGCCCTCAAGAGACTCGGAGGCAATGAGCGGTTATTCAAGAAACTCTTGGGCGACTTTCACAGGGATTTTCAACAGATCACTGAGGATACGCGGCACGCCTGGGCGCAAGGCGATATGGAGACATCCCGTCGATTGGCCCACACTATTAAAGGCGTATCCGGTAATATAGGCGCAAAGGAACTCCATATTGCTTCCAGAGAGGTCGAAGCGGCAATCGTTCAAGGTGATGAAGACGAGTTCCAACGGAGCCTGGACATGTTTGACGATGCTCTCAAACAGGTTTTGGAGTCCATCTCCGGGCTTGAAGAGAAAAAGGAAGGAGCCACGCTGCACAAAGCCGAAACTCAGCCTTTGGACGGCGCCAAGATAGAGCCTTTGCTCATGGAATTGTCCGGTCTCCTAAGAAGAAGCGACTTCCGGGCCCTCGAGTGTTTGGAGTTCCTTAAGGCCGAGCTGAAAGACTCGGCAAATCAGGAAGACTTCCTCAACCTGGAAGCCTCCGTAGGGGGATTTGACTTTAACGCTGCTCACGAAGCGCTGGAAAAGCTGGCGCTCGCCTTGAACACATCATTATCCGGATCATAGTCATGAAAGTTACACCGGCTAAACAGAAAATACTTATTGTGGACGATGCCCCCGCGAATATCGGCATCCTCGGGCAGACACTGATGGCTGATTATGAGTTACGTGTTGCGACCAATGGGGCCGCCGCCCTCGATATAGCCGTTGCGGACTCTCCCGATATTATACTGCTCGACATAATGATGCCGGGGATGGACGGGTACGAAGTGTGCCGTAGGCTCAAAGACAATGAATCCACCCGCCATATTCCCGTCATATTCGTAACCGGCAAGTCCGAAGAAGAGGACGAAACCAAAGGACTCGAACTGGGCGCAGTGGACTATATAACCAAGCCGTTCAGCGCCCCCATTGTCAAGGCCAGAGTGAAAAACCATCTGGAGCTGAAGCGTCGCGGTGACCTGCTGGAACAGCTCGCCATGCTCGACGGTCTGACCAGCATTCATAACCGCCGGCGTTTCGATGAAATGCTCTCTGTGGAATGGAGACGCGCCGTGCGTGACCATAACTGGTTGACTCTCATGATGATGGATATCGACCGCTTCAAGGCGTTTAATGATTGTCACGGCCATGCGGCCGGTGACGAATGTCTTAAGAAGGTGGCTCAGACGTTGAGTCAAGCCTTCAACAGGGCAGGAGATTTCGTGGCTCGCTATGGAGGCGAGGAATTTGCCGCAATCCTCTCAGGGACAAATCCGGAAGGAGCCAATGCCGCCGCCCGGAAAGCGCAGGAGCATCTTAATTCTCTTGACCTGAAACATTCCTGTTCTCCGGTCTCCGATAAAGTCACCCTGAGCATCGGAGTCGCCTCGATACAGGCTTCGGAGGACTCGGCGCCTCTAGAATTGATCAAGATGGCCGACAAAATGCTCTATGAAGCCAAAGAAGCTGGACGGAACCAAATAAGGGTAATAGTTCACCGGGAAACCCCTTTTTGCAAAAACTCCTAATATATTGGTTGGTTCGATTGTCGCAATTGTGCTTCGAGCAGATCCCGCAGCTCCTGCTGCTGACGCTGGGCTCATAGGCCTCGGGATGGCGCGTTCTTGGGAAGACAAGGGGCCGGTTGACAGGGGGCGGAGCCGAAGGATATAGTGAATACATTGAGAACAGGGCTTTTTTGGGGGCGGCGGAACTGACCGAGCGTGACCTTGTCGGGTCTCCCCATGAGCCATAAATAGAGCCGTTGGGCTGGGCAAACATGTGATGCGCTTTCGTCGGCCGGCCCGGAATGGTAAGACCGCTGCACAATTTCTCGTGAACGTTCAGTTAGCCGGGCAAATCGCCACGGATCAAGATTTAATTACCGCAACTAAAAGGAGGAACAAACATGAAGCTAAGCACTAGAAACGTAATCAAGGGAAAAGTAATAGACCTACAGGAAGGAATGGTGGCGGCGAAAGTTAAGGTGGATATCGGTGGAGGCAATGTCATCACGTCAACTATTACCGTGGAGGCCGTTAAGGAGCTGGGCATCAAGGTGGGAGGGGACGTGTCCGTCCTCATCAAGGCGAGCAGCGTCATGCTGGCCACAGAGTAGAGCCGGAGCCGGTCAAGATTCTTGGATCGGTTTCTCAGTGGGATCAAGCGCGGGTTAGGATCACACAAGGAGATATGAGGGTTTCTGAACAAACAATCGAACTGACCATGTTCCTGACTCTCGTAGTCTGTCTGACTCTGGTAATTATTTTCGCCCGATGAGAAACCACTTCTATTTTCAGAATTGTGCAGCGGTTTTGCCAAGTCCGTGACGTTAGGTTTAGGGCCGCCGGCAGCGTGATTTGTTTGTTGATCCGTATAGCCCGGCTCGTCGCCCGAAAGAATCAACTGGAGCAAATCATTCTCGACACATCAGAGCCAAGAAATTCTTCCCTTTGCCTTAGAGGGTGTCGATAGCCGCCTGTAGCAGGACCCGCATTCCGAACGATTACTACATTGTGGTAGTCGATTATGTCTCATTAGACACAGCCTAAGAAGAGTTGTCAAGAAGAAATGAATACTGCGAAGTATCCATTCAGTTACGCGGGGAAATTGCTTCGCTTCGCTCGCAATGACATGCCAAAGTGTCTTTTCAAGGAGTGAAATCCCGCGTTCCGCGGGAAAGCAATCTCAGCTTAGCCGCTCGTAAGTGAATGGTTACTACTGCGAAAACGGATTTAAGTGTGGTTTTTGAATGCCCGCGAGAAAGGAGAATTCCCGTCGAGTTTTATCGCGAAGTCGCTGAGTCCGGGTTCACGGTGTTGAGCTGTTGGAGTCTTCCGGATGGCCCGTTCACCCTTAGGTCACATCTACTCATATCGGGGTTTGATCGGTTGTTGTCACACATCATGATTCGAGCCGTTTAAGCCGCTGCGGGTGATGGCAACGCTCTTGACGAGCACGAACACCTGTTGGCCTGGAGTGAGTTTGAGAGCAGCCTTTGCCGCAGGAGTAATCCTAGAAAGGAGGGGACAGCCGATGTTCAACCGGACATCCACCAGGGATTCGGAGGTTTCAACTATCTCCTCCACCGTTGCTGAAAAAATATTCTGGACACTGATTTTATCCGGTCGGCTCAACGCGATAGCGACATCGCGAGACCGCACGCGGATGCGGATACGCTCTCCTATGGGAGCGTCGAAAAGAGGAATCTTAAACACTCCTCCTGTGAACCGCAGGGTGGTCAGGCCTTCGGCTCTGTCGTGTCCCTCCAATATCGTGCCTACCACAACTCCGGAATCAAAAGATCCAGCGTAGCGCTGCAGATCGAACCGGCTCATCAGGTCTTCCACATCGCCCATAGCGACAACCTTTCCGGACTCAAGAAGTGTTACTGTGTCAGCAAGATTGAGGATTTCATCCAAGGAGTGACTCACGTACCAGAATGGGAATAGAAAACTCGCGGGTGAGTCGAGCTATGAACGGAAGCACCTCACCCTTTCGGGCGCTGTCAAGAGAAGCGAGAGGCTCATCCATCAGCAGCAGGCTTGGGCTGGTTAACAACGCCCTCCCAATAGCCACTCTTTGCTTTTCTCCTCCGGAAAGCTTTGCGGGCCGTCGATCCAGTAGATGGCCGATCCCCAACAGATCCACCACCTGATTGAAACCCACATAGCGTTCGGCGGTAGGAACAGACCCCATGCCGTACGTCAGGTTGCCCTTAACCGTCAAGTGGGGAAACAAACGGCCGTCCTGAAAAACATATCCGCAACGGCGCTTCTCAGGAGGCATGTTAATTGACTGCTCCGAATCAAATAGCCTGCGCCCATTGACCGCAATCAATCCTTCGTCCGGAGGAAAAAGCCCGGCAACCATGTTGATTACCGATGTCTTGCCGGCCCCCGAACGCCCGAACAAGGCGGTCACTCCTGCGGCGGCAGTACGGAAAGCCACATCCACGGTGAACCCTCCCTGTCTCTTCTTTACCCTAATTTCCAGCACGGATCAGCCTTTCACTTTCGAGGTTATCCGTCTGGCCAGAATCTCGGAAGCCATAAGAGCCAGCAGGGCCACGATCACTGAAATTACGCACAATCTGACGGCCCCTGCGTCTCCGCCGGGAACCTGAGTCAACGTGTACAAAGCAAGAGGCAGAGTTCTCGTTTGTCCGGGGATGTTGGACACAAACGTTATAGTAGCCCCGAATTCACTGAGGCTACGGGCAAAGGCCAGTATGATTCCCGTGAGGATGCCCGGCGCCACCAGAGGAATAGTGATGGTGAAGAAAACCTTCACAGGGCCGGCGCCCAACGTGCGGGCGGCCGCTTCCAACCCTTGATCCACTGCCTCGATGGAGAGGCGAATCGCCCTTACGAGAAGAGGAAACGCTACCACCGCGGACGCCACGGCCGCGCCTTTCCAGTTGAAGGCAAAGGAAATACCCAAAGCCTTGTATAGCGGAGCGCCCAGTATGCCTTTACGCCCCAGAAATACAAGAAGCAGGTATCCAACCACAACCGGCGGCAAGACCAGCGGGAGGTGAATAACGCCGTCCAGCAGAGTCTTCCCCGGAAAACTCCGCCTCGCCAAGAGCCAGGCGATTGCTATCCCAAAGGGCAAACTTCCTACAACCGCCCAACCGGAAACCCAAAGGCTTAGTCGCAGAGCTTCCGCCTCAAGGGGAGTGAGATACAACGCTTCCATTATTGCAACGTAAACCCGTATTTCTCAAAGACAGCTTTGGATTCCGGAGTCTTCAGGAACTGAATGAATTTCTTGGCTGGTTCAGTGGCCTGTCCAGCTATCAGAGCTGTCGGGTACACGATTTTAGGGTGAGTGGCCGCCGGAAACACTCCGACTACCTTCACTTTGGGCGTTATCGCAGCGTCCGTGGCATACACGATCCCCAGAGGGGCCTCGCCCCGTTCGACCAAAGCCAATGCTGATCTTACATCCGCAGCGCGTGCAAGCTTTTCAAGAGCCGCCTTTGCGTACTTGCCGACCGGCACGTGGTCCGGGTCCCCGGTAGCCAGTTTTCCGTCTCCCAGCAATTTGGACAAGTCGAATTTGGGACCGATTTCCACTTTTACCGTGCTATCAGCAGGGGCTATGGGAACCAGTTTATTGCTGAGCAGATCGAAGCGAGTACCGGGTTCGAGCAGCTTCCTCTCTTCCAAATAGTTCATCCAGGGCTCATCCGCGGGAAATGAACACATTGGCCGGAGCGCCATTTTCGATCTGCTTTGCAAGAGTCGATGACGAAGCGTATGAGGAAACAATCTTTCCGAGTCCCTTGTCGGCAAACATCTTTCCTATATCATTTATGGCGTTAGTAGTGGACGCGGCAGCAAACACCGTTATTTCATCAGGCTCGGCGGCAGATACCATCAAAGGGGCGCTAA
>CAVVHK010000122.1:0-9705 GCA_963747865.1 uncultured delta proteobacterium | reverse complement strand
TTGCCGCCGGCGGCATCACTTCGGGCCTGGAAATGGGGTTTTATCTCCTCGAAAGGTTCGGGTATGATGAAGCCTTCGTCAACCAAGTAGCCCACATCATGGAATACGAGGAGCAGTGGAAGCTTATGAAAGAAGATAGGCTGGTGGCTCGCTGACAGGCATTGGATATGCCGTCCGAGGGAAACTTCTTTCAAGAAGTTTCCCTCCAGCGCCCCTTCCCGGCAAAGGAGTATGAAAAAATGGATAAACTTCGAGGTAGATGTATCGAAATAAATGGACTGACAGGGAGTTGGGTTCTTGGAAATAACAACAATGAAAGTGAACCGTTTACTACAGAACCGACTCTATATAAGCGCCACAGTTGAAGCGCCAACCCGTTCATCTAGGGACATGCTCTCCGAATCCCTTCTCACAGTGAGTAGTGGCTCTGGCCCAAAACGCTGAATGGTGGTTATCCAACAGGAGTTGCACCGGGAGGTGTCACATGAAAAACAGAGTCTATTTACTCACTACGGTCCTGCTTGTTATGTTTGCCTTTAGCCTGCCGGAGGCCGGAAGCAGGTTCTCTGGTGACGGAGCGGCAGTCGGTCCACAGATGGGGAGTGTATCAATTCCTGTGAAGAGTAACCCGAGCATAGCGCAAAGAATGGTTTTGGCAAGCGGCGCCCTGGAGAAACTTCCTGGGAATAACCAAGGTAAGATATCCGAGAACGAGTCTCCACGACCGGTGGACAGAGTGTTCCTTCCCCAAAACGATACGACGCAAACGCCGGGGAGAAAGAGGGGGGATAGGCCTGGGAGTGTAACAATTCTTAAAAAGAATTAGACTATCGAAGCGCAAACACCAGGAACCGGGACAGCCCATGCAGGTTCGCAGAAAGGTAGACGGGATATCCCGATAGAGCCGGGTTTTCCCGGCTCAGTACAAACAACGTGGAATGAGTCGTCGTTTCAAGCAGTCCGCGGTGATCCGTTACGACCGGCTGCAAAACCTGTTCCTGAACCTTCCGAAGCCATCAGCACGGCGCCGTCGGACACACGCTGTTATCGCCTTACCCGTAATAGCTCTGGATCTAGTTGCAATAACAAGAATTTTTGCAAAAAGTCCCCCCCCGACAACTCTTCCTAAGCTCTAACGTTTTGCGGCTGCTAGAGCCAGCGCTTTCGTTTGAAATAAATCAACATGGTTGCGACAATCGATAGAGCGATGCAGATTACCATCACGTACCCGTATCGCCAGTCCAGTTCCGGCATTGTCTTGAAGTTCATACCGTACCAGCCGCTAAGAAACGTCAACGGGATAAAGATTGTAGCTATGATGGTCAGCACCTTCATGATCTCGTTAAGCCGGTAGCTTACGCTGGAGAGATAGATGTCCAGCATCCCGGAAATGATGTCCCGGAACGTTTCCATTATGTCTATGGCGTGAATGGTATGGTCGTAGAGGTCCCTCAGGAAGGGGATGGTGTCTCGATCAACCAGGGGACATTCCCCATACAGGAGTCGGTTGATTACTTCCCGCAGCGGCCACACCGATTGCCTCAAGAAAACCATGCGTGTCTTCAGCCCGTGAATCACCTGCAACGTCTCACGATCCGGCCGAGTGACAAGCTCTTCCTCGAGCGATTCGATCTCATCACCCAGTTTCTCCAGGATCAGGAAATAGTTGTCCACAATGGCGTCCAGCAGAGCGTATGCAAGGTAGTCCGGGCCGCTTTTCCTGAGACGTCCTTTTCCTATCTTGATTCGCTCCCTGATTGCGTCGAATACAGTGGTATCCCGCTCCTGAAAGCTGATGAGAAAATTCCGGCCAAGAACCAGGCTGACCTGCTCTGAACGGATGTCCTTTGTTTGCTCGTCGAACTCGATGGCCCGAAAAACGATGAATAGGCAGTCGTCTAGATCTTCGGCCTTTGGTCTCTGGGTCGTGTTGAGGATGTCTTCCATGACCAACGGGTGCAGATTGAAGATTTCGCCTATTTTCTCGATGACATCCACCTGGCTCAGGCCCTCCACGTTGATCCATACGGCGCCCTTGGCGTCCCGAAAGGCCGCGAGCTCGGCCGGGTCGGTCACTTCCAGTTCAGTTGATTGCGGCTCGTCATACGAGACTACCGAAATCTTGACCTTGTCCGTAAACTGCTCCCCGACATGGACGAGCGTCCCCGGCGGGAGACCGGTTTTCTTCGACCGCTTGAAGTAGGAGACTTTCTTTGGGTGTGGTTGAGGTTTTTTCATGGGGTGATCTTGGCCTGCTGATTAATCTCGTAGTCCTGTCAGACGCCGGGAGTTTAGAATGCGTCGGACTTGAAGTTCACAGACGTACCTGAGAACCGAAACAGTTCTATCATTTGCCTGTGGAATTGCCAACCTTGCGTAGATCGGTTATTCACTGCTCCAAACATGACGAAACTCAAAACCCTTCAGGATCGCCGCCCTAACTCTTTTTACGAAAGGATCGGTTACATATACCCACCCCAAGGGAAGCTGCGGCAGCTTGAATACTGTCTCTCCGGCCAATTTCTCTTTCAGAAAGGCATACTCGTCTACATACATAACGCCGCCATCGTCGAACCTCTCGAGTTTGCAGTTGGGCTCATCCAATGCGTCAACAATCCGCGTCACGTTAAAGAGAAAGAAACTCTCCCCATTGCAGGTTATCGGTAACAGCTCCCCGTTTGGCTCCAAGAAATCCATCAGGACCTTTGCGGCTTTTAAGTTGAATACAGGAATGTGGGTGCTCAAACTGGGGGTGTCTCCTTTCGGGAAACGCTTCTGGACGAATCCAAACTTCTCTTTGCCCGTCCAGGTGTATTTCAGTGATCGCCCGTCAAAACGACGATGGAACTCCAGAACATCAGCATCGTTCGCATAATGGATCCCTCTGTATTTGTCGCAGTCTGTACCGAGAACATAGACATTCATGGGAAACCTCCTATTTAGGGAACGTGCCTTTGGAAAGCCGTTCTCCAATACCTTTCAAGGCCTTAATCGCTCGGTCTTGGGTCTTGGCTCCCTTGGCGTCTCGAAAGGCCGCGAGCTCGGCGGGATCGGTCACTTATCGTTCGGTGGATTGTGACTCATCATATGAGATTGCCGAAATCTTAACCTTCTCCGGAGCCTGCTCCTCGACATGGGCCGGCGACCCGGACGGAACGGGGGACTTTCTTGAGCGGCGGCAGTATGGGACTTTCTTTGAATGCGGTTGGCGAGTTTTCATGGGGTTGTTTGGCCTCCGGGGATTGTACATCAGGGGGCGAAGGGTGGTCAACTGTGAGGTTGTCTTATCAGGGACATCTCGAACTGATAATTTGGCCGAAGGGATGTGGGACGAGACTCTCGGGGTATGGAAGATTCGTGGCTCCCAAATTAGCGTAATCGTCTTAAAAGGCTTGACATCGAACGCACTCCACTGTTATGGTCTGAGAAAGCCATTCCAAAGAGTATTTTCAATCAAATTTTTGTTCAGATAACCTGTGTTGGTCGTTCGGTGGGGCCTAATTGCAGCTTGTCCGCTCTTGCGAACCCGTGCGAACCGCTAACGTGAATAAGATGGGGCTATTCTAGTTTAGGAGGCAAGGGCTGAACCCGCCGCTTTTTTATTGATTCAGAGTCCGGTGCCTGGGGGGCCCGAACCCATCTAGATGTCAAACGGTCTGTATCCTGTAGCCGGAGGCAACTCAACGGTAACTCGCATCCGAAGGACTCTCAAAGCCCGTGACAGGATGTGCCACGGCCTGGAGCATTCATATTCCTAATGAGGCTCAAAATGATCGAACCATCGTATTGTCCCGTCAAAGCGTACTGCACAACTTCTGTCGACGAAGGTTTGCTGGTTTATTTCGCAAACGACGTGGAATCGACGAAAATGTCTTTAGCACGAGGTCGTTGGCTCTGGTTTCCTCCACAATACTCATTTACAATTAGGTCCAACGCCCAAGGATGGCCTTGCATTGATAATTCGATGATACTTCCTGAAAATGAGCTGGTCAGCGAAATCAAGCAGGCAGTAGCCGAGGATGAAGGGGAGTTGCTCACAATGGATGTCCTCACCCCAGCTATAGCCCGTCATCTGGCGCATTTGGGGTTTCCTCTACCCTACTATGACGTGTGTCTAATCAAAGAAGTGGCGGATGAGTGGCTAAAAAATGGCGGGCAGGCGCTATGGGACAAATTTTCCTCATACAAGGTTAAAGCAGTCTTAAGAGGCGCAGGAGTAGTGTCGCCCGTAGCTATTGATTGCCTTTCGGTTCCCATTGAGGGCCTACGTAACTTCTTGGGGGATGCTCAGAAAATCCCCGGATGGAAATCGCTCGACAGCGAGCACTGTCCTATCAGCTTGAGTCCGCCTCACAACTATCCTTCGTAGGACTGAAACCAAAGGGCCTGGCTAGCTTAGCTTTCTCCTGAGAGGCATCATGATGAGGGCACTTTAGGGTTGTTGCTAAGCCGCTTTTGCCGGATAAGGCTCTCTTGGTTGAACTGACCCTTTACCCTGTTGACGCATCGAACGGCCGTTCCTTTCGGGTAAGGGGTCTCTCGATTTCGGACGGAGCTTTCCTGATTTGATACATGTAGAGATGAACAAACCTGTTCAAGAAGGATAAATTGAATGGAAAAACTGATTGTGCCAGTGTACTTAAACCAGAGGTTAGTTTTTGATCTCTTAGCGATGCTGCAAGGTGGAATCAGTACGATAACATCTTTTAGCAGAACAGAGAGTGCAGGCTCCGCAGACACTGAAAAAATAAAGGCGTCTTTCGGCCTAAGCCAAGTCCTTTCCTCTCTCCTCAAAGTCGATCTGTCAGGAGAGAAAGAGAATAAAGCAAGCAAAAAACAGGTCGACAGCATCTCGGAGCAGAGAGTGCATACGCCGGCCTCCCTCTTTTTCAAGCTTCGGACGATGCTCTTGGAGAGGGAAATTTTGAGAATTATTGATGGCGAATCAGCGCCTATACCAGGCGATATCATAGAATTTGAGGCTTCACTGCGGAGAAATCCGATTGTCGAGACACTCGAGAGCCTTTCGGAAATGCTAGGGATCGCAATGGTATTTGAGGAAACTCCCAAACAGAGCGCAAAAGCAAAAGGCAAGCAGGGCCAGGTACCCGATCATAAAAAGATCAAATCTCAGATGGAAGCATTCTGCAACAACTTGAGAGCGGGTAACACGATCGACTTGACAGCAGCAGGTCTCAAGAACGAATATTCAGCCGTGATCACACTTGAAACGGTATTCCTAAACGACGCAACCATGTCCGACGTAGTTGACGGCAAATTCCAGGTAGCGGGGAAAGTGATTCGAGCCATTACTGATAACAGTGAATCCATCAGCCTTATAAGAAAAACAGCGTTGAGCAAGTTGCCCATGGGGACTCTTTCGGAGGCTTTTGGCGGAGTTTCCGCACTTGCGACTGAACAAGGTTTTGATATTCCGGATTTGACATGGGAAATCAAGGGACCAGCCATTCAGGTGATACCAATCGCGATCTATGCCTGAATCGATCGCCGAACCGCTAAATCATTCGGAAATATTTGGAAGAACTCCAGGCCTACAGGTTTGGTTCTCTCTCAATTTATCTGTCGGATGTTTTTCTCCCCCACATCGAATTTTATTCTGTTTATCGTGGTCCGTAGCCCATCATTGGAAGCCTCAGGATGGAAAGTCCGGAATGGGAGCGACCTTTATCAACTGTCCGTGGTCTTGTGAGCCTCCGACTAGAATAATGAGGCTGCCAGGCAACCTGTCGCTAATCGCCACTATTGGGCAATAGAGCGAATTCGACAAACTGCTCGCCGATATCATTCAACTTGTACACGAATGGAGCCGAAAACCCCGTTGACGGTCCCATCAGAAGACCACACGCTCCAAGTCTCTGTAGCGCGTTGAAGTCGTTTTCTCTGCCAAAGTACCGATGATCTGTTTGGCATTTGTCATAGAAGATACTCAGTTCAGCCAGATCCGGCACGTACAATCTTTCTAGAGCAAACCGTAGAGCCTGGTAGGCCGCTTCGTCCACTTGGGCTCGTAGGTAGGCGATGAAGAGCCGAGCAGAATAGTCGGCCTTCCGAGTATCATCCAATCTCTCCAATTCTAATATCGTCCAACCGACTTTGTACTTGAAATCATTTGATTGGTTCATTTTTTCCAAACAGGAATCGATTTCATCTCTTGACAACTGATCCAAGTTGTTAATAAAAAGTTTGAGTTTCTGCTTGAAGTGAAGCCTCTTGAATTCCTTGGCCAAATCGTAAGCTTTTACAGCGGTTCCTACCAAAGGAACGTCCTGCAATATAGTCGGATCTGCCACCTTCAAAGCCGTTTCAACCAGCTTGGTCGCGATGTCCTTTGCCGCGTCAAACGCTCTTTGACTCATAAATTCCTCTCGCTGAATCCGGGTTCATTATAGGCCTCTATTATTAGGGACAAAAATCAAATAACACGAGTCAGCCTTGTATTCAAGGAAATCTATCGCCAGTATAGGCCGACCACGGACGCTCCGGGAAACTCCCATGACATGCGCCAACTACCTATGTCGAGTTCGGAAACCATTTCCTCTTCCCGTAAGTGAATCCACAATGCTCACTGAGATTCCACTTGACTCAACATGCGACTGGAGCATAGTAAGCGCGGTAGTATGTGATTCCTGAAGAGGAGCGCATCGCTCGAGTTTTTTTACCGACAGAGGCGGTTCGCGTGGCTCACAGCATCCTACAAGAATCGGCCACCATATTGCCTGAGAGTTTTAACTGAAGACTGAAAACGATTTCTCTAACAGACCCGGAGATCCGATGCCCCATAGACTCAAAAAATTGGCTGTTCGTAACTTTCGATCCCTGGCCGACATCGACCTGACGACTGACAGTGTAAACGTCCTATTTGGGCCGAACGGAGCAGGAAAATCCAGTTTTTTGGATTCTGTCTGGTTCATTCGCGATTGCGCAATAAGAGGAGTAGATCTAGCCTCGGCGGCGCGAAGCCACGGAATCGGGACCTTGTGGGATGGGGCTGATGAGGGATCCAATATTTCGATTGCTTTGGAGACGGACCTGAGCCGCTATGAGGTTGCATTTGGCTACTCTTCCGGTCGAATCGAACCGTTTGTCGGTGAAAAGCTTGAGTCTAAGCGCATTAATTGTAGTCTCATAGATCGCAAAATCGGCAGTGACAAAGCCTCATTTTATCATTACAACACGGAACAAGCCGGTTCATGGCCGTTGAAGGAACCTGAGAAACTCGCCTTGAATCTTTACGTGACTTTCCAAGAGAAATCCGTTGAGGCTGAAGAGATTGATCACATCTTAAGATACGCACACTTGTTTTCTTCCAGAGGATTCAGTCTCCCGGCTCTGAAACGGTTCGGCTCTGAATCCGGTTACCAAGTCTGGTTAGACTATCAATGTCGAAATTTGTGGTCTGTGCTTCGCAACCTCCATGATCGAAAGGGTCTCGACGATCGTTACGAGACTATCATTGAGTTTATGCGCAAATGTTTTCCGGCGTTTAAAGATCTACTCATCGAACAGACCGGACCAAATTCGGTTTACGGGTCATTCGTGGAGAAATCGCTACGCCAACCTATAGCTGCCTCGGGTGTTTCTGACGGTCACCTTCAGATGCTGATCTTGCTTACGGCTTTGTTCGGCGAAGGACGGAGCCGTGAGTCGCTCATTCTGTTCGACGAGCCCGAAACCTCTCTCCATCCTCACGCTTTGGCCGTGCTCGCTGAGGCCATCAAGCTTGCGGCAAAATCGTGGGAAAAGCAGGTCTTCCTTGCCACGCACTCCCCTGTGCTCCTCAGTCAATTTGATCCTGAACACGTCATCGAAGCGGAAGTCGATGATCGCGGCCGCACCGTCTTAAGGCGTCTCAGTGAGATACCGGACATCGAAAACCTACTGGAAGAATATTCAACCGGTTCCCTGTACATGGCTGAAGAGATCGGACCGCAGCGTCCTGCTCTGAGGGAAAAGACCTCATGAGCAATGGCGCAGTATCACAGAACGACTGGCCATACTTCCGTTTCGGCCTCTTTGTGACGGGGAAAGCTGAGGAGGAGCATGCCGCTTTGCTCTTCCGATCTTTGAAGATGACCGGAATCTGCGATTTCACGGTAATTCGACGTGTGCAGCAATTTCGACCTCGGACTTCCGAACGACGGTTAAAGGTGACAGGGACGACCAAGCGTGTCACAAGCCGAGCTGAGGAAGAGATCAGTTTTCCCGTAAGACGATATCTCCGAAACGGCATCTACCATTTTGTTGTTTCTTCTGGACGATATTGAATACGCTAGCCGGAGCGAGGTCCAGGGAGTATTCGATATGTACCGAAGGACGCTGGACCACGTCCTACCGGTCGGCAACCGACGTCGCGCTTCTGTTCACTTTCTGGTGAATATGCTGGAAGCCTATTACTTCGGCGATCCGGAGGCCGTCAACGCCGTCCTTAATTTGAATCCGCCATTAGGGCCATATAGTGGGGATGTGGAAGAAATTCGAAACCCCAAGGCGAAGCTCAAGGAACTTTTTCCTCAGTTCAACGAAATTGCCGATGGAGGCCGAATCTTATCTCAACTAGACATAGAGCGGGTCTTGGCGAACTCCGCGACCTGCGCCTGGCTAAGAACGTTGTTTGCTTGGCTTGTAAACGTTCTCGAAGGTCATCCTCATTGGCGAGCCGTCGCTCCTGAGCGGGATGTGTTTCATTTACCGGATGGAGTCCTGAGTGATGTAACGGGACCTCAGCTCGCGTAGCTGTGCCTGGGAACAACTCGCTTAATTCTTGAACCTAAACCGGAATCTTGCACGGCGCCCGAGCAGACGTTGATTGCCGATTCAAGCCCTCTTCTTCACCAACCCAGCCAATCGCCCCATTTACCGGCGAAACGTTTCTTCACGTCCGAAGTCCCTACAAATCGCAGCTTGCCATGGTCCAGACGATAGATCCGAACTGCGCCGGAAGGTCTGTGGTCCTGCTGGGTGATGGTAATGGGGGAAGTTCCGAGAGCGTCGGCCATATCAAAGGGTCGCCAGTCCTTGAGGCTCTCAAGGGCTTTCTTGATGGTGGGGCCGGTCATATCGTTGGATCGGTCCGCAATCCTCAGCGCCTCGGCGGCCAAGGCTACTTGTTGCCACGCCAAAACGGTCCAGATAGTCCTTCTGTCTGCGGGTACGGCTCCGTTTACCTTCTGAGCATATTCCATGACTTCACGCATCATCGGAGCTTCTTCGCCGAAAAAGGAGGCTGAGGTTACTCCAAGCACGCATTGGTCTATGCTTCCGACCATGCTCGCCAGATTTTTGTCGCAAGCGGCTCTGCTTACGAGGTGGTCCGCCTGCAAGTTGGAAGCGACGGAGTTCTTTATGAAAGCGGCGACGGACATGGTGGAGTTTCCGTGCCAGATGACCGTGGGATTGTCTTCTCTTGCGGCTTTGACCTGCGATTTTGCGTCGAGGGCGGTGATTGAAAGGTCGCGGTCAGGCCCTACCTCAATGCCCAGGAGGTTCGCCTGATCCTTTATGGCTTTTATGGGAGCCGAAGCGAACGGGGAGGCGAACATATAAACACAGACAAGTTTCGCCCGCTTCTGCGCCGCTCTAGCGCTCGCCCAGCGGCTGCTCTTCTTCCACTCCTCCTCATACCAGTAAGTAAGGGCCGCCCTCGCTGCGGTGGAAACATCCGCGCAGCATATGAAGTTGTATGTG
>CAVVHK010000121.1:0-5523 GCA_963747865.1 uncultured delta proteobacterium | reverse complement strand
TGGCCTGGGCCCGTCCTCTCTCTGGCCGGTATCCGCAAATTCGATCACACTTTTCTCTTTTCCAATCTCGGCGTCACCAAGGAAGCGGAGGCGACTCGGGACGCTCTGGCGTCCAAGTGGGCCACACCCGTTGAAGTCAGGCAAATCCCTCTGAGCGATCCCACGGACTACGGAGCTATCATCCTCGGGTTAAGAGAGCATATTCCCAGAATTACAGATGCTTTTCCCGACGCCGACTACTATGTGTTCGCTTCGCCGGGGACCCCTCAAATGCAAGCGTCGTTGATGCTGTTCGTTATGGCCGGCCTGCTGGACGCCAAGTTTCTGCAGCTCCCGGAGAGCCGGTTCGGCGGCCATCTCCGCGTCCTGGATTTCGGCTCCGAAGGATTTCCCGATGTGCGGGTGTGGTTCAGGGATGAGGAGATAGGAAAGATAGACGAGGACGCTCTGCCGGCTCTCGCCGAAGCCAGCGGGACTATCGGGTCCTCCCCGGCGTTCAAGGAAATGTTGAAGAAGGCGGCCTTGTTTGCGGAATACGACTATCCGATCCTATTGCAGGGCGAGTCCGGTTCCGGAAAGGAGCATGTCGCCAAGTTTGTTCATCAAATGAGCAAGCGAAAAGACAAGCCGTTCATAGCCTTTAATTGTTCCGGAGTCCCTGATACCCTTGCCGACGACAATCTTTTCGGCCACGTCCGGGGAGCCTTCCAGGGCGCTAACGCCAACAGGGACGGCTTGCTCAAGACCGCCGACGGCGGCGTCCTCTTCTTGGACGAAATAGCGGAAATGCCGTTGACGGTTCAGCCGAAACTATTAAGGGTCCTCCAGGACGGTAAGCTTACGCCTCTCGGTACGGACAAGGAAACAACCGTCAACGTCCGCATCGTTTCAGGCACGCACCAGGATCTCAAGGAAAAGGTCAAGAAAGGGGAATTTCGCAAGGATCTCCTACACCGTCTGAATTTCTGCGTTATCGAGATCCCCCCTTTGCGTCGGCGGATGGAAGACGTCGCGCTCCTGGCCGAGCATTTTTTGGCCGAATTCAATAAGGAAAACGGCAAGAAACTTAAGATAAGCGCCTCAGCCATGAAACGACTGCGAGAGTGCGACTGGCGGGAAAATAACGTGCGTGAGCTTCAAAACGTTCTTAAGAGCGCATGCATTATGGCCGGCGCCAAGGGCTTCGTAGATTCCGACGACTTGTGCTTCGCCAACCTCGAAGCTTTTCAGGACTCGTGCGCATGGGCCCCTGACCCCCATCCCGGTTTTTCTTTGCCTGATTTCATTGATCGTATGAGGCGACATTACTTCACCAGAGCGCTGGAATTGGCCGGCGGCGATAACCGGAGCGAAGCGGCGCGCTTACTTGGGGTAACGCCCCAGGCGGTCAATAAGTACCTGAAAGAACATCAGGAATATTTCAGCTAAAGTTGCCGGCGTTTCAATCCCGGTTGAAAAGACGACAATCTCCATCTTTTCAGAAAGATACAGGTATCAGCACGCTACCCTCGGACGCCCGGCGATAATAGTGACCTCATCAAGTCCCATGTGGTTGTGCGCTTCCAAGCAGCCTCCCCCTCCTGAGACAGGCCCCTTCCGCTTCATATTTACGTAAGCATTCAGTTATGAACGGCGAATGCTGAGATTGCTTTCCCGCGGAACGCGGGATTTCACTCCTCGCAAAGACACTTTGGCCTGTCATTGGGAGCGCAGCGAAGCAATCTCCCACCGCGAAACTGAATGGATACATATTTACAACTACCTGTAATCACACCTGAGTTATGATGGCACTACTCTTGCTAAATCCTGAGGCAGACGGATCGCAGGGCTTGCGAAAAACTAGCGGATAAGAGGACCTGAAAAGTTACACTCATCCCGGGTATGAGAACGAACAAGTCGTCTCACCGGAAAAAGGGGGTTGCAATGAACATCAACGACTTTATGCGATCAAAGTGGGCGTCGGAAGCCCAAAACCTCGATTCGGAGTCCCGTGTTCGCGACGAATTTCCCAACTGGGCCAACAAAGTCAACAATCCTGGATTATTGCAAAAAGCCTTCCAGCTCTGGGATTACCTGATTTCCGGCAAAAGCTCGACTGCCGACAAAGCCCTCATTATTGCGGCTCTATTATATTTGATCTGCCCGGTGGACCTCGTTCCGGATTTCATACCCGTCGTCGGATGGCTTGACGACGCCGCGATTGCGACGGCCGTCATTGCGTATATAGGCGGAAAGGCAGGGTCGTCCAATGGATAGAGAAGACGCCCGCATTGGAACCTTCATTCTGGTAACCGTAGGGACCTCACTTCCGGGGCATCTGAAACGGGAACTTGGCTCATCAGGGCTTCCTTCACACGATGAAGCGGTGGCTTTTTTGAAACGACAGAAGCCCTTCGCACACCTCCTGGGAGCGGAAATCAACGCCACGGAACAGATTCTCAGCGGGTTGAGGCTCAGTTCCGGGGCCCCCTCCGCTCCTTTCGAGATATGTTTCATCGTGTCCGAAACCCCTGAAGGTCGATGGACGGGCGAACTTCTTGAGAGGTACTACAGAAAGATCCGTGGTATCGAGAAGTCGAGTTGGAAAGAGATCGAGGGATTGTCCCCGTCCGACCCGGACAGATTTACCGGATTAGGGCTCAGATCGTTGGTTTCGGAGTGCGCTAAACTCTTGCGGGAGGCGGCCGGCAGAGGGCTTGCCTGCGTGATCAGCGCTACCGGAGGATTCAAGGCGCAGATATCCGTAGCAGCTCTCCTCGGGCAGATCATGGGAGCGCCGGTAGTGTATTTGTTTGAGGGATTTCACCACTTCATTGAGACGCCGGCGATACCTCTTGAGATTGACAAGGAAGTGTGGCTCACCAACTACGACCTCTATGCCAAGCTGGAGAGGGAACAGGAAGTCACGGAGAAGGATTTTCCTTTCTATGAAGTCGATTCCCGGACAATTGGGCTGTTGGAGCGTCGTGGGGAAAACGGTTCTACGGTCTATTCGCTGTCCGCTGCTGTGGAGCTCATGCGCCAAGGCTTCTTGTCTCAATGGGCGCCCTTGATGGAAGAACCGCCTGCGGCCTCCGGAAATCGAAAACCCTTCGAGCTTGAAGATAACCTGGACCGGAATGCGAAGGGAGAGTCGGAGCTTGTCCGATCGATGGTCAACCAATTCCCGTGGATAGTGCAGGTGAGAAACCATTCCAGAGGCTTGGATTCCGCCCGCTGCCGACTCCTGCCGCGAACCCCGGACCCTGCGGTTCATGCAATCTGTCTTTCCGACGGGAAAAAGGCTGTCGCCTTTTCGGTAACGACGACGGCGCACACCGAACGCCACGTTACCTATGTGAGAGTGAAGTTGGCGGAGTTTTTGGCTAATCTGAGTGATAAACATGCATGAGAGCGAATATCGGCAATTTTAAGCTTGTGGCGACAAGAACCGGCATGGTATTGGTAAATCATGGCCTGATCCTTCCCAACCTTGCATTCAATATGAAGGGGAGTTGTTGAATATGGGAGATATGGTGGGAACAGATTTCGGGTCGCTAACATTCGCCAGGTTCCGCCTGATATTCCAGGTCGAGGAAACAGCGCGGGTGCCGCGGTACAAAGGTTCGGTTTTCAGAGGAGGTTTCGGCGCGGCTTTTAGAAACGTGTGCTGCACGGCCCGAAATCGGGATTGTCCGGATTGCCTATTGAAAGCTGAATGCAGCTACTCTTACCTGTTCGAAACCCCCAACATAGTGGAAACGAAATTCCTGGGAGCCGTTTCTCATGCGCCCCATCCCTTCGTCCTTCGCCCTCCGTTGTCTTCGGCGGAGGTTTATCACGCCGGGGAGATTTTTGAGTCTGAAGTAATACTTGTAGGGAGGGCCATTCGCCACATTCCGTACGTCATTTATGCGTTCGAGAAATTCGGTTCAGCAGGGATCGGAAAGGATCGAGCAAAGTTTGCTCTCGAAGCGGTTGATGCGTCGGTCGGTCGTGAATGGATCCGGATCTATTCCAAAGGAACGAAGACTTTGATTAAGTATCCTTGGGAGAAAAGAGGGTCAGATCTGGTATCGGATTTGCCTGATGGTCCCGTCAGAATGCTGAAAATAGAAATCAAAACGCCTCTTCGCATAAAGCTCAATGGCAGTCTGTCAGACGCTATAAATTTCCCGGTCTTTTTTCGAAACCTGCTCCGGCGTCTAAGCCTATTGCACGAATGGCATTGCGAGGGGAGTCTCGAAACAAACCATTCGGATTTGTTAGAAGCTGCCAATGCTACATCAACAACCGTCGAGAGTTTGCGCTGGATAGACTGGACCCGTTATTCAGCTCGACAAAAAGCGGAACTCAAGATGGGGGGAGTGGTGGGCGAAATCTCCGTCAAAGGCGATCTGACCCGATTTGCGCCCTATTTGAAATTGGGTGAGATTCTTCACGTAGGCAAAGGGACTTCCCTGGGTCTCGGTATGTTTGCCGTCGATTTTCCATTTAAACAGGACGTTCACTAATGAATGGAGGGTATCTTGGAACTCCGGGAGTATCTGACGTTGGCGGCTCTTCTTTCCGAGATGGGCAGAGTCTGTATTCGGTCGGGGAGGAACGAATATCGAGAGTTGGATCCTGACCAAGCGACCGTGAGCTGGCTCAAGCATTGGGACAATAATAGCGTGAAGGACATAGTAACGGCCTTAAGCGAAGAGTCTTCCGCCAAGATTATCAATTTGGCCAGGTCTGTTACTTCCGCCTGTGAACCAGGCCTATTGAAAGAAACTCCGGAATCGGGACGAGTGGCTCTGGCTAATCTTCTGTCACAGATTTCCGTCACTAGCCGTGAGGGCGAGGAGAAGAAGGTATCGGGTCCCGGCGCTCCTTACAGCTTTCCCCTGCGAAGTCTATCCGAAGGTGTAGTTTTTCCCGCTCCCACCGCAGGAACCGTTGTCTCTGCCGCTGACTACGATGCGCTACTCACTCACTTTGAAAGAGATTTTCAAACTTGGTTAGCGTCCGGAGGAGGCATAGGTCCCCTTATTATGGCGCTGGAGAACCGCTTTCATTGCGCTCCATTGTGTCCCCATTCGGAAAATGCCGACGGCGGCGCCGTCGGTTTGTTCGATCATGTGAGGGTCACCGCGGCATTAGCGGCAGCTCTGCAAAGATTCAACGAGGCCGATGAAACCGCGTCCGCCGGTACCTGACAGCCCTGCTTTTTGTTTCATAGGCGGAGATGTCTCGGGCCTTCAGGCTTTCCTTTATTCACTATCCAGCAAGGCGGCGCTGAAAACGCTTCGCGCGAGATCGTTCTTTCTGGAACTTCTGTGCGAGCACTGCGTTTCTGAGCTGGTGTCGGCTCTCGGGTTGAATGAAGCGAGCGTCCTGTTCTGTGGAGGAGGCAGATTCAATATCCTCTCTCACTTCTCTCCGGATGTGTCCAAAATCCTGGATACATACCAGCGCCGAATCAATCAGAATCTCAGAAAATTCGGGGAATTGACTTTAGTACTGGCCGCGGAACCGGCATCAATAAGAAAGCAATACATC
>CAVVHK010000120.1:0-3675 GCA_963747865.1 uncultured delta proteobacterium | reverse complement strand
ACGCATCGCCTCCCTGGGGACGGGTAACCCGCTTTCCACCTCCGGACATACAGGGCAAAAATCTACGAATTGTCCCATAGTGTCCATGATATAAGTATCCCGAGCGTTTCCACCGTCGTAACGGACGTTATTCCCCAGGAGACAGAGAACTGACCCCGATTTTCACATTACCGGCTTCCATTGCGCCACCATATAGCAACCGATTGATGTTACACAGCATTAGATGATACGGTTCAAATCAACTTGCAAACGATCCGACAAAAGTTTATTATCGCCTACTGTCCGGGATGACGGCGTTTTTCCCATAAATACACGATGATCAGCCTCTGTTAACGACCCGGTGGAAAGCGATTTGTAATTTACGTGAAAGCGCCTCCGGAAGGAAACTCGTTGATGATGTTTCTATCCGGACCTCCCTTTACGAGCCTTATTGGGAAAGCGCGGGTCCAGGAAGTTTCATTTCCGGAGAAAGTTTAGCAATGAGCGATATTAAGAAAATTCCACTGCTGGACTTGAAAGCCCAGTACAAGACTATAAGGGAAGAAGTCAAGACGGCCATCGACCGCGTTTTGGATACCCAGTATTTCATACTGGGGCCTGAAGTGGAAGCGCTGGAAAAAGAAATCGCGGAATACTGCGGCTGCGCGCACGCAGTTGGTGTGTCGTCAGGGACGGACGCTTTGTTGGTGGCGCTGATGGCTTTGGGAGTCGGGCCCGGGGACGAGGTGATAACGAGCCCTTTCACCTTTTTCGCAACAGTAGGCGCGGTGCTTCGCCTGGGAGCCAAGCCTGTGCTGGCGGACATTGTTCCCGACACCTTCAACATTGATCCCACTAAGGTAGAGTCGGTCGTCACTTCAAAGACCAAGGCTATTATGCCGGTCCATCTTTTCGGCCAATCCGCCGATATGGACCCATTACTCCAATTAGCCGCTAAACACGGGCTTCATGTGATAGAGGACGCCGCACAGGCCATAGGAGCGGACTACCATGGGAAGCGGGCCGGCAGTATGGGCCTGGCCGGCTGCTTTTCGTTCTTTCCCTCCAAAAACCTGGGAGCCTACGGAGAAGGCGGAATAATTACCACCAATGATGAAAATCTGGCTGACCGAATGAAGATAATAAGAAATCAGGGAGCGCATCCAAAATACAACCACAGTATCCTTGGCGGGAATTTTCGTCTGGACGCCATTCAAGCTGCTATACTTCGGGTAAAGCTAGACTATCTGGAATCCTGGACTGAAAAGCGTCGCAACAATGCGGCGTTCTACACCAAAGGCATAGGCGATCTGAACTTGACTCACGAATTTGTTCAGCCGCCTTCAATTGTCTTCGAACGCCATGTTTTTAACCAATATGTGATCAGATGTAAGAATCGCGATGGATTGAGAGAATTCTTGGCGCAGAATGGCGTCAGCACCGAGATATACTACCCGAAGCCTATGCATTTTCAGGAGTGTTTCAGTAACCACGCCTACGGGCCCGGGGATTTTCCATTGTCGGAGCAGGCTTGCAACGCAGTCCTCGCCCTGCCCATATATCCGGAACTGGAGACCGATCAGAAAGCATATATAGTGGAGACGATAGCCAAGTTTTATGCCTCTTCACATTGATTATTCGCGACCTCAAGTCCTGTCGTAAGGCTGCTCCGGATATGGCCTGTGTTAAAGCGCCATGATGTCAAAGCCGACCCCGGCGCTTCGTTCATCCTTCCAGCGATCTTAGTATTCTTCGGCGTAGATACGGTGACGTATTCATGGTCAAAGCCCCGGTCACGGGGCAGTTAAATAGGATACGTAACCGAAATTGCGCCATGGACCACTTAGTTTCAACTTGTCGCTTGACCCGATTAACGGTTACAATTTTCTTTTTCCTGATCGAACTTGGATATGCGCTACTGCGCCACTACATATCGCGTGGAACATGTCTCTGCTAAGGAGGACAGCAGATGTTAGTTAAAGACTGGATGAGCGCCGACCCTATCACTGTAAATGTGGACACGACCCTGCAAGACGCCATCAACATCTTGATGGATAACCATATTAGCATACTTCCAGTAATGGACTCGGGAAAGCTGGTGGGTATAGTGACCGATCGCGACGTTAAGCATGCGTCTCCGTCGGACGCATGTTTGCTCGATTTCCAGAACATTATGTACCACGTCGCCAGGATTCAAATTTCCGAAATCATGACTCCTAACCCTATCACTATTCCATTGGATTTGACCATGGAAGAAGCCGCAGAGGTCTTGCTTCAAAACAACATTTCCGGCGTGCCCGTGGTGAATGAAAAGGGCCAATTAAAGGGGATCATTACCAAAGACGACATATTTGCCGCCCTGGTCGACCTTTCGGGCTTGAGTCATCGGGGAGCGCTTTTCGGATTCCAACTGGAGGATCGCCCTGGATCCATAAAGGAAGTGACCGATATCATCAGACGGTTCGGAGGTCGTCTGGCCAGTATCGTAAGCACTTACGAAATGTGTCCCGAAGGCTTCCGCAATGTGTATATAAGGGCGTTCAACTTGGCTTCCGAAGAGATGAACAACCTATTGGATCAGTTAAAGAATACGGCATGTTTACTTTACTATGTGGATCACCAGGGGAACAAGCGCGAGTTTTTCCAATAATAGCAAGGATTTCCAGGGAAACTACTTTTTATTAATAACGTTCGATTTCTTGTTTTCGCGAGAAGAAATTGGATTCATATCGCTGTAACCTTCCGTTACTACGATATTAAGGCTCATCAGGTTTATGCTAATGCGAAAGCTGAACCCCCTAAATCCCCCTTATCAGGGGGATTTCCTTTTCCCCCCTGACAAGGGGGCCGGGGGCATAAGCGCTAACTTAAGAATTCGTTATGACCCAGGCCGTCATTCCCGCGCAAGCGGGAATCCAGTGTTTTCAATACCTTCTGGACCCCCGCTTTCGCGGGGGCGACGTAATTCTGCCGGTGTTAACTATTTGAAATCACGTCCGACAAGGTCAAAAGTTAGCGCCTATGGGGGCCGGGGGGGTTGGTTTTTGGTTGCGGCCGAAGGCTGCGTTTTGCAAAAAAGGAGTTTCCCGGCGTCCTATTACCGTTTTTAAGCCCGCTGCAATATGACCGCTCCGACGGGCGGCAAGACCAGATTCAGGCTTTGGGCATAACCGTGGGTGGGGACAGGCTCCGTCACCAGGAATCCTGCGTTCCCTTGGTTGCTGCCACCATAGAAAGCTGAGTCCGAATTCAGAATTTCCTTGTAAGGTCCGGCCTCCGGAACTCCCACTCTATAAGATTCCCGAACGACCGGGGTGAAGTTGAGCACGCACACAAGGTAACCTTCGGGTCCTGTGCGGATGTAAGCCAAAACGCTGTTCAAATGGTCGTTGCAGTCCACCCACTTGAAGCCCTCGTATTTGTGGTCCCATTTCCATAGCGCGCTGTTTTGAAGATATAGACGCCCCAGATCCTGCATAAACAAGGAAATTCCTTCATGCACGGGATACTCAAGCAACTCTGTCTCCAAACGAAATTCATGGCTCCATTCATTCCATGTTCCAAGTTCAGAGCCGGCTATAAGGAGCTTCTTTCCCACATGGGTGTACATGTAGGCCAAAAGAAGCCTGAGATTGGCAAACTTCTGCCAATCGTCACCTGACATCTTCCTGAGCAATGAGCCCTTCCCGTAGACCA
>CAVVHK010000119.1:0-25845 GCA_963747865.1 uncultured delta proteobacterium | reverse complement strand
TGTTTATGTTGCTGGCTTCGTCGGTCAGTTGCTGCCGCCTTTAATGAAGCTTCTCTTATAAAGGAGCTTGAAGAGCTTGGTCATTGGCGGCCCTCGACCTCAACCCCGAAACGGTCACGACGATTCAGAAGCGCAAGTACGTAAGCCACAGGACAAGAAGTTCCGCCCCACCCTTCTTGGCAGGATCATAGCCGGGCTGCTGATCGAAAACTTCCCCCATCTGCTGGACACACATTTCACGGCGGAAATGGAATCTTCCCTGGACCTGATAGAAGAGGGCGCGGCTTCTCTCAAACAGACCTTGGCCGACTTTTACCAGCCGTTTCAATCGGCTCTGAAAGAAGCCAAGAAAACAATGAAGAATATCAAGAAGGAAGGGATTCCCACCAGCGAAACCTGCCCTCAATGCGGAGATCCGGTGGTGGTTCGTTCCGGAAAATACGGGCTTTTCATTGGCTGCTCGGCTTATCCGAACTGCGGCTACACCCGGAACATTTCGACTGATGAGGCAGCCCGAGAAGCCGTGGCCACAGAGGAAAAATGCCCGCAATGCGGCTCCCATATGATGTTGGTCGCCGGCAGATCCGGGCCGTTCCTTTCCTGTTCCAGATACCCGGAGTGCAAGACCGCTCGACCGCTGACCACCGGTATCAAGTGCCCGACCTGTAACGAAGGAGAGCTTGCTCAACGAAAAACCAAAGCCGGTAAAATTTTTTATTCATGCAGCCGGTTCCCTGAGTGCAATTACTCGGTCTGGTCCAAGCCCGTGGTTCAGAAGTGCCCAAATCACGAATGCGACTCCCCCATCATGGAAGAACACCAGTCAAAGAAAACCGGCCCGTTCCTGAAGTGCCCAAAGTGCAAGACAAAGCTCGCCGGTTCAGACGCCGAAAAAGGCTGATCAGTGTCCCCTCGTATCCGAAACCGGCGGCGCCGGGGGGATCTCCCGCCAATTCAAATTTTCGAACGGGTTGCCATTCACTGGAGATGACGCCTGGACCGCACTGCCTTCTTTATGCTGGGCGTGACTTCTCCTTTTGCGAATGATGGATTCCGCCAGGTCCACTGGAAAACTCAAAATCCGTCCCAGGACCCAGAAGACGTATAGTTGATCTTTGGGCGCCGGCAGCGCGTAACCTGACGTAGCGGCTTGGTCCGGAGCCTCCTCCTGGACCTGTGGTTCCGGCTGTTCAGCTCGCTGAACAGGTATCAGTTTGCCGTGGGGCGCCTGGGCTCCCACAAGACATAGCCCTGCCGACCAAGCCAACACCAACAACGTTAAACCAATAGTCCTAATCATTTCATGCTCCAGATACGTTTTTTTGTGCCCCATTATCATATTTGCTTAAATAGTCCACACAAAAATTGAGCATTCATGGAAAATTACAATAAAAAAAGGGCCGGTGTAGCAACCCTCGATGGGCAAGAGCTCTATATAAGCTTTTCGGCGTAAGCCTGGGGGCATGGGCTGCGCGAATCATAGCCCTTTTGTATCCCCATGTTGCCGGAGAGGGTCGGAGTCGATGCCGACGCCATAAAGATAATGTTGGTGTTATTAACCCCGCAGGACCGTCGCCCCCGCGAAAGCGGGGGTCCAGAAAATTCGAAGAAGGGCTGGATTACCGCTTCCGTGGGAATGACGGATGACGCCCTCTTCGTTGCCTATAGGGTTAGTTTCGACAGTTGAGTCACAAGCATTCAGGGTGGGGGTGGGAGCCCTCCGAAGAGTAGTAAGCGGTAATTTGGCATCCGCCGGCAAGATTACTAACAGGGTTACTTTAAACTGAGCGTAGCCATATTAGAAATTCTTGAAGGGAGGTCTGGACCCCGCGTTCCGCGGGGTTTCAAGAAGTTTCCCTCCAGGGACATTTTCATACTAAGGGGGCTTCCCGGTGAGCTATCGCCAATATCAGGCGCCTGCGCTTTTTTCCTCCCATAACGGGAATGAGATATGAAATGTCGTGCCCCGACCTATCTCGCTATCCACCGTAATGTGTCCGCCCATTTTCTTAATGATTCCGTAGCATATGGAAAGACCTAAGCCGGTGCCCTTTCCGACCGGTTTGGTGGTAAAGAAAGGCTCAAATATCCGCATCAAATTCGCTTTTGGGATTCCCGGCCCATCGTCGGAAAGGTCCACCACTACCTGGCCATCCTGGGTTTCTGGTGGTAATGTCGATGGTCCCACCTTTCACGTCAATGGCGTCCAGGCTGTTGTTTATGAGATTGAGCAGTATCTGTTGAATTTCCGACGGCGACACATTCACCGGTGGAAGATCGTTCTGTAAGTGCTTATTTATCTTGGCGTTGCTGAATCTAGCCCTCTGCGCGGATAAGGCCACGACTTCTTCGATCAATTGATTCAATTGAGACTTCTTGGTGGTCTGGTCCGTCTTCCTGGCAAAGCTTAACAGCTTATGTGTTATGTCCCGGCAACGTTTTCCCTGCGTGAGTATCCTGGTCAGCGAACGTTTGAGTTCGTCCAGATTGAGCTCATCTCCGGATTGTGGCTTATCTTCAATTTCATCGACAAGGTCCTGAATCCAACCCGCTTCCTGAATCATGATTCCCACGGGGTTATTGATTTCATGAGCAATGCCGGCGGCCATCTCACCCAGAGCCGCCAACTTGCCTGCCTCCACCAATTGCTCATTTATTTCCTGTTTTTCTTCGTCGCCTTTGGCAACGTAATTAACAATACGTCGTGAAAGCAGAATCGCCACGGCTAGAATTGCGATAACGCCGACTAGTAGGGTCGCTATCACGAACATTCTAGCGAGAGTACACTGCGGAGTAAGCCTCCGACGCGTTCTGATGATACCCGAGCACCCATCCCCCCTCCTTCAGGCGAGTCATGACATAAATGCTTTCCAGGTCGGAATCATCCACAATATTTACTTCGTCTCCTCCACCTTCACCTTTTTTGGCCTTAAGGAAGTCGACGTAGATGTCTTTGGGCGGGTTTTCTATTCCAGGAGGGAGCTTGGTTTGAAAATCGCCTTTTGCGTTTAATATGAAGGCGTAACCCGTGGAACCGACTTGAATGTTCCTCACCAGCGAGCTCAGAGCGTCGAAATCTATTGTCGCTCTCAACACCCATTTCTTACCATGGTCATCTTGAAGGACCGTTACCACAAAATGGGGCACGTTTCGGAGTCCGTAAAAGACATCGCTCATGTAATGGTCTCGACGGTTGGCCTCGATATACCACTGCGCCTCGGAATAATCGAGCCCCTTGCAGCTTGAAAGGACCAGCGTACGCCACCTGGATGCCACGCTCGTCAACCACACCGAGATCCACGAGGGAGGTTCCGTATTCTCCTTGGAGAATAAGCAGCCGTTCTTTCAAGAACTGCTCTTTGGCCAACTGCTCGTAAGGGAAGGATTTCGCGAGGACGCGGATGGCCCCAAGCCTCTCTGTAAGAAAATTGTCAATGTTTTCACGATGTTTTGTGAGCAGAAACTTTCAGATGGCTCAAGACCTTTTCTCGGTACGAAACCTGAAAGTAATGCCTTGCGATTCCCGATATTATGATCAAAGGGACCACTGAAACGATCACAATGATGAACACTATGTTCGCGGTCAAGGATCTATAGTATCGTTTTTCCTGGGTGTTGGGGTTTTCCATCTATGTCCTCCCAACATGTTTAACTACACTAAAAAGGTCGAAAAGTCATCCGGAGCCGAATCAAAATCCATTCTTTGACGTAAAAGGATCAATCCCGGTCTTTTGATCCATTTGCCATTTTATTATCGCATTCCGGTAAGGCTGGAGGGAAGCGGCTCAGCAATCCGGAACTCGTTTTCCATCCGCCTGCCGGCGGAATCGACTTAACCTAATGCTTTCTTCGAGCTGTTTGGCCATTCGGCTATGGGTCGAAAAACCGAGATCGCCAAGCAGTTAAACTCCTGGCAATGACAGTCTGGTCTGTAGTTGCGATCCCGCTTCCATTCTGGAAAGCAATACAGCGCGTAATCGAATGAATGTCGAGGAGTATTTTTTTTTTGCCTTTACAAAAACATGTTTTCTAGTTTAACTTCAAGCGCAGTGCGGAACTGCGGGGGCGGGCATGACGGGCGAAAATTCTTTTGACCATGATGATTCTGACTCTCGGTTCGTGGATCCGGAGAGGCTTACGAATGAGCCGACAGAAGCTATAGATCTCAACAAACTTTTTGGTGTCGGCTTGACGGAGTCGGGCTGCTATGATCTCCGGAAAACAAGCTTAGAGACCATATCGCAGTTGCTGGAGGCAATGCCGGTACCGAGCGTATTGGTGGACGGGTTGTATTGTCTCGCGTATGTGAATACGGCTTTTCTTCAGCTTTCGGGGTCTTACGTCAATCCTGGATCATTGGAATTCACTTCCTTATTCTCATCTCCGGCAGAGGCCGACCATGGCCGAAATCTACTTCAGAAATCTTTCAAGGCTGATGCTCCATTAGTATGGGAAAGTGTTTTTCACATTTTCAAAACGCGCATTTGGGGAAGAATCCATTTCAGAAGGCTCAGGGTCGGTTCTGAAAGGATCATTCTAATACAAATAGAGAACTTGACGGCGCAGAAACAGCTTCTGCTTGCGGCCAAGTACAAGAAACTGGTTAAAATCTTTCCTGTGGGAATAGGCGAATTCGCTTTCAGAACTGTGAATGCCTCCGATCTTTCAGCGAACAGCTTGATAGATAAAATTCTTCATGCCCGAATCGTCGACGGAAACAGAGAATTCGCCGGCATGCATGGTTTCAGTAACCCCAGAGACCTGTCCGGATTTACTCCTATGAGACTACTGCCCGGCGGCAGCTTGACTCGATCTATCGTTCAGCGTTGGATCTCCTCTAAGTTTTCGACTTTTTCTTTTGAGACCAGTCAGGGCGGAGACTTAGGGGAAAAGCGGTTTTTTGAAAACACCTTTATCGCCAACATTATTGATAAAAGCTTAATCGGATTCTGGTGGTTGAAAAAGGACATTACGGGGAGGAAAAAACAGGAGCAAGAATTCCTGAGAAACCAGAAGATAGAATCATTAGGCATTCTTGCCGGAGGCATAGCCCATGACTTCAACAATCTTCTCACCGGAATCGTGGGCAACGTTTCTCTACTCAAGAAGAAGCTGGATTCGCAGAGCAGGTTTTCCCCCTTGTTTGAAGACGCCGAGAAAGCTTGTTCGATGGCTAAGGCTCTGACCAAGCAATTACTTACCTTTTCCAAGGGCGGGGTTCCTGTAAAGAAAGAAGTGAATGTAAAAGCGCTGATAAAGGATTCCGTCAGTTTTGCCCTAAGAGGCTCCAACATAAAATGTGAGTGGAATATATCGGATCATCTGTGGCCGGTTCATTTGGATGAAGCCCAAATTAGGCAAGTGATTCAGAATTTGGCAATAAATGCGATTCAATCAATGCCGGCGGGTGGAAGGATTCATGTGAAGGCGGAAAACATAGATTCTCGAGACCACAAGTATCTTCCCCTGACTAATCATAACTACGTGAGATTATCGATTCGAGATCAGGGAAAAGGGATTCCTCAAGAAAACCTCCAGAAGATTTTTGACCCGTACTTCACTTCCAAACCTGGTGGGTCCGGACTGGGGCTCGCCATAGCCTATTCGATCATTAGAAAACACAACGGGCTAATAACCGTACGATCAAAAGTGGGGGTAGGATCCCAGTTTTGCTTCTATTTGCCCATTGTCTCCGGCGGATCGGGGTCAGCCTCCCGGGAGACCGTGATTGAGACTATTGAATGCCCAGCGGAATCCTTTCCGGAAACTCCCGCCAAGATTCTCCTCATGGATGATGACGATTTGATAAGAAACTTATGCTCAGAACTGCTTAAGCATTGGGGGCATGAAGCAGTGGTGGCGCAGAATGGGGAACAGGCGATTAAGATATATAAAGACTCAGTTAACAGCGGCGCGCCGTTCGATCTTCTCATTTTGGACTTGACGATCCGAGGCGGGATGGGCGGAAAAGACACTTTAGACGCGATACGCGCGTTGAATGGGCATGTTCGGGCAGTGGTGTCAAGCGGCTATTGCGATGACCCGATAATGTCCGACTATAGTCGATACGGTTTCATCGATGTCCTTCCCAAGCCCTTCACGGCTAACGATGTGGAGGAATTACTGAAGAGGGTGCTACAGCGGAACCCGAGATCGAGCATTTGTCAATGAATGGACTATTTCACGTGCTCCGGAGACTTCTGCGAATCTTAGATCACGTTATCGGAAGCGAAACCCGCCCATCAAAACTTTCATGCACGCGTCAACAACGTTGGCGTCATATAGGATTCCCCTGTTTTTTGAGATCTCTTTTGCCGCTTCGTTGATACCGCGGGCCGGTCTGTAAGTACGTTGGGAGCACATGGCTTCAACCACGTCCGCCACGCCGATTATTCGAGCTCCCAGTCCTATGCTGTGGCCTTTCAAGCCCTGCGGATACCCCTCTCCATTTATGCGCTCGTGGTGCTGGAGAACCGCCTCGGCAATGCTCCTCGGGATACGCGCTTCCTCTAGAATTTCATAACCCGTGCGGGGATGCTCCTTCAGGATTCGGAATTCCGCCTCGCTCAGGGCGCTCGGTTTGCTCAGAAGCTCTACCGGAGCCGAGAGCTTTCCGATATCGTGGACTTCAGCCGCGATGGCAATAAAGTTTCTTTCCTGCTCTTTCATGCCCATCTTCTCTGCAATAGCACTAGCTATCGCTGCCACTCTACGCTGATGTCCAGCCGTGTGAGGGTCTTTCATCTCCGACATTTTTGCCAGGGCTCTGATGCAACCGCCCCATGCCTGCCGCAATTTGGATTCAGTTTTACGCTTTTGAACCACCTCCGCCTGCAGCAACAAGTTTTGTCGCTTCAGCTCTACGGTTTTCTGAGCCAACGCCTTTTTCTCATGAGTCAAGTCCTCAAGAAGAACTAGAGTAAGTCTCTCTGAAGAAAGCCTTAGAGACCGTAAGTGGATGCGGACCCATTTGCTTTTCTCACCGGCCACTAACCAGGTTTCGAGTCTTTGCTGTCTCCTGGTAACGAAAACTCTGTTTAGAGCCCGCTGAATGTTTTTCACGTCCAGCTTGATGAGGTTGAATAGCGATTCACCCACCGCTATAGAAAATTCGGAAAGGAATTCACCCGCCGCCGGATTAAGGAACCTGACGAGCGCGTCGGGCATGGTTATCAGAACAACCGGAATGGGTAAAGCCGACAACAGCTTTCCTAAGTCGGTTCCCTCCACATTTTGTAGAACGAAACTACCGGTTTGGCTTACGTCGTCAAGGCTTAGCCTATAAAGGTCTATCGTCTCCGTTGGATCCTGGTCATCACGAGAATGGTTAGACATGGCCCCCCCGTCAAAACAACTCCGATTATGTGCGGTGTCGAAAAGGTAACGAACTAAGATCTCAATCGTTCAGACCGGGTTTCCAGTCAGCGGCGCTAAGCGCCACAACGACCACGTAGTGATTTGCGTGGGTCCTGACATGCCTCCAGCCGTTATGCGGCCATATTGAATTGCCGATAGCTTGCTGCGCCCGAACAACCGAGAAAAGTATTTCATTTCATGGTATTGAACCACCCCCCTTATGTCAACTGGAATCTGGCCGGAACGGTATTCATGCGCTTACCCGCTGGAGATTACTTAACCATAACCAGCCGGCCTGAGGGTCGCATAGACAAATCCAAGCTTCCTCGCGAGGAGTGAAAGGACGAAGCAATCTAACCCTTTGTATATGAATGGTCGTCGGACGACTGCCGAAGCGCTCTTCAATAGACTTGACCGCCTTGGATTGCCGGCATTGGTAGAAATCATATTAGGGATGCCGCACGTTTCATTTTCCCTAAGAATCCCATAGCGCCTTTTTGATTGCGCATTGTTTTCGATGATGACACAACCATTGATAGCGTAACGCCATCGATCACTTTCCGGCTTGAGAACAACTTTGCCTCATTCAAGGAGCGATAGAATGGCCGCCTCAAAGAAATATCAACCCGACAGACCCGATATTTTCATCAACACCGACTGGGGCATACCAAGAGAAGATGTCTCCGCGGATGAAGCGGCTCAACGGAACCTGATATTGTTTAAGAACAGATGGGTTACGAGCACAGAAAGAGATTTGCTCAAGAGGCAAAGACGTGCTTATCGCGCCATAAGAATCTTGTCGGGTTTCATGATGGGTGTTTCAGCCATGTCATGTTTACCGGCATTCCTCATCATCTCCTGGTGGTCCGTTGAGAGCAAATGGTGGCTCCTTGGCATCACAAAGATTGACGCAGCCGTCTTCTACGCCGTAGTGGCTATAACGATGGTGTGCGCGATGGGATTGTGGGCCTTCAAGAAATGGGCATGGCAACTTGGCAAAGTATTGTTCGTATATGTTCCGGGACTTTTTGGTGTAGTGTGCGTAGCGCTGGTAGTTACTGATTATCCAATCTTCGAGACATCTCCCGTTATCATTTGTTTTGTCCTGTTTTCGACAGCTGCCCCAATTCTCCGAAATAAGACGACGAGGAACATATTCGCCATGGAGCGTGACGAAAACGCTCAGGGTGAATTCAAATGGTACAAGACCACTTATGGAGAATTGATGATCCTTTCGCCATTGATCACTTTGGCGGTATTCGTTGCCCTTTTTGTTCAAACATCAGGCGTCAGGCTCTCCTGTGATGAATTGGCTCGGAAAAAGCTGAATTCGCTGTCAGGCGCCCTATCGAAATTAGAGAGTGAACTGACCGAGCATAACTGCCCAAATACAGAAGAAATATTGAAAGGACTGTCTGAAGATCAGCTAAAGTAACTTGCTAAATGAGAATTACGGATGGTACGGCTCAAACGAGGATCCCCCGTTTGGAGGGCGAAAGGGGAGGCCGTGCACAGTATTGTTCAGAAAACACGGGAACGAAATATCGGCATGCGCTCAATGGGGAGCCTTCCCATCCTATTTTAGTCGAGACCAGAGAAATATTTTCAGGAGAGTCGTCACCAACAGCGCAGAATTAACAACCGTGTCCGGCAAATGTGAAGGCCTCACATACGGGGATAGGCATGGCCTCGATTACGGCAGTGTTTTCCGTGAGGAGGACATAAAGAAGGGAAAATTTATAGTGACAGACCCAACAAGCCCCCAGCGCTAATATTTCGTCGGGACCGCATTGTATGAACTAAAACCGATGGTCCTCGTGACCAGGAGACAGAATATGAGCTCGACATACTTGTCAACAGATCAATCACGGCGCCTGCTAAGCGAATCGTCTCCCATGGCCCGCTCGCTTAGTCGACGGCGGCGCAATGCATTTGCGGTCATGGCCCTTGTGTTTGTGAGTCTTTGGGGCAGCCGTGCGTTCGGGGATGTGATTATTTACCCCGTTATCCCTAGAATTGATTATTCGAACCAAGCCTGGGTTTCACTAACCCCGCTCGAACTTCTTCTTGTTTTGGGAGGACTGCTCGCGGTCTTTGAGCTCATTTTCTTTATGGGTTTGGTGAGGACTCGGAAGAAATTCGGCGGTAGTTGAGCCGTCGGCGGGGCTGATTGCGCAGGGCCGCGTGACACATATTTCCCCTCACGAGTGACAATTCGGTTGGGTTACGGAGCCGTCGGCAATGCGGTCAGATTAACCTCCGCCGAAATTTTCTTTGAAAACCTTTCGGAACCGCTGGGGCCCATGTTGCATCAGGTAATATTGCAGAAGTTGAATTCCGGCCTTTTGTTCCCAATCGTTACTGACTGCGGCCCTATCGGCCTCCTTAACGGCAGACGGAAAATGGGCTATTATTTTGTACGCAATATAGGCGTTGATCCAAGTCGTCTTGTCCCATGAAGCGGTAGGATTATTTCCCTGAAGGGACAACATTTTCAGTCGACTGGGATCATTTTCCAGATACGATTTCATGTCTTGGTATCTATTGCCTTCTAACACACTATTGTTTGCTTCTTCGCATAATTCTTGTACGGCTTCGTCATGAGCATCCCTTATTTTTTCCAGAAGAATCTTATCGAACTGAAAGTATCTTAGAATGTTTGCAGATTCCTCCTTACCGAATTGCTCAACACACGAAAAAATATGAGTCTGCCAGATTGCCTTTGCGAACAGAGCGGCAACTAACACCTTAAGCCAAAGATTATCTTTGAGCAGATCCAAAAGCTCTTTTTTGAAAACAGCGTCTCCCGCCTTACCGATGAACACAAAAGCGATCATTCCCAGGACAAGGTAAAAGAGCAGGTACGGAAGGTAAGACCAAAATGATATAAGACCCCGGGTATTGGGGTATTGGTAATAACGCAGATCTAACCATGCCAACGCGCCGCTCCCCAGACCTGCCATGAGAAGGAGCCAGACGCCTCCGTCCACGCTCCCCAACCAGGTGGGAATCGACCGGACGCTATCCATACTATTCCTCAACTAGAAAGATGTTCTTGTCTTGAGTCTTAATAGCTCCCTGTTCCTTAAGTTTCTCTAGATGAGTAAGGATTTCCGAAGAGTTCGCCTTCACTTTGAGCTCCAGCATAGATAAAGACATCCCTTTGCGACCTCGCATTCTTAAGGCCTTGATAATCTCTCCGCTTGTCCCAAGAGCAGGTATAGTCATAATGACCTCCTTGTCAGCCCAATTCTTATGTCGCTTTCTTATATCGCCTGCGCTGGACGGCTTTGTCCTCCCGTACTCGCACAAGACGCATTCCTTTCGCTAACGTCTGCCCGAGCCGGAGCAACAGTCACAATACTTTTGGACCCAGCGCAGTGATTCTCAAATTCTCAAAACTCATGACATCCACCTCAACTTTGAGGCCCAGTAGATATATACTTAAATTAACAGGTTAATCTGCTGCTGTAAAGCCTTGATTGCGTGTAGACCAAGGGGAACCCGCCGGCTTGGAAAGTCTCTGTGGATAGCTTCGCCCACATAAAGAGCGCCTCCTGAATAACAATGTTTCTAATAGCGAATTGCAGAACGTTGATCAAATATAATTTCTATGGACAATTTAGAAGAAATTCCGATCCCACAAAAAGAAACGGGAGCCTAAATGTTCCATTTCAGAAATTCGGTTGCGGATTTGTGTGGGAGGCGGCGCCTAAAAGCTGAAGCCTGCGGAAGCGCCGACATATTTCTGTTCGGACCACACCACAGCGCCGCCCCACCCTTCATTGACCCCGGGTTCGGACAGCTCATGCCTTCCTTCCGTCCTAATGCCCAAATAGTCCCCTTCAATCTTTGCGACATACCGAGAACTAATTCGGATTTCCGCGGCAAGATTGACATGCCCCGAATTGCCGCTGGTGTATTCAAAGGTATATCGAGGGCCGGGCTCGCGTAGAAGATGATAATCTTCGTTTTTTCCTGTCACGAATCCGTAGTCGCCTTGGACGGTGAGAAGGATGGGATAATCCGACAGTCCCGCTCTGATGACGCCGAGATCGCATGGGATCTCGAAAGCCGCCCCCACATAATAATGTTTGTAGTATTGACTGAATTCTATCGCCGCCCCAGGGTCGAATGTGGATTGAATAGGGATGTATTTGCCTGTGCTCGAATCAAAAATGTTTCTTTGCAGAATGTCCGTATAAGTAAACGAAAGCTTTTGAGCCCGGTAGCCGAAAACGCCCCAAAGAGCGGACCAAAAAGGCACGGGAGCCGAAATACTCGCGTCGAAAGTCCAGCACCGCGGTCGAGCCTGGGCGTCGCTAAAAGTGGTCTTTTGACGGGGGTTGTTGAGATCTTCCCAGTCGCTGTCCTGGGCTTTCAAGTTCGGAAAAAGACCGACCAAGTTGCCGCTCCGTCCAGTTTGACCCTCACGTAACGTTTACGAACCGCTAACTCCACCGTCCCGAAGGTTTGTTCCCAAGGCCATTCCAAACGGCTCAAGGGGTCCAGCCCAGGCTGCTGCGGATCAGGAAACTGATACGATGTAAAGCTGTTGATATACCGTCGAACTCCCAGATACATACTGAAATCGGGATAAAATAACCCGGCATCCGCATCGGCTGACAATAGTCCCGAAATAGGAGAGATCTGTTGCGCCTGGATAATTCCGGTTCCGACAGTGAAAAGGAGCGCACCTAACGTGATTATGACAAACGACTTCGATTTCATGTCTTTCCTCCCGAATCTGGAGACAACCAAAGCGTTTCTTCGGGGCCAACGTCGGCCGACAAGACTATGCGCCGAACCTGTGGAACCGCTGTTATAAACTGTTATGGTATTGTTACGAGGTTTATTGCGCAGAAAGATAGCAAGGATGATCCTATCAAGTCAAATCATTCATCCCTGGCGTCAGGACTATTCATAGAACAACCACATAACTCCCATTGTGGGGTCTCGACAGGGCGCAATTCCGGAGCCGACGGCAGCGTCGGTCTAATGAAGGGGTTTTCATCCTTTGTTGTGACTCCGCTGTTGATGGGAGTATTTGTCATCCCCGGGATTACAGATGACCACGCTGGGATTCTCTGGTTCAGGTTACTACCCGGTTTTCGTGGTGGGAGCCGCGCCGCCGACCGGACATCTCGGCCATCGGACTTAACACGCCACTAACAAATCGTCACTAGAATATTGTGTGGTCAGAAACCGACAAACCGCCAGGGATAAGCGAACGAGCCCGATGCGGACGCCATCGCCTCTTTGCCTGCTCTGAGCAAGGCTGAGGGTGTTTCCTTCAATGGCGAAGTAAGGCGTGGCACAGATTTTCCGACAGGGGAAAGGGTTCAGATTAAGGCAACGACTTTCCAAGGAACGAGGCCAATCCAAAATGTTAAAGAATAAACTCGGAACCTTTTTTTCGCGTGCGGACTACGGACCCGTCAGGCTATTGACCATCGGCTGGGCGATCAGTCTTGTGCTTGCGCCGGCGATTATTTACATACTCTGGACCACATACGCGTCCTATACTCAAATGGCGCATAGTGATCTCAAGCTCCAACGACTGGTTGGATCGGTCTCTCATCTCAATGATGAGCTTCACAAATCGGCGCTCATGATGTCTACGACGGGTTCTCCGGAGTGGGAGGCCCTGTACGAGAAGACGCAACCCCAGCTCGATACGGCCCTTGCCGAGGTGGCCCAACTGGCTAGATCAGCGTATGTGTCGAATTACGCCTCTGAGGCAAAAACAGCGTACTCGCAGTTGCTCGAAACAGAGGAGCTCTCGATGGCGCTGGCTCGAACCAAGAGGATGGACGAAGCCCGTAAGCTCATCTCCGACGCGCGCTACGGCGAGGCGAGGAAATCCTTCGAGCGGAGCATCCAGGCCATGGGACAGACGGTCGAGAAACGCATCGACCAAGACGTCCTTGCCGCTCGTAAGAGGCAGTTTCTCGGAGTGGTTTTCGGCTGCGCCAGCATTGTCGTGTCGTCGCTCGCATGGTTGGGAATCCTTCTCGTGGTCAGAGCGCATTTAACCAAGCGCAAACGGGTGGAAGCCGACCTGGTGGAGAAGATATCAATAATAGATCAACTGTACGAGCACATAATCGAAACCGGAAAAGCTCAGGTTCTCGCCGACCACACCGCCAGGGTGGCGCATGAATTGCGGCAGCCCCTTGTCGTCATAGGCGGTTTCGCGCGCCGCATGCTCAACGAGAACGCCGGAGACGCCCCGCCCAAGATAGAAACTCAAAGGGAATGGTTTGGGATCATCGTCCGAGAAGTCCAGAGATTGGAAAAGATTCTCACGGGACTCATCGAATACACCCAGCGAGAGAGCGTAAACCTGAAGCCCATCAACCCCAACTCCCTTATCGAGTACATCGTTCGGATTAGCGCGGACAGGGTTAACGACAAAAAAATACAAATCCAAATGAACTTGAGTCAAGATGTGGGGGAAATCCTCGTGGACCCTGACCGATTCGAACAAGTTGCAAGAAATCTGATTTCCAACGCCATCGAAGTAGCGCCCGTAGGCGAATTGATCAGGATAGACACAGGGGTGTCCCTCGTCAACGAAAAGGCTCAGGAAAACGTTAAGCTCGATTCGCAGGCGTATTTCCAAATGCGGGTCTACAACACAGGCGCAGTTATTCCCGCCGAAGACATTCAAAAGATTTTTGATCCATTTTCTACGACCAAGGCCTATGGAACAGGACTAAGCCTCACGCTGGCGAAACGAATTATCGAGGACCATCATGGATCTATTTCCGTGAAGAGCGACGAGGCGGGAACCATGTTCACAGCCTGGGTTCCTTTTGTAACTCCCGGGATGGGAAGTAACCTGGCGGCCGGCGTTAGCCTCCAATGATCGAGTCAAGCCCTGCGTCAGTCTCGGCCTTGCCGGGCTGGATTGCAGCATAATCCAAGAATATATCCCAGTTAACGAAAGGCCCTCCAGCTATGGATTTGGGGACATTGGGAACGATAAGCTTTGATTGGAACTTTTTGTCGGCTCTGATAGGCGTCTTCATAATAAATGTGACACTCTCCAGCGACAATGCGGTAGTTATCGCAATCGCCGTAAGATCGGTGGCGAGATCGCAACGAACAAAAGGGATCATTCTTGGAACCGGGGCAACGGTGGTTATGAACATCGTGTTGACCTTCTTTGTCGCGAGACTTCTCGAGACTCCCGGCGTGAGATTGGCCGGCGGCTTGGCGATACTCTGGCTCGCGGTGAAACGCCTTGTCGACGTGACGCCGGAAGAGGATTCGGATATCGAATCACGGACCCTTTGGCAGGCGCTCAGAACCATCATTTTAGCGAACATGACCACGTCTCTGGACAATATGCTGGCTGTAGGGGCCGCATCGAAGGGGAACCTGATATTGGTGATCCTGGGGCTCGGCACGAGCATCCCCATTGTCGTGTTTGCGAGCAATCTACTGAGTATTCTTATAGACAAGTACCCCATCATTCTTTACGTTGGGGCGGCGATACTGGGCAAGGTCGCCGGAGAGATGATCTTGACCGACCCGATACTGACAAGCCTCCTTGCTCCCAGCGAACATTTTATGTACGTCATAGAGGGATTTCTGGCAATCGGTGTTATTGTCGTTGCAAAACTATGGATAAGGTCAAGGCGTCAGGGCCCCTTGGAAGAAACGTCTTCAAACTCGGTCCAGACAGGTCCGAACGCTGATTGAGGGAGCAGGCCGAGAATGGCAATTCTAACCGTATCAAGGCAGTTCGGAAGTGGAAGCAGGGAAATTGTTCGCGTAATCCTGACGTCACTCCGTTATCTGCACGTAGACAAAGAAGCCCTGATGACCGAAATACGCGCAACGGGTGGAAAGTGGGAGAAATGGGCGCAAGAATTCGACGAGACTTCCCCGAAGCTCTGGGAAAAGTACGACAGATCTTTCAAGGGTTTTCAGGCCTTACTGCAAAGTATCTTGCTCAGATACGCCCTGCGTGATGACGTGATCTTGATAGGCAGAGGCTCCAATTTTCTTCTGGAAGGCATTCCGCACGCGTACAGAATCCGTGTGGTCGCGCCGCTGGAGGATAGAATCGAACGAGTCACGAATGAAGAATCGGTTGATCAAGACACGGCCCGTTGGCTAATCGAAAAGACCGACAAGGAAAGAGCCGGGTTTGTTGACGCCATGTACGAGAGGGACGTGAACGATCCAAGAGGCTATGACGCTGTCTTCGACTCCGGCCGTCAAACTTTGGATGATATAATCGACGTGGTTAAGGATAATCTTTCCGTCAGAGACACCTTGAAGACTGCCGCCGCTCAAAAGACTCTTTTCATGCGTGCGACCTCCGCCAAGGTCAAGGCCAGGTTGATTATGGATCCAAAGCTGTTTGTCCCGATCTTGGAGGTAGAACCTGCTGCGGACGAGCTCGTTCTCAGGGGGGTAGTGCGTACTTCAGACGAATTTCGGCGAATCGTGCAAGCCGCGCACATAATAGCGGAAGACGTGCCTCTCAAAGTTGAATTGCGCTACCGAATGTGATATCGCCGCGCCTGTTGGCTATCCGCCGGCTGTCAGATGGACCCAACAGGGCTTATGCGTCAAAACAAAGATCAAGGAGAAAAATGGCTTGGTTTATGAGGTGGACGCCCGAATCTTCCCGGATGTCTCTTTGGAGATTGAACCTCAAACCGACTTGCAATATATTGCGTAAACGTCACAGAATCGGCTATGAAGACAGGAATCAGCTATGGAATCGTCCAAGACTACACCTTCCAGTGTCGATCATCTTCACCTACTGCTCAAGGCCCTCACTGACCGCCGATTCGAGGAAATCAAGAAGCTGCATGGTGAAGGCGTCCCGTTAAATCAAATTACCCTCATCGAAGCTCACGGCTATCCCATTATTACAGAAACAAGCGAAGGCCTCCAAGTCGAAGACTGCTTCTACGTCAGACAGGCCATTCCCGAAGATCAGAATAACGCCTCGCAACTTCTGGACGGGGTTCTGATGCGATGGGAAATCAGGAGCCCAAACACAAAATGCTACAAGATTGAGGTTAGAAGAGGCTAATTTCGAAAAAGCCAATTCTCCCGAGGCCGGTATTCGGCTGTCGACGTCGGTTGTTATAGCCGCTTGAAGCGTTTCCACCGCCAAAGCTATCGCTCTTGCAAGCGGCCGCTTGTCAAGCGTGGCCTTAATCCTTTCTCTCTCCAATCCGAAAGTTGTTTTCATTTCACTGAAATCCCCCCATCTAGGATCGTCAAACCAAAAAGCTCGGAATGATTTGGTCCATGGTGCGCTCCTCTTTCTCATGGCGGCTTTATCCTAACGGTCAAGTGTGTCGGATAACGACAATCGTGGGACATTTTTTTCGGCCTCCATCGAAATGGTTTCCGAGTCGTGTGTTTGCAAAAAATGTTCCAGTTCCTGATGATCGGGCCTCTTCAAAGCATAGGGGCTCAAACCCTAGAGAAACCTTTTGGCTCAAAGGTCCTCAAATGAACCAGTTCGGTATTGAACTGGAGTTGAAAGTCCGACGCCGGAAGTTGAAAGACTCGGATCCCGGGCATGGCGTCATAACTCGCTTAAACTGTTGGAGATACAGGCAAGCTATACGGATTCGGCTGTTTCCGTCCGCCCTTTGCTGGGTTGCAGTCTAATACGGACATCGACGGAAATGGTGTGAGATAACTCCTGTGACAAGCTTTGGCATAATTCTTGATTAGTACGACTGTGTGGCGCCCTATAAACTGAAAGGGGCCCAAAGGAAGCGCTCTGAACGGAGTCGCCTTCATCCAATTCCAGCCGGCAAGGAGGAAAAGATATGCCTGTCTTTGACGCTTACCTGATCGTGGACTGGAGCGCGTGTAACAAGCCCAAGACAGGACCGGACAGCATATGGTATTGTCTGTCCTTAAGGGAAGCCGGAACTCTGATAACGAAAGAGCCCAGAAATCCGAAAACTCGTCATCAGGCGCTCGAAGAAATTAAGGGCCTGCTCACTCATCTTTCGGAAAGAGGTATGATTTCCCTGGTGGGATTCGATTTTCCCTATTCGTTTCCGGCCGGATTCGCAGGGCTTCTCGGTCTCCACGGTACGGCACCTTGGAGGGCTGTCTGGGACATGTTGTCAAGCATGGTTACGGACGGGCCGAAAAATAGCAACAACCGCTTCCAAGTGGCATCGAGGTTGAACGAGCGCATTAGCGGGAGCGCCACTCCTTTTTGGGCTTGTCCAGCTTCGGAAACAACCAAATACCTCCGACCCACAAAACAAAGGGTCAATTCGGCGCACGGGCTTGCAGAGCATCGTTTGACCGACGCCCGCATTTCGGGGCCGCAGTCTCCCTGGAAATTGTACACCGCCGGATCGGTGGGCGGCCAATCCCTGGTCGGAATTCCTTACATCCGATCATTGCGTTACGACCGTGAATTGTATGGCATATCTCGGGTATGGCCTTTTGAGACCGGTTTCCGAGCCGTGCGACGTCCCAACCCGGATGATTGGCGAATACTCCATGCGGAGATCTATCCGTCCATTTGCCGAATCACCGTCTGCGGCGAAGAAGTTAAAGACCAGGTCCAGGTGAGGAAATTAGCTATGACCTTTGGAGCCCTGGATGAGATCGAACAACTGGCGCCACTGTTTGATTGTGCGCCTGATTTGACCCGACCGGACATAGATAAGGTGGAACGAGAGGAAGGATGGATCCTTGGTGTTCGGTAGAATTCCAACAATGAAAGGTAAAGAATGATGAAGAAGCCAAAGCGGCTCAGGAGAATCAAGCCGAGGAACCCATTGGTCTCTATTATGCGACTTACGAGAAAACCCGGACCGTTTAGAAAAACCCGTAAGTATCCCGATTGGAATGACTGGGAGAGGGAAGAAAGGGAGTCTGCGGACGGACATTCCGCTTCGTCCCGCAATTCCCCCTTTGGGGCCTGGGCGCCGAATATCCCAGGCGGTGTAGGCATTCACTTATACGGTGGAGATTGCTTCGCTGCGCTCGCAAAGACAAGCCCATTTGTCATTGCTAGGAGTGAAATCCCGCGTTCCGCGGGAAAGCAATCTCTAAATTTGTCGGTCATAAGTGATTGGTTATCGGACGGCATATCAAAGACCTCACCTCATAGGCGTCGCTATGCCAACATTTGAGCAGCCCGGCCATCTTCGCGGGCTAGGGTAGCCCAAAGCGCCGTCCCAATCTCAGAGATGGTTTCCAAGCTCGGCTATAACAAAGACCTCCCCATTTGCCCTCTTCTCAAAATGTCCGAAACACCTCTTCGCGTCCTTGTCCGACCAGGCGTAGCACTCATGCGTAGACTGCGGAATAGACTTCCCCTTAATAGGTTTGAAGCCTAGACTCTCGGGAGGATTGTGGAGCTTGTTCTCGTCTATGCAGCGGGAAAGATCGTCCATCCTTTCATTGATGATCTCCTTGCGGTCCTTTGGAAGGGCGGCCACTTGTTTACTGAACTTTTCGGAATAGATCAGACGGGGGCTCAGCGGTTCCTGAAGGCCTTCCCCGTAGATTTCCCTTTTAAGCTGCTTCCACACAAGATCACCCCATATCGAAAAAGCGGCTTTTCCCTCCATCTTTGTTATCAGGGCTTCGGGGATTCCCGAGCAGTGTTCCTCATCGACCACACAATTATTTCCCAGCAGCCGAAAAGTCATCAAGTTTCTCTGCACCGCCTCACGGACATCCAGTTTCACCGGCAGTCGCGGGATTCGGAGCAATTCTTGGCCGCTTTCAAAGATATAGACGATCTCATCCGCATAGAACATCCCTATGGTTTGAAGGAAGCCTTGTAGGCTCTTGAATCCGCCCGTCAGGTTAAACACTATCCGGTAGCCCGCTTCCCGGTTGGCCGGAAGGCTATCATTGCACCATTTAATTACTTCCTGCATGCCTGCCGTGAAATCGAGCAGTGACGCCGTGTTAAGGTCCTTCGCCAATACAGGCGAGCATTTAATGCCTCGACCGGCCAACCATTCCCGAAGGACCTCAACCACCAGACATCCTTGGTACGTGTCGGTGTGGATCAGAAATCCCATATCCTCCTTGCCTCGGGCCATTTGGCCACCATAGAAGGAGATCACGCCGTTGAGCTCGGCGCTCAATTTTCGAGCCACGTCGAGATCTTTGGCGTTGAAAAGCTTTTGCTTCGCTCGAGCGGCGCAATCGTCAACGACTCGCCTTTCTTCCGGAGTAATGTCTCTCTCGGACCTGTTTGCGGTTGCGGTCAGAATCTTCCTTTCCCCGGAGTCGGCGACATTGGTAAGAAGGCTGGTTCCGCAAGAAGAAACGAGAACAATCCGTTGGTGTCCTGACACAATATTCTCCTTTCGGAACATGCGCCGGACGAGCGGTGGGCGCTGATCCGGCTCCTCAGGCTGAACGCGTTGTTTCGATCCCCTTTAAGTCGGGTCAATCATTCAAAGAGGTAACACTGTATCCGGAATTCATGCAGCTTATTGTTAGCAAGTTTCAATCCCCTCTAAGTCGGGTCAATGATTCAAAGTTTCAAATGGATTGTCTGCCTTAACAGACCCGAATAAATCCCAGTTTCAATCCCCTTTAAGTCGGGTCAATGATTCAAAGTGGCACAACGCATAGCCAAATCAGATCACACTTGGTCAACGTTTCAATCCCCTTTAAGTCGGGTCAATCATTCAAAGCACAGACGGTGATTTGCTTAACCCATATTCCTTCACCGAGTTTCAATCCCCTTTAAGTCGGGTCAATCATTCAAAGAACGCCATAGCAAACCTTTCCGAAGAAACGCTCAAGCTGTTTCAATCCCCTTTAAGTCGGGTCAATCATTCAAAGGCGTTCGCCATCGGCTTCGGTAGCATTCCCATTCATGCGTTTCAATCCCCTTTAAGTCGGGTCAATCATTCAAAGTTCTTTCACCCTGGCGATCAACCAGCGCCTTATGGCTGGTAGTTTCAATCCCCTTTAAGTCGGGTCAATCATTCAAAGATGGAATCTGAAGATGGCACATCACTGATCTGTCGATCATGGTTTCAATCCCCTTTAAGTCGGGTCAATCATTCAAAGGCGTTCGCCATCGGCTTCGGTAGCATTCCCATTCATGCGTTTCAATCCCCTTTAAGTCGGGTCAATCATTCAAAGTTCTTTCACCCTGGCGATCAACCAGCGCCTTATGGCTGGTAGTTTCAATCCCCTTTAAGTCGGGTCAATCATTCAAAGATGGAATCTGAAGATGGCACATCACTGATCTGTCGATCATGGTTTCAATCCCCTTTAAGTCGGGTCAATCATTCAAAGGCGAATATGGCGATTACGATGAAGCTTACATCACCATCGAGTTTCGATCCCCTTTAAGTCGGGTCAATCATTCAAAGTGGGTTGAAGGACGGAGTTCCGCGTGAATCAGAACCATTTGAGTTTCAATCCCCTTTAAGTCGGGTCAATCATTCAAAGTAGCCCACATCTCAGTCCCCATTGGTATATCTGATTCACTCCTAGTTTCAATCCCCTTTAAGTCGGGTCAATCATTCAAAGAACGCTGGAGACGTCGTTGCTGCCGTAGCAGGTGGAATCGGGTTTCAATCCCCTTTAAGTCGGGTCAATGATTCAAAGAACAGACGGTGATTTGCTTAACCCATATTCCTTCACCGAGTTTCAATCCCCTTTAAGTCGGGTCAATCATTCAAAGCTGCGTCCCATAGTGACCTCAACGAGTTTTCGTTCTTTGAGTTTCAATCCCCTTTAAGTCGGGTCAATCATTCAAAGCTACTTTCAAACAACATATGGCACTACCTTTTATCAGCCAGTTTCAATCCCCTTTAAGTCGGGTCAATGATTCAAAGGTTTCAACGCACCGGACAAGTTGTCTTCACCCCCGGCGACCCGTTTCAATCCCCTTTAAGTCGGGTCAATCATTCAAAGTTGTTGGGTATGACCGCCCTGACTCCGCTCTCTCGACGTTAGTTTCAATCCCCTTCAAGTCGGGTCAATGATTCAAGATTGTGTATTCCCTGATGGCAGCGGCGAGGGTCATGAAGACTCGTTTCAATCCCCTTTAAGTCGGGTCAATCATTCAAAGTATTTAAAGAATAACGAGATCATATCTCAAATACACGAAGTTTCAATCCCCTTTAAGTCGGGTCAATGATTCAAAGTCTCCCGATGGATGACTGGACAGCAAGGCTCATAGATGTAGAATTTCAATCCCCTTTAAGTCGGGTCAATGATTCAAAGGCGGCCAAGGAGCAGGGGATTACTCCTGACTCCGTATGGAAGTTTCAATCCCCTTTAAGTCGGGTCAATGATTCAAAGTGGAGATATCAACACCGAGGAGGCGTGGATGCACGAGTTTCAATCCCCTTTAAGTCGGGTCAATCATTCAAAGGAGATCCACCTCAGGGTGATTTCTCCGGAATTCCAACAGAAGGGCCAAGGCGTTGGACACTTTGGCGTCAACCAAGGCTTTGGCGACTTCCATGGTAAACTCAGAGTCGTCAAGACGCCTAACCTGGTTGATCCTGAGAAACACATTCTTGGGCGTTACCGGCGTTAGTTGCCCAAGAAGTCGGCCTTCCACGGTAAGGAAAGCTGTTTCGATATCATGGTCGAGGAGTTCTCTGAGGGCCTGCGTCGTAACCTGAACATAGCCGAAGAGGAGAACGGACCGCAGATTGAGACACTTCACCTCCATGATCTCCTTCCCCTCTTTCTCGACTACGACGCGTTCCCCCCTCTTGGCGACACACGCCCCAGACTCAGTCAAGTAAAGCACCGACATTTTTCCTCCTATTCGGTTGTCAAAGAACATTGCTTTCAGCGAAAAAGCATTCCGTTCAAGAAATCGTAATGAACCGCCGCTCTCCTCCCCGGCGCTTTCAATCGCGCGAAAATTGGTCTATTTTGGCCCATCCAAGACTACAGATCGATTCGTTACCTCTGCAGACAAATCTTCTGGACTTGGGACCCGGCGCCCCCGGTCGTCCTCTCTGCGGGTCTATGGTATCCAAGAGTTTACGGCGGGCCTTATCGGATCGCAGCAGGTTTATTGAAGTAGAAAGAAATCCACGGCCCCATCCCAAGCCCATATCCGGAGCGCTTCTGAAATCGTAAATCCCGGAAATGCCGAAATGTTCCTTTACGAATTTTCTCTCAAATTCGATCAAGTCGGCGGCCATTTCGCGAGCGCACGCCACCGGATCGGTGACGTAGCCCAGGATTTCATCGATGTTCAGCCCTGTTTTGCTTCTGGAGTTTTCGCTCCGAAAGTCCTTAAGCGTTTTCCGATCAATATCGAGCCTGAAGCTAAGCTCGGAACCGCTGGGAATTGTTTCGACGTAGAAAGACCATTTCTTTGGGGACTCATAGGAATCAACCGAAAATACTTTTACCTCCTCGACCACTGCGGAGTTTTTGTCCAAAGCAGAAGTATCAGATACCTTTGCGATTCTGAAAAGATCCGTATTGGGACCTTTCCTTGCGTCAGCTAAAGAATAATTGGTCAATAGATCTTCCAAAACGTCCTCTGAAAAAAACTGAATCCGCTTTCTGGTCAGCTTATTCGTGCCCTCCAGGTATGACAGTTTCTCGTCAATGCGGTCGAAACACTCCGAGCGTTTGTCATCGGGGAGGCTTTTCAGAATCTTGTATGACACGGCGTTACGCAACGCTCCTTTAATAGAGCTGCCGGGGATATATGGTCTGTCAAAGGCGTCCCGCATTAGGGGACGGAAATTTTCGGACGGGGAATAGTGACACGAAGAGCTGTAACGACTGATTTCGGAAACTCCCTTGGAATTGAACATTCCCGTCTGGGTCAGGAAACCGGTCAACCGAGGGACATTGGGTTTCGCTTGTACAAACTTCCTTCCGTAACCCTGTCTGTTCGAGGCAGGCCTCGCCGACTCCGCTGTCAACTTCTCGATGAAGCGTTGAAAGTCTTCGATTTTGCCTTGCGCCGCCAGCACGCGGCACAATCTGTTTTCAGAAATGACCCAACACTTGCCTTGCAGGGTGACATACTCCATGGTTCCGAGAGTCTGGTCTTTGTCGCCTATGTGGATGGGGCTGAGCGCACGGATCAGATACTTCATGTGGCCTCCGGAATCCTCACGGGCGCCATGAAGGCAAGTCCGTTTCGATAAATGGCGTGAAGATTTATATCGCTCCATGCCTGCGGTGTAACGTCCACGAGATGTCCCTGGAACCGGCGGTCAAAAACTGACCCTTCGGCAAACATCGATACCGTCTTCCTCTTCAAGTTAGCCGGCCCGGCGGGACTCGAAATCCAGCCTTTGCGTCTTACCAGGGAATAACATGCGCTTCCATTGATCATCTCCGATTCCGTGTCGCCAGGATGAAACAGGGATAACGTCAGATAGCCGTCAGGATCCGGAATCTCGAAGATTTCAGTCAAATCCCGACTCGCCGGCTTAATCTCGCCGCCTTCAAGCCGGAAACCGCCCAATCCGAGACTTCTATCGCCTCCAAGCCCTTTTTCGCCCAGTAGTCGCAGGGCGGCGGCGAGATTGCGGCGGACGCCATCGTCTTCCACTTTTATCAGAGTCCACAGGCCGCAGTTCTCTCTGAAAACTACATGCGCCGCGTGGTAAATTTGACTTGCCGAGGTCATTCTATCAAGCGCCACATGCGGGACTATTTGTCTGCGAAAGCAGCTTAAGTAATCGCCGGCGCATTGAGAAATCCTCTTCACTTCCAGCGGGTCGCCCTTCACCCAGGCTTTGAATATTTCAAGCGGAATATAAGAGCATCTGTTGATCTCTTTGACACGAGACTCCGCTAGCTCCGGGTCGTCAAACGCCCTGGGAGATATTTGTGGACGCGGGACATAGAGCGTTTCTCCGTCGAAAACAAAAGCGCTGCTAATAATGAACGGCGGGCTTCCAGAGTTGAACTCGCCGAGCAATTCGTCTGTCCTTTCTTCGCCGAAGAGATCGGACCACGCATGTACGATCGCCGAAAACAGAGTGTCCGACCTGCATATTTCCTCGGCGCTTTCCAGCCCAATGCCTTCGATTCCAAAACGGACAGCGCGCGGTGAATTTCATTTTGGCAATCCACATCGCCATAGGAGCTTCCCCCCTTAATTGAAAACCGCTATTATCCGCGGAACCGCAGCCTTGCACTCCAGGATTGTCTTCACGTCGAAGACCTCCTGGTTGAGTTCCCTGTCCTCTTCGCTCAAGGCGGAATAGTAATCAAGTCGACGCGCCACGACTTGGTTTATCTGAAAAGACACCCTCCCATATCCCCTGGAGCCGTGGCCTCCAAGGCAGTCATCCTGGATAAGATCCAGCACGGTGAAGATGTTCTGGACATCCTGCTGAAGCTCACTTGATTCGGCCTCCACCGTGTAGATCAGAGAAAGATGGAACTCGGCTCCTGCAGGCACTCTTTCCAAGTTTCTCGGATTCGCTGCCGACGTGATCCGGTCGAGGGAGTTTTCGAATTTCCACTCCGTCAAATACAAGGCGGTCTCTATCTCCTCAAGCACGTCACGGCTTTCATCCGTAAGAAGCCCGTCGCGGACAACAATTCTGGGCGGAACATTTTCCTTTTTTCGTTCACCGGCGGAACCGAAAACCCGACACACCGGGCATTTGGGCTCGGAACACTCATGGCGGCGTATCAAGTGCCCTCCGATCTCCATTTTGCGGTTGAATTCGAGGTTCTCTTTTCTTTCCAAGAGGGACCTCATCTTTCCTTTCAACGAACTACCCGGCACGTAAGGTTTTCGGGTAAGGGGATCTCTCAGGACCGATTTATCTATTCCTCCGATTTCAAGGTTGTCCTGGGAAGCCCCTATGTGAAGACCCGTCAAGCACTTGATGAATCCGTCTATGACTATCTTCCCAAATATCGGCCTTGTATCCATTAGACTCCTCCTTAGTCCCTACCCCCATAGTACTTGTGGTAGGCAATGATCGATTCCACGAGCTTGTAAAGGGTCAAGAAATCCTCTTTGGTGTTAATCTTGTCCACTCCCGGCCCAAGCAGCTCCATTAGAGGAGTCACAGCTCTATTACGACCGGCGGCGTAAGCCAGTTGGGGCTTAAGAAACATGGTCATTTGACGGTATTCGTAACCACTTTTTCGAGTAGATTCGGTCTTTATCCTACAGACGGCATCGAGGAACTTTCGAATCTGAGATGTCTTCAATTGGGCAGTTCTGTCGGATTCCCCGGTGAGATAGCGCCCCACTTCCTCTGCGGCGTTCACCAGCTCTTCTGCGCTTAGCTTCGACATGGATTCAAGATTACGAATTTTCTCGGCCCATTTCTTCGTCGGGCCGCCACCTCTATCTTGATATCCGTGAGATCCCTTTTCCGTTGGCCATCCTGATCCTCCTTTATTCTTGCCGCTCACCGGACTGGCGACACAACATTGCGAACCATAACAAGGGAATGTGGAGATGAGACATTTCCTCTTCATTCATCAACAAGTTAAACAATTCCGCCTTCCTTTGCTCCAGAGCAATACATC
>CAVVHK010000118.1:0-9078 GCA_963747865.1 uncultured delta proteobacterium | reverse complement strand
TTTCATCGTATTGCTCATGGAGCGATTCCCCCTCACTCCGGTGGAAGACGAAGTGAGACTGAGGGACCCTTTCATTAGAGAGAACTTCATTGAAAGGATTTTTGCGCTAAGGCGTTGGAGAGAAATTAGACAGGAGGAACCGACCCCCGCGACCCTCGTAGACTTTCATACCCGACACAAATTGCAGGTGATGAGCCACAGCCCGAAACATTACAGCGCAATGGGGAAACTGCTGGACGATCTTTCGCCAAAAGCCATTGATCACGTTTATCGTGAGTACGAACTGAAGCTGATGGAAGCATTCAAACTTACGGCTACGGACCCAAAATGCCGCAACGTGATGCAACATGCGCTGGGCTATTTCAAGAAGAGTCTTTCTCAGGACGAAAAACAGGAGTTAATGGAGATTATTGACAGTTTTCGCAATAGTTTGCTTCCTGAAATCGTTCCCATAACCCTGCTTGCGCACTACGCCAGGAAATATGACGAGCCTTACTTGAAGCGTCAAACCTATTTGAATCCGGACCCAATCGAATTGAGGCTGCGTAACCACGCGTAAGACGCTACAGGGGCGAGAGATACTGAAAGATTGTAGGCGGGGCGCCCGGAGGAGACTTTCTTGTGCAAAAAGGTCCTCCCCGGACCCTCTTCCAAAATCTCTTAGATTTTGCAACTACATCAAGTCCCGCACGAGACAATAGTGGGGAGGTATGGCCCATGAAACAGTATGTCATCATCGGCGCCGGTATAGCGGGGATCAGCGCGGCCGAGACCATAAGATCCCTCGATCCGAACGGCAAAATCACCATCATTGCCTCAGAGAAATTTCCCCCATATTCCCGGCCCATGATCAGTCTTCTTCTCGAAGGGGCCGTCAGCCGTGAGCGTCTTTCCATCCGTCCTCTCGATTTCTACTCCAATCTGGCAATCGAATCTTTAGTAGGGGAACGGGTGGTGTCACTTGAGCCGGGGGCCCAACAGGTCCGGACCGCTTCCGGGAAAAGGTTGGATTACGATCGACTGCTCATTGCCAGTGGGGCCGATCCGCGGCCCATCAAAGCTAACGGGACTGATCTGGCTAACGTGAGCTTCATGAGAACCGAAGCCCATGTTGAGAATATGTTGGCCGCGCTGCCTGAAGTGAGACACGCGCTTGTGTTGGGCGGTGGACTGGTAGGCTTCAAGGCGGCCTACGGGCTCCTGCGCCGGGGAATCAAAGTCACCATGCTGATCCGCTCCGGTTATCCGCTTTCCATGCAGGTTGATTCCGATGCGGGCAGGATAATTCTCGAAGAGCTCCTGGTTAACGGCCTGGAAGTCAGGGTGGGACTGGAAGCTACGGCTTTCTCGGGCAATGGAAGCGTTCGAGAAGCGCGCCTGTCCGATGGAAGCGCAGTAGCTTGTCAACTTGTCGTAGTGGCCAAAGGGGTCCTGCCGGCGCTGGATTTCGTGCCGAGAGACAAAATCGGCGTGGATCTTGGGATTTTGGTGGATCACAACCTTCAGACTAGTGTTCCAGGGGTATTTGCCGCAGGTGATGTGGCCCAGGCCATGGATGCCGTTAGAAAGCGCACATGGATAAACGCGATTTGGCCGGTGGCCGCGGAACAAGGCGCTGTGGCCGGTTCGAACATGGCGGGACGTCCGGTTTCCTACCGAGGCTCAATCGGACGTAACGTCATGAGGATCTTTGACCTGGATGTATTGACCGGTGGAGTCGTCAACCCGCCTGAGGATGACGGCTATCGGGTGTTGAAAATGGATGATCCGCAGCGCCGGCTTTACCGGAAAATCGTACTTCGCGGAGACACTCCAGTGGGGCTGGCCATGGTGGGCCGGATCGAGCAAGGTGGAGTCATCCTTTCCATGATCCAGCGCGGCCTTCCCTTGACGGTTAAGCCCGAAGCCTTACTTGAGCCGTCTTTCAATTTTGCGACATTGTTGGCCTGAGCGACCGGATAAAGGAGGTAAACCGCATGAAAAAAGTGGTGGTTCATCCGGAAAGGTGCGTAGGCTGCATGCAATGCATGCCCGCATGCGCCGTCGCACATTCCCGGACCAAGAATTTGTTCATGGCGACCTTGGAACAACCAAAGCCTCGCCCCAGAGTCCACGTTGGAGTAGGCCCGGCAAACGCCGGATTCCCCAACCGATGCCGTCACTGCAATCCCGCGCCTTGCTTGGCGGGGTGTTTACCTGGGGCAATCTTCTTTGATGAAAAACGGGAAACAGTGCTTATCGACCCCGACAAATGCATCAACTGCGCATCATGCGCCATGGCTTGTCCCTTCGGGGTGCTGCGTTTCCATTGCGAATTCACAGCGCCTCCCAATAAGCGAGTGGCCGTAAAGTGTGACAACTGCTACGAACGGCAATCCCAGGGTCTGATCCCTGCTTGTGTGGAAGCGTGTAAAGTGGGGGCTCTGACCTTCGAGGAGCTTGACGACGCGCTCAAGCGCAAGACCGATGAAGTCAGTCACTCGGTAATGCTGGAGGGGGCCCCGTCCGTAGGGGCTTCGGGCTCATTTGCTATGCTGAAAGCGATCAAGAAAGCCCAGACCGATCTTAGCCGGCGCTAGCTAGAGATAACGGGGAGGAGCAAAAAAATGAACAGTTCCGATAATAAATTCCTTTCGTACACGATCAACAAGGACGGTCAGCTTATGCTGGCCAAAGCCGCTCGGGACCAGGTGGAAACGGTCTGGGATCGCCACCAAGCCCAGCAGCCTCAATGCGGCTTCTGTGATATGGGCCTATCTTGCAGGATTTGCATGATGGGGCCCTGCAGGATTGACCCATTCGGGGAAGGTCCGCAGACAGGGGTATGCGGCGCGGACGCGGACATCATTGTGGCCCGCAACTTGGGCCGGATGATTGCGGCCGGCGCTGCAAGCCACTCGGATCACGGCCGGGACTTGATTGAAGTCCTGGCAAAGGTGGCTGAAGGCAAAGCAGGCGGATACTCCATCAAAGATCCCGTCAAGCTCCGCAGAGTTGCAGAGGAGTTCGGGATACCTGTTGACGGGAAGGACGATCTCACCATTGCCGGGCAGCTCGCTGACGCGATGCAGGATGATTATGGAACCAAGAAGAAGTCTCTGACTTTGCTGTCCCGGGCCCCGAAAAAACGCAGGGATTTATGGGACAAATTGGGGATCACTCCCCGCGGTATCGACCGGGAGACCTCGGAAATGATGCATCGCACTCACATGGGAGTGGACAACGATTGGGTGAGCTTGTTGCTGCACAGCATGAGAAACGCTTTGTCCGACGGCTGGGGAGGATCAATGATCGCCACGGATGTGTCGGACATCCTTTTCGGGACCCCAATGCCGGCGAAGAGCACAGTCAATATGGGCGTGCTGAAGGAAGACCAAGTTAACATCGTTGTCCACGGTCACAATCCCGTGGTATCCGAGACAATCGTCGCAGCGTGCCAATCTCCGGAATTGTTGAAGCTTGCTGCGGAAAAGGGCGCCAAGGGAATCAATCTTTCGGGAGTGTGCTGCACAGGTAATGAGCTAATGATGCGTCACGGGGTCCCCATGGCGGGGAATCACCTGATGACGGAGCTGGTGCTGGTTACAGGCGCCGTGGAAATGATGATTGTGGATTATCAATGTATTATGCCTTCACTGAGCCAGGTGGCGACCTGTTACCATACCAAGATGGTGTCCACATCGGATAAAGCCAAGTTCCCCGGAATGGAACACCACGAGTTCTCTCCTGAGAACGCCTACGCCAAGGCTCATGACCTCGTGAGGGCGGCGATTGAAAACTTCGGTCGCCGAGATCCCGCAAAAGTCTTTATTCCTGTTGAACCTCAGGAAGTTATCGGCGGAATTTCTGTTGAAGCTATCCTAGGCGCTCTGGGCGGGACGGCCGAGCCGCTGATACAAGCCATAAAAGCGGGCAAAATCCGAGGGGCGGCCGGCGTAGTGGGCTGCAATAATCCCAAGATCAAACAGGATTTCGGTCACGTCGGGTTAACAACTCGTTTGATCGCCAACGACATCCTGGTCCTGGACACCGGCTGCGTGTCTGTGGCCCATGCCAAGGCGGGTTTGAAGACTATGAAAGCTTTGGACTTGGCCGGGCCAGGTTTAAAAGAAGTTTGCGGCGCTTTGGGAATTCCGCCGGTCCTGCATCTAGGGAGTTGCGTGGACAACGTCCGAATACTGAGTTTGGTGTCCGCTCTGGCAAATGCCCTGGGTTGCGATATCAGCGATCTGCCTGTCGCCGGTTCCGCTCCTGAATGGTATTCCGAGAAAGCCGCGACCATAGGCTGCTATTTCGTAGCCTCCGGAGTGTTCACTCACTTGGGTCCGATGCCTCCAATTACCGGAAGCTTGAACGTGGTAAAGCTCCTGACCGAAGGGCTCAATGATGTGGTAGGGGCAACCTTTGCAGTAGAACCCGATCCCGAGAAGGCGGCAAAGATTATCATCGGTCACATAGAAGGCAAACGCAAAGCCCTGGGGCTTGATTCGAGGGAAGCGTAAGATCCAAAAGCTTTAGGAATATGCGCCGGGGAGGACCTTTTTGCAAAAAGGCCCTCCCCGGACCCCTCCCCAAAAACTCTTATTATTCCACTACGCTTAACCATCGCAAGGTTCGTGTTCCCCACGCTGACACTCAGATTTGGTGACAATTGAATAACCCCGCCCATCATCCTTCTTTCTTCGGGCCTGACAGGCGGGGAAAGAACTCAAAATTGTAATGCCGTCTTATATCGGAACCTTGCCCTGCAAGGGACGATGGGAAACACACTAGGAGCATTGAGAGGACGTTGGAGACTTCCTCGAAATGACAAACCGTTACTTGGATTCATCACGCGCGAATTGCACAGAGCGAGCGCGCACACAGGAAGCGAGTTCTTCAGGCGTAGCCTGTTGCGGGTTCTTCACATCCTCGCTGACACAGATGTAATCTCTTCCTTGTTTATCCTTCAGTCGCACCAAGAAATCTAAGGGGGTATCTTCGATTGACATATTACATTCCTTTCAGAATCGATCTTTCCGCTGGTTACCGGTTCGCGGCATTGATAACCGGGCTCTTCGGACCTATTTTTGCCGCTACGGTATCAGCGACGTACACCCCATTAGATGCTATCCGGCTCCCAACGGTTCAATGAGTTTGCATGTGTCCCACGGCCAACCCGGCCCTTCGAGAAGTCGGGACGGCTGAACACTTGTACCATCACGCGCTCTTTTCCCTCAGCTTACCCAGGGCTTCCAGATGGTTCTTCTCCTCCTGTGAAATCTTGAACAGAATGTCTTTGGCTCCTTGTTTCTGCATTCGGTCAGCGAAACGCATGTAAAGGTCCATGGCTTGGGCTTCGAGCATCATGGACAAATCAAGCACGTTTTCTCTGGTGGTGAGGAATTTCTGATTCTTCTTCATGAATTCCTCAGGGTCAAAACCCCCTTCCAAGACGGTGACCGAGACATCCGATTCGAAGGACTGCCGGTCTACAGGAAATGGCTCCATGGTGTCGTAAAGCTCAAACAGAGTCTGCTTGTGTTTGTCTTCAATGGAGGCAAGCTTGTCCAACAACTGCGCCAATTCTTGATCGTCGCCCTGAGCTTTGACCTTGCGGTAGAAAACCGCAAGATTATGTTCCATCCCGTATGCAAGGCGAATGACCTCGGTAGGCGTTTCGTCTCCCCTGATTATCTCCATATTCAGTTCCACGGGACCATCAGCGGTCAAACCATTCCAGGCTCTAATCCCGCCCGTTAAGTTGTAAACTTTTTTGAATCCGCGGCCTGATAGCATCTGAGCAGCGACACGGCTGCGTCCACCCGCAGCTCAGTAGGCTATGACAGGCTTTTCGGGATCGATTTCGTCGATGCGGTCAGGAAGCTCGGCTATGGGAATCAACTTCGCTCCCGGAATATGCGAGCCCTCATATTCGCCCGGCTGCCGGACATCAAGGAGTGTGTAGTCGCCCTCCGGATTCTCGGAGATGAATTGCTTCGCCTGGTCGGCGTCAATCGATTCCACAGGTGTGAGATACTTCTTGAGAGTCTCGAACATTGTGGTTCTCCATTCGTTGAGACGAGTTAAATTAAAGGCGCCTGATTCCGCAGCTGTAAGCGTTTACCGGGGCGAAACTCTGGAGTCGCCATATTAGGAGTTCTTCAAGGGAGGTCTGGACCCCGCGAAACGCGGGGTTTCAAGAAGTTTCTCTCCGGCGTCATTATTATAGGAACTATTCCCTAAACTTCTTCACTGGCCCTATGCCCACCACGTACAATACACGACCGTCCTGCCCCAAACCAAGCAAGTTGGCGGCTTCGTTGTCGTAAAAGGCCCCGATCCCGCAACAGCCTAGTCTTAGCGCAGTGGCAGCTACATAAAGCCTTTGGCCCAAGCGGCCCGCATTTAACATGGCGTAACGGTAACCTCTTGGTCCATATTGCTCTTCGAGAGCGCCCAAATCGGTCAGAAACAGAAAATGCGCCGCGCAATTGGCAAGCCACATCTGGTCCAGACATATGTGAGCCATCTCATTGATCAGATCGCCTTTGCGAACCAGGTTTATTGACCTGTTCCGCCTGTCCAATGTGTAGAATCCGGGGGTTAAGCTCTCGACTGTCGCAGCCGAAAATCCAACCACTAGGGAATTGTCTACGGAATGGCCCGATGAGTCAGCGTCTTGACACATAAGGTTGAGTATGAGATCGAACTGGTCCCGCGTCATCTTGTCACAGACCAGATTTCTCAGAGATCTCCTGTGAAATAGCGCTTCAGTGTAACTAAGAATTTCCGTTGGTTTGGGCGCCGAACCGACGCTCTTGGATTCAACGGCGTGCAATCCCAGGCAATCAAACATAGGATCGGGAGCGGATACGGCTTTGATAAGGCCGGTGGACGAATGAAACTCTCGGATAGTCGGATAATCAATGTCAGATGGGGACACTCTTGAAGCGCCTTCGAGACCGTGAGGGCATCCTATAGCTTGGTTATCATCTTCCGATTCCTGCAATATCGCATTGCCTGCCAAACACAACGCCAGACACACCTCACGATTTGAATCGACGCAGAGATACTCGTTAGCTCCAGAATCATTGAAATCGTACCGGAGGTCAAAAGCAAGACCGGCCATTCTCAGGGCCTGGGTCAGATTCTCAAGGAGGTGCCCTGAATCCAGCAAGCAGTATCTGTACGCGCGGTCTCTGTATTTCCAGGAGCTACGGTAGTATATGGAAGTAATGAAGAAGCAGATCTCTCTGCTGGTTACACCTGAAGGCAGGATCCTGTCGAGCGCATTGCCTATCCGCCCGGATCTGAGCTTCTCCAGACTTAGCGTCCCGGCGGAATGATGGTACAGGCCGTCGGTAAGCCCCTCGACCCCTTGGACTGCCATGTAAAGCTCAAAGGGATAAAGGGCGCCCGCTGACGCCACGCTTCGGTAGAAAAAGTCTTTTCCGGCGTGCCTAGCCGTTGCGGTAACAGCGTGAGTCAGGGTCGTAACCAGACACAGATTGGCGAAGGAAGCTGTCTTTGAGGCATCGCCCAGTTGCGTAAACAGGTCCGTTTGGGCCGTTGTTGGCCACGAGGCCGGCGGGCTTGTTCGGACCTCTTCAAGTCCGTCATATATCTTGAAAACTTCCGGCTGACTCTCCCAATCAAGATAATGACCTGACATCCTGTGTCGAGAGTACGAAGTTTGACTATGATATTCAGACGCCGATTTGGCCATTGGAGCTCCATGGCGCGCTCAAGTTGTCTCCAGTTTAAACAATTATGAGAAATGTGGAAAGCTATGATTTAGGGATTCTTGCGCTAACCGAAAGGGTAGGACTGGAAAGTCGACTGCGCCAATTCAAGGCAGCGCGTACTCTTTGCTGATCCGCTGCCGACGTATGGAACCCTTTGACGTATTTACCCTAAGTGTTTTGCCATCGGTGTCGATTACCACGGCCCCGTCCCGTCCCGTCCAATATACGTCTATTCCCGAGGATTTGAGCCTTTCCAGCACGGGGGCCGACGGCAGGCCTCCGTTTGGCGGGTATTCCGCCGATATGACGGCTATTTTAGGTTGAACGGCCTGAAGAAACCGGTCGCTCGTGCCTCTTTTGCCCCCATGATGACCCACCTTCAGGACAGTTGAATTCAAAGATACGCCGCTTTCAAGAAGCTTGTCCTCACCTTCGGACTCAAGATCGCCCGTGAACAAAACAGAAGCCTTGCCATGCGCCACCCGACAAATCACGGAAGCATTATTAAGATCTCTGTGGGAGGCGTGGGAATCGCTCCCATAGGCGGCATTCAGAAATTGTATCGATGCGCCGCCTGATTCGAGAGCCGGAACGTTTCTCGCCGCTTCCGAAATTGAGACACGTTTGGCGTACACAACGTCGAGTATTTCACTGAAATGCGGATTGTTGAACGGGACGGGATTCCAATAGAATCGGCCCGCATTGATTTGTCGTAGGATGGAAAGAAATCCTCCCATGTGGTCCATTTCCGGATGACTGACTATTACGGCATCCAAAGAGGTCTTGCCGTGATAGCCTAACAGTGGCGTGACAATACTTGCCCCGGTATCAAAGTAGTTGCTAAATACGCCGGCGTCGATGAGATAGCCTGAGCCTGTCGGGGGTAAAACCAGCGCTGAGTCCCCTTTGCCGACATTGATGAAAATTACTTTCAATCGTTCCGTCTCGGGCTTGATAATCCAGGAGAAGCCTAAGACAAGAGCGATAAGGGCCGACATAAGTCCCAGGAGTTTTAAATTTGTCCATGAAGGTCTGCGGATCGCCCACAGCGCCATAAAAGCCGTTAGAAAGGACAAGCATGCATTAAGCGGAGTCATGTGAGGGAAGCAAAGTGTGCTGACAGGCAACGTCGCAAAAAAACGGGCAGTCTCAACGGTAAGCCAGCAAAGAAACTCCCCGGGTATCAAGATGAGCCGACCCAGCTCGGGGACCGCCAGGCCGACCATGGACGCGATTAAGCCTATGCAGAGTCCCGGGCCCATAAACAACTCCGCCAAGAGATTGGCGGGCAGCGTATAAACTGGAAAAGAGTGAAACGTCTGGAGGATAATAGGAGTTACCGCCGTGGTGG
>CAVVHK010000117.1:0-7029 GCA_963747865.1 uncultured delta proteobacterium | reverse complement strand
TTTTTCCTGTGGTCTAGCTTTGAGACGGTACCGTATTGCTCACTGTTCTTTATGCGCCTCTCAGCAGCCTTTCTCTGCCTGATTTCCTTATGAAGATCCCTATTTGCCGCGGCAAGCTCCGCGGTGCGCTCTTTCACCCGGCTTTCGAGTTCATCATGCGCCTTTTGGAGTTCCTGTTCGGCCTGCTTCCTGTGTTCGATCTCGGACCGCAGACTTGCCGTCCTCTCAGAAACTTTGGCCTCGAGCTCTTGATTCAGCGTCAAGAGGTCTTGCTGGGTCTTTCTCAGCTTATGGTTTATTTGGATGGAATTCTCGTAAGTGCAGAGCAAGAGATCAATCAGGCGCTGAACCGTTACTTTATGAGATGAGGTTCCCCCTCCCCGGGCGCCTCAAACTCCACAGGCACGTCGAGTTCTTTCCTCAATGTGGAGCGTCGCGACAGGACTGACCCGACTTTGTCCACGAGGTACGCGTCGTTGTCACGGTTTGGTAATATAATAGTCTGCGCCGCTGGCTAGTCCTCGAAAGATGTCTTCAGCTTCCGATAGGCCGGTGATAAGCATCACAGGGATGGTGGAAAGACTCTCATCGTTCTTGATGTGAAGAGCAAATTCGAAACCGCTCGTTTCCGGCATCACCACATCGCTGATTATAAGATCAGGCCTATGCTGTTTCAGGTCATCTAGCGCCTCCTCTACAGAGTGGACGACACGTGTGGTGTAGCCGCCCCGATCCAACAGGTGTCTCAAGATTGCGGCCTCGATTTTGCTGTCCTCGACGATCAAGATTGAAGGCGGCCCTAAGGTCTTAGTTTCATTCGCTCCCATTCTTCGTCATCCTGTTCCGAATATACGGAGGGAGATGTCATTGAAACTTCAAAAGCCAAGTTTTCAACTGTCCCGGGATTCTACCAGGGACTTGAGCGTTTCTCGAACGATTTCTATTTCTTTTTCGAGTCTTTGAAAAACGGCTGCCGCCCGGGCCAAGTCACGGCTTCGGGCCGCTTCGTGAAGCTTGAATGCGAGATCAAACGCGGCATTGGCGAAAAGGCTACCTAGAGCGCCTTTCAAAGTGTGGGCCGCCTTTTCCAAGCGCTCGGGACTCTGGTCCTGTAGAGCCGATTGGACTTGCCCCATCAGCCTCAATGAGTCGTCGGCGAACAGAGACGTCAACTCCCTAAGAAGCGCCCTATCATCACCCAGTCGATTCATGAGAGCTTCCGTATCTACTTTTGAAGATTCCTTTTCGTCGTTTGAGGGGGGGACGGATTGGTCGGATGCCGGGCAGGCGAATCGTGTTAGCGCCTCGAACAGCTCTTCCCTCCTAAGAGGTTTGGTCAAATACGCATCCATTCCCATTTGAAGGCACTTTTCTCTGTCTCCTTTCATGGCATGAGCCGTTAGAGCGATGATGGGAATGTGGCGTTGTGTTGATTTCTCCTTTTCCCTGATGAGCTGAGTCGCCTCGAAACCACTCATTTCAGGCATTTGGATGTCCATCAACACAAGATCGAATTCGTTTGCTTCCAGAGCAACCAGGGCCTTCCTTCCATCCGACGCGACCGTGACTGAATGCCCTGCTTTCTCCAGCAACCTGACCACTAATTTTTGGTTAATCACATTGTCCTCGGCCAGCAGTACCTCGGAGGTTCTTCGCTCTTTCAACGACGGCATGGCTGCGAGGTGAAGAGCTTTCGGGTGGAATGGCTCTTCCCCTCCGCAAAGTCCCGGTAATCGCATTCAATAGCTGAGTTTGTTTGATCGGCTTGAACAGTACGGAGGAGATTTTCAGATCACTGCCCCGGCGTGAGGCCGAGGACTCCGCGCCCGAAGTCAGCAATAATATTTTTCCCATCGCAAGCGCCGGGTCCTGGTTTATCCGCTCTATCAGTTGACACCCGTCCATTTCAGGCATCATGAAGTCAATCAATGCCAAAGAAAATGGCCTCCCTTCATGATTGGCCTTCGCTATGGCTTCTATAGCCGCTCTTCCGCCGTCTACTTCTACCGGCTCCATGCCCCAGTTAATAAGCGTCTCTCTCAGTATGCGCCTGTTGAGAGAGTTGTCGTCAACCACAATTACTCGGATGCCGGTGAGGTCCAGTGTCGCTTGTGAAATCCCTTGTTTTGCCTGTTCACCCTGCAACCCGTACCGCACTGTGAAGTGCAAAGTGGTTCCCTGATTCGGGCCACTTGAAAGCCATATGCGCCCTCCCATCATTTCCACCAGTTGACGCGCTATTGCTAAACCCAAGCCAGTTCCTCCACTCGCCCTTGTGATCGAGCCGTCTACCTGTTCGAATGCCTCAAAAATCGTCTCCTGGTTATCCAAAGGAATACCAACCCCCGTGTCGGTGACTCTAAAATACAAAACCGCTTCCTGGTCCGTCCGCGATTCCTCTTCCACCTGAAGTTCGATATGTCCTTGTCGGGTGAACTTGATTGCGTTGCCGACTAAATTCGTCAGCACCTGTCTCAAGCGTCCGACGTCGCCGACCAGCCACAGCGGGACGTCAGGATGTATGTAGTAGGCCAGTTCAAGTCCTTTGCCGTACGCCTGCGGTCCCAAGACGCTCAGGGTGTCCCAGACGCAATCCTCAAGGTTGAAGTCCTCTGGAAACAGGTCCAGTTTTCCGGCCTCAATCTTCGAGAAATCCAGAATGTCATTGATAACTTGCAGGAGAGAATCGGCGGCGGATTCCACTAAATGGAGATAATCGCTCTGTTCAGGGGTAAGACCCGTCTCCAAAGCCAGCTCCGTCATGCCGATGATAGCGTTCATGGGCGTTCGAATTTCGTGGCTCATTCGTGCCAGGAAATCACTCTTTGCGCGGCTTGACTGCTCTGCCGCAGATCGCGCCTCTATCAATTCCGTGACGTCCACAAAAGACTCTATAGCGCCCACCGTTTTTCCGCTGTTGTCTTTCATAACGGTAGCATTCATCAGAACGGTAAGGATGCGCCCGTCTTTGGCTCTTACGGCGCACTGACGCTTGAAAACGGAAGCTTCTAGGGCCGATTCCCGGATAGCGCACGCTTCATCGGACGGCCGGTGAAAAAACGTATCGGAGGATCTTCCTATCACCTCTTCTTGCTCAAAACCGGTGAGACGGCAGAAACTCCTCGTTCACTCCGGTGATTATGCCCTCCGGATCCAGGGTGAAGATTGCAGTGGCAGCGGTGGCCAACAATTTTTGCTGCATTTCATTAGCCCGGCGCAACTTTTCTTCCGCCTGTCTGCGCTGTGTGACGTCTCTTGCTATGGATTGGAATCCAACAATCTTCTCACCGTCCATGACCAACTGAGTATTTTGCCCGAGCCATAGTATTTCTCCGCTCTTCGTAACGACGGGATATTCATGATAGGTTGCAGGAATTCGTTTCACGAATTGTATTCCGTAAAATCGGTTCGTTGACTCTCTGTGGTCCGGGTGAACTAATTCGAGGAAACTCTTTCCGATTACTTCTTCCTCCGTATACCCTGTGATGCGCAGAGCGACGGGGTTTACCACCTTGAAGAATCCGTTCCCATCGGTCTGGTAGATGATGTCGCTGGCATTTTCCACTAATTGACGATAAAGTCGCTCACTCTCCAGTAGCGCTTCACTCGCTCTCTTGACCTGGGTTATGTCGTGAGCAACATGGACGGCCCCTACCAAATGGCCGGACTGGTCACGGAGAGGCGATACCGTAACATCGAACACTCCACCGAGAATTTCTTCGACTACCTCCGCCGAATGCTCCTTACCGTCTTCAAGGACTTTGCTATGGGGACAAAATGAAGGAGGAGCGCTTGTCTGGTGTACACGCTCATAGCAAAGCATACCTATCATCTCCCTTGGAGTGACTCCCAGTCGGTCGGCCATCGCTTTGTTTGCTCGTATTATTCTGTGCTTATCGTCCATGATGGTGATCAGATCCGGAACGGCGTCGAAGGTGCGCTCCCAGGCATTCTTTGAACGAATGATTTCCTGTTGAGCTTTTCTTTCCACCGTTACATCCTGATAGGTAATGATCCGCTTCCTATTATCGAGGACCACTGCCTTGAAGCTGACTATCTTGTCTGTCCCGTCTTTGCGACGAGCGGTAAAGATCCTCGGCGCGATCCGCCCTGAACCGACGTGCTCACTCATGTCTCTTTTCAAAATCGGTTCCAATCGCGTTCTGTAGTTTTCCTGGGGCATCACCTTGAGCAACCAGGTATTCAGGTCCGGAATGTCTTCCTTCGTATACCCAAAGATCTCCGTAAACTTGGGGTTGATGTCACTCGAATGTCATGTCGGCTTTCAGGACTGACAGCCCGAAAGGAGCGGATTCCGCTAACATCCTGAAACCGTGCTCACTTTCCCGCAGCGTTCTCTCCGTCAGGATTCTTCGATCGATCTCGCTCTTTAGCCGCTCGTTGATCTTTCGGAGTTTCTCCTGATATCGTTCGTTTTCGAGGAGTTGCCTCTTTTCAACCGTGAGATCTTCCATCAGGAGGAGTATTGATCTCTCTTCCCCCATTCTCACGGATCTCAAGTGCATTCGAGCCCATATTTCCTTAGATGCGATCTTCAAGATCGCTTCGCCGACGCGAGGTTTTTTCGTTACGAAAACCTCGTCCACAAGGCGTTGGACCCTTTCGGATTCTGAGGAGTCAGAAAATAGCGATGCAAAAGAATCCCCTTTTTTCCTGGGGGACTCGCCACTGATTTTGTCAAAGGATTGGTTGACGAATACGATTCTGCAGGAGGGATCGAGCAATAGTGCGGGAATGGGTAGCGATTCAAGCAGCTTACCAAAAGTAGTGGTCTTAATTCCCGTAAGATCGAAGCTACCTGATACCGTGAGATTTTCGGCGAAAAGCCCCTGGAGATCTATCGTTTCCGTGTAAACGTTTAACCCTGAAAGCAGATTCGGCTTCTGGTCATCCTCATCGGCAAACTCGAAATTCCTTGGCTTCTGGTCATCCATGTCTGATCCCCCGTGTTGGGCCTCCAGCAAAAACTCAAATCCGACCGTCTTTGTTTCAGCTCCCTTCTGGAGGTTGAGAGCTGAGTATGGGGCGTAATCTTGTTTTTTCGGCTTTTCGTTGGGTTGGCGATTGTCCCGGTCTCGGCGACGCGTCGAAAAGGGTTAGATCGAGGCGCCGGTATCGCATGGTTTTTCTCCCCGAGCGAGGCGGGCCATGTCCTTATGCCCGTCACAAATCTTATCTTTTCAAACTGTTACTCTATATGACTGTTCATTGCTATGTCAACGGCGGCGCCCGAACCCCCCGGGGAACCTATGTTGCGGGGGGCCTGTTGTGCCTGGGGAGGCTGGGGATGGGAGGTTTTGACAGGCATGTTACACAAAAATTGGCGAATGTCTTCGACAACCAGAGCGGCGCTATGGTTCGGACAGGGAAATTAGAAGAGTATTAGTCCCGTAATGTGGCGCTGGCTGGTCTGATGGATCGGCTCGTGTCTCCCCCTTTTAACCGGACTTAGGCGCAACAAGATGGTTTAGGGTGGCGCTGACCCGGCGAAGCAGGGTCAGCGTATGGTTCCCATGCGGAGCTAAACGCATAATCCAAAAGGCAAAACTACAGTAAAAATGAAACCCGCAAAAGCTTCTGGGGGATCGAGTTCATGCTGACCTGTCTAATCCATCCTAAAAGACCTTTTTAAATTCTTCCCTATGTAACGGATAGAGAAGCGCTCAACAATGCGTTTGCCGGCTTGTAAAGCCCTTCGCCAAAGCAATATAGAGACTTAAGACATGGGGTTCCCAACAAACACCTTGCCCGGTATTCTAACTTTGTCCTACCTAATGGCCATCCAGTCAGACTTTAGAATTCCAGCAAGAACGAAGTGCTGAGACCATGGATCGGACTACGACCAACCATCAGCCCGCGTCCCTGTAAACCAAAAGAGGTGTTCGTCACTGCCATGTATGCCTGGTCAAACCATCCTCCCGGCTGCCAGTACGCATACCGAGCGCTCAACGTGACGCCTTCCAGGATCTTCCACTCCAGGCCGGCATCCATTTCCCAGCCTATAAAGCTGTCATCCACGTACGGATTGTAGGGTCCGGATCCGCCAAAGTTATGCAGCTTCCACTCCTGGGCTTTATCCGCTCTCTCGTTTCCTGGAAAACCGATCGACACCTGGTCGCCTGCAAACCACACCCCTGTTCCAAATTGTCCCGCCCAATACCCGTTCTTCTCAAGGCGCTCCGCCCACAGATACGATCCCCAGATATTCAGATTCGACGCCAACGCGTAATCGATACGGCACGCAAAGGCCCGGGCGTCCGTCATCTGACCCGTGCCGTCCGCGTGAGCCGAATTCCCAAAATAGTTGTTTCGATTGGGGTTTCCCAGCGTTCCTCCGCCGTACGTGTGGAACATCAAATAGTTGTATGGATCCAGAGCTTGATAGTTAATGGGAAAGGCCGCATAAATCTTGGTGGGATTCTGGTCTCTGCCGGCTCGATCCGGCCCCGAGGCCTGAGCCCACACGAGGGAAAGCTTGGCGGGGCCGGCGAGGGTTCCGGTCTCAACAAACGCATGATATCCTTCGGTGTATGTGGGGTAATTGAACTCATATCTTTGCGCATTGACCCGATGATCGCTGTTCTCCCAGGCATATTCAGCATTTAGGAAAAACCTGCCGTTAAAATACTTCATCCACGCCAGACCTTGATACCAATCATAATCGCGGGACCCGATCGGACGATGGTGATCATCATCCTGAATATGCTGCCGTTCGCTGAATGCGCCAACGCCGAGTTCCAACGGCCCCCGTTTATAGTTGACTACCTCTCCGACAAACCACTGGCTCTGCTGATTCGGGTCTGGACCCTGCCAATAGGCTTGCCACAAGGAGTCTCCTGTCTTATCGTCTTTCAGCCGGTACGGCCCAACGCGCTGGCGGAAAGGAAATACGTATGTAGCAAAGGAGAAAGGCCCGTACGGCACGGCCAAACTGATGGAGTCATCCCGATCATTATATCCGTATGTGGCCCCGGTGCCGATGGCAAAACTCCTCGTGCCGAACGAAAG
>CAVVHK010000116.1:0-15123 GCA_963747865.1 uncultured delta proteobacterium | reverse complement strand
GACCAATTGCTTCCATGCGTTTAACCAGAACAATCTCAAAAATGAGGTGGCGAACCTGTTCGGCGTCAGAGGGTTTCATAACGTGTCAGTCTCGTTGGACTATGCGTGCCAGAAAGTCGAGTTCAAACGCAAGAATCTGTCGGAAATAGAATAGTAGCGGCCGCAAAAGAAGAAGATTTGGAAAGAGTTCTCGGGGAGGGACTTTTTTCAAAAAGTCCCTCCCCAACCCCCCCTCCCAAAACTCTTATTATTGCAACAGGCTCAAAATGGTCCCGGGCAGAAGCACAATGGGGAATTTCGGACGGCGCGTGTAGGGGCGGGTTTTACACCCGCCCCCTCGGAACGACGCGTTCTCTGAGACTATTGCTGCGTCCCAGAGGTATCCATGGTTCCGATTATATGGAGCACAGGCGGACGCTGCTGAGATAATGCCGGCAGATTAGGCCTCAGAGGCGGGCGGGGATGAACCCCTCCCCTACTTGTCCGTAGATTTAGGGCTATTTCTGGTCGAACCTCGTTCCGTAGGATGCTGTGAGCGCAGCGAACCGCATCGTTCGAGTTCGGGTTTCGGATACTGCCGCAGGCTGCGTTTTGAAAAAGGTCCCTTCCCGAGAAGGGCGCGCGTCACCCCTGAAACAATCCAAAAAGATCGAGCTTCTCATCGACCGAACCCAACGCCACAATCGTGTATTTGCCGGGGACCAGCAACTGCTCCGATATCTCGATCAGGTCTTTCAGAGAGACTTTGTCCACGGCCCCCAGTATTTCATCGACAACAACGTGTCTTCGAAAATAGAATTCACTCTTGGCTAGACGGTTCATTCTGGATTCCGTGGACTCCATGGCAAGTATAATATTGCCTTTGATTTGGCTCTTCGCCAACTGAAGTTCTTCCTCCGTCACAGTCTTGGCAAAGTTTAGAGTTTCTTTGCCCATGACGCTGAGAAGCTCTTCTATGCGGTCCGGATCGCAGCCGGCGTAAATTCCGAGTATGCCCGTATCGGAAAAGCAGGAGAGGAAAGAGTAGACGTTGTAAGCCAGACCACGCTTTTCCCTGACTTCTTGGAACAATTTGGAACTCATGCCCCCGCCCAGGATAGTATTCAGCACGTAAGTGGCATGGCGACGCTCGTCGATCGCGCTGGGGCTCTCCATTGCAATACAAACGTGGACCTGCTCCAAATCGCGGCTAACAATATGCGCGGACGAATCCACCTTGACGGGTTTTGTCACCGGGCTATGGGTTGAACTAGGGAGGGCGTCCATCTGCTTGCTCACAAGATCGACAAATGCGTCATGCTCGATCCTGCCGGCCGCGGAGATCAACGTTTCCCCCGGCACGTAGTAGTCGGCCTTGAAATCGACTACGGTTTGCCTGTCCAATTTCTCTATTGTGGGTATGGTTCCCAGAATGGGTTGCCCTAACGGATCATCCTGCCAGAATCGAATACCCAAAATCTCGTGAACCAGATCCTCGGCGCTGTCTTCAACCTGGCAGATCTCCCCGCACACGACCTGCTTTTCCCGGTCTATCTCTTCTTCCGGAAAAGAAGCGTTAAGGTAAATGTCCCCCAGAAGATCCATGGCCAAATCAAGATGCTCATCGAGAACTCGGCAGTGGTACGAGGTAAGCTCTTTGCTGGTGAATGCGTTTAGAGCTCCCCCTACTGCGTCGATCTCCTTGGCTATGGTGAGGGCGGACCTCTTGCGGGTCCCTTTGAAGAGCATGTGCTCTATGAAATGGCAAATACCGTTTACATCCGGTGGCTCAAATCTGGAGCCTGACCGCACCCAGATTCCCAGCGCCACCGATCGAAAGAAAGGAATTTCTTCCGTGATTATCCTCACCCCATTATCAAGGGTGGTTTTCCTATATGCGCTTGTGTTTCTGACCATCAAAAGCTGCCGAATTACTCACCTGTTTCTCGTTTCTGCCTCAATCCGGGTCCTTGCCGATGGCGTCTTTCCTGGAAAGCTTTACCTTACCCTGAGCGTCAATCCCAATGACCTTGACGGGGAAGCTGTCGCCTTCTTGAACAACGTCGGTCACCTTGCGCACCCTTTCAGGGGCTAGTTGGGAAATATGAACAAGGCCGTCTGTTCCGGGGAAGATCTCCACGAATGCCCCGAAGTCGGTAATTTTCCTGACGGTTCCCATGTATATCTTGCCCAGTTCGGCTTCTTGGGTAATGGCCTGAATTGCCGCTTTCGCCTGGTTGGCGCCGTCCACGTCGATCGAGGCAATGACAACTTTGCCTGTGTCGTCCACTTCGATCTTAGTGCTGGTTTCTTCTTGGATACCCCTGATGACCTTGCCTCCCGGGCCGATGATCTCCCTGATCTTCTCGGGATTAACGTACATAACGAATATTCTCGGCGCATAGGGAGACAGATCCGCTCTGGGCTGGGTGATCACCTTACTCATTTCGTTAAGAATGTGGGTCCGCCCGGCCTTTGCCTGGTACAGGGCCTTCGAAAGGATTTCCTTTGTAATCCCTTGGATCTTGATGTCCATTTGAAGGGTCTGTTATGCCATCCGCTGTGCCGGTGACCTTGAAATCCATATCTCCGTGGTGATCTTCATCGCCGATGATGTCGGAAAGAATCACTATCTTGTCGCCGCCTTTCAACAAACCCATGGCTATGCCCGCTACCGGCTCCGATAGAGCCACTCCGGCATCCATGAGTGAGAGCGACGCGCCGCAGACGCTGGCCATCGAAGACGATCCGTTGGATTCCAAAATTTCCGAAACCACACGGATTGTGTACGGGAAATCTTCGTCATTGGGCAACATGTACGCTATTGCGCGTTCGGCCAAGGCGCCGTGACCGACTTCTCGCCTGGAAGGACCACGGAGAAACTTCACTTCGCCGACCGAAAAAGGCGGGAACTTATAGTGCAGCATAAATGACTTGTAGCTAGAGCCCTCGAGGGCCTCGACCTTTTGCTCATCCGAGGATGTGCCGAGAGTCACTACAACCAGGGCCTGAGTTTCACCCCTGGTGAACAAAGCGCTGCCGTGGGTGCGCGGAAGCACGCCTACCTCGGCGCTGATGGGCCTTACCTCGTCGAATGCGCGGCCACCGATCCTAACGCCGTCTTCAAGTATCATGTGGCGCAGATATTCGCCCTCAATTTTTTCAAAGTATCCGAAGACTTCAGATCGTCGAGCGTCTTTGGCTTCTCCCAGAGATTCCATCACCTCGGCGAAAATGCCCTCCAGGACCGCGTATCGTTCGAGCTTGGCCGGCACATTCAGAGCTTCAGAAACCTTGGGTCCGTAGTCCCGTCGGATGCGCTCCACGAGTTCTTCGTCCCTATAGGGTGGCGTGACTTCTCGTTTTGGCTTTCCGGCCTTTTCTCTCAATTCTTCCTGGGCCTGGACAATTTTGAGGATCTCTTCGTAAGCCCTGAAGATAGCGTCGATTATTTCTTCTTCAGTGGCCTTATCCGCCCCGCCCTCAACCATTACGATGCCTTCCCTGGACCCAACTACAATCAGGTTGAGGTCCGAATAGGCATCTTCGAAGGGTGCCGGATTGACAATAAGATTGCCGTTAACCCTGCCGATTCTGACAGCGCCGATCGGCCCCAGAAAAGGGATGTCGGATAGATGAAGCGCTGCCGAGGCGCCGTTAATGGCCATCATATCCGGATCGTGTTCGCCGTCTGAAGAAAGCACGGTGGCGATAATTTGAGTTTCGGCGGTGAATCCTTTGGCAAATAAGGGACGAACGGGGCGATCGATGAATCTGGCGGTCAAAATCTCTTTTTCAGTGGGTCTTCCTTCCCTCTTAAAAAAGCCTCCGGGAATTTTCCCCGCCGCATAAGTCATTTCCAAGTAATCCACAGTTAGTGGAAAGAAATCGATCCCTTCTCTACCGTGCTTTTCAGAGACGGCAGTGACTAGGACTAGAGTCTCCCCGGAGCGAACCAAGACGGCGCCGGAAGCCTGCTTTGCTAAGCGCCCGGTTTCAAATATAATTTCTCTTCCCGCAACAATACAGCTCGCATGGTGAACCATAATTTATCAGATCCTCATTTAGCAGGCCCCTACAAACGCGGGCTGCTTTTGGCGTCAACTCTTTAATTTGTTGGGTCTATTTTCTGATACCCAATTCACTAATGATGTTCTTGTAACGATCGACGTTCTTGGACTTCAGATAGTCCAGCAATCTTCTGCGTTGGCCGACGAGCATGAGCAGACCGCGTCTGGAATGATGATCCTTTTTATGGATCTTGAAATGCTCGGTCAAATAGCTGATTCTTTCACTCAGCAACGCGATTTGTACTTCCGGTGAACCGGTATCCTTTTCGTGCAGCCGGTGCTTTCCGATAATTTCCTGTTTCTTTTCAGTGAGAAATGCCAAGTTCCCGTATCCTCCTGCGGCAGTCTAGCGCGGCTTTGTCAGCCTAATCTGATATTAATATCACAGGATTTTCCTTCTGTAAACAACGCCTGATCTTTTTTTCCATTCCTCCACATGCAGAGAACATTGTTTCACTGCGCCCTCAACGACATTTGCGCCCGCCTTTGCGGGTAGTGAATCGTCGAAGCTTCTCAAAATTTGTGATCCACAAGTGAATGGATATGGTGCTCCGCGTTGAAAATTGGAGGGGTTTTTCACATGAGCAGAGCGATAAAGTTGTCATTGCGAGCGCAGCGAAGCAATCTCTAATCCCAAATAACCGGGGGGATTGCTTCGTCGCTTTGCTCCTCGCAATGACAACGTTAGGGTTCTTACCTTTCAAACGATACTTTAAGTCCCCCGCGAAGCTCAAGCAGGACGACCCTAGCATTCTTGTGAGCATCGACACCGGCGCGGGAGGTTGTTTGAGCCTTCTGTAAGCGGTTGAGCCCTATGACTCCCAACTGACTGAGAGATTCGTTCTGTGAAGCTTTGAAGAAGACCTACGGCAATGGTTCACTATAGAGAACAAGTGGCTGATGCCCCGAGCGCATTACTTTTTTTGCTTAGTCAACATTTGCAGCCTAGTTACAACGTCTTCGCGGAAGCCGATTTAAGTTTGATTTATGAATTGCATTACGCTATTATGAACTGTACAATTATTGAAACAAGATCCCCGGTGCGTCGTAACACGGACGAATTCAATGCCCGAAGTCACTGGAGCCCAGTTGCAAGACCTGTTTCCATATATGTTCCAAAGCCTTCGGCGCCGCGCGGACATACAATCGCTGTTGTCCCCGATTTAGGATGAGCTCTGGAGGCTGTTGCAATAATGATAGTCTTTGGGGAGCGGTCTCTGGAGTGGCTTTCGCAGAAAAGCCCTCTCCGGCGTTTCTCCCGAGACATCTTGCGTTTTGCGACCGCGTCCAGCCAACACGTTGGATTTGAAGCCTGTGCCATATAGATAAGCCCCTATGCCCACCAAACCAACTCCCTTTACTTTCGGAGGACAAGAATGGACTTTATCAGCAGTTTGGCCGAAATCGTCGGCGCCGGGAATATTAGCGCTTCGCCTGTGGACTGCCTTGCCTATTCCAGGGACATGTCCATACACGCCGCTGTTCCCCAAGCGGTAGTGTTCGTCAGCAGCGCCGAACAGGTCAGCAGGATTCTCCAACTGGCTAATTCGGAAAAAATTCCCGTTGTCGCAAGAGGAACCGGGTCATCGGTTACCGGCGCCGTCTTGGCGGCAAAAGGGGGCGTCATAATCGATTTCACGAGGATGAACGCTGTCAAGGAAATCAATGCTGCGGACGGATACGCAGTGGTGGAACCCGGAGTCATCTGCAACGCCTTAAATGCCAAGCTCGCTCCCTTACACTTCTTTCCCCCCGATCCGGGCAGCGCGCCCATCGCAACCATTGGAGGCATGATCGCCACTAACGCGAGCGGGGTTCGCGCAGCGAAATACGGTACCACAAAAGATTACGTAAAATCGCTCACAGTGGTTCTAGCGGACGGTCGAATCATAAAAACCGGTGATATAGCGCCCAAGAGCTCAGCCGGATATGACCTGACCCATCTGTTTGCCAGCTCTGAGGGCACTTTGGGGATCATCACCGAAGCTGTGCTGAAAATCCTTCCCATGCCGGAATATGAAGCCTTTGCCAAAGCGTCGTTTCCGGACGTGGAGACTGCCGGCAGGGCGGTTGAAAAAATATTCACCTCCGGTTTGGAACTGGCGACCTGTGAAATATTGGACAATATTTGTCTGGACGTCGCGAGAAACGCCCTGAAAATGGACATCCCCGATGGTGTCAACTGTCAGCTTTTCATGGCGTTGGACGGTCATGAGGCTGATGTCAAAGAGCAAATCAAAAAGGTCGATGAGATCTGCAAGTCGGTTGGCGGCATGGAAAATATCTGGTCCGATAGTCCGGCGGAGAAAGCGAAGTTATTCGCCGCCAGGGGCGGTCTGGTTCCTGCGATGAGCCGCCTTCGGCCCGGTTATCGGCTGATTCCGCTCGTTGAGGATATGGGCGTGCCCATCAGCCGCATTCCCCAGACCATCATCGAAGTCCAAAAAATCGGCGAAAAATACGGTTTTCCCCTTGCCACCTTCGGCCACATAGGCGACGGAAATCTACACGTTACCTTTATCATGAATCCCACGGTTCCTGAGCAATGGGAAAAAGTGAAAAAGATATCGATGGAACTCATCGATCTCACCCTACGTTTCGACGGAACAGTTTCTGCCGAGCACGGCATCGGCATGGCAAAATCCCCATACATAGGCCGGCAATTGGGAGAAGCGCACAATGTGATGAAGGACATCAAAAAAGCCCTAGACCCCAACAATATACTTAATCCTGGTAAGATGGGATTTGACGACGCGATTCGTGACATCCTCGACGAAAACAGTTTCCAAAAGTATCTCAATGCGCCCGACTCAATCCAGAGCTTCCCGGAAGGAGTGGACAACGAAATCCTGGCCTGTATCCAATGCGGGTTCTGCAGATCCGGGTGCCCGACTTTCGGTGAGACGAGCCTGGAGTCTCTGAACGCCAAGGGTAGAGTCACACTGGCTTACAATATGCTAATGGGGAATATCGAAGCTTCCGATGATCTCGCCAAACGTCTATACCAGTGTATGCTGTGCTTGAATTGCCGCTCCGTGTGCCCGGCGCAGGTAAAGGTGTCCACCATTATAAGGAGCGCCAGAGAGCGCCTAGTGGAAAAGGGTTACCTGCCGGAAATTTTCAAACCCGCTCTAGCGTCCATAATAGAGGCCGCAAATCCCTTTTTGGCGGCTCCCGAAAAAAGGGCCGACAGCTATCCTGCCGGCTATCGCAAGGCCGTTCCGGGTCAGACGGAAAACCTACTCCATATGGGGTGCGTAACCAGCTTTCAAGACATAAAGATCATCCCTTCGTTTATCCGGGTTCTCGATGCCGCCGGCGTGAATTACGGAGCCCTGGGAGAAGAGGAAACTTGTTGCGGATACCTGGCCTACCTGGTCGGAGACACCCCGACCTTTACGGCGAATCTGCAAAAAAACACCGAGCTTTTTGAGAGATACGGCGCAAAGCAACTCATAACCTCGTGCGCCGGCTGTCTCAAGACATTCAGGGACCTGTATCCGCAATATGGGGCGCAAGCCGGTCCGAAGGTTACTCATGTGGTGGAGCTTATGGAAACGCTGATTAACGAAGGAAGATTGAAGTTCGACCCTGGCGCTCAGCCCTTGAAGGTAGCCTATCATGACCCTTGCGACATGGGTCGCCACATGGGTGTTTACGAGCCCCCCAGAAATGTGCTCAAGGCTATTCCCGGTGTTGAGCTTCTGGAGTTCCCTCTGAATCGAGCGTTCGCCAAATGCTGCGGCGGCGGTGGCGGCATGAAGGGCTTTGATAACGCCATGGCCGGGGAGATAGGCTATAAACGGCTCCTTTCCGCTATAGGCCTGGGCGCGGACATGATCGTCTCCGCTTGCCCATCATGCAAAGGGAGCTTCAATCAGGCCGCTGCAAGAGCCCGCAAAGAAAAGAAGGCCAAAATCAAAGTGATGGACATAACCGAACTGGTGGTGTCGCGGCTTGCGAAATAGGCAACTGGAGGGAAACTTCTTGAAAGAAGTTTCCCTCCAGACCTCCATTCAAGAACTTTCAATATAGCGTTACTACGGTTTCGGCATCTCTCCCCCGGTAACCGTTCACCACAGCCTAACCATGACCAAATGCACACTGACCCGGGGAAGCAGGGTCAGTGTTTTGATCCCATGCGGAGCTAAGAGCTTTTCAACATACCTACCACACATCATCCAAAGTGAAAGCGTTCTTTACCACAAGCACCTCTGACTTCAAGCCGGTGCTTACGATCACCACATCAAAACGCATACCCACCCTGGTCGATGGATTGTGCTGTAAGAACAACCTGGCCGTCCGAATAATCTTCCGGCACTTCGTTCGGTTTATGGAAAAAATGGGATTAATCCGGGCGGTTTTCTTTCCTGATCGCACCTCTACAAAAACCAGGTCTCCCTCATGCTCGGCTATTATATCTATCTCGCCGTATTTGCAGTTAAAATTCCGGGCAATGATCGAATATCCCTGATCCACTAGATGGTCCGCAGCCATTTGCTCGGCCAACTGACCTTTGGTTTTGGTGTTGGGGGGCGCCCCGTCGGAGGAGGGTGTTTTCAAACTGGCGGCCATTCTATTGGAAGCGTTTTCGCACTTGCGGTTGGCTCGGTTTCCAAGTCGTTTGCACTGAACCGCCGGGCGTACACAGTAGTTCCTCAATTTAGATGAGCTCTGGAGCCGGCAACAATATTAAGAGTTTTTGGGGAGGGGTCCGGGGAGGCCCTTTTTGCAAAAAGGGACCCCCGGCGCTTCTTTCCAAGGCTTCTAGATTCTTCAGTGTCCGGCGTCCAAGATCTTTTCGTGTAGCCGGCGAGACTGAAGTGTGAAAGCCTCCAAGCGGGCTTCGATAATCTGCGGGAACGCGTTTCCATCCGTCTCTATAGCGAGGAACGGCAGCTTCTGGTTACGGCTCAGAATATGGTCAAACGCAGGCCCATGCCCGTTGGTCCGCCTCATTAGTTCGGCTTTCTCAAAGGTTGTAAACTTTTCGTTTAGAATGGATTCGGCTACTCGTGTCGGCATGCAGCCGAAAGGCCCTATTGAAATTATTCCGCATGAAGGATGCAATATTTCGTGTATGGCAGCGCCTACGGTCAAAATGGCTTCTCCGGTGAGCCTCGGCGAGACAAACTTTTCTCCCGCTACAACCAGATCATTCACATTGAGGACTTCGTGGTGGAACAATCCGGATGGCGCCATTAAGTCTCTTATTTTCTTATCAAAGTAGCCTTTGACGTAGTATCGAATCCAGAAGGGTATGTTCGGTTTGTCCCCTTCGATCCTATTCTTGATAAGCCAGTCCACATACTTGACCCATTCACTGGTTTGGGAAGTGCGGACAATAAAACCGCGCTCCGCCAGCTTCTCCACAAGATTCTGGAGCGAAATAGGATCATTGCGAACATAAATCTCCCCTATGAGGGATATTTTTGGGATTTTCTCGTACGGCGCCTTGAGTGGAATTTTGGCTAAGGTTTCAGCGGAGGCTTTGAGCTGCTGACGGATTTTTTTCCACGAAAGAGGAATCGCGTTAACAATGGAATTCCATTCGTCGAAGAAAACTTTCATCGCGGACTCTTTGTCTGATGCGGCCGCAATCAGTGTGGACCATATTTCGTACATCACGTCGCCGATCACAATCGCGCGCCACGCAGGCAAAGTGAAATTGTCGCCTAATCCCATGTACCCGTTGGACGCGTTCAGCGTCAGCACCGCCGCATCCGGAATGCGGTGACGTTCGATCAGCCGTCGAGAGAAAACGTTGTATTGGCCGAATCGACAGGGTCCACCGGCTCCGGGCATGAAATAGGCCGTTACTTCACCCTCGGCTCGGTCGTTCCAGAAGTAATTCAACATGGAGCCCACAGTGGTTTGCAGAGGCAGACATTCCTTGCACGTGGAATTCCCCCGCCCTATTTTTAGGACCTCTTCATCAGCGGGCGGCAACCCGTAAGCGTTGATCCCCACCTTCTCGAATGTCTTGACCAAACCCTCGTGAGAGAACCGGCCCATTGCCGGGATTACCAATCTAACTCGCGGGTCGGTAAGAGGTAGCTTTCGACCATCCGAAGTCGCAATCACCGGCTTTCCATTGTCGATGGCGGTGTGCGCGGCCTTGAAATCCTTCTTCAGCGGCTGAATCTTCTTTTTGCTCTCAAGCTCGCGGTAATAGTGGACAATATCCAGAAACGCTTCTATGCGGGTCTCCAGCCCTGCGTCCGCTGTGTGGCTGTCCAGTTCCAGGGTCAATGAGGGTTTTCGGCCCATTTCTTCCCTGAAATAACCGACTACAAAAGAGTCCGGACCGCAGGAAAAGTTGCTTATGAATGTGCCGAACAGCTTGGGGTGATTTCTTGCAAACTTCGCAGCCTTCAGTATCATTCGGCCCATCGACCAATACATGGTCTCCGCGTCGTCAAGGGCTTGGTCTTCGTACGGCAGCATGTCAAATGGAATGACCCGGAACCCTCTGGATGCGAATTTGGCTGGTATTCCTTTGTTCGCCTCGACGACGAAAGCATTGTACGGGCGTCCGAACAGGACAATGCCGATGCTCGAAGGATCTTCTTCCAGTTCCTTCAGGATTTCCGCCCCTTTGGCTTGAAGCTGCTTCTTGAATTCGGCTTGAGCAGTAAGACCGGCCTGCAACGCCGCGCGACCTTGCGAGTCCGAGTGGCCCAATTCCCGAGCGATCTTGACAAATTCGGAGGCCTTGGGCGCGATACCTCTGCTCAGGTCAAGGTACGGGTTCAAAATCTTTTTGTCGCCGATTTCAAATGTGCTCCGCAGATAGTATGGTTCGCCCTGAACAAACACACATGTGCAGGAATTGGCGTTTTCCGAATCTGTGGGCACGCCTTTGATGTGCGGCATAAATAGGATGTCCGGATCTTTGGCCAGCAAATTCGCCATCATTCCATGGGCTATCTCAACGGGGAAACAAAACGCCGCATTTTGCTGATCCACCCCCGCTGGGTCCGGTTTGTCGGACAACACCACCCTGTAGCCGAGCTCTTTGAAATAGGCGTTAAACAGCGGGAAAAAGGTATTTACGAGGAAGGAGCGATTCATGCCTATAGTGCGCCGATTGTCATTCTCAGCGGGCTGTTCCAGGTCTTTGAAGGCAAGTTTCTGACGATAATTCACCATATCCAGGCCGGTCTTGTCCACTTCCAGATTCCTGATAAGGTTCACATAACGGTTACAGGCGCCGCCAAATGGATAGGTCTTACCTTCTATGTCGATTCTGGCTATTTCGCATCGTAGGTCGCATTTCTCTTTTCCGCCGCCGCAGGTGAAGGATTGCTTGTGAATTACCTCTCTTCCGGCAAGCCTGTTCAAATCGAATTCTTTTTCCTGTAGTAGACCGATATCCAACCTCCGCTGAACCTCCAAGGCGACACCGAAAGCGCCCATCAAGCCTGGTTCCGGAGGAACGACGATTTCTTTTCCTGTAAGAGCGGCCATAGCCGCCGGAATCCCTTCGTTGTAACAAACCCCACCCTGCATGAACACTTTCTTCCCGACCGGACGGTTACCTTTGACCCGGTTGGAATAGTTCATACAAATCGAATAAACTAGGCCCGCCACTATGTCATTGACCGGGATGCCTTCTTGAGCTGCATTCTTGATGTCGGACCCTATGAACGCCGCGCATTGGTCATTGAAATTCGGCGGGTTCATCCCTGTGTAAGCTACCTTGCCGATATCGGTGACTTTGAGTCCGAGGCTTTCTTTGGCTGATTCTTCGAGGAAAGACCCGGTTCCAGCGCTGCAAGCTTCGTTCATAGCATAGTCGCTCGGAACGCCGTTGGTGATGTAAGTGTATTTCGTGTCCTGGCCGCCGATTTCGAAAATTGTGTCCACTTCCCGGTCAAAGTGAACGGCCGCCGCCGCGTGAGCTATGATCTCGTTTATAACTCCGTCGGTCATAGCGTGCAGGCCCGCTATTTGTCGACCGGAACCCGTGACCCCCAGGCCCACTATGGTAATGGGAACATCTATCTGATCCGCGAGGCTCGCATAGACTCTGCGGGAAGCCCCCACAGGGTCACCGTCGGTTCTGAGATAATCCGCCGCGAGAATGGCTTTGTCGCTGCAGCGCAAAATAACGCCTTTTGTGGTGGTCGAGCCCACATCCAACCCGAGGATGGTCTTGTCTCCGGATGCCGCTTTGCCCCTCGGCCTGTCGTTGAAACAGACCATGTCTCGAAACTGCTGTAACGGTTTCAAGTACCCGAAGGCCGAACTCTTTTTTCTGAATACGTCCTCCGGACGCGTATACGACTTCGCAGGATTGTCCAAGGCCCACAGGGCTGCGCCGAGGGCCTCGAAATACGAAGCCTCCTTCGGAATATAAAGGTCCTCTATTTCTCGGGATAAATGATGGATCATCGTATGATTGCGGGACGACCCTCCCACCAACATAACGTGCTTCTTCGGAAGCTTCTTCAGCAATTCCACAATCTTGCTGGCCATCATTTTGGCCAATCCGGCCACGACCTGGTTCTTCGGAATACCTTTGTTTAGTGCGTGCGTGCAATCGCTCTTGCAGAAAACAGAACAACGTCCGGACACCTTGTGGGGATGGTCGGAAATGCCGAGCTCAGCCACGTCATCTACGTTCAGGTTCATTCTGCCGATCTGCTGGAGAAAAAATTCCCCGGTGCCGGATGCGCACTTGTTTCCGGTTTGTATACCTTGAATTTTGCCATCCTCATCCAAATGGTATACGAGGAAAGTCTCTCCTCCTGCGCTAACGACGACCCGATAGGGATCATCCTTTTGTCGGATATGCGCAACCGCCCTCTCCAAAGCTTCGGGCTCAGAGATGGTTGTCAGCTTGACGAAATTTATGAATTTACGTCCGGTGACGGCAATTGGAAGCTCACGGGCATTGGGCAATTCTTCCAGAGTCTCCAACAGGACCTTACGAGGATTCCCTTCGTGGGTAATCGTTTCTGTTCGCAAAATCTCAATGTTATTTCCATCTCGACGTATATGAACCAGTCCTACGGTTGACGCTCCTAAACACAAACCCAGGGCTTCCATCAAAACCTCTCTCTTGTTGATTCCAAATTTGGTGTTTAATGATTTTGGCAGAGCACGGCAATTATCATTGGACTAGATAATTAATCATTGCTGCGGCAAAAGCAACTTCGCTAGGCTTTTCTCGCAGGGTATGTTGAATGATTTGCGATTTTTGCTTTTGGCAAACTCGGGATTGACGCCTGCGCAGCGGCATTCCAGCCGTTCGGCGCACCACAAATCACTAATTCCAGCCGTCGCCAAAATCATGCCTAGCTGTAAGTTCTTATGATAGGATAGTGAAGCCTGGTGCGCAATAGAAAAACCAGCGCTGAAGTGTGCGGATTTGGTTATACGGAGGGCAGACTTCCGTTAGAGAAAGCCCATAGCGGCTCCGTCGACCCAGAGCCAAATATCTAAACGGTTGGTTTCAAATTTTGTCCCTCAACGGTGAACTATACGCTCCGCATTGAAGCAGTCGAACGAAGCTTCTCATGGATCGGCGCAAAAAAACTGAGTGTGAGGTTTAAGGTCTGATTACAGCGTGATATCTCTGTGTGCAGGCTAAGTTTTAATTCATTGAGACAATATTAACCATTTCGTTGTTAATTGCATTGTTGTAAGATGAGCGGAGGGTTCTCTCTGATTCCGCATCCATCAAGAGTTTGGTAAAGATGAATAAAGTGGCTTACCAAAAGGCCCGCATATTAATAGTGGATGATGAAAAGGATATCTGCGACATCCTCTTTAGAGTTCTGGAGCACGAGGGATTCATGCCCATTGTGGCCCACAATGGCGAAACCGCTCTGGAAATGGTTCAGCTCGGTATTCCGGAGCTTATGTTGCTGGACGTGAAAATGCCGGGGATGGACGGAATGGAGGTCTTAAGGAGATCCAAGGAGATCGCGCCTGACCTGCCGATACTAATGATTACCGCGTGGGGTGGTATTGACGGAGCCGTTCGCGCTGTAAAAGAGGGGGCTCACGATTACTTGGCGAAACCGTTGGACAAGGGTCTGCTGCTCAAAAAGATCCAGGGCGCTCTGACAGCTTTGGTCCCTAAGCGGCCCAAAGTTGACCTTCGTGAAGATCAAAGCGAGTTTCTGAGCGATCTCAGGGAGACAATGGGGCCCAGCGAGGCCATGGCCAGAGTGGTCTCCGAAATCTCTATGGTCGCTCCGTCGAATTTCTCGGTTGTGATTCAGGGAGAAACCGGGACCGGGAAAGAATTGGTGGCCGGAGCCATTCACAGGGCTAGTCTCAGAGCTCACGCCCTATTCGTTCCTGTGGATTGCGGCGCCATACCCGAAACCCTTTTTGAAAGCGAGCTTTTTGGCTATGAGAAAGGGGCGTTTACCGGCGCCACTTCGGAACGACTCGGAAAGTTCGAGATGGCGCAGGGCGGAACATTGTTCTTGGACGAAATATCGAATATGCCTTTGATGTCCCAAATAAAGCTCCTGCGCGCGATTCAGGAAAAGAGCTTTTTCAAGGTGGGCGGAACCAAAGCGGTCAATGTGGATGTGCGTTTGCTCACCGCCACAAATGTTAATCTCAATGTAGCAGTGCGCTCGGGGACCTTCAGCCGGGATCTTTTCTATCGTCTCAGCGAGTTCACCATAACTATTCCTCCATTAAGAGAGAGGCGCGAAGACATACTCCACATCGCCAAGAAAATAGTTGACGCAACAAATAAAGAATTGTCAAAAAGCGTCAGAGGCTTTACAGAAGATGCGTCCGCTGCAATGCTCAATGAAAAATGGCCCGGCAACATACGTCAATTGAGATCCGCAGTTCGTAGGGCGGTGTTACAGGCCTCGGATCTCATAGAACCCACGCACCTCGCGCTTGAGGACTATCCGGAAATGCGTGTCATGCCGGAATCTAAGCCCATGGAAAGCAGCGCTTGGGAAGGCCTTTCGCTCAAAGAAATCGTTCGACGAAACACCGTTGAATTGGAACGCAATATCTTGATCCAAGCCCTCAAGAAAACCGGCGGCAATAAAGCCAAAGCGGCGCGGCTGCTCAAAATCGATTACTCCAC
>CAVVHK010000115.1:0-66626 GCA_963747865.1 uncultured delta proteobacterium | reverse complement strand
ATGTCGTCCTGATAAACCGGAAGACCGTATTCCTCACCGGAGCCTATGGCCCAGCCATTGTCTCCCAAATAGCCTTCATCCCACCACCCGTCCAGGACGCTGAGATTAAGCGCTCCATTGGCGGAAGATTTCATACCTGATGTGCCGCAAGCCTCAAGGGGCCGTCGGGGGGTGTTTAACCAAATGTCGGCTCCTTGCACGAGATAGCGGGCTACGTTGATATCGTAGTCTTCGATGAAGACTACTCTGCCACGGAAAGCCTCCTGTTTGGACAGCTCTATGATGCGTCGGATAAGCTCCTTGCCCGCATTATCGGCCGGATGGGCTTTTCCGGCGAAGATGAGCTGAACAGGTCTATCAGGTTGCCCCAGGATTTTTGCAAGGCGTTCCGGCTCTCTGAAGAGAAGGGTGGCGCGCTTGTAGGTGGCAAAGCGCCTGGCAAAGCAGATTGTCAGCGCTTCAGGATCCAGGACGTTTTCCGCTGCTTTGATTTCCGCGGCGGAGGCCTGTCGCGCTTTAAGCTGGTTTTGCAGTTTTTGTCTTGCAAAATGGACCAGCCTGAAACGGGACCGTTCGTGCGTGCGCCACAATTCCGTGTCAGGGATCTTTTCGGCTCGTTGCCAAATCTTTTCGTTATCCGGATCTTCGGTCCATCCGGGTCCAAGGTAGCGGTCGTATAGCCTCAGGAGTTCACGAGAAATATATGATGGAATATGGACGCCATTTGTGACGGGCGTTATGGGGATATCTTCCCGTTCAACTCCAGGCCAGATCTCGTGCCACATGTCCCGTGTAACTCTGCCGTGCAGCTTGCTCACCCCGTTCGCGTGAGCCGTCATTCTCAAGCCAAGCACGGGCATGCAGAATCCTTCCGTCCAATCATCCGGATTTCGTCTGCCAAGTCCCAAGAAGGTTCCGAAATCCATGCCCAATCGGTCGGCGAAGCTCTTGAAATATTTCTCCATGAGATCTTTTTCAAAGACGTCGTTACCTGCGGGCACGGGTGTGTGAATGGTCAATATGCTTTGGCTCGTGACCATTTCTCGAGCCTCTTCAAGGGACAACCCCTCTTCTTCCATAAAGTGTCTCATGCGTTCCAGCAGAGTGAACGCCGCATGGCCTTCATTGAGGTGAAAAACCGAGGGCTTGATTCCCATGGCTTGAAGGACGCGACATCCCCCTATTCCGAGGAGTATCTCTTGCCGGATCCGCATCTCGACGTCGCCGCCGTACAGCCGCGCTGTCAAGTTCCTGAGCCTTGGAGGGTTCTCCGGTATGTTTGCGTCCAAAAGGTATAAGGGGACTCTACCTACATCGGCTTTCATGACCCTTGCCCAGAGAGTTTCACCGGCGAGGTCAACCGAGATTACAATGGGAGCGCCCGCAGAGTCGGTCTGACGTTCCAGAGGGAGGGTGTCGAAATCTGTTCTAGGAAAATTTTCCTGTTGCCAACCGTCGGGAGAAAGAGTCTGGCGAAAATAGCCTTCCTGGTAGAGCAAACCTATCCCCACCAGAGGTAAATTCAGGTCGCTGGCCGACTTCAAATGATCTCCGGCCAACAATCCCAGACCACCGGAGTAAATGGGAAGAGATTCCGTAATTCCGAATTCAAGCGAAAAATATGCGGTTGTGAAATCGACGGGATGTTCCAAGCGATAATCATAGGATCTGGTCCGATTCATGTAAGCGCGAAATCTCTGACGCACTTTGTCTGCGTGGGCCAGGAAGCCCTCATCATGCAAGACTTCATTAAGTCTATGCTTTGACAGTCGGATGAGCGTCTGGAGAGGGTTATGGTTAGTTTCCTGCCAGAGGTGTCCGTCCAAATGGTTGAATAATTCAACTGCCTCTGTGTTCCACGAGTACCAAAAATTTTGGGCAATTTCTCGAAGATTCTCAAGCCCGCCCTCGATGGGGGGCACGACCACATATTTTCTAAGAGCCATTTGAACCTCATAATTCGCGAAAAATTGTTGAGACGACTATAGCATAGGTTTTGTCAGGCGCAGGATAGATTTCAGTTTGGTTATGGAATATTGCCGAACAGACCGTTCTCTGTTATTTTATAGAAAACTTTCGGAATAGCCATTTCTCGATCATTTAAGAGCGAATAAGCGGACGAGTGTCCGAAAAAGTTGACTTCAATACCTCGTACGAGTAAGCATGTTACGAACCTTAGCGAACTCGTAAGATGCCCTAAGACGCAACGCGACGGCTGGAACTTCGTCAACGGTTTCTATCCGGTTGCGACGAAATGTGGCTCGGGTCTTAAGTGAGCAAAACCACTTTGTTCGGGAATAAATTCCCTGGAGAGAAGGATAGCCGATGCCGACTTCTGAGATATTGCAAGACAAGCTGATTTTGGCGGTGGATGACGAGGAAGACGTCCTGGACATCATCGAAGAAGAGCTCTCGGAATCCGCAAATATAACTCTTCATGCCGCAACGACCTTTGAGAAGGCCCAGCAATATCTTGTCTCCTACACCTATGACTTGGTCATATTGGACATCATGGGTGTGAGGGGATTTGATCTGTTGCAGATAGCAACAAACGCAGGCTTTCCTGTCGTGATGCTTACCGCACACGCGTTTACGCCGGAAGCCCTCAAGAAATCGATAGATCTGGGAGCAAGGGCCTATTTGCCGAAAGAGAAGCTCGGCTCTTTGGTGCCTTTCCTCGAAGACGTCTTGAGGCTGAACTATACTTCCGCTTGGCGCAAAGCGCTGGATCAGGTGGGCACTCTTTTCAATAAGAAATTCGGTTCCGATTGGAGAAAGACCCAGGATGAATTCTGGAATGAATTTGAGAAGAAACTCTCCATTGATGAAGGCGCAATCCTGAAATAGATCTGTCGGGTCTTCACGAAGTTCATTTCCAAGCGTCCGCTTCAGCATGCCGAATAGGAAGAAGCTCGTCCATCGCGTGGCCGTGTTGTAATTGAGCGGACATTATTATTCAAGCTTATTTAGGAGTATACATATGACGGATGTGGTTATTGTTTCAGCCTGCCGCACGGCCATAGGCGCGTTCGGAGGAACGCTGCGCGACATGCATGCGTCAAGCATTTCCAGTGTGCCGATGAAGGCCGCCATTGAAAGGGCCGGCATTTCACCTGAAATAATTGACGATGTCAGGTTTGGGTGCTGCCTGAATCCCACCGACGCCATGAATGTGACCCGTATCGGAGCTTTGATGGCGGGTATTCCCGATTCGGTCCCCGCGGTCACGGTTAACAGGGTCTGCATTTCGGGAATGGAAGCGACGCTTTCGGGAGCCGCTATGATAAAGGCCGGCGCAGCGGATGTAATTTTGTCCGGTGGTGTTGAACACATGTCCGGTGTGCCCTACACTGTGGAGAAAGCTCGTTGGGGCATCCGGATGGGCAACGATTCCCTCACGGATGCGCTAACCACTGGACTTCACTGTGGGTCACACATCTTGCCTTATCCTCAGGACGGGCCGGTGGAATGGTTCCGCGGAAAGCCCTATATCATGGGTCACACCGCTGAATTTGTCGCCATGAAGCTGGGCATAACTCGTCAAGAGCAGGACGAGGTAGCTCTGAGAAGCCATAACAACGTGGAACGGGCGACAAACGACGGGTCGTTCAAAGAGGAGATAGTGCCGATTATGGTCCCTCAGAGAAAAGGCGATCCCAAGGTTTTCGAACGTGATGAGCATTTCCGTCCGGGGCTGACTATGGAGGCCCTTGCCAAACTATCTGCGGCGTTCATTCCCAAAACCGGCACCGTCACTGCCGGAAACGCCAGCGGGATAAATGACGGCGCGGCGGCGCTGGTGCTGATGTCCGCAGAGCAAGCAAAGAGCCTGGGATTAACGCCGTTAGCCCGCATAAAAGCTGTCGGCATGGGAGCTTGCGACCCGACAATCATGGGGTTGAGCCCGGTTCCCGCAGTCCATAACCTTATGGATAGATCAGGCCTTACCCTGAAAGATTTCCAGCTTATCGAACTGAACGAGGCTTTCGCCGCCCAATATCTGGGTTGCGAAAAAGAGCTTGGACTGAATCGGGAAATCACCAATATTAACGGTTCCGGCATAGGACTGGGCCATCCGGTAGGATGCACAGGCGCGCGGCTCATCGTCTCCTTAATTTATGCGCTGAGAAAACACGGAAAGAGCCTCGGACTCGCGACTCTTTGCGGAGGCGGCGGAGTATCTATGGCGTGCGCAATTGAAATCATCTAATTTGACTGTAGAATCGAGCCGAAGAGATTAAAAGTGGCGGAAACCAAAGGACCCAAGAAAATAAGCGCCAAAGCGATCATGATCGACCTGAAGGCAGGCATGTCCGATTCTGAGCTGATAAAGAAATACGGCCTATCTTTTCAGGGGCTCCAGGACTTGTTTGGTAAGCTCATGGAGGCCGGGTTGGCTACTCAGGCTTATTTTGACAAACGATCCTTGAAACAACTCGGCGGAAGAAAAGAGGAGGCCCAGAAGAGGACCTGCCCCTACTGCGGCTTTTCATCTACCGATCAGTTCAAAGAGTGCCCCAGATGCCAACAGGATGTCTCGGAATGGCTTGATACAGTTGAATTAACCAAGATCCTTACAGGATCGTTCGAATGATCGCTTTGCGGTTCCTTGTTCGGGGAGCTCATAAAGAGGCTCCCCGAGCAATCCCAGGCCATTATCGAATTTCGATTGAGACCCGCTTTCCCGCATATTTCCACGTTGGGTTCCGGAGCCCATCCAACTCAAACCCCGGAATTGTTGCGCAGACTCACTTTTTCAAAACAATCTGAACACCTGAAAAACCAATCTTACAGCCACAAGAATCAATATGAGCACGGCCAAAACGCCGACAAACCAGTGAATGCTCTTGCCCAATTCTTTGATTTTGTAGACGACTGTGTCCCAGGTCAGCTCATGTTCAGTGTCCAGTAGGATGGAACTAATAAGATAAGCCGCTGCAACAAAAAGCGTCGTCAGTGGTACATATTTCATTTGGCCTTTTCCAATTCCCTTTTATTATTTCATGACCGGCATTGACTTACAACAGTTCAAGGCTGTAAATATTGGTTCACTAAAAGGCGCTTTAGACAAGGGGACTTTCAACCATGGAAATACAATTCCAAAAGATGCACGGGACCTTGAACGATTTCGTTGTCTTTCAGGACCTCAAAGGCCTTACCAACCTGACTCCTCAACAGGTCGAGTTTCTCTGCAATCGACGTTCGGGAGTGGGAGGCGATGGGGTGATTGTCGTCAGGCCTTCTGATAAAGCGGACTTCTTCATGGATTATATAAATTCGGACGGCTCGCTGGCCGAGATGTGCGGAAACGGCATTCGTTGTTTGGCCAAATTCGTATTCGATAACGGACTTACCCAGAAGACCACCATCGCGGTAGAGACCAGAGCCGGAGTCAAAGTTGTCGAAGTATTCCAGGACCGCTCGGGAAAGGTTGACCGTGTTAAAGTCGATATGGGGAAGCCCGTATTTCGTCCCGATCTGATTCCCGCAACCGTGAACTCCGATAAGGTTCCAGTCACGGACGAGCCGGTGAGCTCCGGTGATCGCCGGTTCAGGGCGACGCTGATATCAATGGGTAATCCCCATTGCGTGATTATCCTCGATGAAGATGTGGAGTCACTCCCCCGCCGCTATGGACCCGAAATCGAAACGGATCCAATGTTTCCGGCCAAGACCAATGTGGAGTTCGTGCGTGTGGTGGATAAACACGCAATAATTATGCGTGTATGGGAAAGGGGCAGCGGGGAAACCTTCTCCTGTGGCACAGGCGCATGCGCTTCCGCAGTCGCCGCGATAATCAGGGGGGAGGTCCGGACACCTGTACGGGTTGAGTTGCTAGGGGGGGCGTTAGAGATCGCGTGGGACGGATTTGACTCTCCGGCGCTTATGACCGGCCCAGCGGAAACCGCTTTCTCAGGCGTTATTAGTATTTAGATTTATTCCAATTTCCTTGCTTGACATCACAATACGTTTGAAATAATAAGTGCAACAGCTCGGATATAGCTTAATATCCATTAAAGGGCTGTTGCGCTTCATTTTGAGGCATCGCCGGTTGTCTCCTCGGGTCCGCGGAAAAAAATGACGCTGAGTGACCCCCTTCCAAGCTATGGCCCCGGTGGGTTGTCAGTAAATTTTTAGAGTGGATGACAAAGAGTTAAGAGGTTTTTTTTATGAGTAACATCAGGAACAACGCAGGATTCACAATACTGGAGATGATTTCTGCTATTGCAATTATTGCCGTCCTTTCTGTAATATATTTATTCTTGATTGATTCGTATCGGGAAAGAAGAATGAGCGAACAGGCTGCAAAGGTCCTGATGCTTGCGGCCAAAGTTCAAGAAGATTATTTTGCCAAGGAACAGAAATACTTCGATGCGGAAGTCTCGGGAAACGGTAGTGAGGTTTATTTGACAACACCTGACGGAACCAAGACGGTGGTCCGTATTCCGGCTCGTGTGGTGTTGAGTTTGAAAGCGCAGAATAAGGATAGACGTTTCACGGGATCCGCCTTCTATAGTGGGGGCAAGATCGTCCACCAGTACCGATTCGACAACGGGGAAGATGACGACTACCTCACGCGCTCAGGATGACGCAGGATGAAAAAACGTATCATTGCGGCGTTCAGACGAAACGAAATTTACGTCGTTGCGGGAATCATTGGAACGGTCTTTTTGGCCGCGATGTGTGTGGTTGGGTTTCAGCTCCGCAACTCCGTCGCCGGGTTGGCTTACGAAAACCTCACCGAAACTGATCTTAAACGTGTCTTTGCCACCGGGTACCTCAGATTTAGAGAAGACGACGGAACCGCCTACCTAAAAGTCGAACTTCACAATGGTTCAATGTGGTGGATCAAAGACGCTGAGTTCGATTTCGAAGGCGCCCGCTATTCACTCCGCGATGCGGACGCGTTCCGCCCGCTACACTTCGGGGCTGTGCGGTGCAATTTGAAGGCGCGCCCTTCTCATTCCGATCAGATCGAATATGATTTGAAGATTCTAAAGGCTGCTGGATACCCTCCGGCGAGGCTTCCCAACAATGGGAAAGAAGCAAATAAAATAGCCGGGGAAACTCGAAATGTCAAATTGAGGAATTAAATCGAGTTGTTCGACTCGATTTGCGCACCGTGATTTTTCTTTCGCCTGCCGCGCTCCAACCGAAATCTGAGACAATTATAACCTCACTGGAGACTCCTTACGTTCGTCTGCGATAGTAACGAAAACGTTATTATCGAAGAACGGCTTTTTTGATAATAACGGGATGCCGATGTTTCGGCGAAGATAATGACATCACTGACCCTACGTACAAAAACTCTAACCATGGCGCCAAGTTTTCCCACGGCGCCCGGAAACTAAATCGCAAATTGAGGCGTTGTGAGATATAATCGATTCCGTACGGGGGAGAAGCGGCTGTATCACTTATGTCCGCCTTCTCTAACTTTATGGAATTACTACTTAACTAATTATCGAACGTATTTTGGGAGGAAACCATGCAGCCTATGCCCGGTGTGTCTATGAGCGACTTCGAAAAAGCACTGTCTGTTGGACGACCACCAAACGTCGTAAAGTTGTTTCCGAACTCGAAAGCCCTCATTGTAAGCGGTAAAGTAATTGATCGCGCGATGATAGCAAAAGGCAAAGCAATGGCCATTGCCGCAAGCGTCCGAAACTCCTTTGTCGCCCGCGGGGCCCTCAAGGCGGCGCAAAAGGCGAACGCGGCAATCATTATAGAGATAGCCAAATCCGAAGGCGGGGCGGACGCTTATTGCGACGTGAGCCTTTGGAACATGGCCAGGTTGATAGACTCCCTCTGCAACGAACTGGGAATAACCGTCCCTGTGGCCATTCATGCGGATCACTACGGAATCAAGAAGGACAAAGATAAGGAAGCCGCCAAAACGGAAATCCCGAGCCTTTTCGACGCTGGAGTCACTTCAATCGCGATCGACGCTTCCCATTTACCGGACGCCGAAAACCTGCTCACAAACCTGGCTCTGAGCAAATATGTTCCCAAGTGGTCCGGATATGAAACGGAAGTCGGGGAAATCAAAGGGAAGGAGGGGCTCTCCACAGTTGAAGAAGCGCTCTTCCTCGTTCAGGGCTTGAACGCCAATGGAATTTTTCCTGATTGGATCGCCCTCAATAACGGCACGACCCACGGCATAGAAGCAAGCGACGCGGGTATACAGGTGGATTTGACCGCCAAAATCCACAAGGCCATCGAAAAATACGGACTCTCAGGCGCTCAGCACGGCACATCCGGTAACAGTTTCGAGAAGTTGCTTGCGATCGGACGCGAAACCAACACCACGAAGGCGAACGTGGCCACGGCTCTTCAAATGGTGTCCTGGGGCCTTAAGGTGAACGAATACGGCAATGCCGAGCTTGATGAAAACGGTAACTTCATCAAACTGCCCGACGAAGGTCCTTCAGACAAGATGTGGGAACAGATGGTGGCGTTTGCCAAAGAAAAGGGCTGGAAAGGCGGAGACGTAAAGAAGCTGAACAGACCCTTTGAAAACAAGTTATTGGGCTTACCCGAGGCGGATCGTGAGCGGATGGCCGAAGGCGTCGAGAAGTTCGTCTACAATCTTATCGTAAACGTGTTCAAGGGCCATGAAACAGCCCCCTTAGCAATCGAAGCGATCCTGAAAGCGGGCTCCTATGACCTCGGTCCCAAGGCGTCGAGGATCGAAGATCCCGCGGAATGGACAGAAAGCAAAATCCTTGAGAAGGCTTCAAAGCTCAACGCTGATAAAGGTCCTTCCGGAAACTTTGAAGACTAGCGGAAAGGGCTAATGCGCCGGGAAACCCCTTTTTGCAAAAAGTGGTTTCCCGGATACTTCACTAAAAACTTATAATAGATTGGCTGGTAGTGTGGGCGTGACCGTGTTTGGAGTAGATCCCTCAGCGCCCTGTGTTGACGCAAGCTTCATTGGCCCTCGGGATAGCGCAATAGCAAGAGTCTGGCATATAGGCGCAATAGTTAGAGTTTTTTGGAGGAGGGTCCGGGACATAGGCGCTAACTTAGGGATTCGTTATGGCCCAGGTCGTCATTCCCGCGGAAGCGGGAATCCGGTGTTTTCAATATCTTCTGGACCCCCGCTTTCGCGGGGGCGACGTAATTCTGCCTGTGTTAACTATTGGAAATCACGTCCGACAAGGTAAAGTGTTAGCGCATATGGGGGACCGGGAGGAAACTTTTTTGCACAAAAAAGTTTCCTCCCGGTGAACAATCACCCTATTCAAAACTGTCTTCCTTTTCGTTTTCGTTCGCCAACTCGATCCTGCCGGCCTTTTCTTCTATGATTTTCAATTCTTCTTCACGGTAGTCTCTAATTTTCTGTTTCAAGGCCGGATCGGAGTTGGCCAGCATCTCCACCGCGAACAGCGCTGCGTTTTTGGCGCCGGCTGAGCCGATTCCCATGCAGGCCACAGGAACCCCCCCCGGCATCTGCACAGTGGACAACAGCGCGTCCAAACCCCCGAGAGAGGACGAATTCATAGGAACACCGATAATGGGTATTATGGTATGCGCTGCCAAGAATCCTGCCAAGTGCGCCGCCATTCCAGCTGCAGCAATGATCACTTGCCAGCCTTCAGCTTCGGCTCTTTTGGCCAGTTGAACGACCCGCGCCGGAGTTCGGTGAGCCGAAGCCACGGTAATGAAATAGGGCACGTTGAATTCTTTGAGGATTTCCTCGGCTTTGGCCATTGTCTTCAGATCGGAATCACTCCCCATCAATATACCGACTTGGATGTCGCTCATGGAGTCAGCCCGCCCTTGCCGTTTCACATGTGGTCAAGATAAGCCGAAATGGCTTTATCATATTGGGAAGTAAGTCTGAATACTTTTTTGGCCAAATTGAAGTTTGTCTCTTCCGAGACCGCCCCTCCTGATGCTCGCATCTCTTCGATAATCTTACTATAATCAGATGGATCGGTAACCACGGAAACGAACTTGTAATTCTTTGCGGATGCTCGAAGCAGGGTAGGCCCGCCGATATCGATGTTCTCAATGGCGTCTTCAAGAGAGCATCCCGGTTTGGAGACCGTCTTCTCAAACGTGTACAGGTTCACCACTACCATGTCTATTGGTAAAATACCGTGCTGTTCCATGGATTCGAGATGTTTCGGATTGGACCTTACCGCCAAGATTCCGCCATGAATTTTGGGGTGTAGAGTCTTAACCCGTCCGTCGAGCATTTCCGGAAATCCCGTAAACTCGGCGACTTCCTTTATTTTCAAGCCGGCTCCTCTGAGCGCCTTGGCGGTCCCCCCTGTGGACAATATTTCGGCGCCGAATTCGGCCAAAGACTTCGCAAAGTCTTGGACACCGGTCTTATCAGTTACGCTTATGACAACTCGTGAAATTTTTGACATCGGTTGACGACCTTTCACCGCTACTGATCAAATTTGCCGCGCCGGCAGCGCTAACCCCTCATAGTAGCAGTTTCACGGCCTAAGAGAAACTTCCGAAAAAGAGTCACTCTCAGGCAATGTTTTCGCCTATAAGCCTTCACAAGCGGGCGCCGGGAAACCCTTATTGCAGAAACGAGTTTCCCGGCGCCCTATTACAAATATGGACAAGCCGCTCAGCGCTTGGTCTCACGCTTGACGTTCGCTTTGACCTTGGACCGATTTATTTCTTCCAGGGCCTTCCGCGCTAGCTCGCTGTCAGGTTCGGCCTTGGACACCACGTCCAGTTTCTTGAGGCCGGTCTCAAGTTTGCCCATTTTCATATATATCTGTCCAATTAACAATTGCGCAGCCAAATTGGGGTTCTCCCCGTTGGACGCTTTGTTGAGCATGTCCAGGGCCGCCTGATAATTTTCTTGCTCGCTAAACACCACGCCCATGCGATAGTAAGCGTCTTTGAATGTCGGATCCGCGACAAGAGTCTTCTTATACAGTTCCAGGGCCTTCGGATAAATCTTCTTCGCTTCGTAGCAGTAGGCCAAGTTGAACAGCGCGTTTACGTTATCCTCTCTGGTGAGCAGCGATTTTTCGTAATACTGTATTGCCTTGTCCAAGTCATTCTTGTTGAAGTAGGCGACACCTATATTGTAAAGCGCCTTTTCCGGAGTCGCATACTCCGGGTCTTTCACGCATTGCTCGAATTGTGCGATCGCTTCATCATGCATTCCCTTGGCCAGAAAGGCTGTCCCCTGATTGTTGCGCGCTTCGGTAAGCTTGGGGTTCAGTTGCAGGGCCTTGTCGTATTGTTCGACGGCCTGGTCGTACATCTGCTTTTGCTGGTAAGCCAGCCCCAAAGCATGCTCAATGTCGGCGTTCTTCCCGTCGATTTTCTGAGCCGACAAGAGTTCCTTGATGGCTTGAGGAGTCTTGCCTTCATTCAAATAGTTCAGTCCCAATTGATATTTAAGCTGCGCGTCTGGCGGCACCGCCCGGGCTCCATTGTTGGCCTGAGGCACACAACCCAAAATCAGAAAGCCTGATGCAAGTATTCCGAGGAGCTTGCCCAAACTCATGGCAGTTTTCCTCCTGCTCCGAACTGTATTTATGACAAATGTTAAAAATCAGCTAAATGATGATTTGTTTTGCAGCAGCAGGAAACATCAGATCGTGAACCAGTTCCTGCAAGAAAACGCTTAAACTGTCGGTCATGCTGAATGTGACGGTGTATTGTCGCTCTTCACGGCTTATGGGATCGAAGGAATTCTTTTGGGCTACATAGATCTCCCATCTGCCATCGGAGGGCTCATCCGGGAGTCGAAGCCTTTGTTCAAGCCTGGTCGCCACTATGTCATCGTCGGCGACGCACTCCACCACTTTGAATTCGCATCCGTGTTTTTGCGCCATCCGGCGCGCTCTGTCGCGATATTCACGCTTCCCGAACGTGGCGTCCAAAATAACCGTCCGTCCTTCGGCCAACTGAGCCTCGGCCCTTTCAAAAAGAGTCGAATAAGTCTTCTCAGTTGAAGAGGATTTATAGATCCCTTCGCCAAACTTGTCAAGTCTATGTTGTGTTAAATCTAATCCTTCAAGTTCTTTTCTAATAGTGTCTGATAATATAGGAGTAATATTAAGTCTTTCGCCGAGTCTTCTTCCTACAAAACTTTTTCCTGTTCCGGAAAACCCGTGAAGCGCTATTAACGCGGGGGGAGGGGGGGGCAGTAAATAGGAGGAGGAAAGTCCGAAATATCTCCTTGCCGTCTTTATGGCGCTTTCTTTTTCGTTTGCGGGCGCTTCCGGCTCATCCAAAAGGAAGCCTGCGACTTTGGCTCTAACAAACGCTCTGTAGGATTTGTAGAAGTCCGCTAAAGTCAAGATATCCCGGTCATTGGAGGTCTCGGCGTAGCGCCTTGCTATGGCGTCCGCAAAGGAAGGGAAGCCCCGAAAATCGAGGTCCATTAATAGGAAAGATAGATCTGAAGCCGTGTCTCCGTATCGGAATCTGTCGTTGAACTCGATGCAATCCAGGAGCATAACCCGGTCTTGGATCAATATGTGATCCAGATGAAGGTCTCCGTGGCAGTCGCGAATGTAGCCTGCCGCCATGCGTTCCTGAAATAGATCTTCGTTTGTCTTTAAGAAGTCGAGGGAACGCTCGGAGATGGCCGCATGCAATTCACCACTTATGGTCCTGCCTATGAAAGATTTAGTTTGATCGAAGTTTTCGGTGAGATTGTGGTAAATCACCCGGGGGGAGCCAAAACTGGAAATGTGAGCGTCTGTCGCAGCAATCGAGTGAAAATACACCAGTTGGTCGGCAACTCTTTCGAGGATACGCGGTGTAACCTGGTCATGGTCAAGCATCGAGATCATGAGATTCTCTTGTGGGACGTGTCTCATGACCACGGCAGCCTCAATCTCGAGGCCTTCTCCGGCAAAATTTATTCCTCGGGGCCCCATGAAAATGGAAGCGACGCTCAGATACACCCCGCTTGAGAACCGGGAGTTCAGCGCCACCTCCTGATTACAGAAAAATTTTCGCTTCTCCAGGGTGGTAAAATCCAGGAACCCGAAGTTTACCGGCTTCTTCACTTTGTAAACGTAGTCCCCGGCGAGGAATACTATGGAAATGTGAGTCTGAATCACCTTGACGGAATCCGCGGTATGCGGATAGACCGTAGGGTCTGATAGGGCCGCTATTATCTCATCCGGCGTGAGGCTCACTAGCCGCCACCGCTTGAGAAGCCAACTGCCCGCAAGCCGCCAAAATATCCCTGCCCCGTGACTTTCTCACGATAGCCATAAGCGACTTTGACATGAGTATTTCTTGAAATCCGGCAACGCGCTCCGGAAAAGGGCTACGCAACTCACGGGAAAGCTCATCATTAAAAGGGATTAAATTGACCTTTGCGCGGATAGGATTGAGCAACTTAACCAGTTGTCGCGCGTCGGAATCGGAATCATTGAACCCTCGGATCATAACGTATTCAATCGTGATCCTGTCCCGTCTGGGTAGAGGGTACGCCTTCAGCGCTTTCATAAGCTCCCCGATAGGGTAGCGTTTATTGATGGGCATTATCGCGTCTCTCTGATCGTCAGTCACCGCGTTGAGGCTTACTGCGAGTTTAACCCTCGCGTGTTTACCCAAATCGTAAATTCGTGGAACCAGTCCTACGGTCGAGACGGTAAGGCGCCTCCAGGAGATTTGAGGTCCGTTGGGACCACTGAGTATTTGAACCGCTTTCACTACTTCGTCAAAATTGGCCAACGGCTCTCCCATGCCCATAAATACTATGTTTGTTATGCGGCTGTCCGGTAGCGAGCGTCTAACGGTTAAAAGCTGGGACACAATTTCGCCGGCGGTGAGATTGCGCCTAAAGCCCATGGCGCCGGTTCTGCAAATTTTGCAACCCATTGCGCATCCCACCTGGGAGGACACACACAGCGTGTCGTGATCTTCCGCCGGAATATGCACGGTTTCTATGACGAGCCCGTCCTCCAAGCGGAGCAAGAATTTCTTCGTTCCGTCTTCCGACGCCAAGATATCGACAACTTGTGGGAATTTGAGCTTAGCGCGATCAAATAGCTCGTCTCTGAAGGTCTTGGACAGATTGGTCATTTCATGAAACGAATCCACCAAACCCTGGTGGATCCATTTCATTACTTGGGCAGCCCTGTATTTCTCTTTGCCCATTCCGCTCAAATAGTCTTCCATCTCCGGTGTGGTCATGGACATCAAATCAGGGCAATGTTCAGGTTTTGGTAATACAGCCATGTTCCCCTAGAATATTTCTATGCCGCTAAAAAAATAACTGATCTCGAATCTTGCGCTTTCTTCGGAATCGGACCCGTGGACTATATTGTTTTGTTTGCTGTCTGCCCATCTGGCTCGAATCGTACCTTGGGCCGCTTCAGCGGGGTCTGTGGCGCCCATGATCTCGCGGTTTCGACGAATGACGTCCTCGCCTTCAAGCACCATTATGGTGACTGGTCCTGAGGTCATGAAATCTACCAGTTCAGGGAAAAAAGGTCGTTCCCTGTGAACGTAATAGAAACCCTCGGCCTCGGTCTTGCTGAGCTGTTTCATTTTCATGGCCGCAATGCGAAATCCTGCGTTTTCAAAAACTTTGACCACTTCCCCGATAAGTTTCTTGGCTACTCCGTCGGGTTTTATTATGGATAAGGTGCGCTGCATCATTCTCTCCTATTTTGAGTTACTTATTTTGTAAATAGTTCCCTATGCGAATAAGAGCGGGCGCCGGCGTCATTACCCGATTGGCGCTCTCAATCAGGCGAGGGTTTTAAAGTATCCAATCACTCACGTGAGGGGGATTGCTTCGCTGCGCCCGCAAAGACAACGCTCAATATCATTGCGAGGAGCGCAACGACTATCCAGTCTACAAGTTGGCCGCTCATAAGCGAATGGTTCTGTCTCAAACCGGTCTCCACGGCAAGACCACATTTGTCTCAGTAGGCGTCGCGATTTCCGCAGTAATATACAAAGGCAAAAAAATAACCGCCAGGTAATATGCCCGGCGGCGCCAATTTTAAGTGAAACTCTATAGTAAGCCTTCACCGGAAGGAGCAACCTCTGGAAATTACGATGGGGGGAAGGGATACACTTTATGAATATCGCCTTAAAGCCGACTGACCCTTGCCACGATTCAACAGTCCTTCGTTTGTATAAAGCTGAGTGTTGTCTTTTGAGCCGTCGGCATACTTTTTTTATTGAGAAAAGGGTTTTTACAAGTTGCACGCGTCATATTGCGTTGACGCGAACCTTTCGTTGCGCATGCAACCACGGTCAATGGGTTGAAATCTCAGCCGGTTTTGGAGAATTTCTCCGAGAAAAGTTCTGTCACAGCCGTGCTTTCGCCTCTGAAAATTCTCACTGTCCGGAACGATTAGCCACGGGGCTTGGCCTCGTTAACTTTGAGGTTACGTCCCATAAAGTCTGTCTGATCCAATTCCCGTATAGCCTTCAAGCCGGCGTCCCGGTCTGACATTTCGACAAATCCGAATCCTCTTGATCGTCCAGTGGCCTTATCCTCTATGACTTTGGCGTTTTGGACCTCTCCGTACCGCTCAAACAGGGACCTAAGGTGGTCATCGTTGGTCTTAAAAGAAATGTTGCCCACATAAATGTTGATTCCGTCCATTTTCAGTCCTTTCACAAAACAAATGGGGTATTCACCCCCAAGATTCGGTAAGCCCAGTCTTGGCTGCTAACGTCCGAGCGATCAAATTAGATACGAAAGTCGATCTTTTCATCGTCCATAATCTTTTATAATGCGACTTATCGCTTGTAAAGCTTTTTGTAACCAAATTTGTACGGCGCGCTCATGGAGATAACCGCAAGCTCAGGCTAAGTATAGATAACCCACGTAATCATCCCTTGTTAGACAACCCAAGGACTGGGGTCCCGGCAAAAGCAGTTCTTGAATTTGAGATTGAAATAAGTTATAGACCTTCCCACCTGGAAAGTGGTTTCTGTAGTCCCCCCCTACGACTCGCGCGTTTGCGTTCGACGCGTTATGGAGGCGCCCGGTAGTAGCCCTTGAGCTTCATCCCGGTCCGTTAAGAGGTCGAGGTATTTTGGGATCGTTTTCCGTAGCCGATTGCAAAACCTCTCTCGGATCGGTTGCGAAGCCATTTTCACAGCGCGGATGAACCAACATGGTTGCCCCCTGAATTGGATCATCTATGGGCTATCTGCGACGATTAGAGATTTTTGGGAAGATTTCGGAGAGGGGCCTTTTTTGCTACGTCTCTTTCCGGCAGGTCGCCCTGAAGCTTTCAAGTTTCGCGAAGGCTTCCGTCAAGTAAACCCGCGGCGGCATCTTGGGCGGCAGGATCACGCGATGGGCGCTCTAGGATTGTTTAGCGCGTGACCATTTTTTTCGGGGGCTTTCGACCTCAATCTTCCTAAACCACAACGTGTGACTTCATTTCGGCCTGAAAAAGCCGGATTCGGAAACTCCGAATGCATCTCCAAATTCTATCGGTTTTGTGCGTCGTATTGATTGCCCATTTCGCTCCTGCAAGTGCGCAATGCGCCGACAACCTGTACCAGCTACCGAAGCCCAGTCTCACGGGAAAGTTGTCTGTGGAGGCGGCAATGGCCTCCAAAAGGTCGGTTCGGAATTTCAAACCCGACCCCCTGACTAACGCGCAGATAGGCCAAATGCTTTGGGCCGCCAACGGAAATGTAGTGACCGACGCCGTGACCAAAGCAACGGCGAAGGTGATTCCCTCAGCCGGGGGGTTGTATCCGCTCGAGATCTTTTTGCTGGTGGGCAAAGGCACGGTCGGGAATCTGCCCGAAGGGATCTACCAGTATGACCCCGGCGCCCATGCGCTAAAACCCGTGGGGGCGGGTGACAACCGAAAACTGCTTGCGTTCGCTTGCTACCAGCAAATGTGGATGACCGGAGCTCCTGCGATAATGGTAATAACCGCCGTTTTTTCCAGGACTACGATGAAATACGGCCCAAGAGGTGTTCAATATGCTTCCATGGAGGCGGGGAGCGCCAGCCAAAACGTTTATTTGCAAGCGGAATCGTTAGGATTACATGTCGGCGCCGTGGGGGCGTTTGATGACGCACAGGTTTCCGCTGTGATGAAATTGCCGGGGGACACGACTCCATTGCTCGTGATCCCCGTCGGCAAATAGGGGTAAAATCTTTTCGGCGCATTTGCGCCTCGCTCCGACTTTAAGATTCAATGGAACAGGTAGTTTTGCCGACTACTTGAAGGCAGCCTTAAGAGCTTGACTCGGGAGATTCAGGGGTCCCGAGGAATGATTTACGGTTATGCGCAGCGATTCTTGAAATGGATCGGCTAAACATAATGAGAAGACCACTGGAAAATTAAGCCAAAGCCGAGATAGATGGTGTTTGTCCTTGACTTTATGGTGATTTGTCTGTAATCTGCACGGGTTCACTCTTCACTATTTCCAGTGTAATTCTGCGTCATTAAACCTAAAGGAGGTAGGTGGATGGAATGGGTTGTTAACGTAGCCCTGATGTGTGGGGCCGTGGGTGTTGCCTACAGTCTGATCACCGCTGGTTGGGTTTTTAAGCAAGATGCCGGAAACCCCAGAATGCAGGAGATCTCCAGCTATGTGGCGGAAGGCGCCATGGCGTATCTTACGCGCCAGTATAGGGTCGTCGCCATCATCGCTGCTATCCTTGTTGTTGTGCTTTATGGCACTCTCGGTTATGTGCCTGCGATAGGATTCATCGTCGGTCTGGTTGGTTCCGGTTTGGCCGGCTTCCTGGGCATGAAAGTCTCCGTCAACGCGAATGTCCGTGTGGCCGCCGCTGCAAGCAAGAGCTTGTCCGACGCCATGGACGTGGCCTTCCGGGGCGGTTCCGTTACCGGTATCGTAGTTACCGGTTTGGCGTTGCTCGGCGTCGCAGGCTTCTACTTGTTTGCCAACGCCCACGTCCCGCCGGACAAAATGTTCAGCGCTCTGGTTGGCTTGGGTTTTGGTAGCTCACTCATGAGCGTGTTTGCTCGTGTGGGTGGAGGTATCTACACCAAGGCCGCCGACGTCGGCGCCGACCTCGTGGGTAAAGTCGAAGCCGACCTTCCCGAGGACGATCCCCGCAACGCTGGTGTTATCGCCGATAACGTTGGTGACAACGTTGGTGACTGCGCCGGTATGGCCGCTGACTTGTATGAAACCTACACCGTTACCATAGTCGCCGCCATGCTTCTCGGCAACACGATCTATGGTTATGGCACAGCGGCTTTCTTTCTGCCGCTGTTGATTGGCGGCGTGGCCATCATCGCGTCAATCATCGGTATCTTTTTCGTCAAGCTCAGCAAGACCGCTAATGAAAAAGATATTTATATCATGGGAGCGTTGTACAAAGGTATGGCCGCAGCCGGTCTCCTCGCCGCGGTAGCCTTCTATTTCGTCGCCCAGAAACTTCCCCTTGGCGCTCCGTTGACCGGGGCACAGCATGTGATTCCGGTTGTTAACATTTTCTGGATGGCCGCCCTTGGTTTGGCCCTTACGGGCTTAATCGTCGTCATCACCGAATACTTTACCGGTATGTACGGTCCGGTTAAGTATGTCGCCCAGGCCAGGACCACCGGTCATGGAACAAACATCATCGCCGGTTTGGCCATCAGCATGATTTCCACAGTCCTTCCTGTTTTGGTGTTGGCCGGAGCAATCATGGCCGCCTTCAAACTTGGTGGCGGAGCGGAAAACCCGGGCACCGGTCTCTACGGTGTCGCTGTTACAGTCGTATCGATGCTCTCTATGACCGGTATAGTGGTCGCCATCGACTCTTACGGCCCGATCACTGACAACGCCGGTGGTATCGCCGAAATGGCTGAACTTCCGGAAGAGGTCCGCAACAGAACCGACCCCTTGGATGCGGTTGGTAACACCACCAAGGCGGTTACCAAAGGTTACGCGATCGGTTCCGCAGCCCTCGCTGCTCTGGTCCTTTTTGCCGAGTATACCCGCGCAGTTGAGCACGTCTCAGGCTCCCCGATCACATTTGATCTGTCTTCCCCGACGACGCTGATCGGCTTGCTGTTGGGCGGCATCATTCCTTACTTCTTTGCCGCTCTTTGTATGTTGGCCGTGGGAAAAGCAGCTGGCTCGATCGTTGACGAAGTTCGCCGTCAGTTCCGTGAAATCCCGGGCCTGAGGGAAGGTCTGCCCGGCGTGAAAGCCGAGCATGGCAAGTGCGTTGACCTCGTGACAGCCGCTGCTCAGAGGGAAATGATTATTCCTTCGTTGCTGCCTGTCGCCATTCCTCTGGTAGTTGCTTTCTGCCCCGGTTTGGGCAAGGAAGCCCTGGGCGGATTGCTCATCGGTAGTATCGTTGTAGGCTTGTTCCTGGCCATAGCGATGACCACCGGCGGCGCCACCTGGGACAATGCGAAGAAGTACATCGAAGAAGGCAACCTCGGTGGAAAAGGTAGCGAAGCTCACAAAGCGGCCGTTACCGGTGATACCGTAGGCGATCCGTACAAAGATACCGCAGGCCCCGCCTTGAACCCTGTTATCAAGGTCGTGAACATGGTGGCCTTGCTTGTGGTTCCGTTTATCGTTTAATTTTATTAGACAAATTTCCTAGTTCGACGATTGTCGAATGAGGATTTTGGTTGCCCCGCCTTTAGCGGGGCTTTTTTATTGTCGGTCCCCAAAGATTTTGATATGAGCCGTAAACGCTCATCGGAAGAGAACTTTTTTGCGCAACCGATCGGCCGCCTTAGTTCCGCTGAGGCTCGACGGAGGGCGCTTTGTTCACGGCCCCGTCCCCAGGACGCATGAGTTGACAACAAGGACTTCAGACTTTTCCAGGTGACTGCGAGGACCGATCGAGAATCTTCATCGGGTTCCAGCGGAGCAAGAGGCATCGTCCATTAGGAAGATTCTTGGTCAAGCGCCTCGGTTATAAGCGACGCTGCCACTTGAAGGTAATCGGCGTCGACCTCGAAGCCCACCATGTTCAGTCGCAATCTGGCTCCCGCAACAGCGGCGCTCCCGATACCCAAGAAGGGGTCCAATACCAAACCAGCGCGCTCCACCCCATGGAGCTTGACGCACATCTCAACTAGTTCCGGGGGGAAGGTAGCAGGGTGGGGGCGATCCTTGGCGCGTTCGTTTATCGTCTTGTACGGCACATACCAGTTGTTACCTCTGCACCGCACACCACCACCGGCCGATCGCCAGCGTGTAATATTGGAAGCGTCTTTGTAGGGGACCCCGACGGCAAGTCTATCCAATTCCACATCCCCGCCATGGGTGAAATGGAAGACGATACCATGCGCGTCATTTACAAATCGTTTGCTGTTGATGGGCTTGAAATGCCCGACAGATAAGGCTGCGCGCTCGATTGTAGCTCGTATTTTCCACGTAAATGGATTTGACCCAATGAAACACATTCTGAAGGACAAAAATATCCCTCAAACGGCCGGCCACATCAAAAGGTATCCACGGATCGGAAGGCTTAGAGCCTATGTTCAGAAATATTGACCCCTTCGGGCTCAGCACCCTTTTCACGCGCAACGCCCAGTCCGCAATCCAGTTCAAGTAGGAAGGACGCGGAATTCCATCATCGTAGGCGCCGTATCGGACGCCAATATTGTATGGAGGAGATGTAACAAGCACATCCACACTCCCTTTTTCCAAGATTGTGTCCATGCCGGTAAGGCAGTCCCCGTGATAAAGGACTATCTCTTTGGATCCCGGGACCGGGAAACGGGCGAATTCCGTCAGCGCCTCTTCGCCGACAGTCTGCCCATTGTCCGGCAAGTCGGAGGAAGCTAGGTGCTTCGACGGGGCGCAACCCGGAGCAGGGTTGGATTGTTTTTGTCTAGTCTTCATTTTGCGACGCGGCCCTTCTACGGAATGAAATCATAAGCAAAAATGACGCTTTGAGGGGCCATGAACATGAAGAAATTGGGTTTCACCAAAATCAGCACAAGGGAACGCACGCCTTCATTCTTGAAATCACCGATCCGAAAATCGGTGATCACTCCAGGGCTTCTGATCGTCTTCCACTTTTCCGTGAGCGCCGCGCCATCCCAGGTGAGGGCTTCTATAATGCTACCTCCATCCGTGGATCTCATCACCAGCAATTCGTTTTCGCCTTCGCCCTTGATGTCTCCGATGAGGATTCTACCGGGCAAGGCGATTTCACGCGTGCCCTGCTTCCAGGGTATACGAATTTTTCGATCCGAGCCGTAAAGACGACCGGGTATCTCGCCCAGCAGCCGGTTCTCCTTGTCGTAAATCATCAGGTGTTGTTCCTGATTTAATACGGCCCTCACGAATTGGTTCGACTTTCCCAGGCGACCAGAGTCATAACTCAGCAGTAGGGTCCCCGGCGGCAGCATGACTTTCCCAATCTCATCAAGTTGCGCGCCGTTGAGTCGATACTGAACCATCTCGCCGGTCGACATATCATCCGCGTCGGTCCTCTGTCCCACCAAAATCCTTTCGGATTCATTATTCGGATTCATTATGGTCCTAAGGATCACATTCGGAATACGGCCCACCACGCGCAAGTTCTGATTGGTGTATTTGATTATGCATGACTCGATACCGTTTTGGGTCTGATAACACAGGATAAGTTCCGCCACTCCATCGTGATCCACATCTTCGACCTCAACGGCAAGGTGCATGGCGTTAAACTGGGAGAACTGAGTTAACTGCTTCAGGCCGCCCTTTTCAAAACGACTGATGGAAATTCCACTGTTGTCGAGAAAGACAGTCTCGTTTTTCTTATCGCCGATCAGATCCCCGATGTCGACACCTGATATGGCCGCGGCAATGTCAGGACTGCGCCACGGGCCACTATTCTTGCCGGTGTCCGGAGGGCGCGGCGGACGTCCCGGAGGAGCCGGATCATTGGCAGGTTCGCTGCGGTAGAACGGCAGAAGTGGAGATCCCTGGAGACGTCTATTTACAGCTCCGAGGAACAGTTCAAGCACGCCCGGAAGTTCGTGAATATTCGAGACCTTGTGCTCGGTTGAAACCAACACTCTGGCTGCTTTGAGGTCCCACAATACGGCCTTCATGTAATAGCGCGACTCGTCGGCGGAGAGAAATCCAAAGACAATCAGATCCGCCTTAAAGTCCGCCCCGATCTTCAATATTTGGGGGTCCGGAACGGCCTGAGCGGAATTGTTGTATGTTGGCGGGACCTTGCCGTCGGATTCAAGTTGATATTTATCGCTCATGGCCGAAATCGAGGCAGTGAGCGTTTTGTTGATGTGATCGCTGAATTTCTGGAGTTCTTCGTTGCCGGGTGGGAACTGAAAGGGTAATACGACGACCTTAGCCGCTCCGGCATAAGACACGCTGAAATGGACCATGGCCAGTGAGAACGCCACCGCAAAAAGGGTTCGATGATTGATAAAATGGCTCATAAGGCCCAAAATCATAAACCGGTATCCACGAGACTGTTGTATCAAAAAAAAAACCAACTGTCTTTGCAGTTGGCGTAGGAGGAATAGATTCTTTTTTATCTGCCCTTACTAAGAGCAATTCCTGTGCCAACTGGAATAGAAGTGTGATCAATTGTGTTTCGTTACTATTGTCAGCGCCTTAGCTTCAATGAGCCCGAATCTGCCCGACGGCGCTGGGGCGATCCACCGATTTTTGACGTCCAGTTTTTTGAACGTTTCCCAGAATATCGCTGGTCAATTGAAATTGTTGGACTTTACGATGTTCAAAAATTAGGCGCCCGCGCCTAATTTTTGAACATCCATTCTTGATATTCAACCTACCATTCTTTTCGCCAAGTCAAAATTAGAACGGACTCTCGCTGCTCCTTGAATCGCTGCTCCATGACCTGGCACAACAATCTCAATCGGCAGTTCGGAAAGCTTCTTGAGGCTATTTGTCAAGTCCTGAGCATTGCCTCCGGGGAGGTCTACGCGCCCGACCGCCTGATCAAAGATTACATCCCCCGGAAATAGAGCCTTGTATCTCGGCCAATATATGGATATTCCTCCAGGGGTATGGCCGGGAGTAAACAGCACCTGAAATTCATGCTTGCCTACGGTCAGCTCGCCCTCTTTTAGATAAAAGCTGATTTTGTAATCCGGCATTTGCAGGTTTCTTTTCTCATACATGGGCCGCCCGGTATGCTCGATGAAGCTTTCTTCTTGTTGGGAAACCGCTATTTTCGCCAACTCCTTGAGACGCATAATGCCGCTTATATGATCGGGATGAGCGTGCGTGCAGATTACGAGCTTTATCTGAAGGGGATCCAGCCTGTCCTCTATCATACGCGCGAAAAGATCATCAATCTGCTTGACGTGACCGGGGTCGATTAGCAGCGGGACTTTTCCGTTGATAAAGATAGAATTGCAGTTATTCTCCTGAGGATCATTCCACAAATAAACATAAAAGTTATCTGCGATTCTCATAGGCTTTTCTTTCTATTGGAGCGCGGGAGAAATGGCGCAACCTCGACAGATGAGTTTGCCGTCTCGCTCCAGCATACGGGAATTCATGGTGGGCTCTCCGCACAAGGCGCAAGGTTCAGTGGCAACGATTGAAGCCTTAGGCGGCGGCTCCATCAGGATTTCCCTAACATCGAACTGATTCCCCGGCGCTCCTGAAGTAATTTGTTGCACGGCGTCCATTGCAAGCTTTTCGAACTTGTTGCGGTCCTCTTCCGACGCCTCTCCAGCCGCTATCAATTGCCTTAAAGCGTGACGCTCCTGCGCGTGGGGCATAGGTCCCCGGAAAGATATCCTGACCGCTCTACCGGAATTTCTGGCGAAGAATGTGAAGACCTGTTTACCCCAATCCCGAAAAATAAAGTTGCCTTTGCCGAAAGTGCAACCCATAAGAACCTGAACAGCGTCCACAGCGCAGGAATCGTTCTCCACAAAGGCCACAATCTCTTCGTCCTCCGCCGATCCAAGGTTAAGCGCTTGCTGAGCTATTTTGGACGCGGCGTACCCTATCGCAAGGCCAGGGCATATGTGACCATGGAACTCAGCGCACTTTCGAAAGTCTTCCGGGAATTGCTCCATGTATTTGTCAAATCGCATCGTGATTCATCCTCTCTGGATTGCATCGACCAAAAGGGCTTGTAGTGGGGGCGGTATCGATCACCTCGGCGAAATGCTTCAAAATCCTGGCCGTCGCTCCCCAAATGTTATGACCTTCCCACGTGTAAGAAACCACATCGATCTCTTTCCCTTCGTAATTCAAGGTGTATTCAGCGCGGTTCGACGAATCGAAGAAAACCTCCAGCGGCACTTCGAGCAAATCGGCTATTTCTCTCTTACTCGGTCGGAAGTCGTACGGATACGGTATTATGCCGACGAAAGGAACGACCAAGTATCCGGTGGCGACCGTATAAAAGTCGTCGAGCTCGCCCAGGAGCTTCACATGGGATGGCTTAATTCCAACCTCCTCGCATGTTTCCCGCAACGCGCAGCTAAGATAATCCTTGTCTGATTCATCGAATTTTCCGCCGGGAAATGATATTTCTCCCTTATGATGTTCCACCTGCTGGGAGCGCTTTGTCAGAAGCACATAGCACCGTCCGTCGTGAGCGAACAGTGGAACCAATACGGCGGCAGTCACCATGCCGTCGACGGGCAGAGTCTGTTTGACTCTGCTGCCCAGTATCTCTGCGATTTCGTCCCCGAAGCACGGCTTGAACTCGATTGGGGGCGTTATTCTATCAATGTCCATTTCCAGCTCTTTCATGTTTGATTCGAAAGCGGGCCATCATAACAATAATTTGCATCCTCATCAGCTCTTTAGCTTCTTTGGAACGGCCAACTCCCAGTCTAGTTCCCAGATCATCACATGCCCATCCGCGGACGCGCTTATAATGAATCTACCATTGGAGGCAAAGTCCACGGATGTTATCTCCCTGGAGTGTCCCAGAAACTCTCTCTCGCAAGAACCACTCTCCGTATTCCAAATTCTGAGAATGCCGTCGGCCCCGCCGGCGGCGAAAAACTTGCGATCCGGTGAGAATACGGCTGCTCTGACTCCGGAGTTTGGCGCATGAAGCGCAGCGATAGAGCCGCCGGTTTTGATATCCCAAATCCGAGCCGTGTCATCGGTTGATCCGCTAAGTAGGTAATCGCCGTCCCGTGAGACGTCCAAAGCGAAGATTTTGTCCTTGTGGCCCTTCAGGTCCCGCATCAACCTGCCGGTTGCCGTGTCCCACATTTTGATTATTCCTTCGACGCCCGCAGAAACAATATGTTGACCGGCATTTATGAAATTCACTGAGAGGACCCTGTCCTCGTGTCCTTTGAGCGTCCGAACCAAGGCGCCGTCCGGCAACCTCCAAATTCTGACGGTATTGTCCCACGACCCTGAGACCAGCATATTTCCGTCCGGGGAATACTTGGCCGAACTAACGCTTTCGAGATGTCCCTTTAGGGTTTGAGTGTTCCTGCCGGAGTGCGCGTCCCAGATTCGCAGTGTCCGGTCGTCGCTTCCGGAGACTATATCCCTGCCGTTCGGCGAAAAGCTAACCGTGGTGACCAGATTGGTATGCCCTTTAAGAACCTTCATGCATTCCCCAGTCTTGGCGCTCCACATTCTTATGTTGTGATCGGCCTGACCGGTGGCAAAGTTTATGCCGGATGACGAGAACGCCACCGACATTACCCCGGAGCCGACCTCTACGTCTTTCCTCTTCCATCCGCCGTGCAGTCCGGTTCGCTTGCCAAAGTCCTTCAACCTTGCGAGTAAATCCAAGGCTATATCGGATCTCTCATAGCCGGCCAATTTCTGGGTATCACGCAAGAAATCGTAGGCCATGGCCATTCTTCCGTGTTTCATGGCTTTTTTTGCGGCTTCCACAACTGCTTTGAATTTGCGGTCCGATTGCATCTGTTTGGTTACGGGAAGAACCCGTGCCAACGACAGGGGTGGGATTATCGGCCTCCCGCGAACGTCCCAAACTCTGACCATCATGTCTTTTCCGGCAGCTATAAGCCTGTCGCCTTCAACCGTAAAGGCCACACAATTGATTTCCCCTTCAGCCACGGTGTAACTTCGCAAAACCATGCCGGAATTTGTGTCCCAAAGCTTGAGGCCGCCTTTGGGGTCATATGTGGCGGCAAGATCTCGTTTGGGGTTGACGTCCAAGGCTGTGACTAAGTCCTGGTGCCCGTGGAACTGGACGCCGGGCTTTCCTGTCTCGATGTTCCAGACGACAACCACTCTGTCCCTACCTACGGTAATGACTTTGGAGCCATCGGGCGTAGAGCGGATTGCGGTGACGGCTTCTTTGTGGATTTTCTCAAAATTTACGAGAGGCGCGTCAATAGGTTGCAACCTCTTCAAAATCCGATCCATCCCCGCCAAATAGAGCCCGGCGGAGCCCTGCGCGTCGAAGAACGCGGCCGATACCGAATGAGCGGGAATTTTGTAAGGTTGAGCAGCCTTGGTGTCGGATATGTCCCAGAATCTGGCGTTGCCGTTCTGTTCAACGGTAAATATCCGCCTGCCGTCATTGGAAAAAGCCAGCGATGTAACCGTGCCTTCGGGAACATTCAAATTTCCCGCAAACTTTCCGGTTTCGAGATTAAGGATCTTTATGGGACTTCCCGCTTGCGCGGAAGCTATTGCCGCTATTTTCTCGTCCGGTGAAATCCACAATGACGTGGGGGGTTCTCCTATCACGTTGAAGCTTTTGATCTCTTCCCCGGTAAGCGAGTTCCATATCTTGATATTTCGGTCCCGAGCTCCTGACACAATGATCTGGGATCCGGGAGAATGCGCCACGCAGGTTATCCAGCCACTATGACCGGTCAGAACCATAATTTCCCGAAGCCTCGAGAATACAAAATTCTGCTCGATTTCGGCCGCGCTCAGGGCTTTCAGTTCGGAACCCGCAGGCAATGAGTTAAGCGCCGCTGTCGCTTCCTCGGTCCTACTAGTCCGAAGAAGGGCTGCTATAAGCCATCCGGCGGCCTCTTCATCATTACCGAATTCCGAAAGGTAGGATACAAGTTGGGAAATTCCCTCTAGGTCCTTTCCAGCGCCGATTAGAGCTATTCCATACGGCTTAAGTCGGGACCCGTCGCTGTCTTCGGCCGAAATGGCGAGTTCGCACGCTTTTACGGCTTTTTCAGATTCTCCGAGTCCAAGGAGATACCTGCCCAAAAGGTTCGAGCCTCTACCGACTGTACTCCGGAGTCTTAGTAACCTCTTCGAGCTTGGCCGCCAGCTCGGGCTCCGGAATCCCTGACCTGATCCAGTGTATAATTCCCGCGTTGTATACAGCCTCGGGATGGTGTGGATCGGAGTTGAGAGCGTTCTTCAAAGCGAAGTCGGCTTCCGCTTCGTGGTTCAAGTCCATAAGGGATACGGCCCGGTTATTGAGAGCGTCAGCGAGCAACTTCAATTCGTCAGGCGGTTCCCTGGTATACTTTTTGTTGCAGACGTCCTCATAAATCGCGGCCAATTCCTGCCGGATGACCCTAAACGACTCATAGCGCTGCTCGGGATCTTTGTTAAGGCATTTGAGGATCAAATTCTCAATTGGCGGAGGAAGATCCTTGCGGAGAGAGGTAGGTTTTGGCGGAGGCTGTTTAACATGGGCCAAGGCAAGCCTGTCCCGTTTTTCCCCCGGCTTGATGACGAAGGGTTTCCTGCCGCAGCAGATCTCGAAAAACATTACGCCGAAAGCGTAAATATCGGCAGGTGGTCCCACTTCCGCATATGGTATCCACATTTCAGGCGCCATATAACCGGGCGTGCCCATGCCCGCGGCGGTAACGGATTCACGTTTTATAGTGATGCTTTCCGAGGAATCGCTCTTAAGACTTACTGTCGTATCAACGTTGCGTCTTTTGGTGAGCCCGAAGTCCGTGACTTTGAGAATCCCCGGTTTTGTCATCATGCAGTTGGCGGGTTTGACGTCTCTGTGGACTAAGCCCTTCGTATGGGCGTGATGGAGTCCATCGCTCACTTGAACCATTAAATCCAAAAGGGTGTCCCAGCCGACCGGTCGTCGCCTAATAAGCCATTCGTTAAGGCCGCCTCCGTCAACATATTCAATGAAGATTCGAGGGCTTCCCATAATATTGCGGACATAATAGCAGGCGGCGATATTCGGGTGAAACCCTATGTCAATCCAGGTTTCGGCTTCCTTCACGAATAGCGCTTTGTCTTCCTCATTATCCCTGAGTTTATGTAGGAGGGATTTGACGGCGATCATGTTGTTCCAGCGTTTGTGACGCACCAGATAAACCGCTCCCATCCCACCCTGCTTTATATCCAACACTTCATACAAATTCTCGATTACGTCGCCTACGTTCCATTCCATCTCCTCTAATTTCGAGCTGTGTGACACGGTGCGGGAAGGACGCGGCGATGGCGTGACGGCATTGGCGGAGCTCACGGTTACCGCAAAACCAAATGATTTGATCAGTTCAGTCAATTCGGCTACGCGCGGGTGTTCCGGAGTTATAATTACTAGGCCTTTTCCCCTGGATATTCGTTCTCTTATGCGGTCAGAGGAAAGCTTCGTAATCCTGGCAAGTTTCTCCAGATCGTGATCGGAAATGTCCTGAGTGGCAGGCGTAGGGACTATCTTGATTGCTAACTTTTCCGCGCTCATGTCTCCAATAGTTTCACAAGTGAGAGTGATAGTTTTTCAGCTCGGGGATTTATTTTTTCTATCCTGGCCAAACACCTGTCGTGGGGGGCCATAGAAAATGAGGGCGGCACATGAAGAGCGGCGTTGAATCCCAGGGCGGTAATTTGGACAAGATAAAACTTGGGGAAACGCTGCAGGACTACGCACTCGAACTCCTGGTCTCTTTTACCCTCTAGATATCTGAGGAGGAAATACCTCTGGCGTTCCCTTTCCAGCAAGGATGCGCGCTCAAGTCTGGACGATATCTCCATCAGATTCTTTTCGATTTCAGTGATGTCCAGAGGAGCTCGCTGGGACAATGCCGCTTTGAGCTGCCGTTGAATGAGTAAATCGGTGTACCTTCGCAGTGGGGACGTGCCTGTGGTGTAGACTTCCAGGCCCAGGGTTGAATGGGACGCCGGCTGAGTGCTCAGGTCTCCTCGCGACAGAGCTTTCTTGCTCCTGTAGGAGACGACAGGATCGTATTCATCGCCCAATTCTATCTTTTCCAGAGGAGGAGGTTGGCTCCTGAATATCGCCGGGATCTCTCTCTCCTTCAAGAAGCGGGCGAACAAAGTGTTTCCGAGAATCATCATTTCAGATACCAGCACCTGAGAAGGGGTCTCTCTATCCCTGGTGTTCACCTCTATGGTTCCGTCCTCTCCCACGTGCACGAAGAGTTCCGGGTCCCGGAAGATTATTGCGCCGGCCTTAACACGCGCTTTTCGGACAGCGGAAGCTACCGCGTACATCAAGGCCTCCCTTGTGTCGGGCTTGGCTATCCTTTCATCCGCGTCTTCGTAGGAAAGCCTTTCAGAGACTTTCACTATAGATTCCACAATTCTGAAGCTCTTCAGGCTCAGGTCCTGTCCGAAAGATACAAAAGCGCTGATCGCAGGGCGAACTTCGGCGACTTTAAGGCTGGCCGCCTGTTCGGACAGGACGCGTGGAATCATCGGAATGGTCATCTCAGGCAAATATATCGAGGTAGCGCGATGTCTAATTTCTCCGTCCAGCTCGGAGTTGTGCTCCACCAGATGCGCCACGTCCGTAATATGAATGCCGATTGTGACCTCGTCTCCGTTCTTGGCGATCGACAAAGCGTCGTCAACGTCTCTGGTAAACACTGAGTCAATGGTAATTAGGTGATCCGACGTGTGGTCCTCGACACTCTCGGGTAAGGGTTTTAGCGCGGCCTGAGCAGCGAGCGTTTCAGTTTGGGACGAAAAGTCCACCGGAATATTCTCGGCCCGTAGAGTGATGTTCTCATCTTCGGACCAGACACCGAGCTTGACCAGGACCTTGAACGGATCCCATCCCGGGATAATTCCCGCCTGGGAGAAAATGTCTTTGGCCTGCTTGATGCTGATCCACTCGGCCCCTGTCAAAGCGGCTTGCTCCAACAACGGGACCAAGCTTTCCGGGGCTTCTTCCATGTTGATTTGGTGGGAGTTTTTCAGATGGGACAAGAATTCGGCTGCGCGTGCGCAAAACTGGGCGCGCTCATTCTCTTTTTCTCGCTGAATCAAGGCTTGCTGAACGCGATCCGGAGGAGGGACCTCAATTTTGTCCGGACGAACCCTGAAATATAGTTTGTCTTCAAAAATTGCCCGAAGAAGCGACGCAGACGAATCAGCGTCGTTTTGATTGCCGAACAACAGGTCGCTCAAATCCTTTAAGGATATTTCCTCGGTCTCAACTCCCACTATTTCCCACAATTCTCTGAGGTCTATTCGGCTCTTTATGGTGTCACGCTCATTGGAAATGGCTTTAAGCCGACTCACTTGAGCATCTTTGCTGCCATTAAGAGGAAAATCCGGATCTTGGGACGCGGCCAAGGCGCGATTCGATGAAATTCTGGTCTCCTTGCCAAGGTCATTCAGTATTCTGAGTTTTCGTTCCTCGACTTCCAAAACGAGCCCGCATGAAATCCTTCGGCTGTCATAATAATCAACTATGTCGTGCTTTCGAAAAATTGTGGACAATGTGAAAAGCCTCATTCATCAGTTGCCGTATCTAATTGACTAGATACAGATGCAATTGGTCGAATGGATTCAAGAAGGAAAGCCATGTCCGTTTGCAGTTAGACGACGCTTTCCATAAATGATCTCAATTAGGCCAACGCGACAATTCGCATAGAAACTATGTTACCGGTTTTCCAGCTGCAGATAAAGCGCAGTGGGTCCATTCGTGGATAATACAAAAATCTGGTATGTTTGCACACTCATCTTTTCGTATTTTTTCCCGTCATCGAAGGTTTGTCGTTGCCATTCATCACCGCCGGAATATATGATAAACAAAGTTGACTCGGTTTGAAAACACCGGAAGGGCGCATTTGGGTTGCAAGACATCATTTTAAATATTTTCGATGAGAGTATCAGAACCAAGCGGGAGTTTATCAGCCGAAACCTGTCACTCTTGCGAGAGGTCATCCTTTGCGTTTCCCGAATTATGGCAAACGGCAACAAAATACTGCTTTTCGGCAACGGCGGATCGGCCGCGGACGCTCAGCATATTGCCGCTGAATTTGTGAACCGTTTCCTGATGGATAGAGCGCCCCTGCCCGCCCTGGCGTTGACTACGGATTCGTCGGTATTAACTTCAATAGCCAATGATTTCAGCTATCGAGAGGTGTTCTCAAAACAAATAAAGGCGCTAGGGTCTCCCGGCGATGCAGCCATTGGCATCAGCACATCCGGGAATTCGGAAAATGTGATCGCCGGATTGAAGGCGGCAAACGAGAAGGGGCTAATAACAATCGGCTTGGGAGGGGCTCCGACCAGCGTCATGGGGGAAATTTGCCGATATTATCTGCCTGTCACAGGGGCCACGCCGAGGATTCAGGAAGTGCACATTCTTGTCGGGCATACCCTGGCCGAGGTAATTGAGAGAACACTCTTTGGCGATATGAAAGATCAGGGCTTCTGAGATTTCTTGCGGCCCAAAATCACTCGTGGGCGTAGCGCCTGCCGATAACCCTAAAGTTGGACAATTATGAGCGATAGACAGAGCCATCGGCCATCATCATTTACCGCGGACATTCAAGTCCCGTTTAGATTTTCAGTGATTCACGGGGCTGATCCGACAAAAAAATCATCTCAGCAGAAAGCCCTCACAAAGTCCATAAACCTTACGGGAATGGTTTTTGAGACCACCAAAATGGAAATCGACGCCTATCATCTGTCGTTCACCGAGTCGACGTACGGCCGCAATTCCTTGGATATTAAAATGGATCTGGGTAAGAGATTCGGGAATGTGGAACTCATAGGACAGGTGGACTGGTACGAGAGAAGGCCTACGCCCGTGGGTTACACTTTTGTAATCGGGGTGTCGTTCATTGACGTCCAAGCCGACGCGCTCGCAATGCTGCGGGACTTTTTGCAGCAGAACCGCGCTCTCAGGACTTAGGGTCATGGAAGAAACTTACTATGGGTTCAAGATGGGTCCGCTCCTCATAGGCATGCTTAAGATGCTAAAGAATAAAGGTGTTTTGAACGAACAGGAAATCCTGGATCTTTTGTGGGATGTGAAAGAGCCCATGTTTCCTTGGACCAGGGAGGAAATCAAGGAGCTTTTGAAACTGTAATGAACAGCATTGATTCGGGCCCGCTTGGAAAGACCGTTTGGTCACGCAAGCAGAATCGTGTCAAAATGCCGGTTCCAACGGACCATAATTGGAAATCGGCTTGCGGCCCAATTGGGTAATGTCGCACAGGGAGGGTTTCCCTGAACAATCCCAGAATAGGATGTTAATTATGACGGATTTGAGAGAAAAGCTTCGATTGCCTGTAGAGCAACTGACCTGGAGCATTACCTCCAAGGGATTGATCCCTCAAACCACTGCCGATATAGAACCGCAGCAAACAATTATAGGTCAGGATAGAGCGGTAAAAGCTATTCGACGCGGTCTTTCCATGAAGAGCAACGGCTACAACATTTTCGTGGCCGGAATCAACGGCACGGGCCGCACCGCCACAGTTGAGAAGTTGCTGGATGAATTTAATATAAGCGAGCAAATTCCGGATGATTTGTGCTATGTGAACAACTTCAAGTATCCTGATCAGCCCAGACTGTTGGTATTGAAAGCGGGCCAAGGGGTTGTCTTCAGGCGTCAGATGACGGACTTGGTGAGTTCTCTAAAGAAGAAAATCCCGGCAATTTTTGAGAGTGAAGAATTTCAGACTGCTCGCAATGAGATCGTAAATCGCCACATGGGGGCGCAAAAGGCCTTATTCAAGAATTTTGAAACCAAGGTCACCGCTGAGAGCTTCATGATGGTTCAGGTGCAAGTCGGGCCCTTTACCAGACCGGATCTAGCCCCTGTCGTCATCGGCAATCCGATGAAAATTGAACAGCTGGAGTCTCTGGTAGAAGAAGGAAAGTTCTCCGCGGAAGAGCTGGCCAAGATCAAAGCCAAATACAAAGAATTGTCTCAGGAGATGGAGAAGATCTTCAAGGCCGCCAGGGACATAGAGAAAACCATCCAGGAGGACCTTGAGAAACTGGCCAAGGACTGGATCGAACCGATGCTCAAAGACCTGCTGAATCCTCTTCTGGAGGAACATAAAGACCTGGAAGCCGTGAAGACCTACCTCGATGAAATCGAAAACGACATCATGACCCACCTGGATCGTTTCAGGCCCCGGCTTATGTCTCCTCCTCCCGGTGTCGAAGGCGCCGCTCCCATGCTGGTTCCACCGGATCCTTCGCTGCTCAGGGATTATGAAGTGAATCTCTTGGTCGATAATTCAGAGACCACTAAGCCGCCTGTTATCATAGAGACTACACCAATTTTCAGAAACTTATTCGGAACCGTGGAACGCTCTATGGACCAGCGTGGCATGTGGATTTCCGATTTCCTTCAGATTAAAGCGGGGAGCTTTTTGAAGGCCAATGGCGGGTATCTTGTCGTTTATGCGCGTGACGTGCTCACGGAAGTGGGGGTTTGGCCCACGTTCAAGAGATGCCTGCGATACAACTCGCTGGAAATTCAAACCGATCCCTTTAGTTTTCTGTTCACATCAGCGCTCAAACCGGAAAAAATCCCCGTAAAGGTCAAGGTCATCATGATCGGGGACCCGGAGATTTACGATCTACTGCACTGGTATGACGAGGATTTCCGTAACATCTTCAAGATCAAGGCCGACTTCGAGACCAGTATGCCCAACACGGACGAAAACGTTGTTAAGCTGGCCGGCTTCATATCCCGAATTTCTTCCGAAGAGAGCCTGTTGCCCTGCGATGAATCCGGTTTCGAGTCTATAGCCCGTCTCGGCGTCCGATGGGCGGGTAGGAAGAAAAAGATCACCGCGCAGTTCGAACGCTTGGCAGACCTTCTGCGCGAGGCGGACATTAGGGCCCGAGAAGATGACTCGAGCGTTATTTCGAGTCTCCATGTGTACGCAGCAAACACGGATCGAAAAGAAAGAGTGAATCTTCTCGAAGAGCGCATCCAGGAATACATGGAAGACGACATTATCATGATCGACACCGACGGTGAGCGCGTCGGCCAGATCAACGGCCTGAGCGTTTACTCATTGCCCGAGTTTTCCTTTGGACGACCATCCAGGATTACCGCTAAGATAAGCATGGGCAAGGGCGGAATAGTGAGCATAGAAAGGGAAGCGGAACTTTCCGGCCACACTTACAATAAAGGTGTGCTGATTCTGGTGGGCTTCCTCCGGGACAGGTTCGCGCAGGACAAACCTTTGAACCTGACGGCAAGCATCAGCTTCGAGCAATCTTACTCCGGCATAGACGGTGATTCCGCTTCCTCGACAGAACTATACGCTCTGCTGAGCGCGCTTTCCGCAAAACCCATTGATCAGGGAATAGCCGTCACAGGCAGCGTCAATCAGAACGGAGAGGTCCAGCCCATTGGTGGGGTTAATCAAAAAATCGAAGGCTTCTTTAAGGTGTGTAAAGCCAAGGGACTGACCGGAAGACAAGGGGTGATGATTCCCGGCCGCAATATCGGCGATCTGGTCCTGGACCCCACAGTTGTGGACGCGATAACAGAGGGCAAGTTCAATATTTGGGCGGTTAACTACATTGATCAAGGAATAGAGCTGCTCACAGGAATACCCGCTGGTGAAAAGAATGAAGAAGGAGTCTACCCGGAGGGCACAATAAACTTTTTGGTGGATGAGAAGCTCGAAGAGCTTTCCGAAGGGATCAAGGAATACGAGTCCCACGGCGAAGAGGAAGAAGAAGAAGATAAAGAACACGGGGAAACCGCGCAGGAGTCACAGGGAGACGAAGATCAAAGGCCTGTTGTCCGCCGCTTAATCTCCTAGCGGACCACATTAGAGCCGTCGGATTGAGGCCGGGAACTCCAGGGAGTGACCGGCCTTTTGACTCTACCGGCGCCGTGAATTGCTTGGGTGACGGCGAGCCTCGCACACGGCGTAATGGTCTTTTGAAGACTGCGAAGGCTTGCAGGCGTCCTAACCCAGCTTCCTTGGATTAGGGCCCTCAGGTTCCACGCTCTTGGGCGCGGTTCCATCGCGCCCGTCCAAGATTGCTTTCCACTTCTTTTCAATTTCATTATGGTCCAAATTTCGGTCCTGCGCGCCGCGCGCTTCCTGCCCATGCGATGAGGTCTGTTTCTTCAGCCCTTACTTGCGCTTCCAATTTATCCAGAAATGATTGGGCCTTACGAATCAAACGCTCCGGCGAGGAACTTTCTTTCATCGAAAGAATCTCACCTTTTATCCTCAGTAAGAGTTTTTGGAGAAACACTTTTTTGCCCCCTGCCGCGAGCATCTGTAAAAATTGCAGTATAAATATATAACAATTTATTTATTTTTTGCCATAGCCGGGTGAAACCTTTTTTCCCCAAAAGCATCGTACCAATTGACGCATTCTCGGTAAAATGTCCGGAGGTAAAAGTATGAGCTACCCCATCGAAACGGACGGTTTAAGAATATATCTTTCTCAGATAGAACATTACCCTGTACTCTCGAGGGAGGCGGAGAATACGCTGGCCCTAAAGTACAAGGAAGAGAAAGATGAAGAAGCCGGACAGATCCTCATTACCTCAAACCTGAGGTTTGTTATAAAGGTTGCGCTGGGTTACAGGAATTATGGCGTCAAATTAATGGACCTTATCCAAGAGGGGAACATTGGTTTGATGAAAGCGGTTCAGCGTTTTGATCCCGACAAGGGATATAGGCTTATATCGTACGCCATATGGTGGATAAAAGCCTACATCCAGAATTACATAATAAGATCATGGTCCTTGGTTAAGATAGGCACCACGCAGGCTCAAAGAAAGCTATTTTACAGGGTTTCCGATCTGCCCGAGCCTCAAGACGTGGACGGCCGCACTGATGACGTAGCCAAGCTGGCGGACCGTATCCATGTAAGGCAAGATGAAGTGATAGATATGGCTGCGCGCCTCAAAGCCCATGATTTGTCTTTGGATGACTTAATAGGCGATAGATCCAGGGACTCATTCGCTGATTCTTTGAAAGATGACTCCCCCGATCAAGAAGAGATACTCTCGGGGTTGCAGGAACAACTGGATTTGAAAGCCTGGGCACGAGGGGCTCTGGAGACTTTGAACCCCAGAGAGAAGTATATAGTGGAAAAAAGAATTCTGACCGAAGAGCCGGTGACACTGAAAGAATTAGGAAAACATTTCGGAATCACGCGGGAGCGCGCTCGGCAGATAGAAAGATCCGCCCTGGAAAAACTAAAGGGGAATTACATTCGGTCGCAATTGGCGGCAGCCTGAGAATATGTGGGGGATGGAGCAGGCTTGCGACTCCCATTGACAGTCAAGACTAATCTTCTGAAAGCTATCACCGGGGGGAAACCCTTTTGCACAAGTAAGTTTCCTCCCGGACCCTCACAGGCGCTAACTTAAGGATTCGTTATGACCTAGACCGTCGTTCCCGCGCAAGCGGGAATCCGGTGTTTTCAATACCTTCTGGACCCCCGCTTGCGCGGGGGCGACGCAATTCTGCCGGGGTTAACTATTTCAAATCAAGTCCGACAAGCTCAAAAGCTAGCGCCTATGTCCCGGACCCTCCTTCAAAAAACTCTAACGCCAACATGAGAGAGCGTATCACCGCGTTATCCGGTTAGCCGACGAAGCTTACGTCAGACAGAAACGCTGAAGGATCTGCTGCGGGCACGGTTATAATTACTTAAGAAAGCTCTCGAAAGTCATCGCAAAGCGCTATAGTCTTCCGCGTTGAAAATTGCGGGGACTTCGACCCGCACAACGTCGAAGACTGTCATTGCGAGGGCGACAGCCCGTGGCAATCTCACGGGTCAGACAGGCCTGAGATTGCTTCGTCGCTTGTCTCCTCGCAATGACTTGTTGGCGGGAGAGCGTTATCCAAAAGTACTCTGAGATATCCCGCGGATATCAAAGAGGAAGACTATAGACACCTGTAGTCGTCTTGCTTGAGCTTCGCTGGTAACTTATATTGCTTCAAAAGTACGAAACCTAAAGATTTCATTGCGCGGAGCAAAGGGACAAGGCGATTCCGGTTATTTGCGATCAGAGACTGCTTCGCTGAGCTCGCAATGACAACTTTTTGGCTCCGCACACGCGAAAAACCCCACAATTTTCAACGCGGAGCGCTATAGATTAAGACGTTCACTTCGCGAACGTGCGCAGCGTGCCGCCGCTCCTTGTTTGCAGCTCAAAAGGCCCTGAGATAGAGTGGATACAGGCGAAAGTTGCGCCACGGACTTTTTTGCATGGCGCTGACCCTGTGAATGAGGGCCAGCGTCCTGTTCGGATGCGGAACAAAAGCTATAGTCCTACGCGCAAAAAAGTTTCCTCCCGGCGAACGTGTACAAAAAATCATCTAACGCAGTGTCGTTTCCGTCGTCAACAAATGTAGGATGGAAAATCTTTATGGACGATACCACTCTTGTAAGAGAGTTCTTGAAGGGCGATACGGAAGCTTTTTCCGAACTAGTCCGGAAATATTCGAGGTCTCTGACTATGATGATTTTAAAGATGGTAAAGGATCCGGAAGAGGCTAAGGATATTTCTCAGCAAGCATTTCTTAAGGCATACGAGGGGTTGCCCAAGTTCGCCATGGCGTCGTCATTCAAAACCTGGCTCTACAGCATCGCAATAAACGCAGTAAGGGACAGCTTCCGCAAACGCAAGAACATAGTCGATTCAGGTATATTACAATTCATAGCGGACCCGAGCGACTCTCCCTCCGACCTTCTGGACAGAGAAATGAAACTTGCCAAGTTGAGAAAGGCAATAGAGGGGCTTCCCGAGAAGCAACGCCTCACTTTGCAACTCAGGATTTACGAGGAGATGGATTACAGGGAAATAGCCAATGTAATGGGTGGATCGGAAGGGGCGGCACGCGTCAACTTTTTTCAGGCGGCAAAGACTTTGCGCGAAAGACTGGGTGGCTAATATGAAAACCAACTGTTCAGAAATCGAACGATTAATTATCGAAGATCTGGATCAGAGCCTTCCTTTCGAGAAAAGGGCGCTGTTTGGGGAACACATAGCTCATTGCGCTTCATGCAGAGCAATGCGGCAGGAATACAAATCCCTATTTGCCGATATTTCCCGTGATGTTCCTCCGGACCCTGGCCCAGAGTATTGGGAACGTTACGAAAGAACGCTCAAGTGGAAACTTTATGAGAAACAGGAGACTCGCCGGTGGAGGATTACCTGGGGATGGAATACGGTCGCAGCTTTCGCCCTTAGCCTTGCGTTACTCGTCGGCGGATTGTCGATACTTTTTGACAAGCGTAACCCGGTGAGCCAAACTATCTCTCCGATGGTTATCAGCGAGCTGAATTCCTTATTCGGCCCGAGTCAGGACGAAACTTCCAGGGTTTCGCCCGGGACCACTCTCGACGGAGAGGTGAGTGTCAAAAACGGCGACCTGGTGACCACCTGGTTCGAGGTGGAAGATGAGAACTCGGATTATTTTCTCTAAACTAACGCTGATCTATTTCTGAGGGTGTAAACATGCGTAAGTCATTGCTATTCTTGAGCCTAGCAGCGATCTTGTTAGTTAATTCAAATGTCCTTGCCGAAAGGCCGTGGGGCAATGACGAAAAGCCGCAGGAGCGCCTTGAAATAATAACCATGTGGAAGCTGATGGAGGCCCTGAATCTCGATAAACCCACCGCCGACAAAATATTCGAGATTCGTCACAATTTCTTGGACAGGAGGAAGCAACTCCAAAGGGAGCTAGCTGAAGTCTTCAAAGCCATTCGACTGCGTCTGAAGGAGTCTTCCGATCCCAATGACAAGGAACTTGGGGTCCTTCTAAAAAACGTCAGAGAAACCAGAAAGAAACTGACCGATTTGCGCGACCAGCAGTATGAAGAAGTTTCAAAGGTGCTAACTTTGAGGCAGAGAGCCGAACTGGTGTTGTTCTTCAAAGAGTTTCACCATGAAATACTGGAATTAACTCGCCAGCAGAGCGGACCCGCCGGCAAGCCTGATCCTCAGACGCTCAACCCCTCCGCAGGTTCTCCAGCGCCGGGGAAAAACCGTCCTCCTGCCGGCAAACCGGATCTATTTGGTGATCCTTACCCGGTAGAGTAGGCCAAGATAGGGGCCAAGCCGCCTTAGCGTGTCTGGAGACACAGCTCCACTCTAATATTCATTCCTCGGTAGTCGGTCCTGCTAGCGCCGATGGGTTTTTAGATCCCCGTTTTCCATGGCTCGGCACGCGGTCGCCTGAATACGGCATCGTATTTCGGCTATTGGCGCCACGGCCTCTTGCTCTTCACTCCTTGCCCGGCGAGATGCCCCACGGCTTAAAACGCGATTCCTCAGACCCTCGATAGACGCCGTCCGCATAAGGCGCGCGGTGTTTACACCATGGCGCGCTTGGTCACAATGGGCCAGTAGAAGGCGCTGCCGTCAATTCCAGTTTCTCATTGGAGACGTCGGGTCAGGGGGAGGTTCGTGCGGGGAATTTCGTTGAGGTTGGAACGAGTTTGATTTGCCCTCGGGAGCAACAAACTTTCCGTCTGTGACGGCGGAACATCCCGGTAAGAAACCTGCGCACCAAAGCAGTAGCGCTACGATAGCTGTTTTCATGGCCCTCATTTGAAAGGGGGGACCGTCATTTGAGCGTTCCCCCCTATCGACTTGGTTGAAGCTGAGTTTTGTCCAGCAGAGTTGAACTATGCAAGCTTACAAACCTATAGTTACCCCCCGTTAAGGTCAAAGCGACCAAATAATATTTACGGAGTATTCATCCGCCGCACTTACGATTATTACGCCTGACCCGCTGAAACGCCAAAAGCTCCTAGGTCGGTTACTTGCTTTTCACCGCATCCCGTAAGGCTTTTGCCGCGGCAAACTTCGGGGCTTTTGTTGCCGGGATGTTTATGGGGTCGCCTGTGCGAGGATTCACGCCCTGTCGAGCTTGACGTTCGACAACGCTGAAACTTCCTAAATCCGTCAGTCGGATTTTGTCACCCTCTTTGAGGACCTCGTGTATTGCTGCTATCACTGAATCCAGCGCCGACGTAGCGGCCTTCTTAGATATACCGGCCTGTTCCGCAATGCGAGAGACGAGATCGGCCTTCGTCATTTCTATTCCTCCTTTCCCCAATACCACATAAAACAAAAGAGCGATAAAAGAACATGTCCCGCGTTCTTATACATATCGCGTGGAGTTCTGTCAAGTTATAATGCCACTTTAAAGATTCCAGATTGGAATTCGGGTTGACGGCGATAGCTTTACTGCTTATGTTAGTCGAAAAAAGAGGCTTCCCTTCATGGAATCGATAGAGTTTCTTCATGCAAATCAGTCGTTTGTAGTAACTTTCGAAGAAGATCTAGCCTTTTCGCAGGTTAGAGCCATTCTTGATTATTTGCTTTCCGAAAACGCCTTTCATCCGGATGTGCAGGACTCGCACGGAGTTTATGACATCGCCCTAGACGATGCTCGATTCAAGGTCTGGGTAGCTCACATGGAAGTCATAATCCAGCCGCAATTATGAATATCGCAAATAATGGGCTGTGCGCCTTCATCCTCGGCGGCCGGTTCCCAGGAATTCGCCTTGCTCCGCACTCCGAAACTATCAGGTTTTAGCCGAGAGCTCGGATATTCTGGCTTTAATGAAGATAGCGTCCGGCGCTTCCGGGAACATTTTTAGATATTGTTTGTAGGCCTGTGCGGCTTCCATATTTTTGCCTATGGCCTCGTATATCCGTGCCACAGATGCAAACGCCTCTCTTCTGTAAGGCGAATTTATATCTTGGGACAACTGATCCAAGATACTCAGAGCTTGGTCGTATTCCTTCAGGGCGAACCTGGTCATGGCGATATGGTACATGATCAGAGGCGCTAAACCACTCCTGACGAGGTTGGTTGATTGCATTCTGTTGTAGCGGTCTAAAGCTTCCTTATAATCACCCTTCCTATAAAGAACATGACCGGTGTATAGAAGAGCCATTTCTCCCGAGATCAGGGAGCTATAGTCCTTTGCAATCGCGTCAAAACTTGTCAGGAGCTTGTCCAGGACTTCCGGAGAGGCATTCGGGTCAGCCAAGGCCGTTTCGTAAGATTGGTGGGCAGCTTCAAAAAGTTCGTGGCTCTTGGTGACGCGAAATTTTTGATAACTTGTGAACGCCAACGCAGCCAAAACTAAGATCACCAGACCAGCAAGCGCCGCGGTCATCCTCCTGGGATTATCCCGAAAATACTGTATCACCGTCCCGCTAGTGGTGAAAAACTCATCCGGTTCCTTTAATAGCTCTTTGCGGGAGACTTTTTTTTCAGCCAACTTCCACCTCGGGGTTGAATTCAATGTGGCCAAGAGGGCAGCACGACACCCATGGATAGCCCATCGCCGTTTTTAAGTCAATCGTTATCACGTCTTACGGGCCAATCGGCTTTCAACTTTGCTTAATAGAGCGGTTAGCGCTCAGTTTTGCAAATTCGGGCGCGGCAATATCCCTCCGTGCCTTGAATAGACACCGCTCCAAACGTGGCGCCCTTTAATTGTAGCCTACCATATGCTACGCTGGTCAAAATACCGTCAGGGCAAGTAGAATCCGGATTAATGGAAACATTACCGCAATCTCATAACAATGTTGGCATGTTTAGTCGCTTAATAGATTTCCTGGCCAAATCCCGGGAAAAGGGAGGCGTGTACGGACTACAGGGCTCGGCTCTATCGTTCTTTGCAGCCTGCGCCGCCAACGCCGGAGCCCCGCCTGTAGTCATAGTGGCTCCCGATGGAGAAACCGCTTCGGCGTGGGCCGTCGACATTCGCTTCTACCTCGGCGAAGACGAACTCTTCAAGCAGCCTCTTTCGGACGAGGTCGTGCGTTACCCTTCGTCGGATGTCGCTCCGTTTTCATTTCACGGCTTGGAATCCGACATCTGGATGAGCAGGATGACGGCTTTATTCAGGTTTTCGGAAGGCCGTATGCCCAATATTATCTGCGTAGGATTGGACGCTCTCATTAGAAAGGTCGTCCCCAGGCAGGCGGTGCGAAACGCTGGATTCCAGGTTTACGTGGGGCAGGACATAGACCGGGATTATCTGCTTCAGCGGCTGGTCTTGGCGGGCTACTCAAGGGCTCCTCTGGTTGAGGACGCCGGTGACTTTTCAGTGCGCGGATTCATTTTGGATGTCTATTCGCCCATGTATCCATTCCCGGTGCGGATTGAGCAAGCAGGGGACCGAATAGAATCCGTGAGGTTTTTCGACCCGGCTAATCAGCGGTCCAAGGAGGATGTGTCCGAGTTATACATCTCGCCCGTCCATATGATTATCCCTGATGATGAAACACGCCAACAAGGATTGCGCCGTTTGCTTGAGGCCTGTGAAGACAAAGGGATAGAAAAAAGAGTCAGACAGGGCCTGATAGACGATTTCCGGCACGGGGTTCGCTTCCCCGGAGCAGAATTTTATCTGCCCTATTTTTTTCCCCAACTGGAGACCTTATTTGACTATCTGCCGAAGGAAGCTACGTTTCTGGGTCCCAGATAGAGACACCCTGACTCGGGAATTAGACGACTTGGAGGACGATATAGCCAAGACCTGGGAAACAGCCTCCGCTGAAGGCCTCCCCGCGCCTAGCCCCGAGACTTTATACTTGTTTCGAGATGACTTTGATCAACACTTGGGCCGCTTCCGAAATATTACATTGTCCAGGTTGGAGGTGGAGGAACCGAATAAGCCGAGTCTGAGGGCGCACTGTGAATCCAATCAGGACATTCGGGCTGATCTCCTGAGGTCAAAGGCCTACGACCAGGGGATGTCCAAACTCGTAAAAAAGATTGAGGACTGGCGCGACGATGGAAATGAAGTATTTCTCGTAAGTCATACCCAAGGTCAGGCCCACCGCCTTCTGAAACTTCTTGAGCCGTATAACCTGAATCTCGACTACCGCGGCGCAGGCTTTGATCCTGGATGCCTGGATGGATCTCCGGTCCCGGGCATACGATTGTATGTCGGCGCCCTGTCCTGCGGCTTTCGGCTGCTGGAAACGCGCTATATTGTCATCACCGAGGAGGAGATCTTCGGTTCCAGGGTGCGCGTAGCCCCCAGGAAGCGCGCACGCGGGGCAATCTTATCGTCTTTGACAGACCTTGTGGAAGGAGAGCCCGTAGTTCATGAAGACTACGGAATCGGCATCTTCAGAGGTTTGCAGCGTCGGGAATTCCAGAATGTCGTGGGCGAGGTCATGCTCATTCAGTACCGAAGGAGGTGATCTCTTATATCTGCCGGTCGAACGCCTGGAGGTCGTCCAGAAATACATTTCAGGCTCGGAGGAGCTTCCGAAGGTCGATTGCCTGGGGGGCAAGGGCTGGGAAAAAACCAAAGCGCGCATCAGGAAGTCCATCAAAGAGATGGCAAAGGAACTCCTGGAGATCTACGCGAACAGACGCGTCGCAAAACGTCCCCCGTATTCTTTGGCGGACGAGACGTACGCCACTTTTGAGGCCGCATTCGAATTCGAGGAGACCCCGGATCAGTCCAGAGCCATTCAGGAGGTCATGGAAGCTATGGACTCCGAGACCCCTATGGACAGATTGGTCTGTGGCGACGCTGGTTACGGAAAAACCGAAGTGGCGATCAGGGCGGCGTTTCGAGCAATTATGGACGGTAAGCAAGTCGCTGTCCTGGTCCCGACAACCGTGCTCGCTCAACAGCATTATGACAGTTTCTCCAAAAGGTTTGACAGTTATCCCATAAAGGTTGAGATGCTGTCTAGGTTCAGGAGCGCGCCCCAGCAAAAACAAGTCCGCCAGGAGCTCGAACACGGCAAAGTGGACATTGTGATCGGCACCCACAAGCTGCTGTCCAAAGAAGTCAAATTTCGTGATCTAGGTTTACTGGTGGTTGACGAAGAACAGAGGTTCGGGGTGGCGCACAAGGAGAAGATCAAGAAGTATAAAGCCAGCCTCGACGTGCTTACTCTTACGGCCACTCCGATACCCCGGACTTTGAATTTCTCGCTGACCGGCATCAGGGATCTGTCCATCATCGAGACACCCCCAACCAACAGACAATCCATTAGAACCCACGTGGTGCGACAATCGGAAGAAGTCATACGCGAAGCTCTCGTCAGAGAGCTAAACAGGGGAGGGCAGGCCTTTTATTTGCACAATCGCGTTCAATCGATCCAAAGGAGAGCCGCATATATTCAAAAATTGGTTCCCGAAGCAAGAATAGCCGTGGCACATGGCCAGATGCCGGAAAGGGAGCTTGAACGCGTGATGGTCGATTTTGTCACGGGAAAAATAAACCTCCTGGTTTGCACCAGCATCATTGAGTCGGGTTTGGACATCCCCAGAGCCAACACGATTATCATCGAGCGCGCTGACGCGTTCGGTCTTGCCGATCTTTATCAAATGCGCGGGCGCGTTGGTCGATCTCACATGCGGGCTTACGCGTACCTAATGACTCCGCCGGAAAGCGCCATGACGCCCGACGCGGTCAAGAGATTGGCGGTGATCCAAGAGCATTCGAAATCTTGGACAAGGTTTCAGGATTGCCCTCCGGGACATGGAAATTCGAGGAGCGGGGAACATCCTGGGGACATCGCAGTCCGGGCACGTGGCTCAGGTGGGATACGAAATGTATCTGGACTTGCTTGAGGAAGCCGTGCAAGAAATCAAAGGGGAAGCGCCGCCTCCCAAGATCAATCCGGAAATCCTTCTGCAGATCGAGGCGTACATCCCCGAGGAATATGTTCCCGACCCTCAACAGCGGATGAACTTATATAAGAGACTGTCCCGCTCGACCGGTGACACTGAAATAAATGAAATCGAAGACGAAATCTTCGATCTCTACGGCAAGGCGCCGATCCAAGTGACGACGTTGATCCGGGTTATGCGTTTGAGACTGCTGATGAAGGAATTACTCATAATTAAATTGGATTATAACGGTAAAGATCTCACCTTCGTTTTCAACGAAGACACCTCGGTTAACCCCGCATTTCTGGCGCTATGGGCGCAACAAGATAAGCGCGTTCGGTTATTCCCGGAAAACAAGTTTTCCTACAGGGTGGGAACCATTGATCCTGAGTCAAGGATAAATCAGTGCTTCGGATTGCTCCGAAAATTGGAAACAGGGATGGGCGCCCAAAAGACTCCGGGACCGGCTTCCGGTTCACATCTGGTAACAAAGATCAGAAAAGCTGAGAGCTTGAAAACAGGATAAGTTTAGATTAAAGGATGACCTGGAGAATATTGGAGGCGCGCTAAGTGGGCGTTTTCATAAATACGGTCACGCATTAGCGTGGGCCTCAATTTAGAACTTCTTCGGATGCCAAAATTCCCCGGCGCCTTTCCCTCTCCCGCCAGGGGAGAGGGTTTTAGACTCCCCTCCCTTGAAGGGAGGCGCTGGGGGAGGGTGAAACCGTATTTACGAAACGGTGTACTAAGTTCGCAATTTCATAAATACGGTCGCAAATATGTTTCATGAATTTCGTCGGGAACTCGAAAGGGGTTTAGCCCTGAAGGGGCGTTCTTCATTGGGTAGCCATGGGTGAAACCCATGGAAGATGGCGCAGTATTAATCCCACTTGACCCTGGAGGGGTCGGAGGAACCTAACCCAACCAATGACCCATTTAGGGTCGAAGAGAAAATCGTTGGTTATTCCGGTTCCATGGGTTCCACCCATGGCTACCTATGGGGACTCCTCCTTCAGGGGAAAGAAGAAGAACGCCTGTTCCCACGTGAGAATGTGCGACCGTATTTATGAAGACCTGTACTAAGTCCTAGGATTCGCTTCGTCAAAACTGCGAATATGAGGAGCGTTAGTTTGGATGGGAAAATGAAGACAACCATAATTGGCGGGTTATTGCTCTGCCTCGCGCTGACAGGATTGCCACGGGCTTGTGGCGCCTCTTTGTATTCGGACAAAATAGTGGCCGTGGTGAATGGGGACGTCATACTCGAATCCGATGTGAAGAAACATAAGCAGCCCCTGATGCGCAACCTGATGAATTTGCCTTTGGGCGTCATTCCGTACGGAAAGTGGCCCACGGAAAAGGAAATCCTCGACGAGCTCGTCATCATCCAACTGATGGAGCAAGAGGCCGCGCGCAAAGGCGTCAAAGTGGACGACCGGAGTGTTGAAGCTTCAATAGAATCCATAAAGAAGCGCAACAACCTTGCCGACGATCAGTTTGTCATGTTTCTCGCAGCCAATGGCTTTACAGTCCCCGATTACAAAAAGATCATGAAGAGGCAATTCCTGCTGACAAAGTTGATTTCGAGTGAAGTTACTCAGAAAATTCCTCTGAGCGAGGATGACGCCATTGATTACTTCAAGAAACACGGCGATACCGTGGAAGATGCGTACAAGAAACTTACTCAGCCTGTGGCGCCTGCCTCCCCCCCGCAACCGGATAAAATACCCGAAATTCCGACCCATGAAGAGCTTTTTACCGGCGGAAAATTGAGGCTGCGGCAGATAACTCTCAAGCTCCCTGCCGAGCCGAAGCCGAGGGATGTTGAAAGGATAATGGAAAAGGCCAAGCAAATATACAAGGAAGCCCAGACAGGCGCGGATTTCGGGCAGCTGGCCAAGAAGAATTCGCAAGATCCTTTCGCCTCGAGCGGCGGTGATTTGGGTCCGATGAGCTTCAAGGACATGGTCCCCAACTTCCAGAAATTGGTCGAAAGAATGAAGGAAGGGGACATAACCCCTCCGCTGAAGACCCCGAACGCAATCGTGATTTTTTATTTGCAGGAAGCCAAGAACCGGACGATCAAGAAAGTGCCCATCCCCAAACACGTTCGCGAGGAGTTCGAAAAAAGATGGAAGGAAGAGCGCGACCGTAGACAGGCGGAGCTGAAGAAACGCGAGAACCAGGAGCGACATGAGGAAGAAGCGGCGGACCCTGAGGACAAACCAAAACTCGCCGCCGGTCAGTTGACGCCTGAGGAGGAGAAGCAATATCTAAAGGTCCGCAAGAAGATCATAGGTATTGTTCGTCACGAGAAAATACAGGCCAGGCTTAAGGATTGGATAGACGATTTAAAGAAAAGCGCCATCATAGAGATTAAAATCTGACGCCTCGCGTGTATAAAGATTTTTGGCGCGGCCACCCACTGGATGGTGGGTATTTCGATTGTTTTCATAGTATAATTGGCGGTGTCTTCACCTCCCCCGGAGGTAAAGAGTTATTTTGGGGTCACTTGCTGGTTCGTTTCCTAAATACGGTGTCATATTTTGGGGGCCGGCCTCCCGAGAGTGTCTCAAAACTCCCGAATTGTCGCGAATCGTGGCACAGTGATCGTAGGGGCGGGATATGTCCCGGCCCGCCTAACAGGTCTTTGTATAACGGGCGGGGATAAACCCCGCCCCTACAAACGTTTTGCGAGATTATAACGAGGACCGGCATAATAATCCTCGTGCGGTGTATCATGTTTCAGTTGAAGATCGTGCTACGAATTACGCCGTGACAGTATTTTGAGACGGTTTCTCCCTGCCGGCTCCAGAACGAATGACCGCCAGGGACGGCGGTCACCACCCAGAAAAAGAGCCTCCAGCGGAGGCGGACGAATTCGTGACCGTATTTCGGAAGACCTGTACTTAGGGTTTGGCCTACAATTCAGGTCACGCGGCGGAATAATCATACTCAAAGCAATCCGCCGCAAGCATCTCAGAAGTGTTTCGAGAGGGGTCGCACGCGTCAATTGGACCATCACTTTGGCTCTTTCCATCCCCTGCTCCGGTTCGTCTCTATTAGCCCATTCGTCACTATAGCTTAGGCAAATTATGCTGTTAAACTTTCTTTCCTCCAAGCTTTCCAAAGACTTGGCCATCGATCTCGGAACGGCCAACACCTTGGTTTTGCGCGCGGCAGGGGCATTGTGCTCAACGAGCCCTCCGTGGTGGCAATAAGAAAAAAGGACCGCAGGAGCTCAGAGATTTGGATCGGAGAGGACGCCAAGAAAATGATAGGGCGCGTCCCTGGGTCCATAGAAGTCTTCCGTCCCCTTCGTGAAGGCGTCATCGCCAACTTCGAGATGGCCAGCCTGATGCTAAAGTTCTTTATTCAGAAGGTTCATAACAGAAAAACGTTTGTCAGACCCAGGGTCATAATATCGGTTCCATCCGGAGTAACCCCGGTCGAACGACGCGCAGTCAGGGACTCCACTCTAAGCGCGGGAGCTTATGAGGTGTATCTGGTTGAAGAGGCTATGGCAGCGGCGCTGGGAGCAGGCTTGCCGATAACCGAGCCTATTAGCAGCATGATTGTCGACATTGGCGGCGGTACCACGGAAGTCGCAATAATTTCGCTTAAAGGGGTTGTATATAGCAATTCGAGCAAAATTGCCGGTGACCGTCTCGACGCGGATATCCTCAACTTCATTCGCAAAAGTTATGGAATTTTGATCGGGCCTTCCACTGCGGAACAAATTAAGATGCTTGTCGGGCGAGCCTATCCGGACGAAGACGTGGAGGAAGTGGACGTCAAGGGCAGAGACCTCATGGACGGCATTCCCAAGACCATAACCGTTCACTCCAATGACGTTACTCACGCCATAATGGATTCCGTGAATTCCATAGTGGAGTGTGTGAAAATGGCGATGGAACAGTGTCCGCCGGAGCTGGCAGCGGACATTATCGATACGGGAATAGTGCTGACCGGTGGGGGAGCGCTCCTGAAGAACCTTGACAAGCGCGTCAGAAGGGAAATCGGCGTCCCTGTGGTAGTTCCGGATGACCCATTGACCACGGTGGCTAGAGGAGCCGGAAAGATGCTCGACGACCTGGAACTCTTGCGGGAAATCGCAAATACCTGAGGTGATAATCTCCCGGCGGCCTAACAGTGAGTTGGAAGGCTCTCCAAAAGATAATTGAAATTCCTTCTGATACGGAACGGATTTCAGGAAACGACTTACCGCAAGCTACAGTTATAGTGCTCTGCGTTGAAAATTGCGGTGTTTTTCACATGGGCAGAGCGATAAAGTTGTCATTGCAGGCGCAGCGAAGCAATCTCTAATCCCAGATAACCAGGTGGATTGCTTTCCCACGGAACGCGGGACTTTGCTCCTCGCAATGACATCGTTAGGGTTCGTACCTTTCAAACAATACTTTAAATCCCCCGCAAAGCTCAAGCAGGACGACTTTTGTCAACACTGTTCAGAAAATTCGCCAGCGCTGCGTTAAACTCAGCCGGTTTTTCCAACATAACCATATGGCCGGCCTTCGATAGGACGGTCAGGGTCGAACCGACTATTTTGTCGTTCAAGGATTTGGAATATTTGACGGGGGTCAGCCTATCCTCTTTGCCCACGACTATGAATGTCGGTAAGCTCACCGAGTCGATGCGGTCGGTCACGTCAAATTCGTTACATGCGCTCAAATCGCCATGGACAAGATCCGCCGAGACTGCGGCAAACTTCTTGTTAACCGCATCGTGGATAGACTTGTCCGATTCCTTACTGAGGCAATAATCCGCCAAGTTTTGAAGAGCTTTCTCCGGGTCGTTTATTAGCCCACCAAGAAAATCGGGGTGCACCCGCAACCTCGTTCCAGCTCCAACTAGGCCAAGACCGGTCAACCAAGGGGCCGCGGAGTTCAAGGCTATCCACTGGGCAACGGCGCTTCCCAGGGAGCAGCCGACTAGAATCACCTTCTTCAGTTCCAACGCTTGGACAAAATCGATCACCCATTGACTGTACGCGAATACGGATCGCTCACCTGGACCCTCCGAAGCGCCATGGCCCGGCAGTTCAAACGCTATAACTGCGGCCTTGTCGAATTCCTGATCAAGCTGGCCTCGCCAATCTTCGCGATCGCCGCCTGAGCCGTGAATCAAGACGACCGAAAATTCCTTGGTCCTAAAATTCTCCGGCATAGCTTCGTAAGCCAATTTACGATTTTTAACAACGACTTCGGGCATTATTGATCCTACCGTAAACTTATGCCGCGGGGCACAATGACTATTCCGTGGGGAGAAATGGTAAATCGGGCTTTGTCATTTTCAGGATCGCAACCTATCTCGAAACCGTCCGGGACGACGGCGTCCTGATCCACAATAGCCCTTCTAATTTTACAATTCTTCCCGACCTGAGCGCCGTCCAGAAGCACAGTTTCATCCACCGTGCTGTTCATGTCGATCTTGACATTCGGAGACAATACGGAGTTTCGCACTACGCTGCCTGTGATAACGCACCCGCCTGAGACCAGCGAATTCTCGAAAGACCCGCTGGAAGTCCTTGCGCCGGATTCCGAAGAACCCGAGGTAGTCCTAGCCGGAGGCACTTGCTCTTGAAGGGTCCGGATGGGCCATTTCGGATCATAAAGACTGCATTGGGGAGTGTCGGAGCACAAATCCATGTTCGCTTCCCAATAGGCGTCCAGGGTCCCGATGTCACGCCAGTATCGGCTATCGGGATTGTTGGCCTCCTGAAAGTTATGCACGTAGACTCGATGGGAGTCGACCATTCTCGGGACTACGTCCTTCCCGAAATCATGGGAGGAATGAGACGCTTTGGCGTCGTTAATCACGTTTTTCACCAAAACGTCGGTGTTGAAGATATAAACTCCCATTGACACGAAGGATTTATCCGGCTTGCCCGGCACCGGTTTAGGGTTGGCGGGCTTTTCTTCCCAATCTACTATTCTGAATTCCTCGTCGCATCCGATTATCCCGAAGGCGCTCGCTTCGGATCGGTCCACTTCTACTCCGGCGACCGTCAAATCGGCGTTTTTCTCCAGATGATACGCCAGCATATCGTTGTAGTTCATCTTGTAAACATGATCGCCGGATAATATAAGCACCCGCTCGGGACGTTCCCTCTGCAGGATGTAGACATTCTGATAAATGCTGTCGGCCGTGCCTCTGTACCAGCGATCTACGTTTCTCTGCTGGGGCGGCACGCATTCGATGAATTCATCCAATTCATGGCTGAAAATGCTCCAGCCAAGCCTGACGTGACGGTCAAGCGACAACGACCGGTATTGAGTAAGCACGTAAATTCTGCGAATGTTCGAGTTCAGGCAATTGGACAAAGTGAAGTCCACGATTCGATAAATTCCGCCGAACCGGACGGACGGTTTTGCGCGAGCCTTCGTCAGAGGGTACAAACGCTCCCCTTTACCTCCGGCCATCAATATACATAGCGTATTTCGCATGGCGTCTTGTAGATTCATTCTTGAAGCAGCCTCTTAATCTCCGCTTTGAGCTTGGATGTGTCGGAGGATTTTACGACGTAAGCGTCCGCTCCCCAAGTCGTGAAATCTTCTTTGTAGTGACTGTATGCGGTATTAAGTATTATCGGTATCCCCAGATCCCTTCCCAGCAATTTTTCAAGTGTCTCTATGCCGTCCATACCAGGCATTTGAATATCGAGCACAATGAGGTCAGGACGGTTTTGTTGCACTGCCGCAAGCGCCTCCTTACCGGAAAATGCGATCGTCACGGCGTATCCGTCATCCTCCAGCTCGCCCTTATAAAGCTCGCAAATGTGCTTTTCGTCATCGACAACAAGGATGCGTTTCATGTCTGTCAGCCGCTCCGTTCCTGGATTAATTCCCTGATGGCCGTTTTTGTCAATTCCGACCAAAGAATAGCAACCCTTTTAATAAAGAGCAACGTTTTCCAACCAAAGGTTTATCCATTGAGTTGCGGGAGACGAGCTTACTGAATGAGCAATTCAGAGGTCCGCAGCCCCGACTACGGAACGGGTCCCACACGCAGCCCCAGCTACTCTCGATCTTATCTAACGGAAATTTCGGCGACTTTAGTTTCTTGAGGGCTGTACTGGCCATCCGGCCCCGGACCTTCTAATGCGCCGCTTCGTTCCAGAGAAAGTCTGATGTCGGTTCGTAATCTCCGAGACAGTTCCTTTACCGCGGAATTCATGGCCTTTATGATGGATTCAGGCGTTGTATCTTTGCTGGGGACCTCGATTTGGTAATTTTTCCTAAGCACTGTCTTGTCCTGGCCGCTTGGAGCGTCAAAATCGGTAAGGGAGCATTCCATCTCTAACATGGCCTGGGCCTTCCCGTCCTTGACCGTTCCTTGCAGCTTTTTGATGTTTCCCTCGAGAGCGAATCTGTATCTGACGCTGCTGAGTTGGTCCACTACCTTGTCAAACAAGCCCGAACTCTGCAGATCCCGGAGAACGAGATCGGTTATCATATCCGCAGGGTTTTCCTCCCACCGATACTTAAATAACGTCTGTTCGCCCTCTTTGTCTTGGGAGATTACAAGAGAATCCAACGACAGGGATCTGGCCTGGAGAAAGCGATAAACCATCAACGGGTCTTTAACGGGTGATTCCGATTCTATCGGAGGAGAAGGGTAATCGAACGCATAATAGGTGATATTGCGGGTCTTGACCGCGCATCCGCCGGCCACGAGTAACAGGCTTATCAATAGGGCCGGCATTTTATCTGGCAAAAAGCGGTTCATAAATAATGAATTATAACTTGTCGTTTTAATAGTATAATATAATTATATATAGATTCTTCTCCTCTTCGCAACAAAATTCAGGTTATAGCAGTTCCCTAAAGCAATTTGCGAACGGGGTTTTCTCGGCGCCTTGGCGGAATACGAGACCCAGAGCCTTCGAGCTGCCTGCGCCCGCTCGAGTCCGGGATTCGAATGTTTTGCCGGCCGCCGACCGTTTACCCGGAGGAGACTGTTTTGCTCATCGGTTGCGCTTGGGTTGCGGCCGGAGGCTGCATTTTGCAGAAAGGAGTTTCCCGGAAAACTATTACCAATCGCCGTTATTTCTGGGATTTCTCGTCCGACCCGAAAAATATGGAGGAAGGCTTTTGTTTGATCATTCTAGTGAAATCTATAATGTTGTCCGCCGCTCTGTCCAACTTCTGAGTGAGTCCGTTTAGATTGTTGTCCGCCCTTCTTATCATACGGTCTGCGCTCCGTGATGTCTCCGAGCTTTCCTGGAAGAATGACGTGGCCTTTTCCATTGTCTTGTTAAACGACCGGGATATCTGCGCGCGTGTAACCTCGTCATTTACCTTTCGAGCGGCTTCACGGAACTCCCGCAATGTTTCCACTGCCTCGGAACTCAAATGACCAAGTTTGACGTCACCCAAGACCGTGTCCAGCCTGGACGTTAATTGCACCAGGTTGTTTGATATTCTTTCCAAATCCAGAGTCTTGACCTTTTGAAACACATTTTCCAGAGCGTTGCCTATTTCGCGGATGTCCGACGGATATGTCTGAATTACCTTGTATTTTGGAGTGAAGTCAATATGCAGGGCCTCGCGGGATTGCTCAGGTTTGAAAGTGTCCATCTCCAGGTACTTAAGACCAGTTAAGCCGAGAAGATTCATTTTGACGCCCAAGTCGTCGCTGATCTTGAAAGTCCTGTCCAAGGCCATTATCACTTCGACCAACCGTCCATCCGGGGCCATGCGAATGTCTTGGACTCTGCCAACTTTAACACCTCTAAATTTCACTGGACTATCTGATTCGAGCCCTTGCACGCTTTCGTTAAAATAAGCCACAACCGTTCTGGAGTTTTCAAAATACCGCGATGCGCCAAGCCAAATGATCCCCGCTACTACGAGTAAGAAGCTCGTCACGACGAATAGTCCTATTTTAAGCTTTTGCACCTGGCCGGCCATAGTCCATCCTCAATCCCTAATATAGATCCCGGCAAAACCTCTGATTGTAGCCTGTTATAATTATAACAGGTTATGTTGAATTAATCAGCTATTGCTTTTAGTATTCTCATCCGGCGGCGCCCCACGGGTAAAGAAATCTCGCACCCGCTGATCCACCGATACCCGTAATTCACTGGGCGTCCCTGACGCGATTATTTTCTTCTCGTTTTTATCGAGCATGAGGGCACGATCCGCCACTGCAAAAATGCTGGCCAGTTCATGGGTAATTGTTATTATCGTAGTCCCCAGGCTGCCGTTTATTCGTAAAATGGTCCTATCAAGCTCGGCGCTCGTGACGGGGTCCAAGCCTGCGGAAGGCTCGTCCAGGAAAAGAATGGGCGGGTCCAGGGCCATGGCCCTCGCGAGAGCAGCTCTTTTCTGCATACCACCACTGAGTTCGTTGGGCAGATAGGTCTCATATCCCGATAGGCCCACGGAAGCGAGCTTCAGAAACACAAGGTTTTCTATTATGCTTTCCGGTAGGCTCGTATATTGACGCAGCGTAAATGCCACGTTTTCAGCGATTGTCATTGAGCTGAACAGCGCTCCTGACTGAAAGAGCACCCCAATTTTTTTCAGAGTGTCGCCGCACTTGTCTTCAGCGACGCAACCGAAGCTCTCTCCTCCAATCAAAATTTCCCCTTGGCGGGGCTCTATCAACCCAATGATCGCCTTGAACAGGGTCGTCTTGCCACAACCTGATCTACCCAGAATAGCAACAATTTCACCTTCATAAATCTCAAAGGATACATTGTCGATGAGTATGTCGTCGCCGTATCCTACGGTAAGGTTTCTGACCACTACCACGGGCGCGTCCCGGTCATGTGATTTAATGCTGTACACTGGCCTGTCCAATTACAATCCGTGTCTCATATCCGATGTTGTTGAAACAAGCAATATGGGCGTGGAAAAGATCGCAGAACTTGAGAGCTTTCGGAAAAGGCGTCCACATCCCAGGCTTAGAATCCCGTATAATGGTACACCACCGAGAAGACCGCGTCGGTAACGGTCAGAATGAAAATGCAAGTAACAACTGCGGAAGTTGTGGCGTGTCCCACGTTTTCAGCCCCGCCTCGCACTTGAAAACCGCGCATGCATCCAATGAGGGCGATCTCTATCCCGAAGGCGAAACTTTTCAGTAAGCCTTTCAGAACGTCTGATATTTCCAGGACTCGATGCACCTGGGCGAAAAATACCGTTGGGGTAAGGTCCAACGACAAAACGCTGACAAAGCATCCGCCTAAAATGCCCAAGAAATCCGCGAACAGAGTCAGGCACGGCATGACTAGGGCAATAGCCAAAATCCTGGGGCCGACCAGGTAACGGATGGGATCTATGCCCATGACCCTCAAGGCGTCAATTTCCTCATTGACTTGCATGGTGCCGATGTGCGCCGCATAGGCCGCTCCCGAACGCCCTGAGACTATTATCGCGGTCATCAGCGGCCCCATTTCAAGACATATGGACAAGCTCACCAGATCCGCCACGAATACGTTTGCGCCGAACTTCCTCAACTGAATTGCGGCCTGAAACGCTAAGACCGCTCCCATCAAGAAACTCAGCACGCTGGCGATGGGCAGAGCGTCCGTGCCTCCCTTTTCGATGAGCTTCGAGAGGCTGTCCCATCTGGCTTTTTTGGGCCGAGAAGCGTCTTCAGCCACCGCCACCACGACAGACCCTATGAATGTCAACATATGGATCAGGTTCGATTTCAGTGTGTCAACACCCTGGCCTATTTGCTCCAGAAAATTGGGATCCGTTCTGGGCTCGAGTATGCCTTTAGCCTCAATCTTGAGATCAAGCATTTCCAAGATAGGCTTAACCTGGTGGGGGATATTCTGGAGCTTGAAGGAGTTGTGCAATTCGGAACATATCGATTTGATTTCTACGAGCGTGGCGGCTCCGGAACTGTCGATGTACCTGATGTGGCCCAAATCGATAATTATGTTTTTGAGAGGTTCGGATTTGACCGCTTCAGAGAGACCTTGACGGACGACATCAATGTTTTCGATGCGGATCTCACCGGCAAGTGAGATGAAGATTTCATCAAAAGCCCGATTTGCCACGCGGATGGAACAGCCCGGCTGGTCAATCTCTTTAATCAATAATTTTTCATCTGACTGGTCAGGCATGATCCCTTTGACCATTTTTCGAAAAGAATTCTTCAATATCTCTTAATTCGCGACTCAACGGCGTCTCATACAAGCTTTTCAAGAAAATTTTTCCATAAGATTTTGTCAGTATCCGTAAGTCCAGCATGCATAAGATTCCCTTATCCGAGCGAGTCCTTATGAGCCGCCCAAATCCTTGCTTCAGCGCTATTACGGCCATAGGAACCTGGAGCGAATAAAACGGCTCGCCGCCGGACCTCTTTATCTTGTCCACCCTTGCGGAAATTATCGGATCGTTGGGCGGCGCAAACGGCAGCCTGTCCACGATGACGCAGGAGAGGGCTTCGCCCTGAACATCAACGCCTTCCCAAAACGATGCGGTTGCGAACAGCACACAGCCCTGCAGCTCTTGAAATTCTTCGAGCAATCGGCTCTTGGGCTTCTGGCCCTGAACTAACATGGGAAAAGGTAACTTGCCGGAAAGTAATCTGTGAACCGTTTCCATATTCTTGTGAGATGTGAAAAGGACGAAGGCCCTTCCTTTTGTCCGGATGAGCACCTCCTTGATCACAGGAGTTAAGGCCTCTGCAAATTGGCGGTCGTTGGGTTCCGGCATGGCGCGGGGAATATACAGCATCGTCTGGGCGCCGTAGTCAAAGGGGGTGTCCAGGATAACCTCGTTAACAGGGGGAGAAATAGAAAGACGGGACTTAAAATAGTCGAACTTACCTCCGGACGACAAAGTCGCCGAAGTAAAAACCACGGAGGCAACCTTGGTATATAAATTGTCTTTTAGAGAGGCGCCTACATCTATGGGACTTGCGTGTAAAAAAATATATTTCTCACGACGTTCGCCCCAGCACGCGTATTCGCCGTCCGGTTCCGGGTTCAGAACTATCTGAAACTCACGAGAGATCGCCTCGACACGTCTCGCCAAAGACCGCAGATCTTCGGATGGGGAAGGAATATTCGAGATCGTCGACGCCAGTAAAGCGCAACTTCCAGAGACTACGTCGCGGGCTTCGATCTGCTCCGGGGATATTTCGGTAATTCGCGTCCGTTGACTCGATATTTCGGAGAAACTGTCGAAAATCCGCCTTGAGTGGCGTTCCATGTTTTCCAGGAGCGCTATATATGTCTCAGGTTTCAAGGATGTAAGGGCCAGTTCGGCTCGGGCGTCCCTGGCAAACCTCAACACCCTGAATAGACTGAGATGAAAGCCGAAATGCTGGGTTGCAGCCTCTTCAAGACCGTGGGCCTCGTCTACTATCAAGGCTTCGTACCTTGGGATTACCTCGCCATACCCGGATTCCTTTACGGCAAGATCGGAACACAAGAGGTGATGATTGACCACCATGATGTCGGATTCGGCAGCCTTGGCCTTCATCCTGAGAATAAAGCAATTCTCGCGATCAGGGCATTTCTTCCCGAGACAAGTTTCAGTAGTGGAGCATATTTCAGGCCATACTGGGTCATCATCAGGCAGGTTTTCCAGTTCCGCCCTGTCCCCTTGGCCGTGCTCCCTGGTCTTTTCATACCATGAAAGTATTTGGTTTAATGCATTTTCCTCGGCAATTCCCCGAAGATACGGCTGCCTAAGAAAATTGCTCAGCCGCTGGTGGCATACGAAGTTCGCCCGTCCTTTGAGAAGGGCGGCTTTGAGATTCTTGAAAATATTACTGCGCAGAAAAGGAATGTCCCTGAAGAATAGTTGCTCCTGAAGGTTTTTGGTCCCGGTGGAAATAGCGACTCGTTTGCGTGAAAGCGCCGCGGCCACCAGATAGGCCAACGTTTTCCCCGTGCCGGTGGGCGCTTCCACAATCAAGGTTTCATCGAGCATCAGGGCGTTGGAAACATCCTTTGACATGAGGATCTGCTGAGAACGGTGCTCATACCCGGCGATGCTCTTGGAAAGGGTTCCGCCTTTCCCGAGGATTTGGTCAATTTGTTTTATATTGTCTTTGCGGCGCTTTTCGCTGCTCAATTTATCGTCCTTAATATTTTGAAGCCGTCAGACGGCCATTTTCACAGTTTCTTGAAGGCCGCCTTCGGCCGAAACTTGTTTCAAGACATGTCCCTCGAAGCGCATTTTTTGCGGAAGGCCTTCTAAGCAGGCTTCAGCAAATCTCTCAGGTTTTGCGACTGCTTCTAAAGCGCAGAGCCATTTTTACAAGGCCTTCAGCCCAGAGCGGTTCGCCGAGCGCATGCACGTGAACGTAGGTCCCCAGCGCATTGTGAACGCATATCCCATCTCGTGTTCCGTCCATACCATGTCCGCGTTTAATTTGGAACACGTACCGCGCTTCGGGATGATTCAACCCGGTAACGTAGGAATAGTGAAATTCGTGCCCGGATATGGTGGTTCCAACCGGATAAAATGGGTTTTCCACAACCGCTTCAACCTGAATGTAGCCGTGTCCCTGAGGCTTCCGCTCCAGCACGGTGTCAACAGGAAACAATCCTACCATAGGGTAAATGTTGTCATCGATTTGCAGAGTCCGGGAAAGGTACATCAAACCACCGCATTCTGCGTAGATCGGCAACCCCCGTCGGGCTGCCTGGAGTAAATTGTTCTTGAATTCCCCGTTCTCGGCCAACTGCTCTGCGTGAGTCTCCGGAAAGCCGCCTCCTATGTAAAGAGCGTCAAGATTGCCTAGGCTTTTATCGGTCAAGGAGCTCATGAAGACGAGGTTGGCGCCTAAGCGTCCCAGCGCCTCAAGATTTTCGGGGTAATAGAACTGGAACGCCGAGTCGCGCAGAATCCCGATGGTAACCTCAGGCCGGCCTATGGGAGCCGCTTCGCGCGGATCGCAAACGTCCAGAGCGCCGGCGCTTTTTGCGATCTCCATCAAGGCGTCCAGATCTATGGATTGTTCCGCCACCAGCGCGGCTTCCTCGATGAATTTTTCCGCCCGTGGGTGTTCATACAAGGGTAGCAGACCCAAGTGTCTTTGAGGAAGCTCATCAATGGACAGCTTGTTGACACAACCAACAACAGGCACGGAACAAACAGTTTCTATTGATTCCCTCAGCACGTGTTCGTGTCGCTTGCCCGCCACTCGGTTTAGAATCACGCCTTTGATGGCGACTTGCGGGTCCAGCAGCGAACAACCCAGGACGCAAGCGGCAGCCGTACGTGTCATTTTTGTGGCGTCCACGATAAGAATCACCGGAGACTCTATAAGTTTGGCCAATTCAGCGGTGCTGAAGCTGCCCGCAGAGTCCACGCCGTCGTAAAGGCCTCTATTTCCTTCGATTATGGCCGCGTCCTTGCCGGTAGCCCTGAAAGCAAAGGACGCTCTGACTTTTTCGGAAGGACAAAGGAATGAGTCCAGATTGTAGCAATCCGTGCCCGCCGCCAGCCCCAGCCATCCCGAATCGATGTAGTCGGGGCCTTTCTTAAAAATACCCAGAGCAAGGCCTCTCCGTCTTAACGCCGCGGCGATTCCAGCGCTGATAAAGGTTTTTCCCGCGCCGCCACGCAAGGCGGCCAATGTGATACTAGGTATATGCGTCATGTTAAGCTGATTTCTCGCTGGTATCGTAAGCCCATCCTATTAAGGATACATAACCGAAATTGCGCCATGGACTACGAAGTAACGCTCGGACGATTGTGAAACGGCTCGCCATATGTGTCATACCAATGATGGAGAAAGCCTGCGCCGCCATCAGAGCGCCCCTTGAATCCCCCTCGTCACTCGGAAGCGTTGGGGGCAACGCTTGTTACTTAAGCGCTCAATCTTAAATTTCCTATGTGGGGCAGGCTTTCTAGCCTGCCGATTTCACAACCCAATTGACCGCAGGCTGGAAAGCCCGCGTCACATCAAATTTCCTTAGACGTCAAGATGGAGGGTCGAGGTGGGGTCTCATACGGGCAGGTCCCGCCCTCCAGAGTTGGATAAGGCTTTCATGTCACTCAAAGAGCAAGCTTATGAACAGCCGCAGGTGTGAACCCCTGCTCGGCTTCCTTGGAGCGACGATAAGCTTGAGCGCTTCTCAGAACTCCTTCCGCCCATGAGGTCGTCCCCAACGCGTGGACATGCAGGTAGGTCCCAAGACAATTCCATCTGACCAATCCATCCCTTTCCATGCCCATGCCTGAGCCTCGAAGGACTTTGAAGGCGAAAACCATATCACCGTGCAGGTCTTCTCCTTCGAGTTTGGAATAATGGAATTCATGGCCGGTCAATGTGGTCCCGATTTTGTAGAATGGGTTGGGATGAGACACCTGGACTGTTATGTAGCCCAATCCTTGGGGTTTCTTTTTCAGCACGGTATCCAACGGAAAAACACCCACCATGGGGTATTTGTTGTCGTCAATTTGCATGCTTCTAGTCAAATACATCAAACCGCCGCATTCCGCATAAATGGGCAATCCTTCTTGGGCCGCTTTAAGTATGCATTGTCTCAGGGATTTGTTTTCAGCCAAAAGGGCCGAATGGGTTTCAGGGAATCCGCCACCTATGTAAAGCGCGTCTATTTCCGGAAGTTTTTCGGCTTTCAAAGCGCTGAATTCCACCATTGTCGCTCCACGCCGGGCAAGGGCCTGGAGATTCTCCGGATAGTAAAACTGGAAAGCCGAATCTCTTATTACGCCAATCTTCAAACCAGATGAAGGGCTCTCGATTGCTTCACTCGAAGTTAAACTCGGGACAAATTGGAATGGTTCCACCCGCTGGGCGATCCGGATGAGCTCGTCCAAATCAATGGAGGTTTCGGCCATTTCGCCGGCCCTTTTGACCAGGGTAATTGCTTCAGGATGCTCCTGAAGCGGCAGCAAGCCCAAATGCCTTTGCGGAAAATTAGTCGAAGAAAGCTTCGACACCGATCCTATCACCGGAATGCCTGTGGCGGATTCGACGGCGTCTCTCAAAATTCTTTCATGGCGTGAGCCCGCCACCCTGTTCAGAATAACTCCCTCGATCGCCAGTTGCGGGTCCATAGCTTTGGCTCCAAGAACTAGAGCCGCAGCGGTGCGTGTCATCTTTGTAGCGTCTAAGATAAGAATCAGTGGCGTCTTTAAGGATTTGGCCAACTCTGCAGTGCTGTAACTCCCGATTGAATCCACACCGTCAAAAAGGCCTCTATTGCCCTCAATCACGGCAATGTCACTATTTCGCGAGTTCCGCCGGAAGGACTCCCTTAGCGTTTCCGGAGGGAAAAGATAAGCGTCCAGGTTGTGGCAATCGCCGGCGCCGGCTAATCCCAACCAACCTGCGTCAATGTAATCAGGACCTTTCTTGAAAGGCGCGACCTTCAGGCCGCGGCGGGTGAGAGCCGCCACAATTCCCACCGTCAGGAGAGTCTTGCCGGCCCCTCCTTTTAGCGCCGCTGTGACTATTCTGGGTATAGTAAATTCGTTCATGGTTCCGGATCAAAGTGCGCCTGAACGCAGGCGTTTGTTTACGAGCCACGAATTTTGAGATTGCTTTGTCGTTTCACTCCTCGCAAAGACAAGTAATAATGTCATTGCGACCGAAGTGAAGCAATCTTCATCGCGTAGCTGAATCTCTACACTTAAGCTAACTCAACTTTCGCTCAAGAAATCACGTAAGGATGAGTAGACTTCCCAAACATGATCGGTCAAGTTCGTCATTATTAGCTCATAATCAGGCGCTTCGGGATCGTAGCCGTCCACAGTCATAGCGTATAAATCCGCAAGGGCTTCCAAAGGCATCAAGTTCAGCAACTCCCGGAAGCGAGTCAGGAAACCGTTCGATGCCCGCGCTTCAGGGCCCTTTTCACGCAGGGCCTCCCAGAAGCCACGAATAATAGCAGGAACCTGATTCTTCGAGGCCCATGTAAAAGCGCCGATTCCATCCATTCTATCTAGTCGTATTCGAATTGTCAGGTTTGCAAAGAAGATCAATAGGGCTCCAAGTTTCCCCGTTTCGGAATTATCCGGAGCCACAATCCTCGTGGCGTGTTGGCGCACTGCTATCAGTTTTACGTCAATGTTCGACCCGTGTCGGGAAGCGACGAAGTCCCCCGCCGCGTGATGCCAGGGAAATATCTCGCTGAAATCGTCAATATCATAATAATATGTCAGAATGAATGAACATTGTCTGTAAACCTGCTCGGACTCGGCGCCGGTGAGAATCGAATCCCCGAAGTCCCTGTCCCAGAGCTTTATCGCCGCGCCATAATCTGTCCGGGTAGGATGGAATTCGTGATAGCCTTCGAACCATTGCCCAAGAAAGATCAAAGCCGATACCCCGGCTTCCTTGACTTCGCGCATGAAAAAGACGCGAGGCGTGAAAACTCTGGAAGATTGTTCCTGTAATTTGCTTAGGGTAGCAAATTCACGTGATATTCTTGAAAATCCTCTCTCTGTAAGAGCGACATTTGCTACCAAAGGCAAGACGTCGCTTTCCGAAATTAAATTTATGCGAGCGGGATGGTAATCGCCGCCATGTTTTTCGGAAATGATTTGAACACGGTGGATGGTCGACGAACGCTCTGCAAATTCCTTTGAAACTAAGTCGAGCAGCTCAGGCCAGAGAGATACTACGAAGTTAGTTAGTAAAGTGAAATAATTCCCAAAGGTGACGGGTAGATCGGTTTCACGACCGGTCAGCGCCAACGGAAATTGGGTGTCGAGAATCTCTGTCGTGACGGGAACCGGCCCGCCTGTTCCGAAATAAAACAGCTCTATTGTCGGGCTGCAAGAGCTGTCGATTTGATCGCTAAAATTCATCAATAAGTTCCGTTCGCCATGACAAAACATCCTGACCGGGACAGTTTTGTAGCAGGGATTAACCATTGTGGGGAGGATCAAGTTGACCAATGGCTTGAAGTAAGAATTCGAGAAACGGGAAAACAACAGGCGGTTCCAAAGCCATTTTCGGTTAGGTTCAGAAAGCGTCGGCACAGCGCGGGCGATTGAACCCGGCTATTCGAAAATTCCGACGAGCTCCGGAAACTCTTCCCAAAGCTTTTAAGGTTTTGCGACTGCTTCCAAAATCCGCCGACATGATCGACGAATTCTGATGGTAGAGCAATTTACGGCCATTGGCAAGCTTCACTTATGTGCGGGAAACCACTGCGGATAGAAGGTCGGGTTAGACGCCTTGGTTTCGTTAAAGATTTGATATTTAAATCAAATAATGACGTTTTTTCTTGACTTGAATCCACGATTTGCATAGTATCCTTCAGTCTACCTTGGGTAACTGAACCATTCTACGTTCACTGAACCCACAAGAAGAATCAGAGTTTTAGATCCTCAGAAAAGTCCGTGAGGGAAGGGGCTTTTCTAGAGGAAATGTTTTTTTCAGCAGGGCGCCTTACTCAAAGCCCTATGATTTTGAATTGAATGGCGAAGCAAATCCTCACAAAAGCAAACCCCAAGTAAAGAAGGAGGAATCTTTAATGGGAAAACACAACACCCCTATGCTTGATGAGCTGGAAAAAGGACCTTGGCCCAGCTTTGTTTCGGATATCAAGCAGCAGGCGGAAAAGGCAACCACGCTTTGAAGGAAGCCCCTGATGACCTTCTTGGGATATCGAGATGTCGTATGTGGACCAGTGACCCACTGGAAGCACGGTGGTATCGTGGGCGTTTTTGGCTATGGCGGTGGCATCATTGGACGATATTGCGACCAGCCGGAAATGTTCCCCGGTGTGGCGCATTTCCACACGGTTCGGGTTAACCAGCCGTCCAGCAAATATTACACCACCAAATTTCTAAGAGACCTCTGTGATTTGTGGGAAAAACACGGCAGCGGTCTGACAAACATGCATGGCTCCACCGGTGACATCGTCTTCCTGGGCACCACCACTGAACATCTCGAACCTCTGTTCTTTGAAATGACTCATGAATTACAATCAGGACCTCGGTGGCTCGGGCTCCAACCTGCGAACCCCGGAGTGCTGTCTCGGGCAGTCCCGTTGCGAGTTCGCTTGCTATGACACCCAGGACTGTGCATACCACCTGACCAATGAATACCAGGACGAGCTGCACCGCCCGGCGTTCCCCTACAAGTTCAAGTTCAAGTTCGACGGCTGCCCCAACGGTTGCGTGGCGTCCATCGCCCGCTCCGACATGTCCATCATCGGCACCTGGAGGGACGACATCCGCATCGACCAGGCCGCTGTCAAGGCCTATGTCGGCGGCGAGATTCGCCCCCAACGGCGGCGCCCACGCGGCAGAGACTGGGGCAAATTCGACATCCAGAAGGAAGTCATCGACCTCTGCCCCACCGAGTGCATGGCTTGGGACGGCAAGACGCTAGACGATCAACAACAAAGAGTGCACCCGCTGCATGCATTGCATCAACGTCATGCCGCGCGCCCTGCGACCCGGCAGCGATACCGGCGCCTCCATCCTGGTCGGCGCCAAGGCCCCCATCCTGGACGGCGCCCAGATGGGCTCGCTTACCATCCCCTTCATGAAGATGGAGCCCCCTTTCGACGAGATCAAGGAATTCGTCGAGAAGATGTGGGATTGGTGGATGGAAGAAGGCAAGAACCGCGAGCGTCATCGGCGAACCATCCAGCGCCAGGGCTTGCGGATTCATCGAGAGTGCTCGAACTGGAGCCCGATCCCAGCATGGTCAGAGGAGCCCAGATCCAATCCCTACATCTTCTGGAAAGAAGATGAAGTTGAAGGCGGATGGACCGCGATATCGAAGAATACCGAGCGAAACATCAGAGGTAATAGGGAGGTAACAAGTATGCCCTACGATCCAGCAAATCCGTTGAAAGATAGAATTACTGATATAGGCCCGCAGAAATACAGGAATTCCTACCCCCTGTCATCCAGAAGAAACTACGGCAAATGGCTGTATCACGAGATCCTTGAGCCCGGCGTGTCTGTGCACGTATCGCCGAATCCGGCGACAAAATCTTTCTCGGTGCGCGTGGCGCCGCCCGCTTGATGAGCATCGGCTACTCAGAGAAATCTGCGACATAGCAGATCAAGTATTGCGACGGCTATCTCCGCTTCACCACCAGTAACAACGTCGAGTTCCTGTTGCTGACGAAGCCAAACTTCAGCCCCTGATTGACGATCTTAAGAGCCGCAAGTTCGACAGCGGTTCCTACAAGTTCCCGGTCGGTGGAACCGGCGCCGGTATCACCAACATCGTCCATACCCAGGGGTGGGTGCATTGCCACACCCCGGCCATCGACGCTTCCGGCGTCGTGAAGGCCGTCATGGACGGAGCTTGTTCGAGTATTTCGGCTCCATGACGATGCCCGCCCAGGTCCGCGTCTCGCTGGCCTGCTGCCTCAACATGTGCGGCGCCGTGCACTGCTCCGACATCGCCATCCTGGGCATCCACCGCAAGCCCCCGATGATCGACAGCGAGTGGATTGACAAGATGTGCGAAATTCCCCTCGCCATCGCCGCCTGCCCCACCGCGGCCATTAAGCCCGCCAAGACCGAGACGGCTTGAAGGCCTGGAAGTTAACGCCGACCGCTGCATGTTCTGCGGCAACTGCTACACCATGTGCGCCGCAATGCCTCTGGCCGACGAAGTGGGAAGCGGAATCGCCATTTTGGTAGGCGGCAAGGTCTCCAACCGAATCACAAGCCCAAGTTCTCCAAGGTCGCCATTCCGTTTATCCCCAACGAGCCCCCGCGTTGGCCCACCACCGTGGCAGCGGTCAAGAATATCTCGAGGTCTACGCCAATGACGCCAGACAATACGAGCGGCTGGGCGAATGGGCCGAGCGCATCGGCTGGGAAAGCTTCTTCGAGAAAACCGAGATTCCGTTCACCCATCACCTGATCGACGACTATCGCTTCGCTTACACCACCTGGCGGCAGTCCACTCAGTTCAAGTTTTAATTTTTTAGTAACTTATTCACCTGGCCAAAAGGGGTTTATCCATGACCGAAGATGAAGCAAAACAGGTGATCCTAGAACAACTCAAGACGAAGTCAAAGACGAAGTCGAAGTTCTATCTAAAAGACTTTTACGCCATGGTGCCTGATTGGAAGTCCAGACAGGTCAATCAATTGGTCAACAAAATGGTCAGCGAAGGTCTTCTGGAGTACTGGTCCAGCGGCATACCACAATGATAGGTCTTAAAGGAATGGGTAAGCAGCATCAGGAAGAAGACTAACGCTTATCCTACCTTGAAGGGTTGTCCATAAGAGACGCTAATCAGGGGGCCGCAAGGCCCCCTCTTCAGTTCTGGGCGTTTCTGAGGAATAGCGCCGCATTCCACTCGTCTTTGGAAAGATGTCGCAACAGAGTGAGCTTTTCTGAATAGCTCTCAAGGACCGGTCGGACCATCGGGTCCGCTATGCCTGAAAGCGCCAGGTATCTGCCGACCCGCGGAGTGAGTTGATCGCGAACGCGTAGCAAAGTTGGGGCCGCCAAATTGGCCGCGACAATCGGGAACTCGCCTTTCACGCAATCGACTCCTCCGACGAAAAGGTGGACGGAGTTAGGGTCGTTCTCCCCAATGCCGCAATCTATCCCGTTAAGTTGAAGATTTCGTCGCGCAACAACCACAGCCGCCTTGTCTATATCGTGGGCCACAATCAAGCCTGCTCCTGAAAGCCGCGCCGCTATCGCCAAGACCCCGGTTCCTGTTCCGACATCGAGCATACTCGGCGCGGAACAAGCGCATTTATCGACCGCCTCTTCCAGCAACTCCAATGCCATGGTAGTAGTAGGATGGTCACCCGCCCCGAAGGACGGACCGGGATCAATGATGATTTGGATTCGATCCGATTCGGTCATACCCCTTTCCCAGAACGGCACTATGCGGAGCCTCTTTCCCACGTCTTGAGACTTGATCTTACCCATCCACCACTTGTTGGTCTTACCGCTGATTCTTTTCAATTTGTGGTTTTTCCGATTCTGTTGATTCCCAAGGGGACTCCTCGTTCCGGCGGGAACTAAGGCAAAGTGTGGCATAGCCATATTAGAAGTTTCTTGAAGGGAGGTCTGGAG
>CAVVHK010000114.1:0-88471 GCA_963747865.1 uncultured delta proteobacterium | reverse complement strand
TGTATTGCTAATCAACGTCTTGGAGGCGCTCGGCTGGTTAATGTCTTGCAAAAGAGGCATTGTGACTGGGACGCTACACATCAGGAAAACGAAATTATTTCGTATTCACGTATGCCGTTCGGTGTTTTCACTTCTACAACATCGTCCGCTTCTTTGCCGATGAGCGCTTTGCCCAGAGGTGAATCGATGGAAATAATTCCCTGGCCTATGTCCGCCTCGTCCTGACCCAGGAGTGTGTATGTCTTTTGTTGGCTTGTGTCCACATCTTCAATCGTCACGGACGATCCAAAGACAATTCGACTCGACGCCGGTCTCTTTTTCAGGTCTATCACTTCACAAGCCCCCAAACGTTCCTGGAGGTCTCTAAGACGTGAGTCGATCAGCCCCAGCTTCTCTTTGGCATATGTGTATTCGGCGTTTTCGGAGAGATCGCCGTGACCTAACGCTATTTCAATTTCCTTGACTACGGCGGGTCTTTCTAGTCTGGCCAACCTGTCAATCTCCTCTCTAAGCTTCTTAAGCCCTTCACAGGAAATTGGTCTCTTGGCTAAGCTCATGATTTATACCTACAAAATGGAATCACAGGCCATGGTTATGACCCGCGTTGACGGAGTCGCCGGGACAGCGGCGTCCGCGCGAATTGTTAGACTTTGATATGTAACAAAGTGGAAATCCCTGGTCAATAGTTGTAGCGTCCAAGGCCGGTTTTTATGTGGGAAAGTCCACAACCGTAACGTCAAGGGCGCATTTCAGCCGATGGAGCGACGCGCTCTTCGCCCACGATCAAAAAATGACCGGGACTTCAGCTATTCCCACTTTCGACCAACGATGCGACGCCAAAGTGAGGCTGCTTCCGTCGCTAAGTTTTCGGCGTCAACGCGATCCGATCAGCCTACGCCATGCCACTCCAACAAGGCCGTTGAGGCGCAGCTAAACCCCCACGTTCGAGGAATCACCAGGCGTTCATTACGCGACAACTACTCAGGGGCCGGAATCTCTTCCCCGGTCCTTTCGACACCGTATCCTCCCAGAGCAAGCACTCGCTTCCTGAACTTTGAATTGCGCATCACCTCGATCATAGTCAAGATTCTGGGGTCGTTCATGAATTCTTCAGGAATTACGAAGTCATATTGTTCCGTCACCACCGGGACAAAATCCATATCCAGGGCTTCCGCGGCAGACAGCACTCCCATTCCCACATCCGCCACGCCGGAAAGCACCGCTACGGCCACGGATGTGTGGGTGTATTCCTCCATTTCATAGCCTCTGATCAGTTCGGAGGATATTCCCAATTTTTCCAAATTATAGTCCAGGAGCACCCTGGTGCCGGCGCCGGCTTGTCTGTTCACGAACCGAACATCTTCTCGCAGGAGATCCTCGAATGACTTTATATTCTTAGGGTTTCCTTTGGGGACTATAAAACCCTGCTCTCGCATCACTCCGTGAAAAAGCCTCACCGGGACATCCGGAATATATCGGCGAATGTAAGACCAGTTGTAGGCGCCGGTTTCCTCATCAAGCAGATGGGAGGTCGCAAAGTGGGCGTTCCCGGCCTTCAAGGCGAGCAACCCTCCCAAGCTGCCGACATGGCTGGAGGAGAGAAATATATTGTAAGCAATAAGTTCGTCCGCAAGAACATCTATGGTCAGATCGTGGCTCCCTATGACGACAAGCGTCCGTTCCACGTCTGCGGAGCTGCGCAAAAGTTCCACCTGTATCGTTGACCCCTGGTCAATGCCTTCACTGTTGGCCGGAATGCGCACAATTCCATCAGCCTTGGTTAATGTGGTAATTGAGCCTGCGCCCCTGGGCAATGGAGCGGCTATCACCCTTCCGCCGACTTTCCCCAGTTTTACCCGGAAAAATTCTTCCTGACCCAATTTTGACGGAACTTTTCTAGCGCTGTAAGCCGCAATGGTTGGTCTGAACCGGTGTGGGATCCCCAACATCGCCTCTATCACCGGCAAGCCGAATACTTCAAAGGACAGCACTGACGACACAGGGTAGCCCGGGTTTCCTATGACAGGTTTATCATTGATAATGCCTAGTATTGTTGGCTTACCGGGCATCATGGCTACTCCATGAACGAGCGTTTCCCCTAAATCCTTTATGACCGCGGCCGTATAATCTTCGGCGCCTGCGGAAGACCCTGCGTTGATCACAATCAAATGCGCATCCGATTGCGCTGCTTTTAGCACGGTCGCCCTTAGTAAGTCATATTCGTCCGCGACTATTCCATATCGTATGGGAAGGCCTCCATTTTGTTCGACCAACCCGGCTAGAATGACGGTATTATACTCGGGAACAGCTCCCGCCTTGGGAGCGCTCCTCTCAAGAGACTCAGGTGGAACCAGCTCTGAGCCTGTCGGAATCAAAATAACTTTGGGCTTGCGGATGACTTCAACCGAGAATACTCCTCCACCTATGAGGGCCCCAAGTTCGTAAGCCGTGATTACGTGATGACCGGGAAGGATCATCTCGGAGGCCACGAAATCCTCACCCACGCGCCTTACATTTTTCCACGGCGTTACGGCCTCTTCCACTTCGAAGTCGTCTTGATCGAGGAAATTCACGTTTTCGATCATTATGACGGCATTGGTTTGAGGAGGAATGGGACGCCCCGTGTTTACCGGCCAAGCGTTTTGCCCAATTTTCAGTCTAATCGGCCTATCGGGGCCGGCTCCGAACGATGCTTCCGCTTGGACCGCGAACCCGTCCATTGCCGCTGTATGAAAGTATGGGGAGGAAATCCTAGCATGTATTGGCCCGGCGGTGACCCTACCTAATGCTTCGTTGACGGAAACGGTTTCAGAATTTGGAAAGTTTTTCCTGCTGAGCCGGCTCAAAAATATGTCCAGAGCTTCCGCCGGCGACTTCATATCCAGGTAGATGTTCCTTCTCAAAGCATTCCTCACACCAGTCGGAAAAAAGATTGACGATCACTTTGTCGCCTCTGTACAAGCCTTCGCAATCAGGTCCGATTTTGATAAATCCGTGAGCTCGGACCATCCCCGAGATTACACCCGACTTTCCTGGAACAGGAACCGCCAATAACTGCCCGTTATGAAAATCAAGGCGGATCCTCGTGAAATCTGTCCGGCCTTCCTTGGACGCCACGTTCTTGCTCAGTAGGGCCTCCACTGACGGGCGTAAAAACGGTCGTAGGATGCTCTCTCCCTCAAGTCTGCGGATCAGAGGTACGACGAATTGCTCGAAGCACACCATCGCCGAAACGGGGTGTCCTGGCAACCCTACAACGGGTTTGGCGCCGATTTTCGCCAATATGAGCGGTTTGCCCGGGGAAACGGACACGCCGTGAAGCAACACCTCCGAGTCACTATGGCGCTGTATTGCTTCAATCACGTGGTCTCGGCTGCCCATGGAGCTACCCCCGGAAATGATCACCATATCAGAGAGTTCAAGGCCCTTTTGAAGCAACTTGGACACCGAGCCCACGCTGTCGGGGGCGATATCTATCCAGACGGCTTGAGCGTGGGCTTCGGTCACCATGGCGGTGAGGGTATGTCTGTTTATGTCTCTGACGCAACCAGGAGGAGGGTGCTGATCAATCGGGATTATTTCATCCCCGGAACTTATGATCGACACGATTGGTCGGCGGAAAACGGATACCCGAGCAATACCCATAGCCGCCATTAGGCCTATGTCAGGGGGACGGAGGCGCCGGCCTGATTTCACCAGCTTGTCGCCGGCCTTAAAGTCTTCGCCTTTCCGAACAACGTTATCGAATGGAGCCACAGCCTTGAGGAGTTCCACTGTGCTACCGTCCAACTCTTCCGCGTGTTCCACCATTACAACGGCGTCCGCGCCTTCCGGGAGGGCGCCGCCGGTCCATATTCGCGCAGTCTGCCCCTTCTTGAGCTTCAAACCGCTGATGGCGCCCATTACAATTTCGCCGATGATCCGGAATAGTGAAGGAGCTGATTCAGTGGCGCCGAAAGTGTCCATTGAACGGACAGCGTAACCGTCCATGGTTGAGCGATTGAATTCCGGCAGATCTTCTGTGGCTTTTATAACTTGAGCCAGAACTCGAAAAAGCCCGTCATCAATGGGCACGGACTCGACGCCCAATTTATCGAAACATTTCAGTTGCTCCAGGGCTTCCATCATCGATGCAACCCTAAGGAATGGTTTAATCATTTCTGCTCTCGGACCTGTAAATATTCATAGTGCAAAGACTATATCAATCCGAAGCGCCTATGTCAAAAAAGCCTAGACCGGAAGCGCCGTCGCCGCCCAATCGCGGCGCCGGGGTCCGGAATCCGTCTGAATAGCGCTTGCCCCGCCAATTGCGGAGATTGTTTAGCCATTTCACCCCCGCTAATACACTTTGCGCGGTCATTTGCGAGCGAAGTAAATTAATCCCGCGTGAGTGAGCAGATGGACACCGAGACCCACAGATTTCTGTTACAAACCTGACTTCAATTTGCTAATCTAATCGTCCCTAATACCACTTCTGACTCCACAAGAGCTGCAGCATGGAAACAAATCCGGGCCGGAGAGTGCTGAAATACAGGTGGCTTGTATTCTGGGTCATGGCTCTCGCGTACATTTTTGTCTATTTTCACAGACTTTCTCCCGCAGTGGTTGCTGTCGATCTTCAGCGGGCCTTTAATGCGACCGGCGGGATAATCGGGCTGCTAGCCTCCGCCTATTTCTACCCTTACGCTATCATGCAATTTCCGGCAGGCTTGCTTTCAGATTCCTTGGGGCCGAGAAAAACCGTAACCGCCTTCCTCATCATTGCTGCAGTTGGAAGTTACTGGTTCAGCATAGCCACTGACGCGCAAACTGCAATCGCCGCCCGTGTAATGGTCGGCTTCGGCGTGTCCATGGTCTTTATCCCCACAATGAAGCTGCTCAGTCAATGGTTTAGAATCCAGGAATTTGCCATGATGGCGGCCATCATGAACACCATGGGCGGCATAGGGGCTCTTACGGCAGCCACACCGCTGGCTTATATGACCGGATGGATTGGATGGCGCGAATCATTCCTCATCATCGGCGCAATTACGCTCATTATAGCCGTTCTAGTCTGGTTGATCGTCCGTAACAAACCGCAGGACCTGGGTTGGCCGTCTCTGGCGGAAATAGACCAAACCGGCCCGGGCCATTCAGCGCCGCCCAGGATAATCCCCCTGTGGGAGGGCGCTCGAAAGGTATTGACTGAGAAGCGCTTTTGGCCCCTGGCGGCATGGTTCCTTTTCTTCTTCGGCGTATTCTTCGGCTTCGGAGGCCTTTGGGCGGGTCCTTACCTTACGCAGGTGTACGGAGTCTCGCGACAGGAGTCGGGTTCCATATTAAACATGATAGCTGTCGGGCTGATAGTGGGAAGTCCGCTTATGAGCCTGCTGTCGGATCGATTATTGTACAGTCGGAAGAAGGTGTTGATACTGGCTTCAGCCGTCCTGGCAGTGGAGATGCTTTTCTTGACCATATTCCCGTCGGGATTGCCCAAGCCTGTCCTCTATGTGGCGATACTCGTATTCTCCTCGGCTTCGTCGGTGGTGGTTATCGGTTTCACCACATCAAAGGAGTTGTTTCCACTGGAGATTGCAGGCACGGCAGTGGGGACGGTCAATCTTTTCCCATTTTTGGGTGGGGCCATTTTTCAGCCATTGATCGGCCGCGTACTCGAAGCCTATCCTCGCACGGCTTCTGGCGCGTATCCGCTGGAGGCGTACAAGGCTATGTTCTTGATCCTGTTGGCCGCTTCGGTAATCGCCCTGTTTACTTGTTTTTATACAAAGGAAACGTTTCCAGGCTCCAGGTAGGCGCAACCGGCTGTCAGGAGCCAAACGCTTACGCGTGGCTCTGCTTTTCGCGTTCTAGAGGTATCCACACCGTAAAGACTGTTCCGGCCTCGTCTGATTTTGCGGAGAGAGAACCTCCGTGGTCCTCAACTATTCTTTTTGAAATTGTCAGTCCGATGCCCGTCCCGTAGGTCTTAGTGGTGTAGAAGGGACTGAAAATTTTCTGCAAATCTTCCCGTACAATGATTGGGCCGTGATTCTTGATCTTTATTTCGAAGTAGCTTTCAGCTTCCAATTCCCCTGTTTCCTGGGCTTTGTCGCTGGGTATGAAGACCCCTGACTCAACTTCTATGGCTTCATGCGGTGGCGAGGCTTCTATGGCGTTGGACAGGAGATTGCGAATCACTTGCTCGAAACGGTCCGGGTCCAGAGGAACTTCGCCAATTTCCCTGCCCAGGTTTACTTCGAACCGGAGGCCTTTTTCTTGCATCCTGGGCTCATGCACGCTCAACACGCGAGCGACTATTTCATTGGGGTCCACCATTTCAGGCTCAACCGTTCCATGCCGCGTGAAGTCTATAAGACTGGTCAGGATTTTTTCCAAGCGCTGGACTTCCGATATCATCATTTGACATGCTTGAAGCTGACCGTTGTTCGGCTCGGAAGTTGCGGAATCAATCTGTTTTTTCATCCGTCTGGCGAACCCGCCTATGATGGCCAAGGGCTGTCGAAGCTCGTGCGCGACCTCGGCGGTATGGAACGCTATGGCTTTCGCTTTTCCGGACTGAACAATGTGTTCATACAAGTCGTCAATTATCTTTATCTTCTCAAGCAACTCTTCCCTGGAGGACTTTAGCTCCACTTCCAACCGTCTTCGGCGGGTAATGTCGCGCATTACCCCCTCATATCTCATGGGTTCGCTGCCTTCCACGTGGAAAGCTTTGCAGCGAATGCGAGCGTATTTCCTCCCACCCTTGGCGTCAATTACACCTATTTCTTCATCCCAGATTGAATGAAGTTCCGTGTCGAAAATGGACTTTATCAGTCCCCTATGCTCGGGAGCCACGTGCTGGTACAGAGAAGTGTCCAAGACCGATTTGACTGGATACCCTAAGAAATTCTCCACCTGATTGTTAACGTAAACAAATCTCCCTTCCTGATTAAGGATAAAGATAACATCAGGGACCTCTTCAAGCAGAGTTCTGTAACGGCGTTCCGAGTCCATGAGCCATTGTTCCATGCGCTTACGTCCGCTCAACTCCCTCTGCAGATCAGCCGTCTTCTCTTGCACCTGTTTTTCGAGTTCGTCCGCTCTGAAGATCATCCTACCGGTCAGAGGCCTGACCGCCAAAATCATTGCCCGCGGTTCCGGCGACCAGCAGGAAAAGAATTAGATAGCAAGTGGCAAGCACATGGCGATTCACGGAAGCATATAGTTCGCCGGGGGCCATCTTGAGCAACAACCCCCAGTCGGATCCCCTAATAGGACCATCCGCGATCAGTTCGTCGTGGCCGTCGGAACCCCCGACCAGTAGGATACCCGTTTGTTTCAGCGCAGTTTTTCGCATCGCCAGACCGATTCCGGAGTCCAATGGAACGTTGGTAATCTGCGCGCCGTTGGAGCTAACCGGAAAGACCAGTTCCACTTCGTTATTGCGAATCCCCCCTACAATTGTCTCAGCGATGCTTTGCGGCTGGTCTTTGACGATGCGTTCCAATTGAAACAGCCTGAATACCATTATGTCGCGGCCCATGAGTTCGTTCCTACGGTTGAGGATTGGGGCCGTGACAACCAGATAGGGCCTTCGTCCGAGATTGAGCGGACCGCCGCAAGAGGCTTCCCGGGACAACGGATTGAATTCCGGCCAAGCTTCTTCCGGAATTTCCAGGCCCACTTGAACGACTATTTTGTTGTGCGCATCAAGTCTGGTGACTCCCCAGACTTCTTGGGTGGTATCCATGGCGTCCAGGAGAATTCTTTCAGAAAATTCGGCTAATTCCTTGAGAGTGATCTGCCCTTGGTTGTATTTTTCCAGTTCCTCTCTCGCCACGGTTCTACTGCTTATTTGAACGGCGATATCCTTGGCGCGGGCCAGGTATTCCTCAACGGCCATTGTCTTGGTCCTGAGGGAAAGCAAAAGATTCTTTTCTTCCTGCTTTATAAGGTCGTCGTAAAGAGGATATATTCCGGCGGCGGCTATGATGACTCCCACGCAAAAGATGCCGATGGCCGATGACGCTACAATCCACGTCTGCAAGCGTCGAGTTGTAATGCGAACCTGCATGATATTCGCCTAAACCGAAGTGTGAATTGGACGGGACAAGAGGGATCCTATAGATTTCAACAATACCCGAACCTCCAAGGCAGTTCAACTAGAGGTTGGAAAAGGAGGCGGCTATTGACGGATTCGATGGCGTAACGCTTCCTGCGCCGGAAGCTGGGTCGCATTGACACGTGAGCATGTCTTTGCTAGGAGTGAAACGACGAGGTAATTTCGGCATTTACAGTCTACGACTGAATGATTGCTGTTCGATAGCTTTTTGATCGGGAGAGTAATGTTGGACCAGGCCGCGCCTAAGTCTTTCCAAGCACGGAAGGAAATTCATGTAGCTGGAGCCTTATTTGTAGCTCTGACTGTAGCCGCGTGGCTGCTGATTCCGCCTGCGTATTCCGTGTACAAGGTGGGCACGCCCGCTGTGTTCCGCTTTTTCTTGCAGGACACATTCTACTACTTCAGCGTGGCCGCACACTCGGCCACCGGGTTTTACACCTTTGACGGGGAGCTTGCCACCAGCGGATTTCATCCTCTATGGCAGATTTATTTGACGGAACTGTTCAAGCCCGGGGGTCCCGCAGACCAGGAACTTCAAATCAGATTGGCTTTTTACGTAAGCGTTCTCCTGACCGTCATCGGGTATGTGTTCCTGTCCCTGGCGCTCTACATTATTACCGACTCCAAATTGCTTTCGTTGCTGATAATACCGGGATTGATGAATTTGCTTTTTTGGGGTGTTCTGCAATTCGCTCATTCGCCGTGGTCCTATATGAACGGGATGGAATCACCCCTCACCGTGCTCTTCGCCGGAGTTCTCTTTACTGTGATCGCCTCGCAACGTTTGAATCCCGACGAACGCGCGACGAAACTCTATCTCGCAACGGGTCTAATCCTTAGCCTGTTAGTATTGTCACGATTAGATGACGTATTCCTGGCGCCGGCTATGGCCTTGGCCTCGATAGCGGCGAACAAAGACGATTTTCGTAGATGTGTTCTAAACACAGCGGCTCTGATCCTACCCTCCGTAGTTCTGCTGATGGCTTATGTGTTGTTCAATCATCATTCCACCGGAGCCTGGCTGCCCATAAGCGGCACGATGAAAGGCGGCTTATCTGTTTGGGAAAACTTGGGCTACGTTTACAAAGTTTTTTCTTTGCAGTTCTTCAGGCCTGATAACGCGCCGGTTGTCGAACACATTTCGGCGCTCTATAGGCTTGTCCAGCTATTTTTCCCGATGATCGCCGCAGCGCTGTTCTTGGTGGCTTTGTCCGCGGACTACAAGAAAAATGTCTTTCTTATTGGCCTCTTAGGCTACGTGATCCTCAAGGGATTGTATAACTTCGTCAATGTCAATTTCGATTTTCAGGGCGTGGTTTGGTACTACACATTGTCAGTGATAACGATCAATGTGGTCGCAATCATCCTCCTGAGCAGGGTATACCGGCAGTATTCGCCTTCAGCATGGTTCAAAGCAGTCGGAACATGCGCCGTCGCCTTCGTTTTGCTCGTTCATCTTAATTTCATCACGATGATCCCGATGCAGGGAAAGACTCTCGAATACAACTTCTGGAACTCCCGGGTGGAAATCAAATCCGCCCTCAAGCAAAGAGACCCGCAGGCCAAGTTGGTGGAATACGACGACGGGATTATCAACTTTTCGCTGGGAATCCCGGCTATTCACGGTCTGGGGTTTGTTTTGGACACGACAGGGGCCAGAGCCAAGAGTGACAATCGATTTCTGGAATATTGTTTGGGCCGCGGCTTCAATGTAATTTCCTCTTTGGCCTACGTACGCCTTCCCAAGGAAGGTCTAAGCTCGGCTCAGATAGAAGCGTATTTGCGGCGCACGCCATATCTCGGCCAAGAAGACCTGTCCGCATTCAATTTTGATGTGATCTATGTGCACAAGCCCACCGGAGCCACTTTCATCAGATTCGAGCGGAAGGGCTGAAGCGCTGAGAGCTAAGAGCTTTAGAAAGAGTTGTCGGGGAGGGACTTTTTGCAAAAACTCCTAATATATTGGTTTGTTAAATGATCCCAGCCGTGCTTCGATGGATCCCTCTGCGCTCTGTGCCGTCGGCGGTCTCATGGATCCTCTGGGTAACGCATTGGTTCGCGGCTAACATGTTGAAGCAATTGTTAGAGTTTTTTGAAGGAGGGTCCGGGAGGAAACCTTTTTGCACAAAAAGTTTCCTCCCGGTGAACGCTTTCATAATAAGCTGCGCCGTCACCAGAATCTGAGACGTGACGTCACGCGATCATCGAGCCTGGTTATGCCCTCTTGAACGGCTACGTCAACGGCTGTCGCGTATTCTTCGCGAGTAACCGAGCGGTTTATGTCCGGATGGTCGAATGCGCGGCCACAAGGCCTGTATTGATCCATTATATTTACGTACGTGTTTCGGGATATTTCCTTGGCGATGAAGCGCATCGCTTCTTGTGTGCCCGCTAGATCTTCGGGCATCACCAGATGTCTGATCAGCAACCCGCGTGTGGCCAATCCTTGCCTGTCGATCTGCAAGTCCCCCACCTGCCTGTGCATTTCCTTGACGGCGGCTTTGACCACTGCCGGATAGTCAGGAGCTTCCATGAGTCTCCGGCATATTTCGGAGTCCATGAATTTGATGTCGGGCATGTATATGTCGATGATTCCGTCCAGCAGCCGTAAGCTTTCCAGGGAGTCATATCCTCCTGTATTGTAGACCAAAGGCACGCTCAAACCGGCTTCAGCCGCGAGGAAGACAGCGCTGATGATTTGAGGGACGAAATGGGAAGGGGTAACGAAATTAATGTTGGGGCAACCCTCTTGCTGCAACTCCAGCATGATGTCCGCGAGTTGTCGGCTCGCTACTTCGTGACCCTCCATGAAGTGGCTTATTTCAAAATTTTGGCAGAAGACACATTTCAAGTTGCATGACGTGAAAAATATTGTTCCGGAGCCGCCATGGCCGACGAGACAGGTCTCCTCCCCGAAATGGGCGCCCACTGACGAGACAACCGCCTTTGACCCGATTCCGCAGAAGCCGGTCTCTTCTTCCAACCGGTTGATCCCGCAGCCTCTGGGGCAAACGTTACAGCTTTTCAACATTTCCATGGCGGCGGCGACTTTAACGGGGAACAGGCCTTGATTCAGGGTTTCAAGATAGACCGGCCGGGACATCGGAGCCCTCCTTTCATGGATAAGGTTATGGGAGAGCGTCTTCGATACACTCATAATGCACACGCTTCAGGCATAAGCCGTGTGGCGGGGCAGTAGGTCCGGATGTGGAGCGATCACATGAATTCAATATAGCGCTGAAATCTTCCGGGGTAAGTTTCTCGAGGCCGACCGTAACGAGCGTCCCGACTATGGATCTTACCATGTAGCGCAAGAAACCGCTGCCGGTGATCGCGAACTTGATCATGTCATCCTGTTTTCTCACAGAGGCTTCAAACATCCGGCGGATGGTGGAGGGCGTTCCGTCGGTGGGGGAGCCGAACGACGCAAAGTCGTGGGAACCCAGTAAATGCGCTGCGGCTAGACTCATTGACGTCACATCGAGCGGTTGCTGGATGTGCCAGGAGTACGCTCGCATCAGCGGCGACCTCAAGGGGCTATTCAATATGGAGTATTCGTAGGTTTTCGAGTGAGCGGAATGTCGGGCGTGAAAGTCGTCCGGAGCGTGTTCCAGGCGTCGAACCACAATATCTCTGGGTAGCAAAGCGTTACAGGCGCGCTGAAGTTCCACGCTTGACCTTTCCCACGAGGCGACAAAATGGGCGGTCTGCCCGATGGCGTGGACACCTGCGTCAGTCCGGCCTGCGCCGTTTACCCGAACGGAAGTCCTTACAATTCTCTCCAGAGATGCCTCCAAGCAACCCTGAATAGTGGGCAAATCTTTCTGCAACTGCCAACCATGGTAGGTGGTTCCATCGTATTCAATGATAGCCAGAAACTTATTCATAGGGTAACCATTCACTCATCGGACGCTAATTTGGAGATTGCTCCGTCGGTGCGCTCCCAACAATGACATTGACGCTTGTCTTTGCGAGCGCAGCGAAGCAATCTCCGTCAGGTGAGTGAAAGCCTACGTTATAGATCGTAATGATGAGGATAGGTCCGGAGGCTATAATTACTACTGCTTTTCTTTGGCCACAATCTCAACAAAATATCGGTGCAAGCGGTCATCCGGAGTCAGCTCGGGATGGAACGAAGTGGCAACGTGCTTACCCTGCCGAACCGCCACGATCCTGCCGTCCGCCAATCGGCAGAGTATTCGGACTTCCGGTCCAACCTCTTTAATAATGGGGGCTCTGATGAAGATTCCGTGAAAGCTTCCGCCATCTATACCTTCAATGTCCAGGTCTTCCTCGAAGCTGTCCACCTGGCGTCCGAAGGCGTTTCGTTCAACCTCGGTGTCCATTATCCCGAGGATGGGCTGATCTAATCCCACATCTTTTGCCATGAAAACCAGGCCGCAGCACGTGCCCCAGATCGGCTTACGTTCGGCGAAACGCTTCAGCTCGTCAAACAGGCCGTACCAGTTGGCCAGCTTCCCTATGGTAGTGCTCTCTCCTCCAGGGATTATCAAGCCGTCAAGCTCGCACAAATCCTGCGGAAGCCTCACCTCAACCGGTTCAACTCCCAGGTTTCTCAGCACAACGCAATGTTCTTCAAAATCACCCTGTAGGGCCAAAACCCCTATTTTCATCGTAATCACCAGCCACGGCTCGCAAGTCTTTCGCTTTCCGGCAATTCCGTAACACCAATGCCCACCATGGGCTCACCGATTCCCTTGCTGATTTCGGCAAGGATCTTGGGATCGTTATAGTGCGTTACGGCCTGAACGATGGCCTTTGCTCTGGCCGCGGGATTGCCGCTCTTGAAGATTCCGGAGCCTACGAATACGCCATCCAGGCCGAGCTGCATCATAAGGGCCGCATCCGCTGGGGTGGCCACGCCGCCGGCCGCAAAGTTCACTACAGGCATGCGACCCAGTTTCTTGGTTTCCTCAATAAGCTCGAACGGGGCGCCGATTTCTTTGGCATAAGCCATCAACTCTTCCGATCTCATGTTCTGAAGCCTGCGGATTTCGCCCAACACGGACCTCGCGTGCCGGACCGCTTCCACGACGTCGCCTGTTCCGGCTTCACCTTTGGTTCGGATCATGGCAGCGCCTTCACCCAGCCTACGCAAGGCTTCACCAAGGTTTCTGCATCCGCAGACAAAGGGGACTTTGAACTGGCGCTTGTCAATATGATTATGCTCATCCGCGGGGGTAAGTAACTTCGCTTTCATCGATATAATCGACTCCGATGGCTTCCAATATCTGAGCTTCGACAAAATGGCCAATGCGGCATTTTGCCATGACCGGTATTGAAACGCAGCTCATGATTTCCGTGATCAGGCCGGGATCGCTCATTCGCGCAACACCGCCGTGGGCTCTTATGTCAGCCGGGACTCGCTCCAGAGCCATGACTGCGCAAGCTCCCGCTTCTTCTGCTATGCGGGCGTGCTCGGGAGTAACCACGTCCATAATCACGCCACCCTTGAGCATTTGAGCGTGACCACGTTTTACGGTATCGGTGCCTGTTTGCATTTAATCTCTCCATAAGTAATTATATGAAATATCCCACGATTCGGGAGCGAGTTTCCCTGATTCATAGATATTTGTGTGATCCTTACATCAGTCTTGGGAGAAGCGACGAGCCCTGTGATGGGCTGCGGCCTACAAGCCGCACATCCGGCCGCGCAAGAGCAAAACGCCAGCCCTTGTTCAGGGTCGGGCCTGTAGCAAATCCATAGACCAAAAGAATTTTATAATATCTTTGATCCAATTATTCAAGAGACGAACCTGTCTAGAATCCCTATATTTACCGGTTACCGGCGACATTTCATCAATACGGTCGCAAAAAGAACTCCTACGATGCGGTTCGCTTCGCTCACAGCATCCTACCGAATCGGGATCTGCCGGAAATTACCAAGTCCGTATCGTATCTGTTTCGCCACGCGTGGAAGATTGCTTCGCTGCGCTCGCAATGACAGGCCAAAGTGTCTCTGCGAGGAGTGAAATCCCGCGTTCCGCGGGAAAGCAATCTCAGCATCCGCCGCTCACAACTGAATAGTGTTGACTCGTTCCCAGGCTCCAGTCCCGATGAATACCGGGAGGCTCCGCCTCCTATTCTAATCCGAGACTGCGCTTTCGAAACGGAGTACTTGGGCCGTCTGTTTGTGCTATCTTCGAAAGAATTACACATCCTGCAAATTGGAGGACTCAGCAATGCTGGCCGAATTAAGTGTCTTTCCTTTGGACAAGGGCGGGTCAGGATTGAGCGTTTACGTGGCTCAATCAATCAAGATCATTCAGGAGAGCGGGCTGGACTATGAGATGCATGCGCTCGGCACTCTGGTGGAAGGCCCCTCAGAGGCCATATTTGACCTGATTCGGAAACTCCACGCCAACATGGCCGCTCAGAGCGAACGAGTGATGATGAACATCAAGATAGACGACAAAAAGGGAGTCCAGGGCCTGATCAGAAAGAAAGTTCAATCCGTTGAAGAAAAGCTGATCAGCGAATAGATACCGTCGTAAACACAAACGGCCCAGGGAGGACAAAACCGATTTCGTAGGATGCCGGAGCCCCTAGGCGCTAACTTCTGAACTTGTTCGACGTGATTTCAAATGGTTAACCCAGGTGCAATCACGTCACCCCCGCTAAAGCGGGGGGCCAGAACGCCCTGAAATCACTGGATTCCCGCTTGCGCGGGAATGACGGGTTTGGGAGCCCACTGCCCTTATGTTAGCCCCTATGGGCCGGCGCTCCTCACTTCGGCGCTACCCGCGTGCGTTTCTCCGATATGCGTCTGAGATTTGATATTTTTTCTTCCAATAAATCCCTTGCCCGCTGAGCAATGCCGGCGGAGTCCAAGCCTAAATCGGCCAAGAGTTCGGCTCGTGTGCCGTGCTCCACAAAGCCGTCGTGGATTCCGGCTCTGGCGGTTTTCACATTGTAAAGACCTTGTTCCGAAAGCAGTTCCAAAACAGCGCTACCGAACCCCCCGGCGAGAACCCCTTCTTCCACTACTAGGACTTTTCCGATCGCGGCCGCTCGGTCCACGATCAAATCCTGATCCAGGGGTTTGATAAAGCGGGCGTCCATTACGCCAACCGAGCGTCCTTCTTGTCGGAGTGTCTCCGCCGCTTCCAGAGAAGGCTTGACCATGGACCCCACGGCGATTATCAGCAGATCCCGTCCCTCGCGCAACATTCTTGCTTTACCGACCGGTATGGGCACAGGGTCTTTCTTCATGACCACGCCGGCGCCCTTCGACCTCGGATATCGGATTGCGGAGGGGCCGTTTAAGGCGAATCCCGTGGCCAGCATATCGGCAAGCTCATCTTCGTCGGATGGCGCCATAACCGTCAGATTCGGGATACTCCTGCAAAAGGCCATGTCAAATACCCCGTGATGGGTGGGGCCGTCTTCTCCCACCACGCCGGCGCGATCCATGGCGAATATGACAGGGAAGCCCTGCATGCACACGTCGTGTATTATGTGGTCATAGCCCCTTTGAATAAATGTGGAATATATGGCCACCACCGGTCGGTATCCCTCTTTAGCGATGCCTGCGGCGAAGACTACGCCATGTTGTTCGGCGATTCCCACATCAAAGAAGCGGTTCGGAAAGATATGACCAAACTCCGCCAAACCGGTCCCATATTCCATCGCCGCAGTGACCGCCACCACGCGGGGATCTTTGGCGGCCAGCTTCACGACGGTATTTCCAAAAACAGTGGTGTATGAAGGGGGGCCGGAACATTCGTTCACTTTGCCGGTTTCGATTTCAAATGGTCCCACTCCGTGGAATTTGCTGGGGTTCTCCTCGGCTTTGCAATAGCCCTTACCCTTGCAGGTAATGGTATGAATCAGAACCGGCTCCCGGAATCGCTTGACATTGTTGAAAGTGTCAATGAGGTGCTTAATCTGGTGACCATCGATGGGGCCTACATAGTTGAAGCCCAGATCCTCAAACAGCCTGCCCGGAGTGATAAACCCCTTGAGAGCGTCCTCGAATTGTTTGGCCATGCCATAAATGGACTTGCCCATGTTCTTGAGGATGCCCTTCAATTCGGCTCTGAACCTCGTGACCAATTGACCCGTCATTATTCTGTTCAGGTAAGCCGCCATGGCGCCCACATTCGGCGAGATGGACATTTCGTTGTCGTTGAGAATAATTATCAGGTCTTTCTTCTCTGCGCCCGCTTGATTCAAACCCTCATAGGACACACCGCAAGTCAGCGAACCGTCGCCAACCACAGCTATGACTTTGTGATCCGAACCACCGAAGCACCTTGCCTGCGCCAGGCCTGCGGCCAAGCTGATGGCGTTACCCGCGTGACCGACGTCGAACGTGTCGTATACGCTTTCTTCACGCTTGGGAAAGCCGGAGATTCCTCCCCTGGTTCGAAGCGATTCAAATCGATCGCGTCTGCCTGTCAGGATCTTATACGCATAAGCCTGATGCCCCACGTCGAAAACGATCCGGTCTTTTGGGGGAGAGAAAACCTTGAGTATGGCAAGGGTCAGCTCGACGACCCCAAGACTCGAGGCCAAATGGCCGCCGCGTTGAGCTACCGTGTTGATGATAAGCTCACGAATCTCTTCCGCCAGAATCTTCAGTTCGTCTAAAGAGAGATCCTTAACGTCCTCAGGCGAACTCAGACTGTACAAAACCGAACTGTCCGGTGATTTGTTCATTTGCGTCCTGTTTCAGCTCAAGCGCTCTCCGATGTATTTCGCAATCATAGCCAGGGGCTCGGCATTTTCCCCGAAGGGTTTGATTTCCTCTAGGGCTGAGCCAAGCATCGAAATCATGGTCTCTACCGTTTTTTGCTTACCCAACAATTTCGGTAGGGTAGCCTTGCCGCGGTCCGAGTCTTTTTTCACCGCTTTCCCCAGGGACGCAGCGTCCCCCTCCAGGTCCAGCATGTCGTCTCTTATCTGGAAGACCGCGCCGACGTAATCGCCGTATCTGCCGAGAGATTCGATCTGTGGGCCGGAGCCGCCGCCGAGTCTGGCGCCGCAGGTTAAAGAGGCTCTAATCAGCGCCCCTGTCTTGCGCTTAATAATGGACTCCACGGTGGAAACAGGAACGTCCTGTCCTTCGCAGGTAATATCAAGCACTTGTCCTGCAACCAGCTTTTCCGAGCCCGCTGCGGCCGACAGATCCGCCAAGGCCGACAATAGCGCGTCCGGTCTGCAGGTTCTCACTGAACCGGGCGACGTCAAAATCTCGAAAGCGAAGGTAAGAAGCGCGTCGCCGGCGAGTATAGCGACCGCTTCGCCAAACACTTTGTGCGCGGTGGCTTTGCCCCGACGCATATCGTCGTTGTCCATGGCCGGTAAATCGTCATGTATCAGGGAATACGTGTGAATGCATTCAAGCGCGGCTGTAAGATATCGGACGGACTCTCTTGATCCCCCGACGGCCTGCGCTGCCGCGATAGCGATTATCGGACGAATTCGTTTGCCTCCTGCGAAGACGCTGTACCGCATCGCTTCATGGAGGATCTTGGGGTCCAGATCGGAGGAAGGCAATACTTCGTCGAGAACCGAATCCACAAACCGGCGATGTTCTGAGAGGTAATCAGACAAATTCATGGACGTGGTCATTCTTCGCCCTTGCCGAAGGGGATACGTTCAAGAGTGGCAAGCAATTCCTCAACCCTGCCTTCAGCTTCGTTCAGGATTTGAAACAGATTTCTCGATAATCCTATACCCTGTTCAAAGATCTTCAGGCTTTCATCCAAGGTCAAGCCACCGCGTTCGAGAGTCTCCACCAATACCCTAAGTTTTTCCAATTGCTCATCAAAACTCTGTGGCTGAGGTTCCTCTTTTTCTTTGGTTTTTTTCATATGGGCGCTTTCAATTCAACTTAATCGAGGAGTAACTATTTCTGGCCCTCTTCAGTGATCAGCTCACTCAGCTCGCGTTTCGCCGCCACGAATCCCGGATCAATGCTGACAGCCTTCGTGAAGCAGGTCAGGGCTACGTTCGTCCTCATAAAGAATTTCTTATGAATGTAACCTTCTAGATAATAACCTTCGGCAAGCTTCTGAGGAAGAATCCCCCTTATCTTTTCTTTTAATTTATTGGACGCTTGAACCTCTTGAAGCGCTGACTTCACATAAAAGGCAGGAAAATTTTGATGAATTCTGGCTTTAATTTTTGTTTGGGCCAAAGTGTATAAGACATCCGCGTACAGCGCCGATTCATTTAATCCGGACGAGTCCAGCGCATCTTGCGCTTCGCTTAGGACGTCCAGCGCTTCCAGGTAGTCGGTCCGATCCGACAAGGTTATCCCTGTGTTAAAAAGCTTTTCCGCCAAGACGGCGCCGGTATCCGCTGAATTACCGAAACCTGGTGAGATCAAGACGAGGGCTAACGCCACGAAGTAAATTCTCAGATTTACACCTTTCATCCTGAAGACCATTGTGTAGGCGCCTAACTACGACCGACGCGCATAGCCTTGTCCAACGCATCACTGTGGAAAACTCGGAAATTGAATCACTCAAAAAACTACGCCGTCAAATTTTGTATCTTAAGACGCCGATTCTCTGAAAGCAACCTAAAACAAAACTTTGTGTAATCGTTCACGTAATAGCGAAACGTCTCATCTCTCCGGTGGCGACCTCCGTCCCTGGCGGTCATTGTCATTGGCCCGGTAGGGACGCCGGCCTCCACCGGCTCAGTAATGGGTCGTAACCCAAAAATATCACACTGTATTTACGAATCGGCAAACCTAGCGAACTCATTGAACAATTTCAAGCTCCACCCGGCGTCCGAAGCGTTCCGTTTGCATAGTAGGTGTTTGCAACGTCGTTTGACCTGCTCCATGGGCGGCAATACTTATTTGGGTCGCAGGAATCTGGAACGCGGCCATCAAGTAATGGGCCACAGCTTCGGCTCTCTTTTTCGAAAGTTTGAGATTGTAATCGGGCTTGCCTTTGCCGTCGGAAAATCCGTGAAGCACTACCCTGGCCGACGGGTTCGCTCTCAACGCGTTTGCAACGGCCTGAATTGCGGCCAAGTTGGCTGCGTCGGCGGACGGCTCCTTCGATCTCACCGAGAAACTGTTATAATCAAAGGTGACCGCTCCGATTGATTGCGGTGTTCCTCCGGACGCCGAGCCCGCCGGGGCAGCGCATGGGACCACCAGGTATTTCTTCATCCAGGCAAACCACCCGGCAAGGGAATTCACTTCGCCGGTCCATGTGTATACGCCATGGCCCTTTTCGGCGATTCCCCTGAGGTAGTGTCTTCCGTCAGGTGAATTGCCTATTTGAAAGGTATGGATTTCGACATCGGGATTATTCTGACATATGCGCTCGGCAATTTGGATCGGGTCGGCCTTACAGGACTCAGCGCCGGATCCGATAACGAGAATTATCGATTTACCGGTTAAACCCGCCACGTCGTCCCCTGCCGCTCTCAAGCCCGCGGCCAAAGAACTTACGCCATAAGACACTGATTTGGGAAAGGAATTCATAAAGCGCTCAGGGTCCCAGGGCTGAACCGCAAGGATACTTTCAGTGTTTTCGCACCCCATTCCCACCTTGAGCCCATAATGCCTCAGCCCTACGTTGAAAAAACCGTCAGCGGTGAGCGGGATCGCTTTCTCGAAAAGGCCCATTTGTTCGATGAGCAAAGAATACCGATCCTTTTCCTTCATCTGACCTGACCCGTCAAAAAGCACCAGGATGTTCGCAACACGCTTGCAGTCGTCAGCGCGGGAATAGGTGGTGAACACCGCCGCGACTATCAGGGGTAGACACAGGAACAATAGACGCTTGCCCCTGAATAAGGATCTCATGAATGCCTCCTTGGGTTATAGAAAGAGCAGAAGCTCAATTTTCTGGGAAGTAGCAAAGGACAACAAAACTGTCAAGAATTATAGTAGAATACGACCAGCGTGATATACACTAATAGCGCTTATCGATCTGTTGATCAATATTGTGAAACGCCAATCCATGAACTCTGTGGAACGATCCGAACATCTCTGGATTCTCGGGCTCGTCGTGTTTGTCCTTACGGCCTCATTTTTGCTGACTCTCACGGACGATTCGGGGCTGACTATGTCCTTTCCGGGAGCCGACAAGATAGCACTGCCTCCGGCATGTATAAGCCGAATTGTTCTCGGGATGCCCTGCCCGGGATGTGGACTTACCAGGAGCTTCGTTGCTCTATCGGCAGGCGACCTGAGCGCCGCAATCGCTTTCAACCCGATGGGGCCGGTCCTGTATCTTATTTGCCTCCTACAGATACCCTACAGAATTGCAAAATGTAGTAGGTCGGATCTGAAGCTACTGGCGACCATAGACAACTACGGAGAAACTATAGCCTGGATAACGGTATTGGGTCTAGTCCTCTCGTGGCTCCTGAGATTGTTTTTCGGGACTCTCGTGTAATCGACATGCCGGCCTGCGGAACATTGGTTTACTTGCCCGCCGGTGAACTGGTATAAGAACGCTACGCCTTCTTATTCAGAAGGCTGATTGGCATCATTCCAATTTGAGCCAAATCAAGAAACTGCGGAGGCGCCATGCCTAAGACTACGATTCACACCCTCAGAGAGAAGAAAGCCAAGAAAGAGCCGATGACCTACCTGACCGCGTACGATTACCCGTTCGCCATCCTGGAGCAAAAAGCCGGAATCGACGTCGTGCTGGTGGGAGATTCGATAGGAATGGTCGTTTACGGCTACAATTCTACTCTACCCGTGACCATAGACCTCATGATGCCGAGCGTTAAGGCCGTGCGTCTGGGCGCGCCGGAAGTCTATCTAGTGGGAGATATGCCCTACATGAGCTATCAGGTGTCCAAGGAAGAAGCCATAAGGAACGGCGGCCGCTTCATGGCTGAAGGTGGGTGCGACGCCGTGAAGCTCGAAGGGGGCCGAGAGATGGCGGACACCATCAAAGCCATGGTGAATGCGACTATACCCGTCATGGCGCACTTGGGTTTGACCCCGCAGGCGGCCGCCCAATTGGGAGGTTACAAGGCCCAGGGAAGAGACCTCGCCACGGCCAAGAAGCTGATCGAAGACTCCAAGATACTGGAAGAGGCCGGCGCGTCCACTCTGCTGCTCGAAGCCGTGCCCTCGGAAGTAGCGCAAATAATCACCGAAAGGGCGGCTGTTCCGGTGTTCGGAATCGGCGCCGGACCGCATTGCGATGGCCAGGTTTTGGTCATTCACGACATGATAGGAATGTTTGACCGTAAGACCGCCAAATTTGTGAAGAAATATATAGAAGCAGGCGCAGCGATAGTGGAAGCGCTGGGTGAATTCAAGAAAGAAGTGGCTCAAGGCTCTTTCCCGGCGCCGGAGCATTGTTACCCCATGCCGCAAGATGTGGCCATGAATTTGCGAGAACTTTTTCCCATAGAAAAGAAATAGGTAATAGTTTACGGGGAAACCCCTTTTTCTAAGAGGTGGTTTCCCGGACCCTTCCCAAAAAATCCTATCATATTCGGTGGTCAAATGGCCGTAACGCTGCTTCGGGGAGATTCCTCAGCGCCTTGCGCGGACACAGGCCTCATAGGCACGCGATATGGCGCATTGCCACTTGCCCGGCATGTTAACGTAATGGTTGGAGTTTTTTGAAGGAGGGTTCGGGAGATAAGCGCTAACTTTTGAGCTGGTCTAACGTGATTTCAAATAGTTAACGTTGGCAGAATTACGTCGCCCCCGCGAAAGCGGGGTCCAGAACGTATTGAAAACGCTGGATTCCCGCCTGTGCGGGAATGACGGCGCTGGTCACAACGGATCTTTAAGTTAGCGCCTATGGGGGTGCGGGAGGAGACTCTTTTGCACAAAAAAGTTTCCTCCCGGCGCCGCTTACGAAGTTTCCCTCCAATAGCATTTTCACAGGAAGGATCTTTCATGCGTGTGGGTATTATCGGCGCGGGCGCGCTGGGCTCGGTAATCGGAGGTCTCCTCACGGAGGCCGGTGTAGATACGATACTGTTCGAAAGAGATGCGGAGGAGACCGACTCCGTCCAAAAGAACGGACTCGCTATGGAAGGGGTCTCCGGAGATCGGCTGATCAGGGCTAACATTACCTCTGCTCAGGATTGCGGCGAAAAAAGAGACTTTGTGATCGTCCTGGTGAAATCCTACGACACATCGGGAACTATTCCTCTGGTGGGCAGGATTTTGTCCGAGGACGGAGTCGTCCTAACCCTTCAAAACGGCATAGGGAATTTCGAAATTCTTGAAGCGGCGTTTCCTAAAAGGGTTTTGCTCGGCACGACAACGATAGGGGCTATGACGCTGGGCAAAGGAAAAGTGCGACATACCGGTTTCGGACAAACTCACCTCGGCGAGCCCGACGGCGCCGTCACAGCGCGTGCGGAAGCTGTGGTGAGCGCCTTGAGCCGAATGAACGCGGGACCTGTGCATGTCACGGACAACGCCATGGGAAGCGTTTGGTCCAAACTCATGATCAACGCCTGCATCAACGCGCCTGCGACATTATTGAGGGTCCGTAATGGAGATCTTCCTGCAACGGAATCCGGACGGGAATTGATTCATAGGATAGTTGTGGAAGGTTTGACTGTAGCCCGGGCCAAAGGGATCAAGCTGCTCTTCGAGGACACTGAGGGTCAGGTCATCACTGTATGCCAGGGGACCGCTCCCAATATTAATTCTATGTTTCAGGACGTCCTGGCTCAAAGACGCACAGAGATTGATTTTATAAACGGGGCTCTGTCTCGGGAAGGCGAACGACTGGGTGTTCCTACCCCGATAAACGAAGCGCTGACTTTATTGGTAAGAAGCTTGGAGTCCACGGCGTCGGTGAGAGTCTGAGGAAAAGTAAAGCCCCGGAAAGGAGGATAACAGAACCGGGGCTTCGCAATGGGGATAAGGTATGTTGACCGGCGGGCTACGCCTCCCACCGGATGCATTTGCTTAAACCATGATTTCGCGGAGTTGTCAATATAAATTAAAGTGGTTTAAAGATAATTTTTAACCTATTTGTGAGAAACTGCCACTAGCTAGCCGGTTATACAAGAGATTTAATGATGTCGCTCTTGCCTATCACGCCCACCAATTTTCCTTCCTGCACCACGGGAATTGTGTAGTACTTTCGTTTGCTCATTATGGCCGCAGCCTCCGCAACGTCCTGTTCGGGGTCAACGCAAACCGGGGGTCTTGAATAAATGTCTTCCACTTTTGACGCAGTCAATCGCTTGAAATCTTTGTGCAATCTCCACGGATTCTCAAGAGGTATGACGGAATCGAGGATGAAGAATACTGTGGGGATGTGCAAGGGCCTGTTTTGGTCTACCAAATCGGACGCGCACACGACCCCCAGGACCTCGCCTTCCTCACTAACCACGGGAATTCCGTTGATGTGCTTTTCGGAAAAAATTTCCGCAAGCTCCCGCAGCCCGGTTTCAGGCGTAACAGTTATGACGTCTTTGCTCATTATATCGCCTACTTTTGGCATATTGCCTCCTTCCGGGCGTTATGGCCCATGTTTTCGCAATTGGCTTTGGAGTTGTCACATGGTGGACTTTAGGCTAACTTGCCGTCCAATTTTGATTGCCGGTAAGGAGAGGATAACATGAAAAGCTATCGAAAGGAGCTGTGGTTTAACATCCGCGGCCGTAGGGAGTTCGTGAATATAACGCCGGAAGTGAGAAAGACCCTGGAAGACAGCGGGATAAAAGAGGGGCTGCTGCTCGTCAACGCCATGCATATAACGGCTTCGGTTTTCATTAACGATGATGAGTCCGGGCTTCATCAGGATTATGAGAAATGGTTGGAAACCCTGGCCCCGCACGAGCCTGTAAGCCGGTATCAGCATAACAGAACAGGCGAAGACAACGGCGACGCGCATCTGAAGCGGCAGGTAATGGGCCGTGAGGTCGTGGTCGCGGTAACAGACGGCAAGCTCGAATTCGGGCCCTGGGAGCAGATTTTTTACGGTGAATTTGACGGAGGTCGTCGCAAGCGCGTGCTGGTTAAGATTATCGGAGAATGAGGATCGGGATAACGTAAGCGTCCACCGGGAGGAAACTTCTTTGTGCAAAAAAGGTTTCCTCCCGGACCCTCCTTCAAGAAACTCTAACTATGATAGCAACATGCCGGCGCGTGCCAATACGACATCCCAGGGGACTATGAGGCCGGCGTCGGCATAAGGGGCTCCGTGATCTACTCGAAGCACGGTTGCGACCATTTACCCGACCAATATGTTAGGAGTTTTTGGGGAAGGGCCTGAGACCGCTCAGTCTCAAAAGAGTAACGAAGTTTCCACGAAAAATCCGGTGCGGTTCACGTCGATGGTGTCCTTGTCGCGCTTGGTCTTCGTGTGCCAACCCCTGTAACCGGCGTTCACGCTCCAAGTCCAGTCGCAGTTGACTGGAACATCCACGGCCGCGGCGACTTCCCAGTCCCAGGTTTCCAGGCTTTCGTAATTCCACCACCTTACTCTGCTCGAGAGATTCGGTCTCAGGGAAATGTCCTGGAGGATAGGGTAGTAGGTTCCGTGTATCCCGATCAACGGGATGGTCCTGCTTTGGCTTTCGTAATAATCGTAAGTTATGTCCCCAATGGTGACGTCCTTCACCCGCGTCTCATAATTGGTGATGCTGAGGTCCACATTGGCCCCGAAAAGAATTTGGGGCGTCATATAAAAATCGAGATCGTATCCGATCCGGTAATTCCAAATTTTCTGGTAGGAGTCGCCCCTGGAGTCGTAAAGGCTGAAGGGTTCGGCTTCAAAGCGAAGAAGATGCACGTTGGCGTACCGCAGGTCGAAAAAGAACTCCCAGTTGAGCTTGTCCCTTTTCAGGCCCACGTTGTCGATCAGGTCGATTTTGACTCGGTTCTTCTGAATCAAGTCTCCCTGGAGGGTAGTGAACCACATCCGGGCTCCGCCGGTCATTCGGAGATATTGCCAATATTGGGGGACTTCCCATGCGTGGACGTCTCCGAGAAGCAAGAAACACAGTGCGGTGAGCCATATTTGAACGAGTATTCTCTTCATATTTTCGGCCTCTTGTTGAATTGGCGCCGAAGTAACTTTAACTAATCGCTGCAACTAATATATCTTAAAGGGGATTTTGTCAAGACAAACTGTCGGGAGGCGGGCGCGGTGGGAGGAATTAGTCTTCGTTTAGGTCCAAGGCGCGGGAGAAATTGGCTCCGCAGCCTTCCTGTTTTTCAGGTCATTCAAGAATCGTTTTGAAGGCCCCGAAGACCTTGATGATCCAAGAATATTCTTTACCGGCGAAGCGATTATTAGGATGCTCCACGCATTCAAAGGCAATTGTCCCTTCGATCACATCACCTTTACGGTAGACTTTCCTGTTCAGAGCTAACTTTTGCCTTTTGGTCGTCCATATCAGGTGCTTGTATCCAACAGCATACTGTTCGTAGATAGTCCAGAACTGACACGTGAATATTCCGTCTCTAACCTGAACTCTTAGATTATCAATAAAACGTGGATTAGACTCATGGATGAAAAGATCAATCGCATTGGCCCCAAGTAACTTGGCGTCACAGAATCTGACGTCGTGTTTGCACCCTCTTGAGGTAGAAAAGCATTTGGCTGTGTGCTTTAGTCGAAGAGGCGATTCAGGTCCATTCTCCGGAGGATTTGCGTCAAGGTCGGGAATATAGCTCCACTCATTTGAGTTCAAGAATGGATCCCTCAGCTTCGGATCGTAATCAACCTGGGACCACATTTGCCCGGGTTGCCCCCGCAGAAGATATTCCGATTCATGGCCAAAGCCATGACCGACGAGCAACAGGGCCAGGGCGGGCGCCCACAGCATCCATTTGAGTGGTCCGGTGCTCATCGGGGCTCCCGAGGATGGGGTTTTGAATCGGGTCCGATCGCGTTTCTCTTTCATCGAATTTCTCCGAATCGCTATCATTGTCCTCTTCGGGGAAGGGGAGAATACCCTTCGTTTTCAGGCTGAGACCACTGTACGGCCGGAAGCGAGATCCTCGATCCGGCGATTGAGAGTAAAGTCTGCCCTTGACTCGTCACGGAGGCGACAAGGATGAGCTCTAACAGCTCGAGGCCATTTCCCGGGCTCATTTGGCGCCATGCGCCTTCAAACAGTGAACCATCTTCGAGCTATAAAAGGCAGAAGCCCGGCTCAGCGCGCTTTCGCCGTTTTTATCCTTGGCATTCACGTCAGCCCCTTTTTCGATGAGGAATTTCGCTATTTCGAGATATCTCCTCTCGGCAGCCTTCATAAGGGCCGTTTTGCCATCTTCGTCCTTGGCATTCACGTCAGCCCCCCTACATATGAGGAGTTTCACGGTTTCGAGATTTCCGCTCTCGGCAGCCTTCATAAAGACCATTTCGCCGTCTTCGTCCTTGCCATTCACATCAAGGCCGTTCTCGATGAGGAGTTTCAGGATTTCGAGATTGTCCCACTCTATGGCATCCGTGAGGACCGTTTTAGCCAACAAATCATGGGCTTTCACATTGGCCCCCTTTTCGATAAGGAATCTCGCGATTTCGAGATTCCCCCTCTCGGCCGCGACCATCAGAACTGTCTTGCCGTCCTTGTTCTGGTCATTGACTGCCAAGCCTTTCTTCTCGATCAGAAATTTCCCGATTTCAAGATTTCCCCACTCGGCCGCGGTAATGAGGACCGATTCACCTTCTTTTCCCTTTGCATTCACGTCGGCGCCCTTATGGATCAGCAACTTCATGACTTCGAGATTTCCCGTCCAGGCAGCCTCCATGAGGACCGTGTCGCCCGTAATGTCTCTTGCGTTCAGGTCCGCTCCCTTATCAACAAGCAATTTCACGGCTTCGAGATTTCCCGACCTGGCGGCTTTCATGAGGACCGTGACGCCAATTCCATCTTTGGCATTCACGTCCCCTCCCTTTGCCAGCAGCGTTTTGATCTGCTCAAGTGGGCCGATCTCGGCTGCCCGCAGCAGTTGGTCGTTCACTGAGGGATCTGCCGCGATTCCGGAAATAGGCAGTAGAATGCAAAGCAACACCACGGCAATTCCGAGCATCTTGTGAACCCAAGCGCTACTCATTCTCATTGGTGGACTCCCATGTCGTAAGAAACCGAGTTCCGGTTGAGGAAGCACGACCTGAAACGGCTGCTGGGCCGGCGAGGGGCGCCACATCCCATAAGATTACCGATCGTTGCAGCCGATTCTGTTCCGGAGCCTTGCTGTTTAGGGTCACTTGAGAACCGTTTTGAAAACGCCGTTGACCTTTATGATCGTGGTAGATATAACCCCACGAACAGGATCGGTCACGTCCTCCGCACATTCAAAAACGATTCTCCCTTTGACCGTGTCCCCTTTATGATAGACCCGCCTATCCAGGGTTAGCTCCTGCTTTTTGGTTGTCCATGTCAAGTCCCCGTATCGAGCTCCTTTATACACAGCCCAGCATTGGCTCCTGAACACTCCTTTTTCGACGACTATCAGCAAATATAGATCATAGGGCTGCACGTCCGATAGGGTCGGATCATGAATGAGGAGTTCTATTCTGTCGCCATCGAGTATTCTCGCTTCGCAGAAATGTATAGCGTGCTCGAACTCGGAGTCCAGAGAGCAAATACATCTGGCTGTAATTTTCGAACACTGCGATTTTTCTTTGCCCGATGGACATTCTTGGAGGATATCTACAATACGGCCATCAATATTTTCCAATTCCCGATCCCCATTAGTCCACTTCTCCGACTCGAAAAACGGATCGGACAATTTGGGATCGTATTTGACGCTGGACTTCATTTGCTCAGGTTGCCCGTTCGGGGGAATTACCCATTCGTGGGCAAATCCGTTACCGGGGAGCAACGGAACTAAGACCATAGCCATTAGCCATCCCGTTATCCTCGAAGCGGATCTCGGCTTCATGGAGACCGGCTTTGATCCAGCAGGATTTTCTCTTGCATCGAATCTATCCATAAACCCCTCCTGTCGAGCGAGTAGATAGCGATCAAGTAACCGCGCCTCTCAGTTATCCCGCGAATTCCACGGAAAGCACCCTTGACGCCCCGGGCTCCTCCATGGTGATTCCGTATAATGAATCCGCTTCTTCCATACTCCGCTTGTTATGAGTGACGATCAGGAATTGGGTGTCGCCGGCCAAATCCCTGAGCATTCGGTTGAAGCGGTCCAGGTTGGCGTCGTCCAGCGGAGCGTCAACCTCATCCAGCAGGCAAAATGGAGAGGGCTTTATCAGAAATATGGAAAAAATCAGCGCCACCGCCGTAAGCGCCTTTTCACCGCCGGATAACAAATCCATATTCTGATTCCGTTTCCCGGGCGGGCGAACTATTATGTCGATTCCTGTTTCAAGGAGGTTTTCTTCATCCGTAAGTTCTAGCTTTGCCTCTCCGCCTCTGAAAAGGAGGGGGAATATCTCCCGAAACTTTTCATTTACGCTGTCAAATGCCGCTCTGAAGCGTTCCCGAGTGGTTTTGTTTATGGCGTTGATCGTCGCGTACAGTGAGTCCACAGCGTTCTTTAAGTCTTCCTCTTGTTCCGACAGGAAAGTTAAACGCTCTTCGACTTGTCTGTTCTCCGCAATTGCCGCTAGATTCACCTCGCCCATCACTTCCATTTTGGCTCTGATTTCGGCGAGCTCCTCGTCCGTCGGCGCAATTTCAGGCGGAGTTATGGTCCTTGGATCAACGTGATATCGCTCGACCATCTTTTCCACCACGGAATCCAAGTGCTGACCGATGCGTAGGGATTCCATTTCAAGGCTATGAACGAGATCTCTTGATTTCTTTGTGTCCGAGGTCAACTGCGATGCTTCGCGTTCGATCTCTTCGATCCGAGAGGACAGTTCCTCGGTGGTTGTCGTGAGTCGGTTTATCCTTTCCCGATAAGAAGCCGATTTGACCATTAGCTCTTTTTCATTCCTGGAATACGCCCCGAGGTCCTGGATGAGATTCTGCTCCGCTGACTGTCCTTTCTTCAGCTCTTCGGCCAGATTCTCAACTTTAGCAGTATGGTCTCGAATGGTTGCGCAAAGGCTTGAATACTCCCGGTTAATCGACCGGCCCCTTTCTTCCGTCTGGGCGTACTTTACTCTGATCTCTTCGACAGCCTTGGATTTCTCTTTGAGATTCTGCGTCAGTTCCAGCGAGGAGGACCTCAGATTCTCCTGTTCGCCTGCCAAAGCAGTGGACTCACGTTCCAATTCCGCGGCCAAGGCGCCGGCGTCCGCCAAGTCTTTACTCAACTTCACGCGGTCTTTAAGGCGTTGCTCTCTTTCTTTTTCAAGGACATCCAGTTTGCGTTCAGAATCGAGGATTCCCGCGGCGATGAGTTCTCTGTCCTTTCGCAATCTTATCTCATCCATTTTCAAGTCATTGAGGACGAGGTCCAGCTCTTCAATATTACCCAGAGCGTCTTCCAGTCCCTCTTCAGACGCGGTCAGCGCAGCTTGAGCGGAGTCCAGACTCGTCTGCAAATGTGCGACTTCTTCTGTCAATTGCCCGATTTCTTGACGCTTCTCGAAAACTTCCTCCCGGTTTTTCTTGTGAGAGCCGGCTGTGACTTCTCCATATTTATTGATCACGAATCCGGAGGACGTAACAAGGTTGATTTCTCCTCCCTTTTCTTCCCATATCTCCAAAGCCTGATCAATATTGTCTGCGATTGCAAAGCCGTCCAGAAGGAATCGGCCCACGTCTTCAAAACCTGGCCTGAAAGATACAGCGTCTTTGAGGTAAGTGAGGTCATGATGACCCTCATTTTCTTCGACGCCGACACGGGGGCTAACCGGGATAAAGGTGGATCTGCCCGCTTCCAATTTGTCGAGAAGCTTGGCCGCATGGGCTGCGTCCCCGATTGACGTCACGACCAAGTGTTCAAGTCTATCGCCCAAGGCGGCTGCCAGCGCAGGCCCGAACTCAGCGGGAACGTCGATCACCTCGGCTACGGGCTCCATGATCGAGTCCGGGCGGATTGACGCTCTGTGTTTCATCATGGTGCGGACTGTGTCGCCGTAATGGTGGTAACTTCGTCTCATTTCCTCCAAAGAATCCAAGCGGGCTTTTCTTGCGGCGTTTTGTCTTTCCAGATTCGACACTTCCCGTCGTAAACCGCCTATTTCGTCGAGCAGTCGCTTTTTCACCGACAAGAGTCGCTCTTTCTCCTCTGCGGCGGCCTTGAGTTTCTCCGTTGTGGCGGATATAGCGGTCAACGCGCGCTCTCGATCCAGATCGTACTTATCTAAAGCCGCGTTGATAGTGGACCAATCGCTCTCTATTTTCGCAAGATTGGATTCGTTTTCCCCCGAGCGGCGTTCAAGCGCGTCTCTTTTATTCTTGGCTTGAGCGGTCTCCTGAAGCTTGGCGAAGATCTTGGTTTTCAGGCGTTCCGCAGCTACGGTTCCGGAGGAGAGGTTTTGTTCGGCGGCGGAGAGGTCGGTCAAAGTAGCTTCCAGCCGGCCGGACATTGCCTTCAAATCATCCTGAACGCTTGATCCCCGACTCTTCAATTCGTCCGCGGCCCCCGCCAATCCGGCCAAATTCTGTTCGAGGTTTTCCTTTTCATTGGCGGAGGCAAGGCGCCGATCTTTAAGATGATGAATTCGGCCACTGGTTTTCTCTATTTTGTTGTGAAGGTGAGATATCTGCATATCCAGGTCGTACTTGAGCTGAAGCAGGTCCTTGAGTTGTTTTTCCGATTGCAGGCCCACCAGCCTGTCCTTTTCCAATTGCGCGGATACAACGCAATATCTGGTCTCTAACCTGCTCAAACGCTCGTTTTCGGCTCTTAATGCGTTCTCCAAATCGCGGATGCGCAGCCTGGCGTCACGGCATTTTTGCGCATGGAGAGCTAAATCAAGGGATTGCAGTGTTTCGCTGAGCGATCTGTATTTTTCCGCTTTGACGGCTTGGCGTTTTAGCGATGCCCCCTGGCGCTTGACCTCGGCGATAACGTCGTTCAAGCGGACCAGATTCTGTTCGGTAAGCTCCAGTTTCTTTATCGTGGACTCTCTGCGGGCCTTGTACCGGCTTATCCCGGCCGCCTCCTCTATTAGAACCCGGCGGTCCTCCGGTTTGGACGCCACGACCATGTCCACTTTGCCCTGTTCTATTATTGCGTAGGAGTTCTTACCGACGCCGGTGTCCAAAAAGAAATCCACGAGGTCGGACAATCTGCAAGCGACGCCATTGATTTCATAATTGGATTCCCCGTCACGGAAAAGACGCCGCGCTATCATTATTTCGTCATAGTCGGCCATGGAAAAAGGTCCCTGACCGTCTGTGTTTGAGAGGATCAGGCGGACTTCGGCCATACCCACCGGCTTTCTGGATTCAGAGCCGTTGAAGATCACGTCCTCCATTTTCTTACTTCTGAGGCTCTTGACTCTTTGCTCCCCCATTACCCAACGTATGGCTTCGAGCACGTTGCTCTTTCCGCAGCCGTTAGGGCCTACCACCGCGGTAATACCGGGCTTGAATTCCAAGACCGTTTTGTCGGGAAAGCTCTTGAAGCCTTTGATTTCCAGTTTCTTTATCTTCATATGGGCAAAAACTCATCGATTCCGGTCATCCCTCGCGGGAAAGGGTTTCAACTTAGTGGTCCATGGCGCAATTTCTGTTACGTATCCTATCTAACCGCCCTCTGACCGGGGCTTTGATCATGAATACGTTATCGCATTTACGCCGAAGAATACTTAGCGACTGCATGAAAATGGCTAAAACACTTGAAGATATCTTCTTTGAGCGCGAGAATCCGAGCGGATACTATATTAGGGACCGAGCGCGTGTAAAGAGAAAAGGAAGTCGAGGCATTGTCACCGGATACCGGCGCAAGCGCTCTGGCCCGGCGAAGCAGGGTAGGTGTTTTGTCCGCTTGCGAAGCTAAGACCATACTTTATTGCCGAAAATACGTAATAGTTCGCCGGGAAACCACTATTCCGAATCGAGTTTCCCGGCGAACTATTACGTTAATTTTGGCGCGATTGTCGGCCTTTGGTCTTTTCTTATCCTTCAATCTCACTATAATCCGGAATCAAGCCCCTATTGTGTTTCTTTAAGAATTCAGGCCGATACTTAGCGACTCCGGGACCAGAATACGGAGTCGGTCAAGGATTAAATTTAACCATGGAAATGCGTCGCATAGAAGCCTTTTGTAAGGTGGTGGAGTTCAAGAGTTTCACAAAAGCCGCTGAAGCTCTCTTTTTGTCCCAGCCCACGATCAGCGAGCACGTGAGATCCCTGGAGGAGTCGGTTGGAGAAAAGCTGATAGATCGTCTAGGCAGGGAAGTGGCGCCTACACCTGCTGGACGAATACTCTACCAATATGCAAGAAACATTATCCAAATGCGAGACGAGGTGATTCAAGCCTTGGAGCAGTTCAGGGGACGCCTGTCGGGAAGACTGATTCTCGGCGGAAGCACCATTCCCGGAACTTATTTGCTTCCGAAAATCATAGGAGACTTCAAGACGACATACCCCGACATTCAGATCACGCTGAAGATAGGCGATACCGCGGACATAGCGGAGCAGGTTATGGACGGCAATCTGGAGGCTGGGGTAATCGGCTCCAAATGGACCGACAGGAGGATAGTTTCTGAAGAGCTCTGCCATGATGACCTTGTGCTGGCGGTATATCCGGGGCACCCCTGGGCAAAGACCGCAAAGATTAGTCTGGCCGAGCTCGCCGGGCAGCCCTTTATTTCTAGAGAGCGCGGATCGGGCACCAGAACGGTTACGCAGAAGATTTTGGACGATAACAACTTCGATTCCGGAAAGCTGAATTCCATAGCCGAAATGGGTAGCACGGAGGCCGTCAGACAAGGGATAAAGGCAAAAATAGGGGTTTCAATCTTGTCCAGGCAAGCTGTTGCGGAAGACATTGACCATGGAGCCATAGTGTCGGTAGATATCAAAGGCCTTCGGCTTTCCAGGCCGATTTTTTTGGTCCAACGCAAGAACCGGCAAAATTCTCCCTTATGCGCCACGTTTCTTGGAATACCTCCGAGCTGAAGCCCAGAAGATTACGTCCGACTCACAGAAGAGGAGATAAAAGGCTTCCCGTCACCTGTTTGCGAAGGGATCGTAGTCCGGATCAAAGTTGGCCAGGATCGCGGATCTGGTCTTTTCCATCAGTTCGGGAACGTCTTTTTCGGTCAACCCTGTGGTGGGTATCGGATCTCCGATGGTTATGGTGATGCGCCCTGGGTCTGACATTCAGCGTTTTCTTCGGCAGAACCTTGTACGTGCCGTTACATGTCACCGGAAGTATAGGCGCTCCGGTCTGAATAGCCATCATAAACGGGCCTTTCTTGAAGTCGCGCACGGCGCCGTCTGGTGTTCTTGTGCCTTCGGGATAAATCAACACGGACCACCCGTCCGTTAGCTTATGGCGGGCGTTCTGAAGGCTTCTGATGGATTTTTCGCGGTCCGACCTGTCCAGGGCGATTGCCCCTGTGCTTGCCAATGCCCAGCCGAATAAAGGTATCTTCAGCAACTCCTTTTTGGCCACCCACCTGAACGGGACCGGCGATGTGCAGACCAGGGCTAATATATCGGTGTGGCTTTGATGATTGGGAGTAATAATGTAAGAAACCGCGGGATCTATTTTTTCGGCGCCGGTAATTGAAAACGATAGAGCCATGAATTGCGCAATTCCCCAGGCCCAGATTTGAACAAGTCTGAACGCTATTCTGCCGGAAAAGAGGAGAGCGAACAATATAATCAGCGGAGCCATAATCGTCGTTTGGAGCAACACGCCGATGGTCGTCATAAGCAATCTGGGGAGGAATTTGATGGGTGTTTTCAATCTCAACTCTCCTGAATCGGCATTGGGCTTCACAAGGAAGCTAGTCTGCCTCCGTTGACTTTTATATAGCGGAAGTGCGAACTTGAAACAATAAATTCAAGACTGACAACGGTTTGAAGCGCCTATGAGTTCACAAGACTTGTCGAAGTTGAAAATCGGCTTAGATAGCAGGTCCGTTCAAGGGAGACGTCGGCGACGTTTTGCAAGATGGGCGGGAGCGCTGTGCGTGTTGGTCGTGATCCTCGTGTATTTGGGCCTTTCAGGCAAGTTGATTCCGCCTACGGAAATTTCCACCACCAAGGCCGCCGTCACTTTCGCGTCCCGGGCGCTGACTAATCTTAATGCGAGCGGATATGTGGTTGCACAACGGAAGGCCGCTGTAAGCTCCAAGGCCACCGGACGGCTCCAGAACTTGTACGTGGAAGAGGGGAAGCTGGTCAAGGCCGGAGATCTCTTGGCTAACCTTGAAAACGACGACTTGCAGGCAAGCTTGGAAGAGGGGAAAGCGGCTTTGCTCGTGGCAAGGGCTAACCTTGCAAACTCGGCGGCCGAACTGGATGACGCCACGCTAAACTACAATCGTCAAAAGGTTTCTGAGGGAGACCGGGTCTGTGTCGATTCAGGCGTTTGACACTGCTGAAGCGCGTTACAAGAAGGCGGTGGCCATGGAGAGATCCGCGCGTTTTGCTGTTGAACGGGCCCAGGCAACCGTAAAGGTGGCGGAGGTAAATCTCGAATATTCTTTGATAAGAGCGCCTTTCGACGGAGTCGTATTGACGAAGAACGCCGACGTGGGCGAAATTGTGGCCCCTTTCGGAGCGTCAATCAATTCGAAAGCCGCAGTGGTAACCATGGCCGACATGAGTTCCCTCATGGTGGAAGTTGACGTAGCCGAATCAAGCATTGAAAAGGTGAAAATAGGTCAAGCTGCCGAAATCAGATTGGACGCGTTCCCCAATGATCGTTTCCCAGGGACGGTCCATATGATCGTCCCGACAGCGGATCGATCAAAAGCGACGGTAATGACAAAGGTGAAATTCGACAATTTGGATCCCAAGATATTGCCTGAAATGAGCGCCAAGGTCGCATTTTTGTCCAGACCTCTCAAGGAAGACGAAAAAGCGCCGTTCATCGGCATCCCCACTGCCTGTGTTAAAGACAAGAACGGCAAGAACGTAGTCTACAGAATAAATGGCCAAAAGGCCCATGAGGCAGAGATAAAGGTTGGGCGTACATGGGATGAGACAGCCGAAGTGGTCCAAGGTCTCAAAGACGGAGATACCATAGCCTTGAACCCGGGCAAGCTATCCGAAGGTGAGAGAATTGCTATCAAGGAATAGAGGCGGTTTTCAGAACTCATCCGTTTGCGTGTGTAAATGGGCTTTCTGTTCGCCCAAAGCAAACGCCTCCTGAGCTGTCCCCAAATGGGATTTGCAACATACTCCAGGCGGAGCCACTCGTTCGCGGGCATGTTTGCCCTCTTGAAAGCGCTCGCGTATTAGGTGATTTTCAGTGGCGGACCCTATATTAATAATAGAGAATCTCAGCAAATCATACATGAGAGGCGACCAGGAGATCCAGGTCCTAATTGATCTCTCGCTGACTGTTGAAGATGGAGAATTCCTGTCCCTCATGGGGCCTTCCGGATCGGGAAAAACCACACTTCTCAATTTGATCGCAGGGATAGACAGACCTGATAAGGGAGTCCTAAGCGTTCAGGGAATCGATATTTCACAATTGACCGAATCGGAACTTAGCGCCTGGCGGGCTTCGCATATTGGATTCATATTTCAATTCTACAATTTGATTCCGGTTTTAAGCGCTCTTGAGAATGTGCAGTTTCCTCTGCTGCTTACATATCTGACTAGGCAGGAACGCAAGGAGCACGCTATAGCTGCTCTGGAGGCTGTCGGCCTTGCGGACCGAATGGACCACTACCCATCTCAATTGTCCGGCGGGCAGCAACAACGTGTAGCCATAGCTAGAGCTCTGGTGACCGACCCGATTTTGATAGTTGCTGACGAGCCAACCGGAGATTTGGACAAGAACTCCGCAAACGATGTGTTGGGCCTATTGAGTGGATTGAATGAGGAGTTTAACAAGACCATCGTAATGGTCACCCATGACCCTAGGGCTGCAAAGCATTCGAAGAGAATCCTTTATTTGGATAAAGGTTTGCTTGCGGACTCACTCAAGGAATAGTTGGACTCCCCCCCGAGTAATCGTGAGTTTTCGGAGATCAGCTCCGGCGCCATACACTGTTGAGTCCTTCGCAGCTACACGACCGTCTCATTTAACTGGCGTCCGTTCAATGCCGGCCCTTTGAAACGCTGGGTTGCCGACCCACCAGTCCATGCCTATTTCCCTGGCCTTATCGACGGAACACACCAGAAGACGAATTTGAATGGTTAATAGCTCGACATCCACCAGCTTGATCTTTATATCGCCTGCTATGACAATTCCCTTGTCCAATACGCGTTCAAGGAGGTCGGCAAGATTGGTGCTTTCTATTGAATGTCTGGCGGAATGCTGGATTGCCATATTAGTTCTCCTCAAAAGAGTTTACCCAATGGCCCTAAATCAAGGTTAAGATCCTCATCTTCTAGATTAAACACCTTCCGCAGTCGTTCGATCTCCTGAGACTGCATCATCAAAGTCAGCCCCAGGTTTTCCACTTCCGAGTCGGACAACGAGCCCGCTTCCATGCGCCTTATGGCTTGGCGTTCCAGAAGTTCGTGCAACAATTTCACCAGGGTTAGCACCAATTGCCCTAGTCCGTTCTTGATGCTGTCCTGATCAATGTTAAGCCGGTCAGATTCGCCACGGGCCTGTTTTTGTTTGTTATCCGATTTGAAGACTTTTGCGAAGTCGCTCAATGAATCAGTTTCGACGCGTGCTTCTGTCATGGGCTGCATAGGTCGCTCCAGGCTCGGGCTGAGGATGCTGAATTCCGGGCGCCAAGGCCCTGTCTTAGTAGTCCACAGACGCCGTTTTACAGGTATGACCGCGCGTTTGTGTCATTTCCCCGAGGGGCCTTCTTCCAATCCCAGGGGCCCGTCGATGGACTTCAGAACAACTTGGAGCCCCAAATAAATGAGGTCCACATTGGCAACCGATATGATTACTTCGCCGACCACTACCGCTCCCTTGTTCAAAACGCGGTCCAGCGCTTCGCAGAGGGAGATATGTTCGTCCTCTTCGCAGGTAATGTCTTTCATGGGAAGCTCCGGTGAATGCGCGTCCTAGTCCGGGTCTCTAATCAGCAAACTCCGCATCTTCTTCACTGTCGTCCCATTCATCTTCGTCCCCCGCGCCCCGTTCTTGAATTGCGTCAAGACGATCAAGGAGCTCGGATTCTCTCGTCTCGAATTCCGCTTCAGTCATTTGGCCGGATTCGAGCATCGTATATAGTTGTTGAAGTTGAATGGTAACCAGATCCGCGTCATTTGCGAGCTCCTGTTCAGCGGCGTCACGAACCTCTTCAAACACCCAAACGAGACCCTTAAAGGGGGCCAGGAATATATCGTCCAGAAGGAACATGGAATCTCTCCTATTGCGGGGCTATCCTATAAGGTGATTTCCAGGTTGACAAAATTGTGGGGCGCCCAGGGCCCGTTGTAATCAAAAGCAAAATTGTCGTCGAACAACCTGGCTGCCTCAAAAATTACGGCCTCGAACTCTCTTAGGGAATCCTGGGGGACCAGACAGGCCAAGTTCATCACTTCGCGTTCGTTGCGGCATTTATTGGGCTTTATTTCTGCGCATCGGGGCGCCAAGATTTTCTCCACCTTGCCTAGATGGCTTTCCCTATCGCCATTTAGAACGGTTTCAAAGAGATGTCCGAGCTCAATCTTGTCGTCCTGGGTGGGGTTTCTGTTCGCTAAAAGCAGGCGGTCCCGAGCTGCTCTAAGTTCCGGATGCGTGTTCACCAGATACTCGAAGATATTCGCAACATCCCAGCTCACTCGCAGGCCCATTTCCACTTTGCCGGACACACGCGCAAGCTGCTTGTTCACTGTTTTGGAGTTCTTGGACAGCATTTCCGTCACGGCTTTGTGACCGCTTGAAATCATACCGAAGGTCATGGGCAACAGAGGCCCTTCTTCCATCAGCTTCTTGAGCACGGTTTGGTGCGCCGCAAGATGGCGACGCTCGGGCCGCATTTTCTGATTGGGGACGTCACTTACCACAGCAGCCACTTTCCCGTTTGAGATGGTGTAGACATGCCCGCCATTGATGCCTAGGGAAAGGTATTCACGAGCGTGATCGGCAGACACCAATGCGTAGAGATACTTTCCCTTTAATCCGGTCACTTTTTTTGCTTGGGTTTGCATCTTTCCATCCGCTTTTCGTTGGCCTTAGGATCGCAATCAGGGACACGTATTCGAAAAATGGATCGACCTCGCCGGCGCATCGCGTGGCGCATTCAGCCGCTTTTGCGCTGAAGCTCAGCTCGGCCGGCAGGGGGCCGTTTTCAGGAAGCGCTTAGATTATTACTACTTCCCGGTCTTTCTGACCTTCTCCCGGTTTTCGCAAGGGCCAGGCCAGCGAGACGGATTTTAGTTTTCCGTCGGAAGCCTTCATGGAAAGCAGGGCTCCGCAGACGTAGCACTTCACTTGTCCCTCGAAATCGTCATAGCACTCGTCCAAATCCATGTTGTGACCGCAAGAAATACAATTGATTTTCATTTTCGTCCCTCTGGCTGAATCCTAAACGTTTTCTTGAATACTCCAAGGGATCAATGATCCGCTCCTATCTTTGCCCAATTCTTAGGCTGACGCCGCATCTTGCGTTGCTTTTCAGCGCGCCCGCAAACCACTTCCGAGATTGGTTGCTCCATTGTCGTTTAGATTCTCCCATGGCCACCCGTCCCTGATCCAGGCAGCCCAGAGGAGCTGCCGTAGAATGGGCCAGGGCCCGGAAGCCTTTTATACTGCCACACGTTTTCACTTGGCTGTAGGTCCTAATCATCCGCATAATCCCACCTGCTGCTTTTTCATCCGAATTAACGGCAAATGTGGCTGCTTGAAGCCAACACAAGACATCAACGGATTAGTACCGGATTTTGAATCCATCCTTGAAAACCGCTCGGGACCGGGGTGATTTGGTTCCAGGGGCCGACTCCTCCCTGGATCTAAGGCCACCCCGTTCTCCAAGCGCTCGCAAAACCGTATCCTTTTCAGCCTCAATTTCGGTGAGACGAGAATTAATATTATTGATCCGACACTGAGCGCTGGCTCTTTCCTTTTCTCTTCTGGCTCTTTCCATCTCCAGGCAGCTTATCTTCATGTAGGCCATATAAGGGACGCCGACTCTGTCCACCCTACCTGAACGTGTGCGTATGTCCCTCAAACCGCGTAAATCGAGTCGTGTGCGTATGCTCATCGGCGCCTCCTAAGCTTGACTACCTGTCCGATGCCGGGTCTTGGATCGCTTCTTTTCACACACGTTGTGTATGACTTCCTCGACTTTGTCGGACATGATCGATACACCGTCTTTGGTAACTTTTGCCGTGTCGACGCTCAAAACATCTCGGCATATCCAGAGAAAAATCTTATCTTCCAGCTTCGCCTCACCTCCTAGGTGAGCAAGAACCCTGCCAATTGCAATAGCCGCCCTAATTGTAGGCCTATGGTTGTTGACTCCGAAAAGTCGCAGTTCCCGTATCACGTCCACAATCACTCCTGCGTCGTTCCTGGCGACTCCGGACTTGGACATGGTTATCTGGATCTCCGTTTCTCGGTCGTAATGGTCGACATTGATTGTTATTAGGCGGTCAAGGAGAGCGTCTTGTGTCTTGTGGACCCCGGCGTATTCTTCGGGATTGGATGTGAATATTGCCCGAAATTCGGGATGCACTTCGAGATAACCTTCGCCCGTCCGGCGTAGACTGGGAAGATTGAGAATTTTTTCCTCCAAGATGCTCAAAAGAACGTTGTTGGCTTCAGGACGGGATCTTGTGAACTCATCATAGATTAAGGTGTAGCCCTCACGGCACGCCGTGGTGAGCCGGTTGTCCACCCACAGGCTCTTCATCTCTTCTTCCGTCCTGACGACGGAATGGATATAATTATCAATTAGCTTGGATTTCCGGTAGCCGGCGTCGCGACCAACCAAGTCGGAACTCCCGAATTCGTCATCCCCGTGAATAAGTATGACAGGACGGTCAAGCTTTGCCGCAGCATGAAACGCAAGCGTAGTCTTGCCGGTGCCCGCGGTCCCGGCGAAATGCACGGAATACCCGACCTCCAAGTAGGCCATTGCGCGTTCCGTCAACTCTTTCACGTGCGGAGTGCAGACAAACTCCTGACTTGGTTCTGGCATGATCTGTTCCTCTGTGGGAACCACTTCCGCTGGGATTGGCGCGACCGATAGATTAACTGTGCTCATAGTCTTCCACTCCGTATATTGATATTGCCGCATTCCGCTCACTCGATCCGGCCGTATATGCAAAAATATGTCCGGCGTTGATGGACAACTGAGGTTGGACCAACGCCGGTTCAATTAAGGAACATTAATAAACCCTGTACCGTGACATTTGAGACATGCCATGGCCGGAGCGGACCAGTCATCTCCAGATCCGCGACATTCCGGACAGGTCGATCTCCTGCCACTGGGTATTGAAACATAGCCTTTTCCTCCGCAAACGGTGCAGGTAAGGGTCTTAATCGCCCCGGTTCCGCTACAATGAGCGCATCGAATGTAAGGTTCAGCCACAAGGGCTACGCCTCTACCGCCGCACACGCAGCACGTGGAATCCCAGGACATTATTCCGAATTGGTCCTTTCCGGAACCGTTACAGAAAGAGCAGGTCACTTCAGCCATCTTTGGTCCATCCGGGATAAGCTCAGGCATGTTATTCCTCTATGATTGAGACCTGAACTTCAGCCTTACTTGTTTTCTTTCTTCATGCCTGAAACTGTGTTTTTTTCCTTTTCGGCTTTTTCCTTGGCCTTGAGTTCGGCCTCTTGTTTGGCTCTGCGTTCAGCCTCTTCTCGGGCTCTATGTTCGGCGTCGAATCTGGCCTTCTGCTCAGCCTGCTGTTTGACTTTCCGCTCCGCTTCCTCTTGTGCTTTACGAGCTCCAGAGGCCGCTGAGCCGTTCCATGCGGCCCTTGCCCCGGCAAGATCGTCGGCCACTTCTTTTCTCAACCCTTTGACCGTCTTTTCCACGCTGGAGACAAAGCGAGATCTTTCAGCTTTAGAACTTTTGGCCATGGCTGATCTGGAGTCGCCGCATTCCTTCAACAATCCTGCGACCGCACCGGAAAGATCCGCGACAAACTTCGTATTGGCCGCCTTAACCTTCTTGGCGGTCGCCATTTGAAGATTGTGGAAGCCTTTGAGCAGGCCTGAAACCTCAGATTCCATACCCGCTACGAAGTTTCTGCGATCCTTTTTTGCGGCTGCGGACATTTGGGATCGCGTCCTGCCGAACCCATTGATCAAACCGGAAACGTCAGCCGCCATGTTCGTCACGAACTTATTGCGCTCCGACCTGGTCCGCGTCCCCATCTCTGCGTGAGCCTTGCTGAATCCGGCCCGCATTGAGGCTACTTCGCCTTTGAGTTCACGGTCCTGGCGCACCATTTCAGCTTTCAACGCATGGCGAGAGTCCCGCAAGGCGGTTATTTCACCGCGCAGCCGGGTCATGTCTTGAGTCAGAGTACCCATTACTCCTCCTTTGTTTACTCAATGCCTCAAGCGGCCGCTGAGGCGCCTTGTTGCCCCCTAATCCCCAACCCCACTCATTGGTGGGGACGGGCCTTAGGAACCTCAAAGGGGGGCTAAGAGCCAGCCCCCCCGACTCTTAATCGAGTCTAGAGGCGCCCATGAATTAAGCAGGAGCCGCAGCACTTGCGGTAAGGCCGATCGCCTCGGCGTATTTCAGGTAGGTCTCGACGGAAGCTATAACCACTCTAGCTTCGACTGACAGTAGTTCGATTCCTACCAATGAGACCTTGGCCCAGACGTCGATGACAATACCTTTGTCCAAAATCCTGTCGACAACCTCTGCCAGACTTGAAGAGTCGGTAGACTTCGCTATCTTAGCCATTGTAGCCCTCCGAAAAATCAGATTTGGATTTCGCCATCCTTGGCTTTTGTGTGTTTGGCATGCCGACAACTTTCATTGCCAGTTCCGTGCCAAAAGGTGAGGCCCATTTCTTTGAAAGGCATGAGCGCCAGGAATACCTTGGTGTTTGGGGCGCGACATCCCTTCCTTCTTTCGCCCGCCGGCCCGGGAGGAAGGGTTCCACCGATCTCCCGTGACGAGGTAAAGTAGGGCGCAAGGCTGTTGAATTGGCGCAATGTGTGTGGAACCAGTTGAGACCAAACGCATGAAACCGCGGAGGGCTGAAGATTGGGCCTGTGGGGCAGACTTTCCGGAACTGTCTCAAAACTCCCGAATTGTCGGGAATCGTGGCACGGTGATCGTAGTGGCGGGGTTTATCCCCGCCCGCCTAACAGGTTTGCGAATAACCGGCGGGGATAAACCCCTCCACTACAAACGATTTCCAAGATTATAACGAGGACCGCAATAATAATTCTCATGCAAGGTATCATGTTTCAGATAAAGATCGTGCTACGAATTACGAGACGCCAATAATTTTGAGACAGTTTCTCCCGGCCTGACCTACTAGAACAATTCAAGCCGCTGCCCCAAATTCAACGGCGTTGGGATTGGAACAGGCGGTAATTGCGGCCCTCGCCCGTGATTTTAGTCGCTGGGTGGGGAATCATTAGCGCTCCACAGGCAAGTCGATATGATTAGTGAATTCCGGTGAGGTTGACGGAGAGCGTTGTCTAACGTTAGCCGAGGTGAGAGGGAGGAATCTAGCAATCAGATGGCCGGCGCCTACTCTTTGGGTTTTCGCGCCATCTCGATTATTATGGTGGCGCCGGTCCTAGGGAATCCAATTCCTATTTTATAGAATGGAATGCCTATTATGACGTATTGACTACTGCGATCCGCAGGTACCTGAATTTCTGCAGCGCGTAGCTGTGATAGAATCGATGATATCTCCGTGGAGAAAGGGTTTTGCTATGAAGCAACATATCAAGTCCTCTTGAAGGGCGTTCTGGACCATGGGATCGTCTCTGTAGCAAAATCCGGAAATCATGACTATTCTCACTGCAGGATCAACCGACTTGATTCGTCTCGCCAATTCCAATCCCTCCATGTCAGGCAACTTTATATCAAGAAAGACTGTGTGGAATTTATTGGGCCTGACAAGAGTCATGGCTTCACGGCCGCTAAAAGCCTTTTCAGACGGGAATCCGTGTTTTCTCAGGATATGTTCTGAGAGCCCAGCACATATCCGGCTCGTCGTCGACTATGAGGAATAGGGGTTCATGGTTTTCCATGGAGCGCTTCCTTCCGGTTCAAGATGAGCGGTAGAGAAATGGTGAATACGGTTCCTTCGCCCTCGGAACTGTGAACTTCTATTCTTCCCAGGTGCTGTTTGACGATGGAATAGCATATCGATAAACCCAGACCGGTGCCCTTGCCCACGGCGGACAACGTGTAAAAGGGATCGAACACGTTTTCGAGATGCTCTGGAGGGATGCCGTGGCCGGAGTCGGCAATCTGGATGATCACATTCCAGTCATGCTCCTGCACGCAGATCTGTAGCTTGCCGCCATCCGGCATTGCGTTGATAGCGTTCAGGAAGAGATTCAGAAAGACCTGCTGGAGAAGATCGGCGTTCCCGTAGATCAATACCTGCTGGCTGGGCAAGTCGAGGCTTACGGAGACCTTTTGGAGCTTTGCCTGATTGGCCATAAGTTCAAATGTTTCCCCAAGAACCTGGACCAGCTCAACTTCAGTCATATTGGCGGACGCCGCCGGACGGGCAAACCTCAGGAGATTCTCAATGATCGCGGAAGCTTTCTGCAGACTCGTAGTAATCTTCTCTACGCAGTCGTTGCGAAACTCGGAACTCACGTTCTGTTCGGCAAGGAATTGTGCGGCAGCGAGACATATTCCCAACGGATTCCGGATTTCATGGGCAATCCCACCGGCCATGACGCCAAGGGCCGCCAGTTTCTGAGATTGGAGAAGTTGCGCCTCCAGTTTTCTACGTTCGCTCAAGTCTCTTCCCACTGCGACCATTCCCACTAGCTTGCCGTCCTCGTCTTCCATGGGAGAGAAGACCCAACTGATAGTCATCAGTTTGCCCGCTTTGGTAATCAAGTCCCACTCGCCGGTTTGGGGGCCGCAAGCCACGTTGACCCCGGCAAAAATGTCGGCGAGCTTGCATTGATCCTCTGCTTTGAGCAAATAGATCAGGGGGGTTCCTCTCACTTCTTCGACGCGACGCCCGGATAGTCTTTCCGCTGCCAAATTCCACGTAAGAATTCGACCTCTGGAATCCGTGGAGGCAACTATATCTGTGGCGCTTTCCACGACGCTAGCCAAATGGCGTTCTGCCCTATGCACCTCTCCGCTGAGTCGGAGCTGTTCCGTGACGTCTTCCATCAAGAGCATGGCTTGCTCTACATTCCCTTCCCACGAAAAAGGGACAACGCTGTAGTAGTACATCCTCATGGGGACGCCAGGGGCCCGATATATCATGCGTTCTCCATGAGTGGCCTGATTCTTTTCGAACACCCTGCGGATGCGTCCGATGATGCCCGTGTTTTCGATGATTGTCTGGGGTAACAACGCTTCAAGTCGGCGACCCGTCGCAGCGACTCTTTCTTTGCGGCTCTTCTCGAGAAAATTTCGATTGGCCACCAGGATTCGCATGTCTCGGTCTATCAGTAAGACCGAACAAGGAATGGCCTCCAGAAGCATTTCAAAAAGCTTCTGATAACGTCCTTCATGGTCCGTCATGTCAACCTCGGCGCCTTCGGGCAATGAGTAAAGGGATTCACGGCAATTCGCGTTCAAAACAGCGAAAGTGGTAATGTGGAGACTCCGGCTCGTGCCAAAGGTAGCGGCGGACCTCAGGCGTCCACCGTGTTAAACCGTATGAAAAGGCGTCCATTTTAGTAATCAGCTAGACGCGGCGCGTCCTGACGTCACACTCGGTGAAATCCGTAGGCAGTACGAAATTGTACGGAGGCCAGGGGCCGCTCAGCATTGACTTCGCGTCCAGTCTGGCCTTGAGACCCGCAAACGCCTTGCGGAAATCTTCAAGAGATTTTCTGGGAGCCAAGAAATAGAAGGATACCAAGTTAGAGGTGGTCTTCACTTCACCCTCGATCGGCGCAGCCTCATGTTTGAACTTAGTGTATAAGCCATCAAAAGCTGTGCGACAGATGATCTCCAGGCTTCTTAGCTCTTCGGCTTTGATTGATTCCAAATCATAATGGGCTTTTCGGCGCTTCAAATATTCTTGTCCTGATTGGTTGGATTCACTACAGGAGCCGTGACAGGAATTGAAAGCCGCTAAGTCCGAGCGCGAGATGTCTCGGACAACAATTCTCAGGCCCATTTCCACGCATCCGAAAAGTTCGGTCAAGAGCCTTTCGTATCTCTGTCCTTGGCGTTCAAGTAATCGGGCTATTTCAATTTCTTTGTCCAGATATGTGCCGAAACGCAGAGGGATTACCGTGGACAGGCCATTAAAGGACTCTATCACTCTGTGGTAAGCGATCGCGGAAGCGACGTCCTCCGACGCCGGCGACTCCTCAAGTGCTGAGACGACCGCGGAAATATGATTCTTTTCGATCAAATAAACAGGCCGCCCGTCTATGCCGAGGGGAACCTTGCCCATGTCATCAGACGGGCGTCTCGAAACACAATAAAGGAGGTGCTTCATGCCTCCGACTCCAAATCGAAAGAAGGGCAGAAGCTGTAGGGGGGCCATGGCCCGGAAGAAGAAAAGAACAGCCCGTGGCGGTTGTGATCCTTATTTGCTTCGACGATGATCGCGTTGAATTCAGAAAGGCCGCTTCGATTAACCAGAAAGGCCCAATTTGCCACCGTCTCGATGGCGTCGGCTCCAACTGAATGGAGTATCCTGCGTTTTAAAGAGCCGGCAGAGCTTGAAATCAACTTTTCAAACACATGCGAGCTGATTTGCTTAACGAGCGCGATCAACCCTTTTTCCAGGGCAGCCTGCTTTTGCCGTTCCACAAAGTAACGCTTTCCGGGAGGCAAAGCGGCCAGCTCTTGCCGAAATTCAGACATTTCCTTGGCAATAAGCTCCCTCTTGGCCTCCTCCCTGGAGAGCATACATTTTACACCCCATTCATCTTTGCCTCGCACACTTCTCAGAAACGAGCTGATTGTCTTGTGGTTTTTCTCCAAAGCACTAAGCAGCCTTTCCTCGGAAGAAAACAGCGTGCCGAACCTGGCCGGCAGGACCGGCGACTGTCGCATAACATGCACAATGACTTCGGAGTGGCGCACCGCCTTGGGCGCCACCCAATTCAGATCCTGCAGCTTCTGTTCGGCGGATGAACCTGTAAACAAATCTAACGGCGTCAAGCAGGCTATTGCCGTAATATCGCAAAAGTCTTTTTTGAACAGCGTTTCATCTCCATCAATTCCCTTTCCCTCAAGTTCACAGACTGACTCGGAATCGGCGAAACAAAAGAGATATACGGCGCTTGCTCCGTTCATGCTCCTGCCACCTCAGCGAGAGCCGTTTCGATGTCTTCCCGTTTCACGAGCACCTTGGCCGTGCCCTCCGGGGAGGCCTTGGAATCGGCTACTGCTCTTCTCACGGCGCTAAGAGCTGCTCTGTTGCATACGGATGCTATTTCGGCTCCGCTAAATCCATCCGTCCTTGAGGCGAGATCCGTCGCCAGTATGCCTTCTTCGAGGGGTTTTTTGCGCAGGTGGACCTGGAATATCTCCCTTCGGTCTTCTTCCTCCGGCATGGTTATCTCAACTATTTCGTCAAATCTGCCGGGTCGGAGCACCGCAGGGTCCAGCATATCCAACCTATTTGTAGCAGCCAAAACCAGGACTCCCTTGAGTTCTTCTATGCCGTCGAGCTCCGCCAAAAACTGACTGAGCACTCGTTCTGCAACGTGGGAATCCCCGGAACTTCCGCTCCTGACCGGGATCAAGGCGTCTATTTCATCGAAAAATATTATGCACGGCGACGCCTGCCTTGCTTTGTGAAACACCTCGCGCACCGCCTCTTCTGATTCGCCCACGTATTTGGACAGGAGGGCAGGGCCTTTGACTGATATGAAGTTCACTTTGCTCTCGTTCGCTATGGCTTTTGCCAGCAGAGTCTTTCCGCAACCGGGCGCTCCTGCCAGCAAAATTCCCCTCGAAGGCTTTGTCCCGGCTTCCTCAAACAAGTGCGGATATTGCAAAGGCCATTCTACAGCTTCTATCAGCCTCTCTTTGATGTGCTTGTGGCCTCCGATATCTTCCCAGCGAATATCCGGCACTTCCACGAACACTTCACGAATGGCTGAAGGTTCGACGTCCTTTAGCGCGCTCAAGAAATCGTCCATATGGACTTCAAGCTTGGTAAGCTGGTCATAGGGGATGCCCGCCATGGCGAAGTCAATATCAGGCATTATACGCCTCAGACAAATCATGGCCGCTTCCCGGCACAAAGCTTCGAGATCAGCTCCCACGAATCCGTGAGTGATGTCCGCCAAGTGGCTCATATCAACATCCTGGGATAGGGGCATACCTCTGCTATGAATCTCAAGAATATCGAGTCTGCCGTTCTTGTCCGGAATCGGGATGGCAATTTCCCGGTCAAAGCGTCCAGGTCTCCTGAGAGCGGGGTCGAGCGCGTTCGGGATGTTCGTGGCGGCCACAACGATGACGTTTTGGCGTCTGTTGAGCCCGTCCATAAGGGCCAAGAGTTGGGCTACCACTCTCTTTTCGACATCGCCCACCACTTTTTCACGCTTAGGCGCAATTGCGTCAATTTCGTCCAGAAATACTATGCTCGGCCCTTTTTGGGCGGCTTCTTCGAAAATCCGCCTGAGGTGAGCCTCGCTTTCGCCGTAGAATTTGTGGACGATTTCCGGGCCGCTGACCGAAAAGAAGTTCGCTTCCGTTTCGTTGGCGATCGATCTGGCTATGAGGGTCTTCCCGCATCCCGGAGGCCCGTGCAGAAGGACGCCTTTGGGCGCGTCAATTCCCAGGCGCTCAAAGACTTCCGGATACCTGAGCGGCAATTCTATCATCTCTCGAATGCGGTGAACCTGGGGCTTTAGACCGCCGATGTCTTCGTAGGACAAGGTCCCCGTTTTTTCCTCCCGCACAGCCGCCTTGCCTATAACAAGTTCGGTGGTAGGGTTGATGATTACGGGAGCCTTGGGACTGGTGCTTTCAACTTTGAAGTCGGCCGAGCGGCTGCCGAAAAGAGTCGCTCTGACGTGATCCCCGTTCATGATCGGCACGCCGTCCAGAAGGCTTCCTATGTACTTGAGGTCTCGTTCGCTGGGAACCACGTTGGCCGGTGTGAGTACAACCTTCTCGGCCGCCCGACAGAGCACCTTCGTTACTGTGACGCTTTCATCCAGGCCGGCTTTAGCGTTTTGTCTCGACAGACCGTCGAGTTGAATACGAGACTGACCTCTGAGGTCTTTATAGGCCGGCATCGCCTTGCAGACCGTGACGCGTTTGCCCGTAACCTCGACGATGTCGCCTATGGCGGCGCCGAGTTTTTCCAGGTCCTCGGGTCCCATGCGAGCATACGCGCGCCCCATGTCCTTGCTCAAAGCTTCGGAAACTTTAAGTTTAATTTTCGGTTCGTCCGCCTTTTCCATTTGTTTCTCCCGCATCAGTTAACGCACTTTAGTTCGAGCATCCCGTTATTACAGGAAATCTTAATATTTTCCGTCTGATAAGCCTTAGGCAAGAGGACTTCTTTGCGGTACCTCTTGTCTCCTCTTTCAGCTCGAATCGTCAGGACGTCGTCATGTACGTTCAGCTTTACATCTGAGGCGCTGATGCCGGGCATTTCCGCCACTATAAGCGTGTGGTCTTCTTCTTCAAATATATCGACCAACGGTTCGCGAACTTCCTGGACAAAGGTCTCCCCGGACTTCTGGTCTCGCTTTATGTTTCCGAACGGCTCGACCTTCACTTTTTTGTCTCCGAGGCCGACCCTTACATTGAAGCCGTAAACCCCCTTAAGCTCTTGTTTTCCGCCCGGTTCAAATTCTCCAGATCCGGACAATTTCTTGCCTGTTTCGGCCAAATCACCAAGCTTTTCTATTAGGTCGGCAAGCCCGCCAAAAATGCCGCCTAAACCGCTGTCGGACGAATCGCGTTTCGACTTCTCTTTAGATTTCTTGGTCATTTTTGTCCTCCGGAAAAACGTTTATGCCGTATTGCTTCACTTTGGACTGCATGGTCTTATAGTCAATTTGCAATAACCGAGCCGCCTCAGCTTTGTTCCCTTTGGTTCTGCGCAGAAACCCTGGCCAGCACCCGTTTCTCTACCTCTACCGTGCATCTGCGGACTATCTCCTTTAACGGGAGATCTTGCCACGCCTGTTCATCCACTCCGCCGGCTCGTATTTCTTTGTTTGGGACGGAGTCGGCTCCTTCGATGACTATGTGTTCCGGCTGAATCAGGTTGTCCGCCTGAAGCACAGCGCGACGAACAACAGATCTAATTTGCCTAACATTGCCGGGCCACCGATGTTCCATCAGCAGCTTGAGCGCTGAATCCGAAAATCCCCGAACCTTTTTGTTCAATTCTAGATTGGTTGCTTTCAGAAACCGGTTTGACAAATGGACTATATCCTCCGTGCGTTCCCGCAGTGGAGGAATGTTAATGGTGAACTCGCTCAGACGGTAAAATAGGTCTCTGTGGAAGGCGCCTTTGGCCACGTCTTCGTTCAAATCCCGATTCGTAGCCACCAAGAGGCGGACGTCCACCATGACGGGATCAGTTCCTCCCACTCGGAAAAAAGTTTTCTCCTGGATTGCACGAAGAATTTTCGTCTGACAACTAGTATGCAGATTGGAGATTTCGTCGAGGAACAATGTGCCGCTCTGGGCCAATTCGAATCTTCCAACTCCGCGGTTAACAGCCCCGGTGAACGCGCCCTTCTCATGGCCGAATAGTTCGCTCTCGAAAAGGCTTTCCGGGACAGCGCCGCAGTCCAACGGGACTATTTCACCTTTTGATCTGAGGCTGTGCTGATGGATGGACCTCGCTACCAGTTCCTTTCCTGTGCCGGTTTCGCCTTGAATTACAACCGTGAAGTTGGATGGCGCAACGAGTCTGATATCGGTAATGATTTGCCTGATAGCGTCGCTTGGGCCCATGATATCTTCGAGCCTTAAACTCGAAGATTCTTTCTGGCGGCTGGGTTGGGGGATTTTCTTTTCTTTTGGAGGACGATTGGCCAGCGCGCCTTTTAGTTTTTCTACCAGTTCCCGATTATCAAGAGGCTTGGCCAGGTAGTCATAAGCTCCTTCTTTTACAGCTTCAACCACTCCATGGAAGCCGCCGTAAGCTGTTATCATCAGAATCGGCAGGTCTGCGTCGAAGCGTTTGGCCCTGCGCAGAACTTCCAGCCCGTCAATGCCGGGCATTTTTACATCAAGGAGCACGGCGTCGGGCATTCCGGCGCGAATCATTTCAAGAGCCGTTTCTCCATCATGGGCCACAAGAGGACGGAACCCCTCCTTTTGAAAGACATGGAACAGGATTTCGCAGAAATCCTTCTCGTCATCTACGATAAGGATTCGAGCTCCGCTTTGTGTCATTTCTTCGACTCCGGTCAAGATCTAAATGAGGTAAGAGATTGGAAAGAACGGTCTTCTCGGCGATCTCCGCGTCATCGATTCGCCCGATCACGCTTTCTTCATTGGCGGCCTACCCATGGGATAAACCACTTCGATATCCTTATCCAGAAAATGCTCCGGCGAGTGGAGGGCGCCTAGAAAGAGTAGTCCGGTTTCTCCCTCAAGCAAAGCCTCGTCGATTCGGTGGGCAATGAATTCATCTCGTCTCTTGACCAAATCTTGGCTCCTAGCAATGTCGGATCGCCGGTCCTGTTGGGGATTTGGCGCTGCCAGCAGCTTCTTCTCAAATTCGTATTCTTCCAAGAGAAGCTCGGCAGATTCAGTTCCCATGATGCGCGCGCCTTTCTTCATCAGACTGAGAATCAACGCATGATTTCTGCTTCCTTTCTCTGCGAGCTTCGTGACTATTTCGACTTCTTTTCCGGAAACCGGCAATCCATCCTGAAAAATGCGAACCTTGTCCAAGGTCAAGTTGAGCTGCCCGAGTTTGGTTTCAATGTCCATCCAGTACCTTGTCTATCAGATCCAGCTTCCTTTTCCATCCCATTCTTCCCAACTTCTTGACGGAAGCTCTCTTCACGGATTCGCCAAGTTCTCCCATGTCAGCTTGGGTATGAACGATGGGAAAGTATATTAGCTTTCTACCGCTGAGCCCATGGCTAGATGATGAGTTCATTAACATCCCCATTGAGAAGCTACGCGACTAAGGAATCAATTCCGTAGGGCAGCTCCCATATGTTAGGTAATTAATTCCCTATCCCGGTAACCGGAAAAGCTTCTGTCCGGTAGGCAAAATAGGCTCATCTGATCCTTCATTTTTGATTTGAAAATTGACCCGGATATAATATAATCACTGAGTGGTATGATATTGTGCAAGCTCTAGACCAGGGGAACTTCAATCGGGCTTACTTACATGGAGGGGTGGGTCTCGAGGCGCCAAGCAACAGGTCTTGCTTGTGAAAAACTCGCTGAATTGTCGGCCCTGGAGCAAATTCCTCCAGGCGATGTCCACAAGTGAACAGTTTTCGCATTCCTGAACCGCGGCAATTGTTGCTCGCTTAACGCCGCCAGACTAGCTTCAGACGGCATTTTGTAGCCGACCTTTTGAATTATTCCTGATAACGTATTTGTACTGCTCTCCTTTCAATTAATATAGAAGGATTGCGCCTTTCAAGGCTACCCAATGTAGCCCGAGGAGTGTTTGATGTTAAGAAGAATACTTATCGTGGATGACCAGGTCGATGTTCAGAATTTGCTTGAGGCTACCCTCAAGAGAGGCAAATACACAATATTCAAAGCGGGTAACGGCGCCGAGGCGGTGGACTTGGCAACAAAGTTCAAACCGGACCTCATAATTATGGATATAGTGATGCCGAATTCAATAAACGGCTGTGAGGTTACCCGGATTCTGAAAAACAATCCCGACACCCGAGATTGTCACGTAGTAATTCTCACCGGAAGAGAGGGAGTGGGCGACAGAATTAAGGCTACGGACGCAGGAGCTGAGGCGTACTTTACAAAACCTTTCAGTCCTCTTGAATTGTTGACGACCATAGATGGCATGCTGGAACTAGAATAACATTCTGGATGGCTCCATGAAGGACGTACCTGTGCAGGAAGACCTTGCCCCCGATGAAAAGGGTCTGTCTAAAGAACAATACCTTAGATACGCAGAAGACCTGGCGCGAATATACGAAGCTGAGCGTGACAAGAGGAAAGCTCTTGAAAAGGCCAACAAAAGACTGAGAGAGGAGGTGGAAGAGCGGGAAAAGATAGAGAAGAAGCTTCTTGAGAGCGAAAAGAAATACCGATCATTGTTTGAAGAGTCCCGCGACGCAATCTACATTACCGATCCTGATGGACGTTTTGTAGACGCTAATCCCGCCTGCTTACTACTATTCGGTTATTCACGGGAAGAATTAACGAATCACGGCATAGCCGAGCACTATCTTGACGACGAAAGGGATCGCCTCTTCCGGCTGGAAATGGAGGAAAAAGGCGCAGTCAGAGATTTTGAGATTCAATTCCGCACCAATACAGGCGCTGTTATGGATTGTCTTATAACCTGCACAGAGCGCAGAGGCGTAACCGGAGGCTCGCTCGGATATTATGGCATAGTGCGTGACATAACCGTACGAAAGCGGGCCGAAGAAGTCCTGCAGCACGCAAGTAAGATGGAAGCGTTGGGCAAGATGGGCCAAGCTATCGCCCACGAAGTCAGAAATCCATTGGCAATCTCCTCCTCCTTCGCCCAGCTCTTATTGGATGACGACGTGCCCCCGCATTTCAGGAGGACCTGCTCCAGAAAGATCATCTTCGGTATAAATAGAGCCTCATTGATAATCGAGAATCTATTGATTTTTACTCGCCCTATAGAGGACTTCATCAAGAGCCGAGTCGATATGGTTTCACTGGTGCGAAATACCTTGAAATCCATTGATCGGGAAGTTGGTGACCTCAACATCGAGCTTATCATTCGTCTCAGCGAGGAGCCCTTATTCGTGGAAGGCAACTCCGCGCTGCTAAAGCAAGTATGCGGCAATTTGTTCGTAAGCGCGTTGGACTCGATGCCGAATGGGGGAGTTCTCAGAGTGGAGATGACGGCCGCGGATGGAGAAGCGCGGCTCACTGTGGCCAATACTGGTTCCGGCGTCACTCTCAAAGAAATCGAAACTATCTTAGACCCTTCTTTCGCAACTTCGGGAACTGGAAAAGGGCCCGGAATGAGGCTTTCCGTGAGTTATTCCATAGTGAGACAACACGATGGGTATATATATGTCAACGGGACTGACGGCAAGGGAACAACGCTGGTGGTTGGCCTTCCTCTAATGAAGCCCGATGGCGATTTGTGACCGCGCCCAAAAAATGTCCTGTGTTCATTGTCATTATGAATCCAGTATGTTACGCACGGAACTGAGCAACTCCCAGGTGTTGAAGGGCTTTCCGACAAATCCTTGAACATCGTTCCTGACGCTTTCTGCCAGTGAAGCCCTGGCAGAGTAACCACTGGTCACGAGCACTTTGGAGTGGGGATTTATTTTCCTGAGTTCTTCCAAACACTTCTTGCCACCCATTCCGGGCATTATTAGGTCAAGGATTACCAGCGGGATCCGCTCCCAGCGCGTCTGAAATACTTCGATAGCCTCCTCCCCGCTTCGAGCGCTCACGACTTCGTAACCGGCCTTTACCAGGAGGCGCTGCCCCAGGTCACGAATCAAATCCTCATCGTCTACAAGAAGGATGGTCTCCGCGCCGCCGGGAAGGGCTGCCCACTCATGATCTTGCCTCCGATCCGTCTCAATGTTTACTGCCGGAAAATAGAGGTGAAATGTCGTCCCATTACCGGGACTGCTATAGCAATTGATGAAACCGCCGTGGTTTTTTACGATGCCGAAGACCATGGACAATCCAAGACCGGTGCCTTCCCCGGGTTTCTTCGTCGTAAAAAACGGCTCAAAAATATGCTCCAGGACTTCCTTTTCCATTCCGTGGCCGGTGTCGGAGACGCTTAGCAGGACATATGGGCCTGGTCCGGCTTCCAGATTCAACTTACAATAATCTTCATCCAGAGTTATATTTCTTGTTTCAATCATTAGTTTTCCGCCGTCCGACATAGCGTGTTCCGCGTTGACGGCAAGATTGAACATAACCTGTTCCACTTGCGCCGGGTCAGCAAGAATCTGGCGCAGGCCATCGGTAGGCTTCAGCTCAATTTTCACCATCTTGGCTATTGTCCGCTGAAGAATCCGTTGGAGTTGTTTGAGCTCGTAATTGAGATCCATGGGCCGGAATTTGGTTTCGACCTTGCGACCGAAGGTGAGCAGCCTTTGGATCAAATCGGCCCCGCTTCTAGCGGCTTGTGCTATCTTGCCGATATCGGACCTGGCCAAGTCGGGTAAGGTGTCATCCGAGAGAAGGATTTCCGAGTAGCCTAGCACTACTGTGAGCAAGTTATTGAAATCATGAGCAATGCCTCCGGCCAAGGTACCCAGGGACTCCATCTTCTGAGAATGGATCAATTGTGACCGCAGGCTCTTCTCAGCGCTTACGTCCATGAGGAACGCCAATATAGCCGGTTTGCCTTTAAAGTCCGTGGTAATCGGCCATATGGACACGTCAAAGAGTTCCTCGCTCATCTTTCGAGCTTTCGCTTCCAGCGGTCCCTGACAGGCTAGATCTTTGCCGCGTACGCCTGATTCCAGACGAAGCGGCGCGCCGGAGGTATCATTAAGCAAGGAACGTAACTCCACTCCCAGGAGTTCCGACTCGCTCTCATAGCCGAACATTTGAACGAAGGCCCGATTACAATACTGAAGTGAGTCGTCTGATATAACCCCAACTCCCAACGGCGCCATTTCAAGCATTCGCCTCATGAGTCCTTCGCTGCGTTCGAGAGATTCTCTCAAGTCCGTGATGTCTCTTGCCAAAAGGACCTTCCCAAACAATTGGCCGCCATCTCTGTGGACCGGGAAAATATTCACTCTGTACGTTGTTCCCCGATTCTCATCCAGATACTCTGCTTGGTGATCAGCTCTTTCGGATATCAGATGCGCATCCGCGAACGCCTGAAGCGGAGATTTCCTTTTCTTGATTAGTTCGAGGCATCCGGTCCCGACCACAGTTTCCTTAGGAAGTCCTACCGAATCAGCCATCGCTTGATTCAGGCTTACTATGCGAAGATCATTATCGATTATGGCCATAGGATCAGGGATGGTGTCAAAAGTGTTCCTCCAAAGGAGATTTGCGTGGATCAGGGACTGTTCTAATTTGTGACGTTCCAGGGCGCATCGAATCGATCTTTGGAGTACATTTCCATCCAAAGTTCCTTTTATCAGGTAGTCCTGGGCCCCCATCTTTATGGCCAGAGCGGCTGCTTCGTGGTCATCGCAGGCGCTTAAAACTATGATCGGGCAATCTACACCTGAACTTCTCAGATTCTTGAGGGCGTGCAATCCGGAATCCGGCGGCACATTCAGGCCTAGCAACAACACATGCGCTTTAGTGCCGCGAAGGAAACGGATGGCCTCATTGATATGGTTGCACGCGTTCACATGGAATGTTATCGAAGCGCGTTCTTCCGAAAGGAGTCCCTGGATGAAGACCAGGTCTCTCGGATTGTCATCTATTAGCAAGGCCCGGATTTTGTCTTTCATTCCGGCTCCATTGTAAGTGATGGTTTTCGAGCTAATGAACCTCAAAGGGCCGCTCTAAATATAATCCCGAACTGAGTGAAACGTGCGCCCGTAGCGAGGATTTATCCGGCAAGCAATACAAGTATACCATAGCCGTTCCGTGACGCAAATACCCTGTAAGACGGCGTCCGGTAATACTGCCGACTTCCGCTATTTTGTGGAATTGAATTGTCTCCGGAAAATCCTTTTCGTGATACTATTGTCTCCGGAAAGCCCATGGGCGTTAAGATAGCGTTCAACGCTTCGCAGCCACCGAGACCGGCGGCGTTTCCATGTCGCCCTCAGGTACAGGGAATGAGAGAGCAGGCGGGGGAGCTACGAAGCCGCGAAATAGCCATAGGTTAACTACCGTGATTGGAAGGGTTTACGACGCTGGACTAAGTAGGGAGGAAATTATGAATATGCGGAGCGTTCTCTGTAGGTTTGTGGTTTTGTGCGTGGCCGTTCCGGCCCTCAGTTTTATGTGCGGTCCGGCCTACGCGCAGAAGGCGGCCCCAAGCGATGAAGAAGTGCAGGACATGGCCCGCGGCATGGGCATGGACCCGAAATTGTGTGGACAACTTCAAAACCAGGTTAATCAGGTGGTCAACATCGGCCAATCGTCGCTTGGAGCCCAGGAAAAACTGACCAAATTGCAGGAAGTGTTGACCGGGTCTCTTGCAGGCATGCAAAAGTCAGCGGAAAATGATCCCGAAATCGGCATGATAGTAAAACAGTATACATTTGTCATCGCTGGATTACTGGCCACCGTAAGCGGGTCGGCGGCTACCGAAGGGAAGCAGGTCTCTCCGGAGTCCAAGAACGAGTTGGAGAAGTTGAAGGTTTTGACGACCACCTACGTTAACATGGTGAAGATGATGTGCCCCAAGCTGACTCTTCCCGAAGTCTTGAATAAATAGGCGACATAGTCAGGAAAATTTAGATTCTTTCAAGGGGAACGGACCAGGCGCCGCCCCAATCGATCTCCATTTGCCTTGTATTCCACGCGGAAAGCCATACATCGCAGGCGCAAAGATTATGGTCCTTCTTATTCCCCCTCCAAATTTGGACGGGGAATAAGAAGGCAGGATCTCTCAATCAGGCGGAATCGTCGGCGCCGACTGTATCTATAGATCTCTTCAGAAGTACGCTTTCCGGCCCGTCCATTCATGATGCGCATCCCGGAAATCCTGCTCCACTAACGGCTATCGCCGCGCACATCGTGAGTAGAGACAAGTAAATCTTGATCTTTCCTCTCCGACATGCTACAGAACCCTATAAATACGGTCGTGCAGAGCCCTTTTAGGGGAGCCTTAGGTTTTTTGTGAGGTTACCCGGGCTGTATAAGTCTCCTAATGAAGCTAAAATAGGCTGTTAGGACTGAAACATAACCACTGATTTAAATTTCACACGCAACCTGGCTCGATTTTGGTATTTTTAGTAGTGCTTTTTGCTCTTTTGAGCTATTAAGTGTGGTGGATGAAAAAATCCTTTAGGAGGTCCGATTACAGGTGAGGGCTGTCACCCGGCTGACGTACCGCCATTCTCACAGCAAATGGCGAAAACGCCATTGGTTGTTGAGTTTTGTCGTTTCGCTTGTTTTTATGGCGGCAGGCATTTCCCTTATTTGTTACCAGGACTCCTCTTGTCAATCCTCAACCGCTTCCCTTGCCAACGGACATCTCCCCACTTTAGAAGGCGTCGAATCAGACGCTGCTGAAGCTTGCCCAACCTCAGATCTGAAAGTATGCGCTGTGGATCAAGAGGCCCAGGGGAAACCAGTGGAAATATCGGACATTTCCAGTGACGGAGACACCCTCCAAGCCTTGCTTTCACTAAACCTTTGCGATGACGGTTTGGCCGCCAAAATTGCCGACAACATGGCGGACACGATTCGGAGAAGCCTGGGGAAACGCTTTTCGGCCACTGACGAACTGAAGTCGGGAGCCAGGTACGTTATCTCCCTTAATGAAAACCGCGAATTCCTAAAGGCGACTCTGGAACTGGACCCATCCAATGTCTTTCACTGCGTTAAAGAAGGCGCCGCTATAAAGTCCTGGAAGGAAGACACGGTCCTCGAATATAAGCCCGAGGTGCTGCGGTTTAAGATCCGCAAAGACATAGTTCAGTCAGTGTTGGATGCGCACGAAGGCAAGGAATTGGCCCTCAAACTGGTCCACCTGTTCAGGTGGGGAATAGATTTTCAGTCGGACTCTATGAAAGGGGACGAGCTCAGTGTTGTCTTCGAGAGAAGATACGCCGACGACAAACCCACCGGTTATGGCCGCATCCTGTTGGCTGTTTACGAAGGAAAAAAGACCGGAAGAAAATCAGCATGTTTGTTTAACGACAATTACTACGACGAAAACGGAGTTGAACTTAAGAGGGATTACTTGAGGACTCCCCTTAACACCCTTCGGATTACCTCAGGGTTCGGTTGGCGTATGCACCCGGTGCTGAACGAACGTAAATTTCATTACGGAGTGGACTATGGCGCCCCTACAGGGACGCCGGTGTTCGCTATCTCCGACGGAGTAGTGAGCTTTCGAGGCTGCGATTCCAAGGGTATCGAAAGTGGATACGGCCTCTATGTGTGTATCAGGCACGACAATGGTTACGAAAGCAGATACAGTCATCTCAGTCGTATCCTGGTCAAGACTGGTCAGAAGATAAAGCAGCGCCAAACCATCGGACTGGTGGGAACCACGGGTTATCACACCGGCCCGCATCTGTTCTTCCAGATTCTCGAGAATGACAAGGCCCTGGACCCCACAAAAATCAAAATGGTCAAGTACCCGAAGTCTGTGCCCTCCGCGCTTAGAACTCGGTTCGAGTCGGTGGTGAGTTCCCACGAGCAATTCATCAACGAGCGTACCGGCGATGTGGCCCACCGGATGGAGCTGAGAAAGTACAAGTCCGGCTGATCCTCCGCCTCTCCACTTCTCACCATCTCTCTTACAAAAATGTGACTTTTGTTTTCGCCCGGAAGTCTGGAAAAGTTTTGGTTCCTCGGGTTGAAACTCGTGCAAACGACTTAATGTTGTGTTAATAGAACTCCTACCGATCATGACTTATCTAGCCGGCTTGACGAATTAACATTGAACACCTTTCAAAAATGCCCATGAGGCCGACATTATTAACAATTTCTTTTAGGAGGGGTGAAATGAGCGAAACTGAAAAGAACTTGATGGCTGCTTTTGCAGGTGAATCCCAGGCCAACCGCAAGTACTTGGCTTTCGCGGAGAAGGCGGAGAAGGACGGTCAGAATGGAGTGGCAAAGCTGTTTCGTGCTGCTGCCGCTGCCGAGACAATTCACGCTCACAATCATTTGGATGTCTTGAAAGGCGTAAAATCCACTCTGGAGAATTTAAAAGAGGCCTTCAGCGGCGAGCACCACGAGTTCTCAGTAATGTATCCCGAGTTTCTTGGAAAAATCCAAAGCTGAGAAGAAGAACTCGGCTACAAAGAGCTTCCATTATGCCAATGAAGTGGAAAAAGTTCACGGGGCGCTCTACGAAGATGCGATCAAGGTAGTGGAGGCCGGTGGGACTCTTCCGGAGAAAGACTACTATATCTGCAAGAAATGCGGATACACCGTGGGTGACGCCGCGCCTGACAAGTGCCCTGTCTGCGGAGCGAAGAAAACCGAATTCTTTAAGGCCGACTGATTACTTGTTTAATTGCTGCGCGTGGATTCGGAAATTGCTCCAACGATTCACACTTCGCAATGACATGCCGACATGTCATTGCGAACCCGCTACATCGGAATGATTAAGATGCGCCCAGGTTCACTTACCTGATTCCCAGGATTAAACGTCCCTTAGCCTCTGAAGGCCCGAAGCGCCCAAGAGAAAAGAACTCGTCAATTTATGGGAGGATTTTCACGGGAGTGCCCACATCGACCATTTCGTATAGCTCCTTGGCATCCTCGGGGTACATGTGAATACACCCGTATGATTTTTTGAGCCGGCCGGAGTCTATTCTTTTGTCCGCATGGATGTGGATGCAATCCCCCGTATATCCCAGTTCCAGTTTCTTTTTCGTTGGGGTAATTTATGCTCATTATCGTGGCCTCATCTCCGCCATACGGTTGGGCCCAGAGTTTTTCCAACGACGGTCCGGTGGGGGAGTGGACAAATTTGTTCCCCTTACACCAGCTAACGCTGTCGATAATTTTGTGTCCTTTTCTAGAAATCTTCGAAGCTGTCCACGAAATTTCATAGTCTCCGATTGGAGTCTTGTGGTCGCCGCTGGTTTTCTTGCCTAGTCCCCCTTTGCCGGTCTCCACCGGATATTCCCGTACCAGTTCCCCTGAGCGCCACAACTGAAGAAGATTCAGAGAGCAGTGGATCGCGATGTAAAAGTCGGCTTGCTTGGGTTGAGGGATTTGGAGTGGCTCCCCATGGGACGCCGCCGATGTGAAAAAAAGCGCGACCGCTACAGTTGCGAATATGTGGATTTTGCGCATGCCGCATTCCGTTAGATTTGCTCTTCGATTCACTAAGCTATTTATCTTTCCCTAGATTTTTGATAGTGATCACTTTGTCATTATGACAATCGGATACAACCCCGGTCATAGGGGGATTTGTCGAAATGCTTAATAAGCTTTATACGGATCTGAAAATAACTTCAAGCGTATATTTAATAGGGCTATTGCTGACCATATGCTTGAGTCCGTTTTGGAGCCTCACATGTGGAGCGGCTGCTCAGGGATCTCTTAACGACGTCCTCGATGTCGAACCTCCCGGATTTGCAGCGGATAAGGCGTTTCAGGAAAAGAGATACATGGACGCCATGAAACTTTACGCCAAGCATCCCAATCCCGCAGCCGGGCGATTTGGGGCCGGGATGTGTTATGAAATGCTTCAGAGGCCCGATAACGCAATTCTTGAATACAAAAAGGCCCTTGAAATTGAGCCGGATAATTACTTGGCCATGGAGAATCTGGCCGGAATATTGGAGCGCAAGGGTAAGGACATCCCCGAGGCGATACGGCTTTACTCGGAAGCGTTGAAACTGGACCCCAGAGAAGAATGGCGACAGACCTTGCCCAATTGGATAAAAATACTTCAAACGAGATTGAGACCCGAGGATTCCTTCGCTGTAGGATGCTTTCACAAAGCATACGCCCAAATGCAAAAGGGGGCTGTCGCTGAAGCGGAGGCCATGTTCACAAAAGCGATCAAACTGAACTCGAGTATGTTCCAAGCTTATTTCGGTCGAGGCATGCTCAAGTTCAAGCGTGGAGATTATCGGGAAGCGCTGACGGATTTTCAGGACACCGTGCGCTTGTCTCCCACTTTCCGGGGCGGCTATGTCCATCTGGCGCTTTGTCAGGAGGGACTCGGAGAAATGCAAAACGCCCTGGAAAGTCTCAATCTAGCTGAAAAATTAGACCCCAAAGACCCTGAGGCCCTCTTTCATCTGGGCAGAATTTCAGAACAAATGCGGGATTACGAACGTGCTTTTGCAGCATACGCAAAGGCCCTTGCGCTGCACGTCCCGCATGACCTCAGGAGGCTTATCTCAGAGCGGCTAGCTGGTCTGCCGTCCACGACACGATCCGATCCAAAGCGGAAGGCTGAGAAGGAAACCCCCATCCGACTTTGGTGACAAACCAGCCATACCTTTAGTTCTTTAGAGAGCAGAATAAGAAATCTGCCGACCCCTCTAATTTTGCACTGGTATTTAGACTCATTTCGCGATATCCCCGTCACAGAAAAATCCTGGAGGAAAGATGTCCCTTCGAATTATGATCGTCACACTGGCCATTACTCTGCTCGTTACCCCAACCGCTTTTCAGCGCGCTTGCGCGGAAAACACCAAACTGGAACAAAACAACAAGGCAGCCGCTCCATGCCTAGAAAAGGCAAAACAAGCCCTCCAGGAAAAGCAACTGGATAAAGCGCTTGCCCAGTTTAAGGCTTGCGTCGAACAACACCCGGAATCCACGTCGGCTCGCTTTGGGCTCGGCATGGCCTATTTTATGGCTAAGGACTCCAAGGCGGCAATGAATGAATTTCTGGAAGTGAGAAAACTGGATCCGGAGAACATCGACGCTCAAGCAATGCTCGCGAGGCTGTATTCGTTTGACAAAGATAAACTGGATCTAGCGCAAGAGCTACTGGAAAGATGTCTGAAGGTTAGGCCTGATTCCACGGATTTGCGGTTCGATTTGGCCGCGCGTGTACGCGCAAAAAGGGGAAATTCAGAAAAGCTTTGGCGAATTTGCCTTCATACTGGACTCTGAAGGCAAATACGCTATGTACAGAACCGAACTAGCCAAAATACTGCTTGCGGGTGACGAAAAAGAGGGGGCCAAGGAAATGCTCAAGCGAGCGCTGACAATTGACCCTAGCTTTGCGCCGGCCAGAGAACTTCTGAAGCAAGTGGAAGGCTCGGACGACCAGAAAAAAGGTCAATAACATCTGTAAGGGGTTCCGCTTATCCATTTGCGTAAAGTCTTCCTGATCAAACGACTGGAGACGTCGGTGGGTATGCGGGGCCGGTTTTCAGGAACCCGCTCATGCCGGCTCGTCCTAGCAGAGTGAAAAATAGTTGAGCGGAAGCCCTCTGCGACTCCTTGCGTCACCTTCCTTTAACCATTCCTTCGTGCGCGATAAATTTGGAAATTGTTCCGTCATTTCACACCCGCCAAAGACATATGCGCGTTCCAATCTCATTGTGAGCACGGCGAAGCGGTCCTCAGCGTGTAAGTGAATGGTTGCTCGGCGCCGTAAAATTTAGTTGCTAGATCAATTCGAGTCACGTATCATCCTTCGGCTATGACTAAGGGACGCATTCTCATTGTGGACGACCAGGAAGAGATCCTGAACTCGCTCGGAGCTATCCTTGCGGACGAGGGTCATGAATTGTTAACCGCCCGAGACGGCCAAGAAGCTCTCCATATCGTGCAGAGCGATTCGCCGGATGTGGTTTTCCTAGATATCTGGATACCCGGAATTGACGGGATGCAGACATTGAAGGCTATTAAGAAGATAGACCCGGAATGTTCCGTGATCATGATGAGCGGTCACGGCACCATAGAGACCGCGGTCAAAGCCATCAAATTGGGCGCTGCGGATTACTTGGAAAAGCCGCTGAATCTTGAGGATGTGCTGCACCTTGTTAATAAGTCCATCGCCAAGCGTCTTGTGAGGTCTCAGCGTGACAAAGCCAAGGTGTTTTCGACCCAGAGTCTTATTGGAGTCTCTTCGAAGGCTGTTGACCTTCGCCAAGCCCTCGAACGCTCTTCCCGTGAGAAAGGCAATATCCTTCTAGTTGGCGACAAAGGCACAGGAAAAGAGTTTCTGGCCAGAATTATTCATAGTCTTGAAGGCAAGGCCCGGAACGACCTCATCAAGGTCCGTTGCACGGACATCACTGACGCCAATGCGGAAGAAATCCTTATAGGAAAAGATGAGGGCCCTGAGCACCGGCGTGTCGGCAAGATTCAGCAGGCTCTCGGCGGCGCATTGCTCCTTGTGAGAATCGACAGGTTGAAGAAAGAGCTGCTGGATCGCATCCTTGGCTTGCTGAAAGAACAACTCGGCGCATTAGGTAGACCTGAAAACGGATTCAGAATTATCTCGACGTCCGCCACAGAGCTTCAACCGCTTGTAGAGTCAGGTGAATTTCCGGAGGAATTGGCAAATCTATTGAGTCAGCGGACTGTGCGCGTTCCGTCTCTTCAGGAAAGGCCGGAAGACGTTCCTCTCCTTGTTGAACACTTCATGCTGGAGGCCGCCGAGGAGTTTGACAAGACCATTTACAAAGTCAATCCTGAAGTTATGGACCGACTTGTAAATTATCCCTGGCCCGGTAACGTAAAGGAACTCAAGGTCCTGATAGAGCATGTGGTGATGACGGCTCCCGGTCCGGAGATCACCATCAATGATTTGCTCATGCCCTGGGGAAATCTCCAGGAGTCGCCGTTCGGCGCTCATAAGGAGGATGTTTCCGAAGGTGTCCTCGCGGAAAGTCCTGTGATCGAAGTGTCGCCTGCGCAGAAAACGACTTCAAGTGTTTCCCCAATATACCAAAAGACTTTGCGGGCAAGGGTGGTCATGTATGGTCAAGGTCTGCATTCAGGAAACAAGACCGGTCTGACCCTGTCACCCCTGCCGTGTTCCGCGGGCATACTGTTCGGTCACATTACCTCTGTGGGGACTGTCCACGCCACACTGGAGAATGTTGAGTCAACCGGCTTTTCAACTTGCCTTAAACACAATGGCGCTCCTGCCAGAACCATTGAGCACCTCATGGCGGTGTTTCACGCGTACGGTTTGACCAACGTGCTTGTCAAGATTTCCGGCGAAGTTCCCATAATGGATGGATCCGCCGCAGAGTTTTGCAAACTTGTGGAGAGCGCCGAAATTATAGTTCAAGACGAACCTGTCGAAGAGCTTCAAGTCACCGATATTATTGAGCTTCCATTGCATGCTTCTAGCGAGAAGCGGATGCGCGTCGAGCCTTCGGATCGCTTGGAAATCGAATATCACATGGATTATCCGAAGCCTATTGGTCGCATGAACATGATTTATAGGTTTGAAAGCCCTGAGCATTTCAAGAAGGAAATCGCTCCTGCCAGAACTTTCGGGTTCGTTCGCGATATGCGCATGATGGACGAAATGGGGCTTGCGGGAGGCGGCAGACTTTCCAATCTGGTCCTTCTGGATGATGAAAAAGTGGTCAATCCTCCATTGAGATTTTCGGATGAGTTCGTTCGTCATAAAATACTTGATATAATAGGTGATTTTTATCTGCTGGGCCGCCCGTTCCGCGGAAAAATCATCGCGAATCAGACCGGCCACACGGAGAATATAGCCATGTTGAAGCTCATTAAGGAAAAAATGAACCTGAGCTAGTCAAGTGGACGGACGCATTTTGTAAGCGGCGCCGGGAGTAAACTCTTTTTGCGCAAAGGATTGGCGCCTTAGTACTGGTTTTCGTAAATACAGTCACGCATTGTCATAGGATGTGGCGCCTACGCGAACCGCATCGATCGCGAAAAGACCTCGAACGATGCGGTTCGCTTCGCTCACAGCATCCTACGGGATCGGGATCAGCCGGAAAATACCCACCGTATTTATGCAAACAACCACTTATCCGCCGTTCCGTCGGCTCGTCGAACGAACGGCTCTTATTGTAATCTCATCCGATGTGTCTCAGGCCATCTGCAATTCCCATCCGAGCGATTCTCACTAGCGGCGGGATGGCCGCCGCCAACCCCAAGAGAAACGAGACTATCAATATCAGACCGATAGTGTGCCACGTTACCTCAAAAACCGGTAGAAAAGACTTCATTTGATGTTGAAAAAGCCTCCCCCCGGGAAACATCATAAGCGCGCCGAGTATTCCCCCTAGAAAAGCGATGGAAATTGATTCGCCCGCGATCAGCAGGAACAAGTAATTCCGCTGAAACCCTAGTGTTTTCAGGACCGCATATTCCGAGGTGCGTTCTCGGGCCGTCATCGCCATGGTGTTGGCCAGCACGATCAGTATTATGGCGATGACCACTATGGAAATCACCCTTACCGCCGCGATTATCGCCTCCGTCATGGCCACGAACCCCATTTGAAACGCTTTTTCCGTTTCCGTAAGGGTCTCGGCTAGGGAATTGCTGAATAAGGCGTCTATTTCTTGAGAGATTTCGGCTGCGCGGTCAGGGTCTTTCACTTTGACCATATACCATCCGACCTTGTCCGCGCGGTCCGGATTGGTCTTCCTAATAACCTCGTTTAGATATTCCCATTTGAAGAAAAATGCGGTCTCATCCACATTTTTTCTCGCGCCTTTGTAGACCCCCGCCAATTTCAACTCGATATTTCCTGGGAAAATAGTGCCCTGAAGGGGTATGGTGTCTCCCACCTTCCATCCGAACCTTTCGATCAACCCCTTTCCTGAGATGGCGGCGTTTCTCTCGGCTTGAAATACCTTCTTGGCCTTTTCGTCAATTACGAATTCCGGAAACAGCGCTAAGTAGTCGAGACCGCTTACGGCCATTTGTGGAAAGAAGTTTTTCTTGTCTACATAGACTCCGCCGTACCAGACTCCATACCCGATGCCGGCTACGCCTGATATCTGTAGGATTTTGTTTCTGTAGGCCAGGGGTAGGAAATAGATAAGGGAAATTTTATTTCTGGTTACTAATCGGTCCGCTGCGGACGCCTCGACCCCGAGGTACCACGCGCCAACCAGCGTGCGCAATATGCCAAAAGAAAGCAATGCTATGGACACGCCGAGAATTGTGAGCGTCGCCCTTAATTTGTGCCTAAACACATTGCGGAGTATGAGCTGCAACGTTTCCACGGTTACAGGTTCACTTCCTTGAGTAACGCCATACCCTCGATCAATCTATTGAGCAGGTCCTGCTTTCTCGAATAGCATTCATCCATAGTGGACCGAACCCCGGATTGGAGACCGTCGAAGGCTGATTCCGCGAGTTCCAGAGACCCGCGCTCAAACTTCTTCAGCCGTCTGCCTGCCAGGTAGCTCACGATCAAGGCCTCCCAGATGATCAGGGCCAATATTCCGATAAGCCCTTCGGGGCCGAAAAAAGCTGATGGAATGGCGATTAGTATCTTCAGTAATCCCCAAAGGGTGGGACTGGAAAGCTCGTGGATCGCGTTCGCGCCGGAAAGCCTCAGAAAGAGGAACGGCGCCGGCGTCCACAGCCATAATCGCTGAAAGAACCTTCCGGCTCGTGAGATAGCGACGCTGTCTTCAACATCCCTAAACCTTGACTCAAAACCCTCAATGGCCCTCGCCGTGGAACGTTCCAGAATCTTGTCGGGCTCATCTGCACTCCACATGTCGGTTCGTGAGAAGCAGTATGCCAGTTCCGTGTCAATCCTTTGCAGTCGGTGGTCGCGATACAAGACGTGATGTTCCGCCAGCTTTTGCCCTATTTGTAGCGCCACACTCTTAAGGTCCATTGCGGCAGTTCCGGATCGAATGCTCCGAATTCTATGGAGCCCCTGTACTGCGGTTCTAACAAGGCCGACAGATTGATCCCGGTTTACCAGCTCTTCAAAGGCCGCCTTTGAAAGCCTTTCTTTGAGGCCTCTGATTTCAAAGGCAGTCAACTCCGGCCTGACTACGGGAGACCGCAGCGCAAGTTGAAGATCGCCCAGCAGCGCCATTTTGCCTTCAGGTCCGACCGCTGATTTTAGGTCCTTGATCAGCTCCCCGGCCTTACCGACCAGGTTACTCATCTTTATGCCGGCAATCTCTTTGGCGTCTCGGCGCGCCATGAGGAATTCCCGCAGCCTGGCGAATTCACTGTCCAGGACCGGGTGCGTAAGGTCGCGGGCGTACTCCTGGAGGGCGGACACGTAAAACAATCGCGGATCGGAAACCCCGGCTGATTGACGCAGGCGAAAAGTTAAGTCACCCACCACGTCCTTGAGTCTCCCATAACCATCGGCCTCATCGCTAATTAACTCGTCGGCCTTATTCAATACAAAAGTGAAGTTCGCAGGGTCAACCGGCGCCTCTCGAGCAAATCTATAGAATTCAGCGTCCGCATACTTTTCCGGGCTCAGTGTCCATATAATCGCATCGAGAAAAGGTAGGATTTGGACGACAGTCTCTTTGTTCGATCTTTCAAGACTGTCGAAATCAGGGAGGTCCACTAGAATCAAATCCTTTATTTCTTCTATTTTGTGGACTGAGTCTTGTGGTCGAAATAGTGGCGCCAAGTGGTCTAGGCCTCTGGGGGATGCTTCATGGCGGTATACGACGGCTTTGTCCGTGAACGGTCGCCTATCTGACGAGTCTGAAATTTTGGCTCGGGCCAGTGCGTTTATGAGGGAGGACTTGCCCACCCCGGTGCCGCCAAGGATTCCTACGTATAGGACTTCCCCGGGACTTCGCGCGGAATCCAATAACTCTTGGACGCGATTTGCGAAATCGGCAAGGGTTTCGGGGGATAGGAAATAGCTTCCGTAGTCGGATAGAAAATTTGACGTGCTTTGGAGATTGTCGAGTATTGACGCCTTATTCACCGTAACGGTTCTGTAATGAGCCTAAGGCATTGTGCAAGCTGATCCCTTATCCTTGCACTCGATATCAAGGGGTCTCAGCCAAGGAAACCAAACTGGTATCGGCTTCATGGAAAAGCACGGAGCCGGAACGTTGATCGGTTTGGAGCAACCGGGAAGGCAAATGGAAGCCTTGCCAAAGCTCACCCACGGCAAAATGTGAAATTCCGTCTTGACGATTGTGGGCCATATAGGTAGATCAAAGGGCACGCCTATTGATCCTACGCTTTCCGGAGGGATCGGGCGGTCCGGTGTGCACCTGCCCGGGACGCAATCATTTCCAAAGGCTACTTGGGCGGAGTAAAGCATAAGGATTATAGCAAGAATATAAGCAATTTTACTAAGTTTCATGTTTTACTCCGGAAAAATTCAAAAGAAGTCGTGTCTGAAACACGCATATTGGGCTCGAATTCTAACACCGTGGATCGCCGACTGTCAAGAAATTGTAGGATTCGTCGGTAAGGCCGACCTTCAGAGGTCCTTCTTAAGGGCGTCATCTTCATTGAATAGACGTCTGTAAGCCATTCCGACCAGCAACATGCTGCCTATCGAGACTGCGGCCGTGATCATCATCATGACGACGATTTGATAACGCGCCGCTTCTGCGGGATCGGCTCCACCAAGAATTTGGCCGGTCATCATCCCGGGAATGCTTACAAGCCCGACAACCATGAGGGAGTTGACAATCGGGGTCATGCCCGCTCTAACCGCCTGCCGGACACTGTCCTGCACCGATTCCCATGGAGTCGCCCCGAGTGACAGAAGCGCTTCCACCTCGTGTCTTCTCAGTTTTACTTCAGCGTACAGCCTGTCGATCGACAGAGCGATTCCATTGACTGCGTTGCCCAAGATCATGCCTGCGATGGGGATGACTATTCTCGCCGTGTACCAGGGTTCCGCTTTTATAATAAGCGCAGCGACAATTATCAGGACGAAATACGTGCTCGCCGCCAGGGATACAAACGCGATGAGGCTGGGGAAGTTGGACACGTTCGGGGTGCGTCTTGTCGCAGTCTGGGCTGCGACTGCGCACATCAAGGCAATCAAGCCGATCACCAGGGCAGGGTGGTCCACAGAGAAGAGCCATGCGAGAGCGTAACCCATTATGCCCAATTGCACGACACACCGAAAAGAGCCCCACATTAGAGTCTTTACTAAGCCGAGCCGCATGAAAACTGAAATTACGGCGGCTATTATCAGCAGGACCCCTGTCAACAACAGGCCGGCATTGGATATTGGGACGACTTCGTTCATGCGACCGCCAATTCCGATAGGGGCTTTTCCACGCCCGGCAGAACTTGTTTCACCCGTTCATCATGACTGACCCCAACTATTGCCCTCTGCTCAGAAGCGAGCCATCGTTTCAATAGGCTCAAGGCCGCGTCTTTGCTATCAGCGTCAAGTGAGGCCGTAACTTCGTCCAGCAGAATAATAGCGGGATTCACCAGGATTGAGCGCACAAGGGCCACCCGCGAGGATTCGCCAACCGACAAAGTTAATGCTTCGCGTTCCAATATTTCGTGGGGGTTTGCTATGAGAAGCTCAGAAAGCATGTCACGGGCTTCAACAAGATTAGGTCGGCTTCCATGCCTGCAATGGAGAGTGAAGGGAATACTCAAGTTGGAGGCGACCGAGCCTTGAAACATCACCGGCTTCTGATTGACGTAAAGCACTCTTTGCCGCCACTTTGCCGGCGGGATAGCCTTCCAGGATTCGCCCTCAAGCAGCATTTCTCCGCCGGCAGGAGGCTGCAAGCGGGCAAGAGTTCGCAGCAAAGAAGTCTTTCCGCTCCCCGAAATACCGCCTATCCAGACGACCGAGCCCACTTCGAGGGAAAACGATATGCTTTTCCTGTAGGCGCCCAGATCTATGACAAGATTTTTCACTTGTAGAATTGGAGGAGTCGTCTCAGCGCTCATAGATGGCTCATTTGCCAGGGAACCGTCATACTGATTCCGGCTCATTTCCGGTTGAATACATTACGTCTCGTTGCCGGGCTCCAGCCCGGGAACACCTGTGTGGAAGATCGGCGTCCTACTCGAATCCGGAACCGTAGTTCCGTTCCGCTTTACAGATTTTGCTTTCGCGTAAAACCCGCCATGTAGTATTCCGCCGTCACATCAATAGCTATTCCGCCGCGTGGGTTCATTATTCCCCGGACCTTTGCCCATCTTGGCTCAGCGGCCTGCACAATATCGTCCAAAATCCTGTTCGTTATTTCCTCGTGAAACATGCCGCAGTTTCTGAAGGAAACAAGATACAATTTTAATGACTTGGATTCGACACACTTGAGATTGGGGATGTATGTGATTTTGATTCTGGCAAAATCCGGTTGTCCGGTGACAGGGCAAACGCTGGTGAATTCCGGGCAGTCAAACTCAACAACGTAATCTCTCCGGGAATAGGCGTTCGCAAAGGTTTCCAGCTTGGGGGCCTCGGGACTGGACGGATAAATCGTGGATCCTTTTCCCAGGAGAGTTAAGTCCTTGTGTTGGTCTGACATTCAATACTTCCTTTTCATGCCGTCTAGCGCCCAATATACGCATTTACAGGTATTTCCAGCGGTTATCTGAAAAAGAGCATGCATACGATCAGGGCCGCGCAAACCCCCGCTGCGTCAGCCAGGAGTCCCGCGTGAACCGCATATCTGACTTTGGTCACCGATACGGCCCCAAAATATACGGCTATAACGTAAAAGGTTGTTTCCGTGCTTCCCATGATTACCGAGCCCAACTTGGCCTGGTAAGAATCGGCTCCGTACCGAGAGATTATCTCCCCCAGCACCCCCAACGAAGCGCCTCCGGAAAGGGGCCTCACCAGAATGAGAGTAATCAATTCCGGGGTCAAACCAATAGCAGTCAGGAATTGAGGAAAACACTTTGATATCAGGTCCATTGCGCCGGATGCTCTGAACATGCCCACAACGACAAGAATGGCGACGAGATATGGAATGATGCGCACCGCCACCTCAAAACCTTCTCTGGCCCCTTCCACAAAGCACTCATAAACCTTTACGCCCTTGAGGAATCCATAGCAGGGGATTCCCACCAAGAGAGCGAGAAACAGTAAGCTCGAACCGACAGAGGATACTTCGGAAAGGTTCATTCTTCAAGGCTCTCCTCCGGCTTTACGGCGAAGCGCTTGAGCCGTGAAAAAAATCGAGCAGCCAGTATGCCGCAAATTGTGGATACCGTAGTGGCGAGCAGCGCAGGCAAGAGGATGCTCGTCGGATCAGACGACCCTCCGGCGGCTAGGAGGGAAATCGCTCCTGCCGGCACCAACTGAATGCTGGAGGTATTTATCGCGAGGAACATGCACATTGCGTCGGTAGCAGTCCCTTTAGTACGGTTCAAGGCGTCTAAATCCTCCATGGCTCTGATGCCCAAGGGGGTTGCCGCATTGCTTAAGCCGAACACGTTGGCGGCCATATTCATAGCCATGCTTCCGAGAGCAGGATGTCCAGGGGGTATTTCAGGGAACAAGAATCGTAAAAGCGGCGAGATCAGCCGGGTGAGAACCAAGATGAGGCCGCTCTGTTCGGCGATTTTCATCATCCCCAGCCAGAGCGCCATGACTCCGGTGAGCCCTATTGCCAGTTTGAACGCATTGCCGGCGCTGTCGGTGACCGCCACGACCAATTGCTTCATATTGCCCGTGGCAAGCGCTATGATGGTGGACGCCACCAAGAGAATAAGCCAAATGGCATTCAGCATTGGTAAATCTCCTGATTTCCCCCTATATGGAAATTCTCCGAGGAGATTCTTAAGGTGAAATCTATCAGGCCCTGCTTCTTATGAAAGAAACGCTGGACAGGGGAATAGTATAGAGATCGCTGCCGGACTGAACACCGATCAACCCGTCTTCGTTCCAGGCCAAAAAACCGGTGATAGTCAGGTCCGATCCCAAGAGAGAGATTTCTACTTCGGTTTTGTGGGCAGACAGCCTCTCCAAGACACTACTGGTCACCCCTGGACTCGGGACAACCGGCGCAGCTACTATCTTGGGCGTCACCGGCGGAGAAGGCGGTGGTGGTGGCGGGGCAAAAGAGCTAACTTCGGAAGTGGGCGGAGCCAGGTCCGTGACCATACTCCCCGTCATCGATATATCGTCGATCAGTTCGTCAATTATGGTTTCGTCCAGAACCAGAGAATCATCCAAGGTCTGCCCTGCGGTTACCGCCGGTTCATATTCGGGCTCAGGAGGCTCTTCAAATGTGGGCGCCATTGGGGCCGAAGGGGCTAACGGCGCTGAGGGAGGAGGGGGTGGCGGCGCGGCTGGACGAGGACTTGGAGGAGCGACTATCCTTGCCGCCAGATTTTCAAAATCTTGAATTGTATATCTGAAGTTGGGATTTATGAATTTAACGTCGCAATTGACCGGTTTACCCGGAATCTTAGTATTGACCGTTTCAGGCAGGCGAAGCACCGTGTCGAGATTGATGTCGGTATCACACTGCAAATGCTCACTGATGTTTCGTAATACTTTTTCGACTTTTTCCGGATCGGTTACCTCAGTAACTTGTTTCAGCAGCCAGTATAGATGGGCGCCGCGCCCGGACTCAACTATAATCGACGGCGCTCGAGGGAAGCTCCTGATGGCTTTGGCCGCCTGTTGAGGACCCTCGAAAAACACCTTCTTCTCTTCATGCCCTTCGCTTCCGATATCAAGGTCCGCCCACAGAGCCACAATGTAGTGAATGTGCTCCTTTTCGGCTTTCATTCGCTCTCTTGGGCAGATGCCGAAGTATACGTCCCGCTCTTCTCCGTAGTGCTCTTTTGCTAGTATTTCGATATTGGGAAAATATCTCGTGCTCATTTTGGGATCGCCGCGTTTGACGCTCTTGACCAATATAAAGCCTCTGTGCTCCTTGTAATATTGTGAGAAAAGGGCGTCCAAGAAATCCTTACGCGTAAATCTGGCGATCATGAAAATACCTTAATTAATTATAATGGTTCAAGCTAACCTACCGGGTGCATATTTTATTACTCGTCCCCCGGAAAGTCAACAATCGCTTTGAGATCAGAGCCTTTGTTATCGGCCTCTTCGCACTTACATGAGTTGAAATATCTTCATCCAGGAGGTCCAGTGGCCTCGAATCTGCGCGGACCCCTTGATTGGAGAGCCTCACGTTTAGGGCTGCCCGTATGCGCCGTGCCGAAGCTGCAAGTCAATCGCCGGTCTTGCTAAATTCGACAGACGTGACGGCGTTTTCGACAATTCCGGAAAGGCCCGACGGTCGTCAGCCGCCCCTCGGACTCCTGAACCCGTCTTGAGCCAGCTCCTTCATTCTTTGATGCATGAAAGAATGGGTGAATTATTACAGCTTGTTACACAAACAGCTTGACTTTGAAGCCGCTTCCATGTAACCGTGATCCCTAATTAGCCAGTTGGTTTGTATGCAAAAGTCTCCCTGCATGCTCGGGAGGAGAGAAACATTACAGGCGGTTGCCGTTAGAGGGGCAAGAATGCTCAAGAGATTGCTAGTTTCCCTGTGCGTAGTGTGTATAGCGCTATGCGCGGCCTACGGATTCGCCGAAGAATCGGCGCTTACCAGTTCCTCTTACTGGAGCAGGGTAATCCACGAGGATAATTCTCTGACGTCCAGCATTCTTTATTTGCCCGTGATGGTGATCCAGATCCCTACAAGAATAATTGACGGAATCCTCTACCCAAAGCCGACCAGTCTGTGCCCGAGCCCTCCACCCGCACACGCGGCTCATTGATAGATATCTTAATAAACTAATTTATGTCTTTCCTGCGTAGACCTGACAGCCTGCGCCCGGCTGCAAAATGTCTTGCGGATCGGGCGGCGAACTATCGTGAATCAGAGTATATGATGTCCGGGAATGGCTGAAGGCTGGGCCCGCCACAAAACAGCGTTTTAAGACACACTCCTTAATTCCTCAGCAATGGAGCGTCAGGTAGGGACTCTTTGTACAAGGCCTTCCCCTGCTCCCCTTCCTGAATCCATTAGGTGTTGCAACCGCTCCTATAGCGCAGGAGCGCGCACGTGGCATGCGGCGCTATGCCCTAGACTCATTTCCTTCAAAGGCGGCTCCACCTCCGAGCACGCCGGAATCCTGAGCCAACATCTGGGATGAAAGCGGCATCCTGAAGGGGGATCTATGGGACTAGGCACGTCCCCCTTTAGCACAATTCTTTTTCTGTGGATCTTCGGGTCGGGAATGGGGACGGCGCTCAACAGGGCTTCAGTGTACGGATGGAGAGTCGCAGTGTAAATTTTGTCCCTGGGTCCGATTTCGACTATTTTTCCTAAATACATGACCGCTACTCTGTCCGCTATGTGCTCCACTACAGACAGATCATGGGAAATGAAAAGGTAGGTTAGGTTATATTTGTCCTGCAGGTCTTCCATAAGATTCAATACCTGCGACCGTATGGAGACATCCAAGGCTGACACCGGTTCGTCCGCCACAATGAGACTGGGATTGAGCGCCAACGCTCGAGCGATTCCCACTCTCTGCCTCTGCCCACCGGAGAATTCGTGGGGATACCGTTGGGCGTACCTCAGGCCGTAATCCTACTTCTTCCATCAACTGGAGCACTCGCAGCCGCCGGTCCTCCGCTGTTCCGATTCCGTGGATAACCAGCGGCTCCTCTATGGTGTCATAAACCGTGCGGCGGGGATTCAGGGAAGAAAAAGGATCTTGGAAAATTATCTGCATTTTTCGTCGAAGGTCCTTCATCGAGACGGCTCCGGAGGCCCGTTTGCCCCAAAGTCGGCTTCTTTGCGGCACTAGGCTCATATCTAATCCTTCGAACAGGATTTTCCCCGACGTTGGATTCTCCAAACGAAGAATAAGTCTACCCAAAGTGGACTTTCCGCAACCCGATTCTCCAACCAGCCCCAGTGTCTCGCCCTTCAAGATGCGCAAGTTGACCCCATCGACAGCGTGGACGCACATATCCTGCCTGCCGCGAAATGAATGCCCGGCAGAGTAGTATTTGACCAGATCAATCATTCGCACAAGGGGTTCAAAAGAGTCGGCCATTTCGAGAGGCGATTCGGATCTCAATACTGTCTCCTTCAGCTTTATAACGGATCGTATTTTATACGCTTTTGACGAGAAATTGAGTCCGCGGAGGCGGCGCCTTCGGCGGCGCCTCTTGGCGCGAAAACAGTTACGTGTTATACGGTCCCAAGACTAAAGTCAACGAGGGTGAGAAACTGCAAAAGCTGCTAGCTATCGTTGGAATGGCTCCTGGCCTACTATGGGTAGGGTACTGGATTCACAGGAGGGGCCATTATCCCAGGATTCGAGCCAACCTCATCAAGGTCTTTCTCTGGGGATGCGCGGCTACTCTCCCCACGCTGGCCATAGAGCAACTCGCAGGGGCCGGGATAGTTCAGAAAAGTTTGACGGCCGCCGCAGCGACAAGCTTTCTTGTAATTGGGCCTGTTGAGGAGCTATTCAAGCTTTTGGCGGTATGGGTCTCCATATTCCGGAGCAGGGATTTTTCCGAACCAATGGACGGCATAGTATACGCTGTGACCTCAGCTCTTGGGTTCGCGTGCGTGGAGAACGTAATTTATATCCTGCAACTTGGGCCTGCAAGTCTCTTGTCCAGAGCCGTTTTTGCCACGCCGGCCCACATTCTGTTTGCGTCAATGTGGGGCTATTATCTTGGGCTTGCTCGGTTTGAACTCGAGGGCGAACTACGGTTGGTCGCCAAAGGGCTTCTTATAGCCGCGGCTTTTCATGGTGTTTATAATTTTGTTATAGCGATATACCCCAATAAAGCGATGATTTCCCTTGCGCCACTATTGCTGATCATGGCGTGGATAGCTCTCCGGCGTTGCCGGGAATTGCGAACGTCCCGTCCAGTTGCGGGTGTCGACGGACCGGTTGCGGTGTCTTGCCCAAACTGCGGCGCGTTCGATTCCGAGGAATCCGCGGCGTGTTTTCGATGCGGATTCCCATTTCACGACCTTGCGGGTGAATTGTCCAGGTTCTGCGCTACTTGCAGGGCGCGTTTACGGGAAGGTGAGACATGCGGGAAATGTGAAACAGACGGCGCATCGGTAAATATCGAAGCATCGTTGAGTCCGTCCCACAACTGAATGTTGGGTCGGGTTTAGTAAGGCGCCGGCGCACCCTGTCGGTATGCCGCGTCCTTAGGATCAGACTGTCGCAACCAACTTAGTGCTCATTTTCATAAATACGGTGTCGCATTTTGTCGCAGATGCCCCCTAATGGGCGCAAGAGGCCTTGAATCTCACTTGCGATGCTCTGTCGGGATACGTGACCGTATTTACGAAAACCAGTAATTAAGAGCTCGGCGGATTCGGAGTATAAAGTGCTTTGTAGTTTGCGCTGCGCTGCAGGAATTCGAGTTGCATAACGGCCACTGCCGTATGAACTGACCCAGGCGCCGCGTGTAGAAAATTTTCCAAGATAAATGGAAAAATTGTTTGCCGAAGCGGATCTTTTTTGCTTGACAGGAGACAATAAAAAGAGGCAAAAAGGACGCTTAATGTATCACACAGGGCTTCGCCCGGGACGGGAATAGAATGAACCGGATAAATACCCAGACCATAGTGTCACTTCTCGGAAAAACCGAGGTGAATTGCTGTGCCGGTTCTGAATCCTGCGCCTCTTCTTCTGCTTCCTATTTCTCAAAATTCATGACTGGAGGGCTTTTCCTGAGCGGGGAAACCGTGTGCATTGGTTTCTTCCCACTCTCAAGGTTAAAACCCTGACCTCCATTGATCGAGGAGTAATTTCCTCAATCTGATGCGACCGACCCGTGCCAAGGGAAGGGAAGTCCCTTGTAAGGGTATACGTGTATCGGTCGAAAGCGCGTTGTTAAGGAGGCCGGCCAAGTCCCAGTCCATGCTTCCCTGAAGGCGGGTTACTGGCGGTAGTATGTCGTAACATTTCTTCGAGAGGCATATTGCCCACTCGGTACGGGGGATGACGATGAAAGCTTTGGGAATTCATCTTCTGATCGAGCTTTGGTCTTGTAATACACAAAAAATAGACAATCTCGATTATCTCGAAAAAATCATGTCCCAGGCCGCGGAAGTGGCCGGGGCTACCGTCTTGAAGACAGCGTTTCAAGACTTTAACCCGCAAGGCGTCTCAGGCGTGGTGGTTATCGCCGAGTCTCATCTTACGATTCATTCGTGGCCGGAATACGGTTACGCGGCGGTGGACATCTTTACCTGCGGCTCCAAAGTCGATCCGTGGAAAGCGGCTGGTTTCTTAAAACAAGAACTCGAGGCGCAAGAAGTTCAGGTGCGCGATTTCTTACGGGGAATTCAAGAGTCGGATCAGAAAGACTCCCCGGGTTACGGGTTCGTGGAACATGCTACGTGCGGGAATAATCACTGTTAGTGATCGTTCGTCTCAAGGGTTGAGAGAAGACACCTCTGGACCACAACTTGAGGATTGGTTGAGGGAGCGTGGTATTGACGTCGCGTGGAAGAGTATTGTTCCTGATCAACAAGATCAAATATCTAGAATGATTATGGAACTTGCTGATATTGATCATGCGGACCTCATTTTGACGACTGGCGGCACAGGAGTCTCTCCCAGAGATGTAACTCCTGAAGCGACTATGGCGGTTGTGGATCGAACGGTTCCCGGCATGGCCGAAGCCATGCGTGCCGCCAGTCTTCAAAAGACTCCTCACGCCATGATATCCCGGGCTATAGTTGGTATTAGAGGCAGGTCTCTGATCGTCAATTTACCGGGCAGTCCCAGAGGGGCTTTGGAAAACCTAGAGGTTGTTTTCCCGGCCTTGAATCACGCTATCGCAAAGATACAGGGTGACCCTTCGGAGTGCGCATGAGCTCGGATGCCCGTTCCTCCCGCAAACGTGGAAGGCAACCGCGGCCTCTGAAAGCCGGAGTAGTCATCAACCAGGTATTGGAAGGTCTGGGGCTTCAGCCGGCTCTGGCTCGTCATCAGATAGTTCGTCTTTGGCCCAGGATCATGAATTCCGCTATTACGGCTCACTCTGAAGCGGAAAAACTCACAGGCGGCACATTGCATATCCTTGTGGATTCATCTGTCTGGATGAACGAGCTTTCGGCGAATAGAACCGCCATACTGAAGAGAGTAAACGCCAATCTTCCTCGAGGCGCAACGCCCATAACAGACTTACGTTTTCGTCAATCTTCACTGACCAACAAACCCGCCACCCCACCACCGGAAGAAAAGGAAGCCCCCACGGCCTTGTCCGAAGCCGACAGGAAGAAGCATCAGATTATCTTGGATCCTGTGAAGGATAATCAATTACGGGCAATACTGAGACGAATATTGGAGAAAGACGGCAAGCTCAAATCGCGGAGGGGCGACCAAGAGTAGGGCGGAGTTCAGTTTCGCGTGACGAGATCGCTGCGCTCACCATGACGCGCCGGATAGCGGCTGAGGCAGGTCAATAATCCATTTGCACTAAGGGATTTTTCAGCAAACTACGATTCTCTGGGACTAGTGAAACAACGCGGCGCCCTAAGTATTCGCCGGACAAAACTGAGCCCATTGCAAGAGCAGGGCGCCTCAAAATCCCGAGAATTCCCTGCGTGTCGTCGGCCAGGAATCAGGACTTCCGGACCCAAACGGGTTCCCTTTCGGTTCAGAATCATCAGGCCGATATACTCTTCGCTGCGACTCGGCTTTTCGAGGCTTCTTGGTCTCAGCGCTTGTATCAGCCTTTACATTCTTCAGTTCTTCATCCTTGACTCTAACCATACCTATGCCGGCTGAACCTCCGCTGAACGGCAACAAGACCCAAATGCGGTCGTTGTCGCGTTTTCGGATCGGCAATACCTGAGAAGATCGCTCGGGGAATCTCGGATCGACAATCGCAATGCCGTCGGCGGTCACCTCCCACCGCCCTTCGTCGGGTTTGAAGAAATTGACCATCTTAATGGCGCCATCCTTGTCCAGCGACATGAAGGAATGCCCTTTGAAGGGCCTCACTTTGGATTTTTCCTTATCGGTAATTCCCCATCGGAAGAATTCGTCCGAATACTTCCACGTTCCCACCATATAATCCGTTGAAATCTGATCTTCAAATCCGAGAAGGACCAATGGCGAGATGTTGACTTCGTTCCTGGGAACGCCGCCGGACAGGAAAGGTATCAGAGTCAAGGCCAGAATCTGTGCTGTTAACAATCTCGTCATCTCCTAAATTTATGAAAGATACAAAATGTTAACAGATCATGGCTCGTTATGTCCAGCGTAGGCCGAAAAACATGCAGGTATTCTTCTCCGGCCATAAGCCGTTGTCCATCCGTGCTGTGCCGGTAGGCTTTCATCTCCGAAATGATAAGCCGGCGGTTTAGGGCGCCGGATCAAGGATTTTCGGCCAAAGAGAAGATGCTGATTTCCTGGTTTGGGAAGGAGGGCAGGTCGAGGCGCGTCAGTGTTTCTCGGCATTGGTAGCCGGAACGGATGATTCCTCCAATAAACCTTGAGACGGCGAGCCTCTTTCTATCGGCAAGCAAGATGCGGCCTCCCGGACGCGTCAATTTTTTCATTAAGCGGGTGAGGTCCGAATGCGACCAATAATCGTAGACTATTTCGGACCCGACCACCAAGTCGAAGGCTCCTATGTCCCTAGGGTTCTCCCAGTCCAACTGGGTAAATTCGATTTTGGCCTCGCTCAAACCGTTTTCAATGGCATTCCTCCGGGCCAATTCCAGCGCTTCCGCTGAATAATCGGTGAACGTGACCCTACCGCCGAGCATACCAGCAGTTATGCCCACTAGTCCGGGCCCACAGCCCAGCTCGATTATCCGCTTTCCATCCGTCAGTTCTCCGAGCGATATCAAATGCTGAGAGAGGGCTATGGCCGCAGTCGTGATTTCCCACCAGAAGAGCAATTTGTTCCCGGAATCGACCAGGCTGCCGGGCGCTTTCATGCGGATACGACACCCGTTAAGGTCAATCACAGTTTCCTTGTATGTGATCGAATCGTTGCAAGAATGCATGGTTTGCGTTTATCGTGCTTTCATTTGATAGGGATCGAGAGGATAGGGTTGCGCCTCATTCCGGGAGAACCTATAATCCGGTTCGCGAGCTGCAAACGACCCGCGAGGAGCGTGCGTGCGCACGCCTGTCGGCTATCCTTGGGAGAATTTATGCGTACGCTTCGAGTGAAGGCTCCGGCAAAAGTCAATATTTACCTGCGCGTGTTAGCCCGCAGGCCCGATGGATATCATGACCTGGAAACATTATTTCAAGCCGTCGATTTACACGATGAACTGATACTAAGAGAAACCACTGCCGAAAGCAAGTTGGAGGTTCCCGATTACCCGGAGCTGGAAAAGGACAACTTGATCCTCAAGGCTGTGACCCTGGTTGAGAAGCTGGTCGGCGCGAAACTGCGACTGAATATACTATTGATAAAACGCATACCCATAGCCGGAGGGCTGGGCGGAGGCAGCTCGGACGCAGCGGCGGCTTTGGTGGGGATCAATAGACTGTTCAACCTAGGGCTGGAGGATTTGGCGCTCCACAAGGCTGCGAGAGAATTGGGCGCGGACGTGCCGTTCTTTCTTTCGGGCGGATCTGCTGTTGGCTACGGAGTGGGTGATCGGTTGACACCGGCGCCCTTGGATTGGACCGAAGATTTGATTCTCCTGAATCCGAATTTTCCCGTGTCTACAGCTCGGGTGTTTAAAGAGTACTCCAAGGACTTGACAGATTTCAAAAGGCAAGCTACATTGATCGACAGGCTCAAGGACCGCATTGCGCCTGCTGATATTTTGTACAATGATCTTCAGGCAATCTCCGAGCGTTTGTTTCCGGAAATCCGTGAGATTCGTGAGTGGTTACAGCGAGAGGGCGTAAGCAAGGCCCTTATGAGCGGCAGCGGGCCAACGGTTTTCGGCATAGGGCGCCGTGAGACCTTATTGAGAGTCATGTCCCGAGCGCCTGCTAAATGGAATTCTTTCGTCGTGCGGCCTTTGAGAAGTGGATTGACCATAGATTGATCTTGTCCGCAACGTTATGATGGGGTGTAGTCAAGTGGTAAGACACGGGTCTTTGGATCCCGCATTCGGAGGTTCGAATCCTCCCGCCCCAGCCAACCCAAACTTCTATCGTACCTTCACGTTATTTCTTCGTCTCGTCTGAACAACTTCCCGGAACCGTCTACTTGGCCGACCGCCCAAGGTCTATGCTGATTGAAGAACTCCGAATCATCGTTTTTCCGTTTTTTGCATCCAAACGACCAAACAATTCCTCCTTGGCAGTCATCATCTCCCCAATCGTTGAGTTATCGCTGTTTCCGAATCGGCATTTTAAATAAGCGTGCATGAACTTGAGAATGGGTCCCCTCAATGACGGCGCCCTGCGCGCTATTTCCTCAACATTTTTCTCGTGCCATGGATGAATAGCTGTAAGCACGCCTTTCTTCATCAGCTCCGTCATGGTTTTCCGGTAAACCTCGAAAGGGTCATTATTCTCTCGGCGAAACTTCAAAAGCAGGATGCAGACGATAACCACCAAAGTGGCCAGTATTATGGGCGGTGTGTAAAATTTGGCGGCGTTTGCGAACGAAGGCTCGGCCTTCTGTCGGGATTTTATGATGTTGACAAGTCCTTGGAATAGTTCGGCCTGATCCGCTCTATCATAATAGACCACATATTTTGTCCAATTGTACTCCAGATCGTCGTAGAAATCGACAAGGGTTCTCCACAGATAGTTGTCCGCGGATTCTCGCAACGAAGCAGGGGTGGCGTCGAGAGTCGTCCAAGTTGAACCATCCAAAACCGCTTCAACCCATGCGTGGGCTCTTGCGAATCGAATTATGAAGTCGTTGGGGGCGGATGTCCGCTCAAAACCGGCAAAGCCCTCCACGACACGAGCAGGAATACCCTGGCTTCTCAGCATGAGACACAGAGCGCCGGCAAAATACTCGCAATGTCCCACCGTGCTATCAAAAAGAAAATACTCGATGGGATGTTGCTTGTCCGGCGGAGTAGGAGCTTGCAAAGAGTATTTGTATTCGGAGCGCAATTTGGACGTGATTAACCCGGCCCTGTCCCTTGCTTTGGAAAACCCCTTCGTCCACCGAGCGGCCAGATCCGCAATCCTTGGAGTGACTCCGGTTCCATCAAGATTGATGTGGAGGCTCCTGCTGTCCACCGGAACAGGGCTATCTACGGCCATGATCCTGTAAGAATCCGAGAATAGGAAGGGAGAATCCACGACCACTTCCGCTTCCGATGTTATGTGCAGAGGTCTGTTTAGCCGTCCGGCGGCGCGAATCGGCATGCCCGCCACATAAACGTTTTTCGATTGGAGCCTGTGAGGACTCACCGTATATATGATTGCCCCATCCGGACCGGCCTTGATCAACTTCCCAATTCCCCGCGACTGATTCGTTGGATACCAACCGAATCCGTCGGTCTTTTCCAGAACGCGGCCCCTCCAATACGCGCTCTTGGGGAGAGTTCCTTTCTCCAGATGAACTGTGAAGGCTATTCGCTTGCGGCCCGACATGGAAGCCATGTCCTTATAAGTTATGTTTTGTTCCAACTGGGAAAAGCCCCCAGCGGCGGACATAGCCGCGCGGAGCCCAGGTATTACCAGAAATGGCCTTGGGAAAAAGATGAACATAACAAGGGTGAAACTCAAGATTAGCAGGCAGCGTCTTGCCAGGCTGCCGTACCAACTGTTCCAAAGGCTTTTTTGGGTCGCAGGGCTAAGATGGTCTTCAAAGGCCTCCTCGTTGGAAGCCACGTGGAAAAGCAGCAAAGTTCCCAACAAAGAAAACAAGTAAATGGGCAGAATAAGGCCGAAAATCAGATGGTTGGTGAGAATGCAGTTTATGAGAATCATGCCTATGCTCAAGAATACAATCTGCCAAATGTTTCGATCAGTGAACGGCGAAAGTATGCGAACCATCAGCAGTCCGAATGTAAAGTACGCTATGAACACCGGCAGCGAAAAGGAGCCCGGAAGAAGCTTGGTCATGAGCATGGAAATGGGAACGTAAAGGAAGAAGATCACAGTTCCGGTCTTCTCCGACCAGACGAACGGAGAAGCATAGTCTTTTCGAAAAACAGCCGCGAATATCAAGGGTAATAAAAGCAATACAATTAAACTCAAACCGTTTTCAATAGTTGCGGCTGAGATCGAAATTCCCAGCATCGCAAAAAGGAACCACCTGAATGATTGACCGCGGCCGGGCAAGATGGAAACCTTGGATATCGCGAGGGAGCCTCCACCGACTGAAAGATCTATTGCCAGGTTGCTCTTTTTCAAATTAATAGCGCTCCCATTTGAGTTCACCGGACTTATCCACATCCGCAAGCACCCCGCCGACTTCCGAAATCCGTGTGTTTTCCGTGGGGTTGTCCCACAGCGCCAATACGGTCAGGACCTTGCGGGTGAACGTTGCGCCATACCCCGGGCCCATCTGTATTCCCGGCCCGTACAAGGAAATGGGCGTCCGGATTTTCTCGAAATGTGCGACCAGCGAGGCCGCCCTAGAAATGGCCCTTTCCGAAGCATTGGAAGGAAGTCGGATTATTATGCGCCTGGATTCTTCTTCCGCCAGAACCTTTGTTATGAGTGACGACAACTGAGCGCTCTTCTTCCAATCAATGTTTCTTGTAAGCGTCGCCGGACACATATTCCCTGAAGTTAAACGGCACTGTTCCAAAGAGGCCCACCTTTTCTTGACCTCGTCCTGCTCCGCCCAGCCAAGGGGGAATTTTGCCGTCCATAGGCTCAATTTTCGGGAAAACCAATACTTTCTCTTCAGAACCGGATTTCTTCGAGGTACACGGCCAGTCCGAAAGGAAAGGAAGACTCCAAGAGCCCCGGGTTGAGCTGTTTCCAGCCTCTGATCGTCAGTGTGAAGCTATGGGAGCGCTCCACTGTTTTGTCCGGCGGGACCGGCGGCAATGGAAACTGATCTAATGGGGATTCCAATGGTTCAGTTTCTCGAAACTTGAGGGTTAATGACCCCCATATCGGACGTGAGGACTTGACCAAATATTTAACCAAGAATGGAGTATCCGCATAAATTTCCTCGGGTAGGCGCCGGATCAGGGTTACTGATTTGACGTTCTTTCCCGCAAGTGAATGGGAAACCAATACAGTTCCCACCAACATAATGAAAACAATCAGTAAAAAGTTGTTTGCAGTGGCCAGAGCGGTAAAAGGGACCCAAATCAGGAGAAAAATCAAACCCCATCCGTAGGCGGTAGGTCTGATTTTTGTTCTCTGCGAGCGATCCGGGTTCTCGATTTCGGTTCTTGCCGACAAATTGAATATAGAGGCGAAATTTATGTTTGAGTTACTCATCAAGCTGCTCGAAAAAAAATAAGGTATCGTATTCTTATCGCAACCCGGGTACCGGCGCTCACGCTAACCGTTCAGTCGTTTGCACACGCCCAAACGGTTCCGGTATACGCCTGCCCTTTCTTCTAAGTGGGGCCTGGAGTGGAGGCCAATATTGTCCTCAGTATCTCACGCTTTCTATCCCTTCCGCCGCTGTCCATAGTCGAGGACGTGACAAGTATCCTGTGGGACGCCACGGAAAGGAATACGCTCCTGAGGTCCTCCGGCACAACGTAGGTTTCTGTCATCCATCAGAGCATTCGCTTGCATCGCTCTCTTGAGATGCAATCCTCCTCTTGAGGAAAGTCCCAGCTTTATATGCTGGTTTTCACGAGTAGCGGTCACGAGATCCAATAGGTAATCCATGATGGACTCTTTTATTTTGACGTCCCGCACCTTATGTTGAAGCATCCTTATTGATTCGACGTCCGTGACCGGTTGAAGTTCCTCCGCATCGACATGTCGCATGTCCCTCACCAGGATCTGGCGCTCGTGATCTCGGTCCGGATATCCTAGACTTATCGAGAGCATGAAACGATCAAGCTGGCTTTCCGGAAGTTCAAAGGAGCCAAAACGTTCAACGGGATTCATTGTGGCCAGCACAAAAAAGGGATGAGACAACGTGTAAGTGGCTCCGTCCACTGAAACTTTGCCTTCGGCCATCGCCTCCAGCAGGGCTGACTGGGTTCGAGGGGATGTCCTGTTAATTTCGTCGGCGAGAAGCACTTCCGTGAATACCGGACCGGCTTTGAAGATAAAATCCGAAGTCTTCGGGTCGAAAACGTTCACTCCGATTACGTCGGTGGGTAATGTGTCACTGGTAAACTGTATCCGCCGGAAACGAACCCCTATGGATCTGGCTGTGGCCAAAGCGAGCAAGGTTTTCCCGACACCCGGTATATCCTCTATTAGCACGTGTCCGCGGGCCAGTAGTCCGATGACGACCTCTTTGACCTGCTCTTCTTTTCCGATCAGCACTTGAGAAATTGAATCTACTATCTTGTTAGCGATCAGACCGGGCTGATTCATATAATGCCTCGACCGATATTGAATATTGTAAGCGGCGGCAGGAAATTCTCTTTCGCTTAGCCGCACAGGCCTGGAACAAGCCTAGAATAGGCACGCACGCTACCGGTGTCAATGGAGCGCGACGGAAGCTCCGGATTATCGAGGGTCTTTCCGGCGCAATGAGGTATAACGGAACTGTGCTATAATTTGATGAATCGGAACGGATATTCTACAGGAGGAGAGATAGATGTACCTGCCGGAGATATTCAAGCAATTTCTCAAGACTTACCCGGAGATAGCCGAAGCTTACCGAAAAGTGGGGGACCTCTGTTCTTCGGCTGGGCCGGTGGATCTGAAAAACCAACATCTCATTCAGCTTGGAATTTCCATTGGCGCGGGGTCCAAGGGTGGGATTCGCTCGCATGCCAGGCGAGCGCTGGATGGGGGCGCCAGTAGAGAAGAACTCTTGCAGGCTGTGCTGCTGTCGGCGACGATAGTCGGCTTTCCGTCTATGATAGCCGCATACGGTTGGATAGAGGAAATGTTTACGGCGCCGGAACAAGGTTAGCGGAAGCTGAGGATGTGATGAAGAGGTTAGGGGCGCGATGAACTGTCATTCTGTGGGATGCGGCGCCCTAGGCTCACGGCATCCCACAGGAATACCTAATCCGACCGGCCGATTATAGGGCTCACCGACCCTTCCAATTCGGCTTTCTCTTTTCGAGGAATGCGCTAATGCCCTCCTGGGCGTCTTCCGCCAAAAGGTTCAAGGCCATCACGTTGCCGGCGTATTCGTACGCCCTGGGTTCTTCCAACTCCACTTGATTATAGAAAGCCCTCTTGCCGATGCCCAGCACCAACGCGCTGGCCTCGGCTATCTTGTTGGCCAATTCCATGGCGACGGATTCCAACTCGGCTTCCGGAACTACTTTGTTCACCAGTCCGTATTTCTCAGCTTCTTCGGCGGAAATCAGCCGACCGGACATAAGCATTTCCAAAGCTCTCTTACGTCCGATGGCTCTGGAAAGCGCAACCATGGGGGTTGTGCAGAACAGGCCGATTCTCACGCCCGGCGTGCCGAATTTCGCGACTTCATCGGCAACGGCCAGATCACAGGTGGCAACCATTTGACAGCCCGCGGCAGTAGCCACTCCATGCACCTGCGCTATCACGATTTGAGGAACCTTGTGAATCAAAGTCATCATTTCCGAACATTGGTCAAATATGAATTTGGCTTCTTCACGTGTGGCGCCCACCATCTCTTTCAAATTGTGCCCCGAACAGAAATGCTTTCCATTCGCTTTGATGATCAGGACCTTTATGTCGGGCTCGGCGCTTAACGATTTCAAACCCGATATCACTTCCTTAATCATATTCTTTGACAACGCGTTTATTGTTTGAGGAGAATTTAAGGTGAGAATCCCTACCTGTCCTTTAGTCTCGACCAAAATGTCCGTGTAGTTCATTGTCGGCCTCGCTTGAATGATGCTTCTGTCGATTTCCGAATCTGAATTTGCCAAATTTGTATCACTTAGATATGGATAAGGCAACCGGAGTTTGCCATTGTCAGCCCGCTCCCGGCGCTGAAAACAGCGATCTTACCCAAGACCTCCAAGGACACTCCGGCCAAGAACCTCAAAAGCCATTGGCACAACTCTTCCAGAAGGTCTTAAGTTCTCGAAACGGGATCTAGCATGCAGTATGGCAAATATATACTTGCCTGTAATTCTTGGCTATAATAAATAGGAGTTGGACAGGGAATCCAGGACGTGTTTGCGGGATAGGTCGCCCGAATCGGAAATACAAAAACCGGCGACGCCTGGAACAGACACATCCAATCCACTGCTTGGATCGGTTGCAAATGCATCAGCTTCTCCGAATCAGTTCAAGGGCGTTTCTGTGTGTCGCATTCTTGACCGCTTTGTTTCACACCAGCCCGGCGATGTCCCAGGCCTCCCATAAGACTCGAAGCAATATCTCATACAGCTCCCAGGAACTTCTGAGGCGCGGTAAGGATCACATGGAGAGCCACCACTACGAAACGGCGATCCGGTCGTTTTCTGCCGCCATAAATAAGTCTCCCGAACTTGCAGAGGCTTACATGCTGCGAGGCAAATGTCATGAACAAATGGGGCAAGTACAGGCGGCTCTTCGTGACTATACAAAATACATAGCCATGCGGCCCAAAGACCAGCAGGGATATTTGGCGAGAGCCGACGCATACAACTTCAATCTGGACCACGAAACCGCTCTTGAGGATTACGAAAGCGCCATGAAGTTCGTCCCCGGATCGATCCCGGCTCATCTCGGAAGAGGACTGGCTTACGCCGGTCTGCACAATTACTCCGACGCCATTAAAGATTACCAATGGGTGCTGCAGTCCAACCCGGATAATGTCGAGGCCTTGGGAAACATTGGCATAGCCTGTATGCTGGCGGGTCGTCAGATGGAAGCGATGTCGTACTTCGAGAAGGCTTTGCGACTGGAACCGGACCCTCAGTGGCGTATGAAGATGGAGAAATGGACCGAGAAGTTGCTCCAGGAGGCCGGCGCCCTTGCCAACACGGGAGAACCGAAAAGAAAGGTCGGTCCGCGATCTTTCTGGTAGATGGGCTCGTGGACCCCAGAATTTAGCCGGCAAACGAGTAATGGGTGTTGTAGACTAATTCTTGGACCTCGGGCTACGTCCTTCGGGCGTCCAGGTAGGCGCATTGAACCGGGCGCTTGGATAAACACCGCCTGATTCCTTCACACTCCAGGATTTGCGGAACTTGCCCATATCTACGTTCTTTCTGAGGCCTCAAGTGTGCGAGACTCAGACAAGCTGTTCAAACTATGTTCGTGTTTTCTTCAAATGGTCGTCTACCTCTCCAGCCGGCTGTTTGAGAAGCCGTGCTCGAAGTTGAATGCTTTCGTAGGCCTATCGCGGATGTGGACACTATTGAGATTCCAACGTCAACCTTGACCTGTGGTGGATCTCTCCGGTTGAATATCAACAGAAAGGTAGTTTAGCGATGAAGAAGATTCTGGTCAGCCTAATTAGCAGCCTTTTAGTCTTCTATGCCGTTTCGGCGGCTCTAGCGAGCCAGGAGACGGAAGTCAAGGAAATGGTGGACAAGGCGGCGGACACATTCAAGGAAAAAGGAACGAACTACGCTGTGAGACTCATCAACGCCAGCTCCGGCCCATTCAGGAAAGGGGAACTCTACGTGTTCGCTTTGTCCTTCCGTGGAGTCATGCTGGCTCACTCGGCCAACCGGGAACTAGTGGACAAGAATCAGGTGGATTTACAGGACGCTAAGGGACTACTTATCTTTCCACCTATGCTGAATATCGCCAAAAATGAGGGCTCAGGTTGGACTGAATACTGGTGGGCCCGTCACGGGGAAAA
>CAVVHK010000113.1:0-11718 GCA_963747865.1 uncultured delta proteobacterium | reverse complement strand
GGTTACCCCTGCGCCAATATTTTTCCTTGACGCGGGATGAGCGTCTTATTCCGGTCTTCAATATAACCGCTTTGTATCATCGTTAGGAACACACCTATGCGCGTTCATACCGGCTTCACCTGAGGAAGCGCACTTAAGCCAGCCGTGGTTGGCGCCCACAAGGCCGGGTTGACGAACTCCCTTTCCTAGTTATTTCAAATAGACAGATGTTGCATCCGCTTTTCCTGAGCCCATGGTCGGATACGCGGAAGCCGTACGGAGATTGCGATCTTGCCTTGCTCTGCCGGAGAAGACGTCAGTATGGCGTTCTCCATGCGGTGAGTCGCGCTCTGTGGACTCTTCACATGCTGTTGCCGGCTCCGGCTAATGGCCCGTGGGGAGTGTGATGCGCGCGCCGGCCGGACTTTTCCATTCGGTCCCATCCATGTTCGGAACCGGTCTGCAGAGTCGCATCGCCTCGATCTCGCAGAGTCATTCCAGCCTTTCAGGGCGCCAACCTCTTCGCGCCGATTCGTTTGGTTCCGACCAATTCGTGATTCCTCTTGGCCGGAAAAGGGTCAAAGGATGGCCCAATCTTTCTCGAATCGGCATGCCCCCGATAAACCTTCCCCTGCCAACGCCGGGACAGCTTGAGCAGCGCTGGGGATCCAACAGGCGTTTGGCGACGCCAATTTCAGACTATCAGGAGATGAAAACATGGAGACAAATGGAAATTTGGAACAAATCTGTTCCAGGTACCCGAAACGACGCGATTCGCTTCTGCCGATCCTCCAGGAAATGCAGGGCGCCCTTGGCAGCCTTACATGTGACGCTATGATCAAGGCCTCCGGGCATTGCGGCGTCCACCCCGTCGAAACTTACGGCGCGGCCACCTTCTATGCGCAATTCAAATTGAAGCCATGCGGCAAAAGGACAGTCATGGTCTGCCAGGGGACGGCTTGCCACGTTATGGGCGGCGCTCAGGTGCTTGAAGAAGTCAAGAAACACTTGGGGATTCAGCCCGGCGACACCACAGAAGACGGCATGTTCACGTTAGAGACCGTCGCCTGCATAGGGGCCTGCGCTTTAGCGCCCACGATGGTCGTAGACGGCGACACCATTGGAACCGTCAAGGCATCGGAAATCAAGGAGGTTCTCAATGGCGGTCGTCATGAATAACATAGAACCGGTGACGGGTCCTCAGTTACTCGTGTGTCGAGGCACAGGATGTGAATCGCAAAAAGCCGGCGCAATTCAAACGGCTCTTGAGGAAAGTCTGAAGACCGCCGGGCTAGCGGACAAGGTTGGGGTGACATTCACCGGCTGCCACGGTCTTTGTCAAATGGGACCCACCGTGCTCGTCGTTCCTCAGGGCACGTTCTACTGCAAGGTCAAATCTGAGGATGCGGCCGAAATTGTCGGGGCCGGCTTCGTAAACGGAAACAGGGTTGAGCGTCTGCTATTCAAGGATGCCAAGACCAAAGAACATGTTGCCGATTACAGAGATATCGACTTCTTCCGATCGCAAACCCGAGTCGTCCTCCGCAACTGCGGTCTGATAGATCCCGAAAACCTCGACGAATACCTTCGTGTCGGGGGGTACCAGGGAATTCAAAAGGCCCTTAAAATGACTCCGTTGGAAGTTGTGGACGAGGTAAAGCGAGCGGGAGTCAGAGGCCGTGGAGGCGGGGGTTTTCCCACGGGGACGAAGTGGGAGATTTGCCACAGGTCCGAGGCGGATCAGAAATATTTGATATGCAACGCGGATGAAGGTGATCCGGGAGCGTTCATGGATCGCGCCATTCTGGAAGGCGATCCTCACTCTGTCCTCGAAGGCATGACGATCGGCGGGTACGGCATTGGGGCCACAAAAGCCTACATTTATGTTCGAGCGGAATATCCCATGGCCTATGAGAGGGCTCAGTTGGCCATTAAGCAGGCTGAGGAACGCGGATACCTCGGCCGCAATATCTTCGGATCGGAGTTCGACTTCGATATCAAAGTGAAGTTAGGCGCTGGGGCCTTTGTTTGCGGCGAGGAAACGGCGTTGATGGCTTCCATCGAGGGTAAACGGGGCATGCCCACACCGCGACCACCCTTCCCCGCTCAAAAGGGTTTGTTCGGCAAACCCACCAACATTAACAACGTGGAAACCCTCGCGAACATTCCGGTGATTCTCAGCCGCGGCGCCGAGGCCTTCGCCTCTATCGGAACTCCAAAGAGCAAAGGGACCAAAGTCTATGCTCTGGCCGGAAAAATAGGCTACAGCGGGCTGGTTGAAGTCCCCGTCGGAACGCCTCTGCGAAAAATTGTCGAAGACATCGGTGGAGGAGTGCTTAATAAGCGCAAGTTCAAAGCCGCGCAGACCGGAGGCCCTTCGGGTGGATGCATTCCGGCGGAACACTTCGATATCTCCATGGATTATGAAGACTTGACCAAGATCGGCTCCATCATGGGGAGTGGCGGTCTCATCATAACCGACGAGACGACGTGCATGGTCGATCTGGCCAAATTCTTTCTGAGTTTCACCCAGAGGGAATCCTGCGCCAAATGCGTGCCGTGCCGCCTGGGGACCAAACGCATGCTTGAAATTTTGACAAGAATTTCAAAAGGGGAGTCGTCATTGGAAGAGCTTGATCAGCTCATCACTTTGGCTCAGGACATCAAGGCCGGCTCTTTGTGCGGACTAGGGCAGACGGCCCCTAACCCGGCGCTCTCCACTATCCGCTTCTTCAGGGAAGAATACGAGGCTCACATCCTTAAGAAGGAATGCCCGGCGCGGGTCTGCGTCGATTTGATCAAATTTGAGGTCAACGAAGACAATTGCAAGAAGTGCGGCTCATGCTTCAAAGTGTGTCCTACGGGCGCGATTACCTGGGGGAAAAAGCAACCTGCTCATATAGATAAAGCAAAGTGTGTCAAGTGCCGCTCGTGCGTCCAGGCGTGCAGATTTCATGCGATAGATTGATGCCGGCGCTGACTTTATACGTCCCAACGGACATCTTACGAAGATACCTTCAAAAGAGAGAATCAATATGGATAAGGAACTTATAACCTTGACCGTAAACGGCAAGGATTTTCGAGAAAAGCGAGTCACAGGCACGAGAGGGCAGACCGTGCTCGAAGTGTTAAGAGACAACGGCGTCCACATTCCGACTCTGTGTTACCACCCTAAGATGCCCGTCCATGGAGGGTGTCGGCTTTGCATCGTGGAAATCGACAACATGCGGGGGCTTCCTCCTTCGTGCGCTACCCCCGCGGCCGACGGTATGGTGGTGCATACCCACACCGAGAGAGTGATCCAGGTGCGCAAGACGGTCCTGGAACTGCTCTTATCCTATGGAGACCACAACTGCTTATTCTGCGAGGCAAACGGCGCTTGCGAGTTGCAGAAGCTGGTGTATGAGCACAATATACGGCAGGTTCCATTCAAGTCGGACTTTGTTCCTCGTCCTATAGATGACACAAACCCGTTCATAGTCAGAGATCACAACAAGTGTATCCTCTGCGGACGATGTGTGCGGGCGTGCTTAAATATTCAGGTTAACGGCGTAATAGACTTCGGAGGCCGTGGCTCGGACTCCTTCATAACCACATTCAACAACACGTCGCTCAGGGACTCGAATTGTGTCTATTGCGGGCAATGCGTGCAAGTCTGCCCGGTCGGAGCCCTCACGGAAAAGAAGGCCATGGGCATGGGGCACGGATGGGAAACCGAAAAAGTGCGCACTACTTGCACCTACTGCGGAGTGGGATGCCAGATGTGGCTTCACGTCAAAGACGGCCGAATCACAAAAGCGACCGCGGTGGAAGGCGCCGCTCCCAATGATGGGCGTCTCTGCGTGAAAGGCCGTTTCGGCTATGACTTTATTTACTCCAAGGACAGGCTTACAACGCCGTTAATAAGAGAAAACGGAGAACTCAGGGAAGCTTCATGGGATGAGGCCCTTGACCTGATGGTGAGCAAATTCCGACAGATCATCGCCGAACACGGCCCCGACGCCATTGGGGGAGTCAGTTGCGCCCGCAGCATCAACGAAGACTCGTACAACATGCAGAAGCTGTTTCGATCAGTGATCGGCACCAACAACATCGACAACTGTGCGCGCACATGCCATGGGCCAACCGTGGCAGGGCTCGCCATGTCGTTCGGGTCCGGGGCGATGACTTACTCCTTCGCCGATTTCGCCAAGGCCAAGCTGATTTTAGCAATTGGCACTAATATGACGGAGGCCCATCCAGTAGCGTCCACCTTCGTCAAGAATGCGGTAATGAACGGCGCTGAACTGTATGTGGCGGACCCTCGGCGAATCGAACTGGCGGACTTCGCAAAACTGCATATGCAAATGAAGGTCGGAAGTGACATCGCTCTGCTTAACGGTTTCATGAACGTCCTTATCACTGAGGATTTGTACGACAAGGAATATGTGGCGAAATGCTGCGTCGGTTTTGAGGAGTTAAAAAATAAAGTCATGGATTATCCGCCCGAGCGGGCCGCCGAACTCAGCGGAATTCCGGCTGATACCATAAGGTATGTGGCCAGACGTATGGCTTCGGTGAAACCCGCTATGCTCATTTACTGTCTGGGCATCACTGAGCACACGTGCGGGGTTAACAATGTGCTCACGACTGCAAATCTTCAAATGCTGCTCGGCAATGTCGGCTTCGAGTGCGGAGGCGTGAACCCCATAAGGGGCCAGAATAACGTCCAGGGCGCATGTGATATGGGGGCCCTTCCTAACGTCTTTCCCGGTTACCATAGGGTGGATGACCCTAGCGCCCAAGCAAAGTTCAGGGCCGCATGGGGTGTGGAATCGTTGCCGGACAAGGTCGGCCTTATGATGCCGACAATGCTGGAAGGCCTCGCCACAGGCAAAATAAGGGCATTCTATATCTTCGGTGAAAACCTGGCCAATACGGAACCGGATATCAAACATGTCGAGCATTGCCTTGCGTCCGCCGAATTCCTTATCTGCCAGGACAATTTCCTGAACGAGACCACCCGCTTTGCCCATGTGGTTCTGCCGGCCGCGGCATGGGGGGAAAAGGACGGAACGTACGCGAACAGCGAGCGAAGGATAAGCAGGCTGCGAAAAGTGAGTGAACCGCCCGGACAATCCAAACAGGATTGGGACATCTTCAAGGAGATTGCTCGCCGTATGGGTCACGAATGGGCGTCAAACTGCGCCCGGGAGCTGTGGGACAATGAAATCTCGGTGCTTGCGCCTCAGATGACCGGAATAAAATACTCCCGCATCGATGGAGACGGGCTACAATGGCCCGTGAAGGACGAGAATCATTGCGGCACGCCCACAATGCACTTGGACGGCTGTTTTACCTGCGGACTGGGAAAATTCTTTCCTGTAGACTGGACCCCGCCCGCGGAGGTTCCCGACAAGGAGTATCCTTTTGTTCTCACCACCGGTCGTCGGCTCTACCACTACCACACACGCACTCAGACCGGTCGAGCTGCGGGGTTGAACGACATCCTGGGAGAGGAAACCGCCGACCTCTCACCCGAGGATGCGACCACCCTTGGGATCGCCAACGGGGAGGTGATTCGCGTCAAGTCTCGGCGCGGAGAAGTGGCTGTAAAGGCGAAGCTCACAGATCGGGTGCCCAAGGGGATGGTATGGATGGCATTCCATTTCCGGGAAGGGTGCGTCAACTGGCTCACCAATCCTGTGTTCGACCCCGTCAGCGAAACAGCGGAATACAAAGCCTGCGCAGTGACGATACAGAGGCTCTGATCTTTTGAATCCCGTAGGACGGTCGTTCAGAGTCGTTGTGGCGGCAGTGTCGCCGTGTCGATTACTCCGCCGCAACCTTGACCTCACATCATCGCACGCCCCTACCCGCAGACCACACGGCAAAGTGACTCTTGGACGGCGCATATATCCACCCTCCGCCCCATCACCAGTCGGGTCGCAAACGTATCACGCAACTCGTAGAATTGAGAACACGGAGCAACATGAAATTAACAAAGGGAAGCGTCATTGAAAATCTCGGCCATTATGTGGAGAGCATCGATATGTAAAACCAAACCGGTTACGGCGTAGAAACGCACTCGGCGTCCCCGCATGTAGGCGCAAAAAGCCAAAGCGCAAGCCAAATGGGTTTTGCCTGTGCCGCTGTTGCCGATAAGCAAAACGTTTTCTCTCTTGTCTATAAATTCCCCTCTCATGAGTTCTCTTACCAGCGGCTCGTTTATAGATGGCTATGGTTCTTGCTACTGGACTACACCGAAGCTCGACTGTAAAACCGGCCATTGGCTTTGGCGACAATGGCGAAGTCGTCTTGGGATTGTGCCATATGACCTCGGGAACACGTGATCATCGGGCGTCTTCTGTTTCTTGAACGTCAGGCGATTCAGAGGAAGAAGCGCTACCGGAACCGTCAAACCTTTTGAGTCCCCCGGCCGAGCCGGGGGGTAGCTATTATAATTAACCGTATTCGCTCGGCGTGCCCGAAGCGTCGTCTGAAGGCCCGTCTCATTCACCGAAAACTTGTTCGCAATTTTTCTTTAGCCAATCGGCGAGCTCAAAGGAATTGTCGATGTCCTCCAGCTCAGCCTCACAATCTCCGCAGCGAAAGTGTACCGGAGCATCATCGCCAGCCCATAGTCTGAGGCAAAGTGCATCTAATCGAAAGACGGAGCAGCAACACGTATAAGGTTATTCAAAATCATGAGATTCAGTGTTAGTATCGTACATGAGCCAATACTTGCGACCGGGGCCTCACAAGAAAATGGTTTCACGGGCAATCAGATAATCTATGCACGCCTTTTTTTGCTTTTGTAGACCTAGTGGTTGCCTATGGACCTAATCCTCGATGCCTAGCAAAATGCGTCACAAAAGTAACCTGAGGATTGACGCTTGGGCTCCAGTTTCCCTTTATGCGGCTGATTTTTTGTTTTGGAGTGGCAGGACAAATGGAAAGCAAGCGCAAAATTAAGGCAAAGAGATTTCTCAGGGATTTCCGTAAAGGCATGCCCAATGATCAACTGATGGAAAAATACCATGTCTCATCTGAGGAATTGCGGAGTGTTTTTGGAAGGCTTTTAGCTGCAGGCGTTCTAGACGAGGATGAGCTCAAGGTCAATTTGCCGGAATCAATAATAGAGGACCTGATTCACTCCTTCAGAAACGTCAGGCGATGCTATACAACCTTTTTTGTTCCCGTTTACGATCTAGATGACTTGCGGGTAAAAGGACAACTTAACGATATTAGCGAAGCCGGTCTGAGTGTTTCAGGGATTAAAGCGCTACCAGGAATGGAAAAAAAATTAGTCGTGCAGGCTGACCATCTGGCTGAAATTTATCCCTTTTGTATCGAAGCGGTGTGCCGCTGGAGTAGAGTTGAACCTGACGGAAATACCTTTTGCGGCTTCGAGGTGCCAAGTTGGCCGCCGGAAGCGAGAGACGCTCTCCCAAAGCTGATTCGATCCCTTACTATGTGTGACCAGCCTTAGTGTATGGTATCGAGCAAACTGTGTCTGGGAGTAGTGGACAGTTAGAATATCGCCTTTTTGTTCATATGCCCCGAGAGATGTCATCGACCCGCAGTGGGGGTCCCGAACACAGCACAGGAACGGCTGCGTTCACCTGAAAATTTAATGAGCCTGTCGCATTTTTCTATGATGACGTGCGCTGTCGCTCCGTTCGGCGAAGCAACAAGAACCCCTTTGAGGCATGTCCCCTGTGCGTGCATGCTCAGGGTAGTCGGAGATTCAGTTCGCGTTTTTTTAGGGAGTTCTACCCGCGCGAGAAACAGTACACGCTTTTATGCTCCCGTGAGGAAATCATCCTCAATGAAATTTACGAACGCTGATGGAGCCGAGCCCCATAAACAGCGAGTTGCAGAATCATCTTCAAGGGTACACTCCGGACACGATGGACACGTTCATTTCAGATATAACTGACCAAAAATTTTCGGCAGGTAAAGCCATACACGCATGTTTTTTCTTTTATTGGAGGACTCACATACCCCGAATTTGCCTGTCTACGTGTTCGACATACAAAACATACTGGAATTATTATTGTTATGCTGGACACTATACCTTTGTGAACGTGGCTTTACAGTGTCTCAATCGTGTCCGGATAAGCCAATCAACTTTTTTTGTGGATTAACCATTCTGAGTCGCATAGGATATTCATATCCGTCAAATTATTTGGGATGGAAATTTACATGAGGGGAACCACTCGATGCGGTATCCGGTTCTTAGAGCAATTTGGGTGATTGCGTTTTTTCTGGCGATGACCTCGGTAATTCTGGCTCAGGATGCGTCGAAACGCACCATTAGAGTTAATGGCGCCGGCATTTCCGCTGACCAGGTTGATATTTGGGCTAATTCATTCATGAAAGCCAACCCTGGGGTTAATATCTTGATAACAGGTTCAAGCGCAGGGAAAGGGTTAGAGTCACTATTAGAGAGGAATGCCGAGATAGCGATGGCCAGCCGGGTCGTTTCCCCCGATGAAGAGAAGAAAGCGGTGAAACAAGGTATTCAGTTGGGGGAACGGTTGATAGGTTATTCCGGGATCGCTGTAATAACGACTCCGAAAAACACATTGTCTGAGCTTACGATGGAGCAACTCCGAAGAATATTCGCCGGAGAGTACACAAACTGGAAGCAGGTGGGAGGACTGGACGCTCCTATTCGGTGCTTCACAAGAAGAGTCCCGGAATCAGGAGCAGCGACGTTTTTTCAAGAAAAAGTGCTCGTTAATCAACCATATGGAAATACGACCACTATGACTGAAACCTGGCCTACAATTATCAAAGTTTGTTCAATGGGTAACGACTTAAGTATAGGGATAGCCCCAGTGAGCCAAGCTCTTGCGGCTTCAGGCAAAATAAAAATCCTGCGGGTAAAGGAAGATGAGCATTCACCCGGAGTGGCCCCATCATATGAAACTCTTAAAAACAAGACTTATCCGATTATTTTACCCTTCCGATTCTATTGGGATGATAAGACTTCTGACGATCAGATAAAGCGCTTCATCGAATTTTGCGCAAACAAGGGGCTGACCTCTGAAAAATAAGTATCCTTAAAACCTAGACTCACTTAGAAAAAGTAGATTAGGGACACTGCTAAGGAATCTTCGTATGGTGGACCCAGTGAAACATCCCCGGTATTAAAACTTGTAGCTGTCGGACACTATCTGATAGGTAATCTTGTCGCGATCCGGTGGAAACATTTCCGACAGGGAAAACCAATGAACGTGCTCTCATTTGAGTCTTGTTGGAAAAACGCCAGGCCCATAGGAGGGGAGATATGGACAAGTCTTGGATATCAGCCACTGACGCCCTAAAAGATATTCGAGCGGGATTGGACGATATTTCTCTCATGAGAAAGTACAACCTCTCGGCCAAAGGGCTCCAAAGTTTATTCAGAAAGCTGGGCCAAGCAGGACTCATAAGGCATTTGAACGCTTACGAGGTCATGGCGGACCTGAAATCCGGGATGAGCAGTGATGAGCTGATGAAGAAATACAGGCTGACAGAGGAAGGACTCCAAAACCTTTTCCCAGAGCTTGATCGGGCAGGTCTTCTAAGAGGAACCCCTGAACAGAGCGGGGTGCCATCCAAAGTGGTCATAAATATCCATCAGATAGTGGAGGACATTGAGTCGGGGCTAAACAAGTCCCAGCTCATGCAGAAATATCATTTGAGCCCCCGAGGTCTAAGATGGGTATCAATGACGCTCATCAGTTCAGGGTCAATCGATTGGCGGAAAATCTACGATAACCTTTGCGCAAACTACGACGAACTGATTCCCGATAAGCTCAGACAAACGACAAGATACTTGTTACAATTTGACTGCCATGTATATGAGACCGATAATCACGGCGTAGTGGGGAAAATCAGGGACGTTGCGGAGAAAGGACTGGGCATCCTGGGCATGAAAGCCAAGGTGGGAGATACCAAAACCCTGATAGTGCCCGAGGACCATTTCGGTGAGTTCGCCAGCTTCACGTTTGACGCAGAGTGCCGCTGGATAACGAAAGACCCGAGGGGCCTATTTGTGGCGGGGTTCGAGATTAGCCATATATCTATCGGCAATCTAAAGGAATTCCAACTGCTGCTTCATCTAGCCAAGTTGGGCAATAGAGGCAAAACTGTGTCCACATGAGACGCCCATTTTGGTTTCACTCAGCTGAACGGACTGTTGCGGATTCATCTCTCGGTCTTAATCGTCCGATTCAGGTATTGCGCATTCCAAGCTTAAGCTTCTATTGCTTATTTGCGTTGACCAATAGCCTTTTGAGGCTGTATCGTGCTGTAACCGTAGATATTCCATTGCTGTGGAACCTTTAATAATTTTGAGGGGGCCGATTCCATGACCAAGGCAGAACTTGTATCTAAGATCGCTGACGAAACCGATGTCACTAAGAAAGCCGCTGCTGCTTTTCTGAAATCTCTCGTGGAAACGATACAGCTGACCCTGTAGGAAGGAGGACAAGTCCAGGTCGGCGGTCTGGGAACATTCAAGGTCGTGGATAGAAAAGAGCGAGCTGGTGTTAATCCTAGATCGGGAGTCAAGATGGAAATTCCCGCCACGAAAGCGTCGACGTTCAGACCCGCCCAAGCTTTACAGGACTCCGTAAAAGAGCCGGAGAAGAAACCGCAAATTAAACCCGAGATGAACACCGTAAAGAAAACTGGAACGAAAGGTCGCTCTACTTACTCGGGACTCGTCCAATTCCTCGAAGCCTCCCTCATCGGATGGACCCGCCGGCAAGCCGAAGGCCCGGCCTCCGAAGAAATCCAGGAAACGTAAGCCGGGTGTGAAGGCCGGTTGAAAAGTGCGGAGGGTGGCGGCCGAAAAGTGCGGCGCCTATTGGACAATTAGATCTCTTCTCTGCTACCTGTCAAGCTTTTCCTCCTTTCAAGCTCCCGGTTTTATATGGTCGGATCGGCGCGGGGATCGTTTCTTGGCTTGCTGGAGCCTGTAGCTCTGGCCATTTGCTTCGAGAATGTGGACTCTATGGGTAAGCCGGTCGAGCAGAGCCCCGGTAAGACGCTCTGACCCTAGGATTTCGGTCCAGTTTTCAAATGGGAGGTTAGTGGTAACCATTAGGCTATGGCGCTCATAGGCCCTACTGACCACCTCAAAAAGCAGTTCCGCCCCCGCCTTGGAAAAGGGGACGTATCCAAGTTCGTCCAAGACCAAGAGGTCTTGGCGTTCCAATTGTCTGTGGTATCGTTGTAGTCCTCTCTCTTCACGGCTCTCTAGAAGCTCCGTGACCAAACCGGTTACGGTGTAGAAACGCACTCGGCGTCCCTGCATGCAGGCGCAAAAAGCCAAAGCGCAAGCCAAATGGGTTTTGCCTGTGCCGCTGTTGCCTATAAGCAAAACGTTTTCTCTCTTGTCTATAAATTCCCCTCTCATGAGTTCTCGCACCAGCGGCTCGTTTATAGATGGCTGCGCTTTGAAATCAAAGGTATCAATGGTCTTGGTCACGGGAAACCGAGCTTCCTTGACTCGCCTTTCCGCAGCTTTTCTCTCACGATCAAGCAATTCGCGTTCAGTCAGACGAAGAAGGTAGGTCGGATAATCGGACCGATCATCTCTGCAAACCGTCGCCATGGAGGCATATTCTCTCAGGACAGTGGGAAGCTTGAGTCTCTTGAGATGATGCTCCAATAGAATCGTTGATTTATTCTTCTCGCTCATGCGGAGCCTCCAGGAGAGAGAAGATCTGTGTAGGCCGATATAGCAATACGTTTTTTTTT
>CAVVHK010000112.1:0-21738 GCA_963747865.1 uncultured delta proteobacterium | reverse complement strand
AATCCCTCAATGCCCCCAGTTTTAGACAATCGGAAAAAGTGGGAGGATGCCACAGACATCCTCCCAGAGCCTCTATTTCCTTGTAAACGTCGTTGTTTGCGAAAGAAACCACTCGCGTGTAATAGTCTCCGGTCACCGCTATCACCGGGCGGGGCTCTAAGTCGTCTACCGGGAACATATATAGATCCTGAAGCGTTTCGGCTAAACCTTCTCTCACCCGACCGGCGATAAGCGCGTCGTACAACCTATTGCGGCAGTTATGGTACAGCATATCCACAGCGGACGCGTCCAGGACCCTCGGGCGGATCTGCAAATAGAGGCGAAGAAGCACGTCGTATGCGTTCAGACCCTCCCAGATCCTGAGCAAGACGCGTTGGTGGTCCCATTCGGAAAGTCCGAATTCCTCCAGTCCTTGTTGAATATTCTGAATAACGGCAACAGACATGCCGAGCTGCCTGCGGACCTTCTCGATATACACGGGAAATTGCGCTAAACGACAAGCGTCCGGGCTGATAACGTAGAATCTGGACCTCTCGGCGGAGGATTCCTTCAACGTTTCCGCAAGCTTCAGATAATCGCCGAGGATCAAAGCGTACGGATGACACTCTCCACCGACCATGTGAGGCCTGCCCAGACTTTCGGATTCCTGATCAGGAGGCGGCAGCACGCGGCAATCCACATCCACGGATCTTGCCGCCGCGGCAAACGCGTACGCGTGATCGCATAAGTACGGGAGGTAGAGCACTTCAGGACGAAGTTTTCGTCTGGCCTTCTTCACCGCTGGATTCTCCGCGCCAACAGATTCAACCGATTTCGATTCTCCGGCGTTCGCCTTGGTGGACCTTCGGAAGCGGCCTACCTTCCCTTTGCTCCTTTCCAGCAGGATTCTGTCCATGAAGGCTTCGATCCTGGTAATTATACCAGCCCTGGATGAGTGTTCATCCATTTCCAGAACCAACAGCGGTTTGGAGCCAAGGGCCTCCCTTATGTGACGTAGCGTGAACGCGTCCGGTCCGCACCCGAAGAAACTGATGAGCACAGGGAACAACTTGGGATTTCGCCGTATTTCACCGGCCAATTGAACCATGTTCGCCTGGTACTTCCATGTAACCTCCGAATTACTCTCCGTTACGGACGGGTATAAGTCGCCGGGGATGGCCCTTATTCCGAGCCGCTGAAAAAGGCTCCCAAGGTTCATGTTCACAAAGGCGTCCGATGTGTGATACGGTTTGCCCAGAACCATCAGCGCGTGATCGTCGGTTCCCAGGGAATCCAGGAACTCCGCTCCTCGGCGTCTGAGTTCCGCGTTGAAGGAATCCAGTTCCTCCATCCCCCGTTGGTACGCCGCAGTGGCTTCCTTTCGGGAAAACCCAAGCCCGACCGCAAACCCAATGTGCTCCCGTTGAAAAGAATCCGGATCTATCTGGCCGTTAACTGTGGGCTCAATCCACTCAGCATCAAATACTCCCTTGAAAAATTGCGATGACGCCTGTATGTACGGGCAATACAGCAACGGATTTTTTCGGTCGCCGATCGGAGGCTGACTCAAAACTACCGGATGGAAAAGCGTCTTGGCTCCCAGATCGGTTAACGCCTTTATCTGGCCTGCCATGACCTTCATAGGCATGCATGTCTCGACTCTGAGATAGGACGAGCCGGCCACGAACTGGTTTCTGTCCGGCCGAGGAGCCAATACAAGCGATATTCCAAGTTCCTCCAGAAAAGCTTTCCAGAATGGAAAGAACTCATAAAACTGAGGGGATCTTACCATTCCCCACTGGACATCGCTCTGAGGACCGCTCCCGGAGATTCTCTCCAGATATTCCTGCCGGAACGAAAAAAAGGTTGATTCGGGGCGATTCCGCCGCGACTGTTCCTCAGATTCCCATCTATCGCAGAGGCCCCCGAGAAACACGATCCGTTCGGCGGTCTTGTAACTTGTTCACCTTGCATTGATTTGTGCAGCCCTTGCAATTGAACTGCTCTCGCTCAATTTCTTCAGGATTCCATTGGATTTCCCTACGGTGCTCGGTCTTTATTTCGCCGCGGCCGATTTTATCGGCGCCGGTCAACGCTGCGCCCAAAGCCCCGGAAACGCGAAAGAACGGAGGAACGTGAAATCCACGGCCCGTGTATTGTTCAAACGCGGCTTTTACAGCCGGTGTAGCGGCTACTCCACCCAAAAAGAGCACCTTGTTTCCGAGCGCTTTGTGATTAGCCACCCTCTCCAGATAGTTCTTGACTATGCTTATGCAAACGCCGGCTGCAAGGTCCTCGGAGGACGCTCCATTATTCTGATGGTGGATCAGATCCGATTCCATGAACACCGTGCAGCGATTGCCGAGGTCCGCCGGGGCTTTCGATGAGAATGCCGCTTCCGAGTAAACCTCACCCATGTATAGATCCAGCCGTTGAGCCTGGGCCATCAGAAAGCTTCCCGTTCCGGCGGCGCACACTCTATTCATATCGAAGTCGGTTACCCGTCCCTCTTCGAACGCTATCCACTTTGAATCTTGACCGCCGATCTCGACCACCGTGTCAACAGACGGATCGCCTTCCAACGCTGCACGGGCTTGCGCTGTAATCTCATTAACAATGATGTCCGCGCCCAGCAGCCTTCCAGCGAGGTAGCGACCGCTGCCCGTAACGCAGATTGCGTCCGGAGCCACATCTCCCTCCAGAAGAGATTGTAAGACGCCTCCGACTGCTTCCAGGGGTCTGGATTTTGACAGACGATAGTCCTCCCTCACAATTGCTCCGGAGCCGTCTATAATTACCCCTTTTGCGGAAACTGAGCCCACGTCCAGGCCCAAAATTAAAGGACGCTGCAAATCCAGCGGATCGTTCCCACATAGGGTATTGCAGGGGCCGTCGCTTTCCATTCTCTTAAGCGGCGGAAAAAAGGATCGCCCGGGCGGCTCATGCGCGGCTTGTTGCGCCAGCGTCTTCAGCTCTCCCAGCGAGAGTCTCTTCAGGGATGGCCTCCGAGCGGCCAATTCTGCGCAGCCAAGAGCTCCCAACACTTTGAAATGGGGTGGAACCACAACCTGTTCGGGGCTGAGCTTCAACGACTGCCGAAACGTGTGCACAATCGCCGGGTTGCTCATAACTCCCCCTTGAAGGGAGACTATAGGCTCCGGGGAATCCCCTCTTATGAGAGTAGCTTCGTAATTCCTTACTAAAGCCACAGCCAACCCCATGAGGATGTCCGGAAGCGGCGTTCCCTCTTGAGCCTGATGAATCATGTCAGTCTTGGCGAAGACGGCGCAACGTCCAGCGATGGACGCTGGTTTGTGGCTTTGCAGAGCCAACGGACCGAAAGATTCAATCGGTATGCCCAATCGCTCAGCTTGCTCATCCAGGAAAGCTCCCGTGCCGGCTGCGCAGATTTCGTTCATCCGGAAAACCGGCACCCTGGGCATTCTCCCGTCGGCAGATTTCTCGATTCGAATGTATTTGGAATCCTGGCCCCCGATCTCGATGATCGTCCGGATTGTGGGATTAACTTTGTGGGCTCCCACGGCATGCGCATTAATCTCGTTTATTGCCGAAATACCTAATGCGTTGGCGAGCAGTTCCCTTGCGCTGCCCGTCACAAGAACTCCGGACAGTCGGAAATCTCCCCCGAGATCGTCGGCCATTTGATCCAGCGCTTTAATGAAAGTCAGAAGCGGCCGCCCCTTAGTCCGCAGATACACAGTCAGAGGTTCATGTGAACCGCTCATTGAGAGGAATAGATTTAAACTGACAGATCCACAGTCAATGCCCAAAAAATTAGCCGTCATAATTTCTTCCCCCGAAACAATTGAATAAATAGTTACAATAATTCGATCGCCGGTAAAAATTTGGGTTCCGGCTTCATCATCATGACGAGCAATTTCATAGTAGCAAGTTCAGATGATTTTGCCTACGTCAGTTTGAGGACAGGCATGCCTTCACTTGTTCGTTGCGCCGTTAAGATAGGGAACAACGACTTGCGGTGTCGCCATTTTGGAAGCTCTTGAAGGTAGGTCTGGAGGGAAACTTGTTTCAAGAAGTTTCTCTCCAGCAGCGTCTTCATAGCTCACACCGCCGTTACCCTGCAGGGAACGAATCTGTGGAGCGGAGTCCCGGCCAGGGGGTCTCTATTACTGTTCTTTGTCAGGTAATTCACGTTGGCTCCGTGTTTTTGCCCGTTATGCACAAGACCGAAACCATGGGGAATGACCACCTGCCCGGGATGAGCCGTCTCGGTCACTTCCAATTCGATTTCCTCGGCGCCGGCCTCTGTGGTCACTTTAACCCTTTGACCATCCGCAAGCCCCATGGCGGCAGCATCGTCAGGATGCATAGCCAGACAGCACACTCTAGACTTGTCTTTATTCCACGTCGGATCTCTCATTATGGTGTTGGCGTTGTAATCCATGTGCCTGCCTGCGGCCAATATTAGCGGGTAGTCCGAATGAGCGGAGAGGGCGCGCTCCTCGCTTTCAGCGTCGATTTTCTTAAGGCCCTCTTCCAGCTCAGGGATCAGCAAGTTTACGCGCTTGTCTTCGGTCCTCAGCTCGGCCGGCGGATTCGCTGAATCGCATTTCCCGATCCAAATGCCCTCAGGGTGTTCAAGTAGGGTTTTGAAGATTTCCTCACCCATCCCAAAACCCGGCGTGAAGCCCGCCCGGGCCGCGTTGGCGCGGAAAGATTCAGGAGCCGTTTGCAGCATTCCCCATAAGGCCGCCAAATTCGATGATCCTAAAGCCGTTCCGAGCGTCTTCCCGAGAATGAAGGGCGCCATTTTCATGGACCGCGGCTCCGTCTGGGCGAAAGCTAGAAGCTGCATACCAAAAGCCATTCTGTCTCCCGAAGCCGCGTCGTAAAGGGCTGGAGGAATTTCAGGCAGCAAGCCCAGACGATCCGCAAGTCCCGTGAGGATTTCGCTTTCCTCAAGGCATTCTCCTTCAGCGGTGACCACAGGACGCCGCATCTGGAAGAATATTCCCGGATAATTCCACGAGAAGAAACTCCCGTCCCATTTTTCGTACGCCGATTTCGCGGGGAGCACGTAGTGCGCAAGAGCCGCTGTCTCGGTAAAAGCGACGTCGGTCACAACCAGCAGGTCAAGCTGTCGGAAGGCTTTCTCGTAAGCGTTAGTGTCCGCGTACGAGCGCAACGGATTCGATCCACTGACCAGAACCGCCCTGAGCCGGTCGGGACGATCAGCCATGATCTCCTCCGGCATTACGTTGGGCGGAAAGGTCCCCATTATGGCCGGAAATCCCGTGGCTCCGGTGCGCCAGGTCTTAGGATTGCGTTCGTCGGAGTGAGCGCCCATCGGCATGAGGTAACCGGGTATGAAGTTGCCGCCCTCCACGCCTATGCGACCGCAAATGGTCAGCAGAATCAATTCCAGGTATGAAGATATGGTGCTGTGCCGTCCCATCAGTATCCCTAGATCTGAATGGCAGGACCACTTTCGTGTGGTAAGAAGCTCGCATACCTCGCGGACTCGTTCATACTCCAGGCCGCATACTTTGATCGCCGGACGATAATCGAAGTCAAGAAACCAGGGCCGTACGGACTCGAAGCCGCTTGCGCTCGCAGCCAAGTAGTCGCTCTTTTGCAGACCCTCCTGCAGGATTATGCTTATCATCGACCTCAGCAACAGCGCATCCGTCCCGGGACGAACGGCCAGGTGAATATCGGCCTTCTGAGCCGTTTCCGAGCGCCTCGGATCGATCACGAGCAGCAGTTTGTCGGGGTCGTCCGAGATCCGTTTCAGATGCCGCCGGGCCTGAGGAATCTGGTGACTCATCCAGCCGTTCCATCCAATGGCGACCAGCATGTCTGTGTGATCGTGGTCCGGAACGGTTCCCAGGTATTGCCGCCCCAACCCTCTTCCGTTTACCCAAAAGTAGCCTGTCAACTCCTGCGCTAGAGGGCTGTAATGAAAATGTGAGCCGAGCCCTCGAAGGAGCCGCACCCCGAACGCGGCTTCGAAGTGGCATGCCTGCCCTGCCCCGCCCATATACGCCAAAGAGCGCGGGCCGTGAGTCTCCACCGTGGTTTTGACCTTTTCCGCAATCTCATCGAGCGCCTGATCCCAAGAAACCCTGGTGAAGCTATCTCCCACCCTTTTCAGCGGATGTCTCAGTCGATCACTGTGATGCTGATAATGGGCGATCTTCAGCCCCTTGCGACAGCAGTAGCCTTCGCTTCGCGGGTTCTGCTTATCAGGACGGACTTTGACGATGCGGTTCGCCTCAACCACAACTTCCAAGCCGCAGTTTTGGGCGCAACATACACAGGTAGTCTTTTGCCACGATGACATTTCAGCCTCCCCTCGTAGGTCGTTTCGTGAGTTCCATCGGGTTTTTCCCATTGGCGCGACATTGTTTCGCATACTAACTACTTGAACAAAAAAATTTCAATCCTTGATGTCTTTCAAAAGCCTCTTCAGAAGCACTTTCTCTTCAAGAGACAGGTTCCGCAAGATTTCTTCGTTGGCTTTGTCGCGTTCTTCCATCAATATCGGTTCAAGTTTTCTCGCTTCATCCGTGAGATATATCCTAAGGAGCCTTTTATCGTCCGGGTCGGTTTGCTTGTCAACCCATCCTTTCTCGGCCATCCGGTCCAGGATACCCGACAGGGTTGCCGGATCAAGCGTCAGTTTCTTACCCAAGTCGCCGGCGGAAACGCCTTCATCTCGACATAATCCGGCCAACACGAGCTGCTGGATCGGGGTGATGCCGTAAGCCGCCAACCGCCTTTTTGCGCACCCGACAGCCCTTTGATAGGCTTTGGCCAACAGATAAACTATGCAATCTTCATAGGGAGCCATAAAAGTACCTTAGCACACAAACTAATTGGAGACGAGAAGTTTGTCAAGGGGAAAAGGGCGGGAGCTTAAATGACCGGTAGGGAACTTTAAATTAATCGATTTGACTAATATAGTCAGATTGAGTAGTTTGGGTTCATGAAATTCGCGGACGATAAATTTAGACCACATTACAATCTGTCGGCGGTACAAGAAATAGTTGCCGATCCGAACAGTCAACCTTTCACGATGACCGCATTGAAGGGGGGTCTTGCTTTAGGTCTGAAAGAATCGGAAATGCGGATCATTGTTCTATCTCTCTCCCGTCGTGATTTCTATAAATCAATGACCACTATATCGGATCATAGAGTTTGGCAGGATGTGTACCATGGTGAAACAGCGGATGGTATCGCCGTCTATATCAAGATTACTCACTACACTGATGGCAGGCCTCCCGTCATTCAGTTCAAGGCGAAATGAGGTGGAACTATGATATGTCCCTCTTGTGGTCATCCTGAGATGGCGCCAAGAATCTGTGATGAGATTCTTTCATACGGTGGAAAATCTGTTGTCTTGCACCACATGAAGGGTGATTTTTGTCCGGAATGTGGCGAGGGTGTATGGAATGCGGAAAGTTATCGCCGATATACGGAAGAGCAAGCGAAATTACTGGACAGTATAGGTTCCGAAATTCGTAGTATTCGCAAGAAATTAAACATGACCCAAACACAAATAGCAGAAGTCGTTGGTGTCGGCAAAATGGCATTTTCACGTTATGAACGGGGCCAATCCAGGCCGGCGCCTTCTTTGGTCAGACTTCTTAGAATTATGGACCGGCATCCCGAATTAATAGCTGAAATACGAGAGCCGGTATCTAGCGGTGAGTTCACGACAAGGACAGTTTGTTCAGCCATAAACCCGGCCCGGGAGTCGCCGGCTATGGATTCCAATCCACTGTTCAAGAAAATGGGGTAGATCTATAACTACGAAGAATCGCAATGCCGACATAGTTATCTTTCCGCAATTTGCTAGAAACCACTCACCGTCCCATTCCCAACCGCTCTTTTTCCCAAGCGACAGTCCGCACATCCGGCGATCCGGCGACACAGGGCGTCAGTAATCGCTCGATCAGCTCGGCGAAGCAGGCTGCGTCCCCTGTGGTGTAAAACAGATGATGAGGCTCGAAATTTTGATTCGGCTTTGATTCCGGCGGCGGGTCTGAGTTCGGTTCCAAACCGGTAAGTATACGAACAACCTGGCGGGCGATGGACGGAGCGGGATCGATCACCGCCGTGCAAGGTCCCATCAACTGTTCTATGAGGGGTCGAAGGAACGGATAGTGAGTGCAGCCCAGCACCAGTTGATCCACGTCAGCGTCCATCATGGGAGCCAGGTATTCTTTCAGGAGTTCCATGGTTTCCGCTGTGTCCAAAGCGCCGGCTTCTACCGCGTCCACCAGCCCCGGGCATGGCTGGGAAAGCACCCAAACGTCATTTGTGTACCGCTTGACAAGCTTGGCGAACAGCTCGCCCTGGAAAGTCACGGGTGTGGCGATGACTCCCACTACGCGAGTGCGGGTTCGCTCTATAGCGGGTTTTATGGCGGGCTCCATGCCGACGAACGGGACGTCCGGAAACAGATTTCGTAAATGATACAGAGCCGCGGCGGAAGTGGTGTTACTGGCGATGACTATGACTTTGGCGCCTTGAGCCAAGAGGAATCGCGTAATTTCGACGGCGAATTCACGGACTTCCTCCAGAGTTCGGCAGCCGTACGGCACATGCGCTTGGTCGGCCAGATAAAGCGTGGCCTCATCTGGCATTAGGCGGATGATTTCCCGCCACACACTCAGGCCGCCCACTCCGGAATCGAATATGCCTATCACTACGGAGTCCCTTATGGTCGACTATGACCAAAGCATTATCGAGATATGTCGGATGCGCTTGAACGAGCGAGATTGCCACAGAAGGGCGAATGGCTAATCTTAAATCGCGATTGTTAACTCGCCGTCTTTCAACTCACAGTCGTAAGTCCTAATCGATCCTTTCGCTGGACCGGTCAAGGTGTTCCCCTCGTAGTCAAACGTCGAATGGTTCACGCTGCAACATCGAAGGATGGGGTTCCCCGGAACAGGATCCAATTTGCGACCAAAGTGAGCGCAACGATTGGAAAAGCACCGAAAATCGCCGTCTTCTCCCTTAACTATCAACACAGGCTCCTTGAGCCCCTGTCCTTCCAGGTAAACCGCTCCGCCGATGCTTTGCAGTTCAGGCGACCGGCCAACCGCAACCACTGCGCGGCCATCCTTAATCCGCCAAAGGTTTTGCTGCAAAGGATTTGTTGAGGAAATCCCTGCAATAGCCTTAAGAAAATCAATTATCGCAGACATGAAGCCGTCCTTTCGCTTTGGAAGTTCGCTTAAAATGCCCGAATTGCCCACGCGCCTCAGGTAGTCCGAGCACGGAATCTCCAAAAAATGAACAAGATTCACCACCAACCTGAAGTATCACTTGACATGTTGCGGTTATTTATGTATTAAAGTAAGCACCTACCAGTCGCGAGACTGCGCATGGTCGAAAACCCGGCGCACCTGCCTGACCCCGCTCCGGGTTTTCATTTGCCCGCAAAATGAACTTTGAACCATTCAATGCTCTTGGACAAACCACCCTCAAGATCAGCCATCGCTTTGAAGCCCAGTGTTCGCTCAGTCAGACTGGTGTCCGCGGTCGAATGCATGACGTCTCCGATGCGTTGCGCCTCAAATTTGGGTTCGATGTTCGTCCCCAACAGTTTTTGAAGCGCCTCCAACAATTCCAAAAGGGTAGACGAAGATCCACGGCCTATGTTGAACGCTTTGCCTGTCGCCTCAACAGGAGCGTCCAGCGCCAACAGGTTTGCGTTCACGACATCTTTGACGAAAGTGAAATCACGGCTCTGCTGACCCGTGCCGTAAATCGTCGGCTGCCGTCCCTCTATCAGGGCCGTGCAAAAACGCGGAATCACGGCGGCGTAATCGGAAAGTGGGTCTTGTCTCGGTCCATAAACATTGAAATACCGCAGGCCCACTGTTCCAAAGCCGTATAAAGAGTTGAAGAGCCGCCCGTAATATTCGTTCATTCGCTTGGAAAGAGCGTACGGCGACAGAGGGAATCCTTCTTCGCCTTCCTTTTTCGGGAGAATTTGGCTGTCGCCATAAATCGACGAAGAGGACGCGTAAACCACTCTGGAGACGCCGTGCTTTTTCGCAGCCCACAGGATATTCAACGTGCCGTCAACGTTCACCGTGTGCGTGGTGACCGGATCAGTGACCGATCTAGGAACACTCCCTAGGGCGGCCTGATGGAAAACCGCGTCCATCCCTGAAACGGCCTGATCCACAATAGCCGCGTCCCTGATATCTCCGGTGATTAGTTCAAAGTCGCGAGCCACGTTCCACTTGCCGTTTCCAAGTCCTTGGAGGTTTTCCATTTTGCCTGCAAAAAAGTTGTCGAGCACCCGGACTTCATGGCCTCTTTCCAGCAGGCCTTCCACCAAATGGCTTCCTATAAATCCCGCTCCGCCTGTTACCAATATTTTTCTGCCGCCCTTGTCTGCGGTCATGCATACGCTCCATTTCAGATCAGATTCATAACGGAGATAGAGGTTAAAACTATTCGCCGCATAAAATCAACTGTTTTGGGAGTTTTTGTTGGAGCTTCGGTTACGAGTAGTCAGTGAGAGACGTTTTGCAAAGATTCCCTCCCCGAGTCCTCAATGCCTGTGACTTAAGGAGAAAATATGCCTATTCGTAACACCGCAGGGCCCTCGCCCCCGCGAAAGCGGGGGTCCAGGAAATTCCAAGAAACTGAATTCCGCCTTTGCGGAAATGAGGTTTGACAACCTATTTGCGGCCCATGAGTTTTCTTTCCATCGTCGAGTCACCTGCATTCCCCCGATCCCTTCCCACAAACTCCCACTATTGCGAGCGGATCCCTTTCGAATCCTAGATTGAAAACCGTCCTATGACGCGTTAACGCTTTGGGAAGAGCTTTGGAACAGACAAGACAAGGAGCTTGCAACTGCGCCATGCGCTTGAATCCGTAAATAGGGTCGGGGATTCCCGTAATAGGCGCGCGGCCCATGGCCCCTTGCCCTTGGAACCAAATTGCTGTATCATCCCTCATTATTTTCCAATTGCTGAGGAACAATGAGTCAAAGCTGGGTACCGATATCTACAATACTTAAAACCGCCCCCAAGATCCTGGAAAGCGCCGCATACACAAAGAACGTCGCAATGATCCAGGTGGACAAATTTCTCCGCAATCTTTTTCCAAGGGCCGAAGAAGGCTTAGCCAACAAGATCCGCCAATGCAGCATCAGGATAACGGATTTCTGCAATCTGCGTTGCCACACCTGTGGGCAATGGGGAGACAGCGGTTTCTTGAGGTCTTGCAGCCTCAAGGAGCCTCAAAGGCCAGGAAGTCACGCCCGACAGATACATAGACTTATTGCGGGATCTCAAGGGTCAGGGGCACACCCCATCCCTGTACCTTTGGGGCGGCGAACCAATGCTTTACAAGGGTTCGGTCGAGATCCTGGAAGAGGCGGCCAGGCTCGGAATGCCACCGAGCATAGCCACCAACGGAACAGGGCTCACTGAGCATGCCGCAAGACTTGTAGCGGCCCCGATGTTTGTCATACAAATCTCGATAGATGGTCCGGACGCGGCCACGCATAACGCAAGCAGGCCCGGCTCAACTCCATCGATTGATAATTTTGCCACCATCAACAAAGCCATCGAAAGAATCCGGGAAGAGCGCAAGGATAGGAAGCAACGTTTGCCTCTGATAGCCGGGCTAACCACCATCAACAATGTCAATTATGACCGGTTGGTGGACATCTATGACGTGTTCCGGGACAAGGTGGATGTGTGCGTCTTCTATCTCGCATGGTGGATAGACGAAGAGTCGGCGCACAAGCACACCGCGGATTTTCAAGAGCGCTTTGGCTACAAACCTGAAAAACATTACGGATGGATCGGCGCTTGGCGACCACCCGATTACGGCGCTCTGTCAAAGCAGCTTAAGGCGCTAAACGAACGGGCTACGAAAGCCGGCGGCCCTGCCGTGGTAATCATGCCTCCGTTGACCGATCCGGCGGATTTGGAGAAGGTACTATACCGCTCATAGTTGTAGCTTCGGCTTTGACCGATGCGTGTCTATCTTCAGCGCGGTGGAGATCAATTCCAACGGCGATATGTCGCCTTGTAGAGACTACCATGACTTCGTGGTAGGCAACGTTAAGGAAAAGTCAATCACCGAACTTTGGAATTCCGAGCGGTACAGGGTCTTCCGCAAGAGCCTTTCGGAAAAAGGCCTCATGCCTGTCTGCACACGCTGCTGCGGTCTAATGGGTTACTAGCCGAAAGCCAGAGGGCTTAAGGAAGATGAGCCGGGGAGGGACTTTTTGCAAAAAGTCCCTCCCCGGACCCCTCCCCAAAAACTCTCATAATCTCGGCCAGTTCCCGAATACGTGGCGTCCATAAGAATTACGGCGTTTAGGTCGCAGGCTCGACGTTTCGCAAAAGGTCCTGTGCGCTTGTGAGGCAATCCTTCCACTAGCGCCGACCCTTTCAACGGGCGTCGCTCATTTGCCTGAATCTTTCCGTCAAGAACCTTGAGGCGATACCGTTGAGCACACCTGCGCCGAGGGCGGTTATGAGCATGAACGGAAGCAACGCGAATATGGCTTCGTTGCGAACGATAATAAGATAGGCCGCCAGCAATTGGCCACAATTGTGAGCCACCGCGCCGGATACGCTCACACCTATTTCCGAGAACATTCGGTTATTTCCCACCCGAGCTATTCCCATTACGCAAACCGCCAATACGCCTCCGGACAGGGCTAGCAGGAAAGCAGGAGAACCGAACAGACCTGAAGCCAGCGATCCCAGAAAGACGCGCCCCACAGTTATAAAAAGAGCGTCCTTGAAACCGAAGAGATAGAGAGTCGCCAAAGTAACTATATTTGCGAAACCGAACCTGAACCACAGCACGTTTATGGGCAGCATGGCCTCGACAGTGTGGATAACGGTGGCCAAGGCCAGCAGTAGTCCCAATCTCGCCAGTCGCTGAGTGCGGTTCGTCATCGGCTCACCGCGTCCAGGCTGTCGGCCCTTTCAGCGCCGATTTTGACCAATATCCGGTTTGGTAAACAGAGCAAAAAACCTCCACTTGCGCCTAATTCTCCCATCTTCATGCAGGTCTTATTCCCGCATGGCGACCCCTTTATCCTAGCTAGACCATTCTTTATCTCTACGCCGGTAATTCCCAATGTCCCTTTGACACTTATCAATCTGTCTTCGCTCAAAGGATACCGGCCCATAAGTTGATTGTCGCTGTACACTTCGATTTCCTTCGCTCCACCCGCAATCCACACGGGCACTGCGAAGGCGCTTACCGCCGAGGCCGCCAGGACCAGAAAGATCAGTACAATGTCCGCTATCGTCATGTTTAGAGGGGTTTTCATCAGCTCCAAATCAACTCCATTTCTGACTTGGATATACCACAAAAGGCAATCATTGGGGAGCATTCGAGGTAGGATGAGCTAGACTTTGGTTTATGGACGGCGACACAGGGACCCCTCATTCCTAAGCATGAGGGGCGCGATCGTAAGGTGAAAGCATTTTCCCGGTCCGCTGCGGCGGCAGGTCATGGCGCTGTTTGTAGCTCGCCTGGGGTCAGGCGCCGGCGGGAGGAAGAGATATCCTAGAGCTGAATAAATGCTTGTATACTGGCCACAATCCAATTCACTTACACTGTGGTTATAAAAATAATATATCTCAATTTAATATGGGATATTTTTTATTATTTACCAAACAATAAATCTTATCTTATGGATACATATACAATCAATCCATATAATTAATTTATCTTGCATAGCGCTAGAATTCATTATAGATACCTGATGAGTCGGCAAATCGTTAGTGACTTGTAAAAAGGCGGTCGAGATGAAATGCCCTGCCTGTGGAGCCATTGATGATAGAGTGATTGACTCCCGCCTCGGTAAGGATAATACTGTTATTCGGCGACGGCGTCAGTGCCTCAATTGCAAGAAAAGATTCACAACCTACGAAAGAATAGAAGAAATACTCCCTTACGTGATAAAAAAAGATGGGCGCCGCGAAGCATTCGACAGAAGGAAAATTGTTGAAGGAATGCGCCGGGCGTGCGAAAAAAGACCTGTGAGCATAGACCGAATCGAAGCGGTCGCTGACGCTATAGAACAGGAGTTGATGGAGCGGCCCGAGAAGGAGATCAGCGTTTCCTACATCGGCGAGCGCGTTATGGAGGAGCTTCAACAACTTGACGATGTCGCATATGTGCGGTTCGCTTCTGTTTATCGGTCTTTTAGAGACATTGAAGAATTTATGAGGGAAATAAAGGATCTGTATGAACTCAAGGAAGCCCGGGAGCAACGAAGAGCCCCAGATGGACTCCCGGATGAAACCCCTAGACTCCAAGATTCCCCCTGAAGCCGAACGTTTCATGGCCCTTGCGCTGAAGCTTGCGCGAAGGGGCTTAGGACGCACATCCCCCAATCCCGCGGTCGGTGCGGTCATAGTCAAAGACGGGACAGTGGTCGGGAAAGGCTTCCACCGCGCTGCGGGCTCGCCGCACGCCGAAGTGGAAGCGATCAGGTCCGCAGGGTCGGAGGTCCGCGGCGCGGGAGCTATTCGTCACTCTCGAGCCGTGTAATCATCACGGCCGCACCCCTCCATGCACCGAAGCCATTTTGGAAGCCGGGATAAGAAAGATATGGTACCGCGCCGACGATCCTAACCCTGGCGTAAGGGGTGGGGGGGCCAATTTCTTAAGCGCGGCGGGAGTCGAAGTAGTCGGTCACGTGCTGGAAAGCCGTTGCCGAAGATTGAACGAAGTCTATCTAGCCAACATTATTCAGCGGCGTCCATTCGTATACCTAAAGCTGGCAATGAGCCTTGATGGAAGAATTGCGACCAAGACAGGCCAATCGAAATGGATCACCTCTGAGGCTTCCAGAAGAAAGGTCCACCGGCTACGAGATAAAGTGTCCGCTATCATGGTCGGAGTTGACACCGTGCTGGTGGATGATCCGCATTTGACTACCCGACTGCCTGACAGAAGAGGACATGATCCGGTCAGAATTGTCGCGGATTCCAATCTGCGCACGCCGCCTGACGCCATGGTAATCAGAGGTGGTTCCCATTCGGGCTGCATTATCGCAACCACCAAGAATCCTCCCGCGGACCGAAAGCAGGAATTGGAGAGACAGGGGGCAAAAGTCCTCACCACTAAAGGCCCTGAACGAGTGGACCTCCAGGACCTTCTTTCTCGACTTTACGCCATCGGGATAACTTCAGTGCTGATCGAAGGCGGGGCGGGCCTGGCTTGGGGCGCGCTCGAAGCAGGAGTTGTGGACCGTTGCCTTTTCTTTTACGCTCCCATAATAATAGGAGGTATCAACGCGCCGTCCGGAATCGGGGGCTTGGGCATTAGCAAACTTGAAGAAGCCCCGAGGCTTGTAGATGTGAAAGCCATCCGAATCGGCCCGGACATACTGTTAGATGGGAGAGTAACCTACCCCGGAATCAGGGGTGAAAAAACCAATAAAGAATAATTGCTGGAACTACCGACCGGGTCACGTCCGAATTTGAGCTCAACGGAACATGCTGTGTTACGGGCCCGAGTCCACATTTCAGCGCGCTCCTACGTTATGAGGCCATCAGTATGATACTGCAAGTTAACTCCGTGCATCCTCAGCCGAGGCATATTGCCAGGATAGCCGATATATTGAGAAACGACGGGGTCATAGTGTACCCCACGGACACCGTGTACGGTCTCGGTTGCGACATAAAGAGCAAGAAGGCGCTGGACCGAGTTCGCATGATCAAAAGAATGGATAATAAGAGACCCCTGTCGTTTGTGTTTTCGGATCTCAAAGCCATTTCACAATACGCTCAGGTTTCCGACGGCGAGTTACAAGATTTTGCGTAAATACTTGCCCGGTCCTTATACCTTTGTCCTTAGGGCTACCAGGCTTGTCCCCAAAATCGTCCTTACCAAACGCAACGAGGTCGGCATCAGGATTCCGGATAACAAGATTTGCCAGGCCCTAGTCGCCGAGCTTGGGAACCCGATTCTAAGCTCCTCCGTCAGCATGCCGGACGACACACTCCTCTATGACCCCAAAGAAATAGACACCTTGTACAGAACCAAGTTGACCTGGTTATCGACGCGGGAGCCTTTTCACCTCAACCTTCTTCAATTATAAGTCTCTTGGATGACGCGCCCGAAGTCCTCAGGGAAGGCAAAGGCGACGTAAGCGAATTCCTATGAAAATAGCCACCGGAGGGGAACTTCTTGAAAGAAGTTCCCCTCCGGACCTCCCTTCAAGACCTTCCAATATGGCTCCATCAGATTTTGCCCGAATCGAGCGACTACTTTGAGCCGGTCAGCAGGTTGCGGATCAGGTCGGCGTTTCTTCTCGCGCTTCCTACTTGCTCCAGCATCGCTTTTCGACCTTTTTCTCCGATTTCGGCGGAAGCTTGGGTGTGGGACAAAACATTCTCGACCTGTTGGACGATTTGATCTGTGGTCGTTACCTCTATCCCCGCTCCACAATTAAGCAGCATTTCCTTGGCTTCCCGGAAATCCTCCATGGATGGGCCGAATAGGACCATCTTGCCCCAGGACGCAGGCTCCACGATGTTTTGTCCTCCCTTGGGGACCAAGCTCCCTCCCACAAACACAACCGAAGCAAGAGAATAAATGCGGAACAATTCCCCAATCTTATCAACCACAACAATGGAATTGACCCCTCGGGGTTCTGCGGCGTCTGCGCTGGACCTCACATATGGAGTAGGAAGACTGCGCTCCTTGATCGCGTTTAGAATGTCGGGAGTGCGTTCTATGTGCCTGGGGACTAGGACGAGCACAAGATCCGGGTAGGATTCCTTCAAAGTTTTGTACACGTCCAGGATTACCTCATATTCTCCGGGATGCACACTGCCCGCGACGAAGACACGCTTGGAGGAATCGATTTGGAGGATTTCCCGCATCTCCTCCTCACAAGAGGAAGACAAGTTCCCGGGGGCCGCGTCGTATTTGGTGTTCCCTGACACCATGACCCGGTTTGACGGCGCGCCCATCTCACAAATGCGGCCTGCGTCCGTTTCCGAACACATCGAGAAAAGATCGATCTGCCTCAGTATTGGTGAAAAGATCGGCTTGAGCCTCTTGTAGCGGGGAAACGACCGATCCGATATCCTACCGTTGGCCAACATTATTTTGGATCCGAAATGTCTGAGGCTATAGATAAGATTCGGCCAAAGCTCGGTCTCCATCAAGATAAATGCGTCAGGCTTTATCGCGCGGACCACCGGATTGACGAATTCCGGGAAATCAAGGGGCATGTAGAAAAAACCATCCGCTTCGGGCATCAGTTCCCTGGCTTTTTGCTGACCGGTCTCCGTGCCTGTGGAAACCAATATGGATGATTCCGGGAAGTCGTTCTTTATGGCTTTCACGAGAGGATTCAGCGCCACCGATTCGCCCACTGAGACTGCGTGGAACCAAATGACAGGCCGAGGCAAGTCTTCGGTGCGCAAATCTTCCGGCAGGCGCCCCAATTTGCCTCTAATGGATCTGCTATATTTGCCTTTGAAAAGCACTTTGGGCGCATATGCAAGAAAAAGGCATGGAGCGACCACAGTGTGCAGAATTATGTTGTAAAGGGCTCGGATGGACATTCTTAGTGGTGTGGGCGAGAACATGGCGGGACATTTTTGATCATGGGTTAAGTCCAATAGGCAAAACTAACGGCAATCTTCCGTTTTCGCCGAAAAAGTAGGCTCCAATTTAAAGTTCTTCTCGACCAGGAAAGGGTTTGGCTCTATCTTGCTTATCTTAACTATGGTCTTCCATTGAGCCACCGGCGATTGGATTTCGAAGCGCCTGGGAAGCCAGCCGTCCTCACCGGACGCAAAGTCGGCAAAGTCCGCCGTAAGGTCCACTTCACCCGCTGGATTCAATCTGACCAATCGCTTCAGGAACAGACTATGCGGATCCAGGGTGGCGCCCCACACCCTGCCCTGGAAACTCATCCTAATCACGATTTTCTCAGAGTCATGGGCAAGCAACCTGTCGAATCTCACATCTTTCCATTGAAGCAGAATAAGAGGAATCAGGCCCTCTATTTCGGCCACATCCGGAAATCTACGGGCGAAGCACTCTTTGCCGCCTCGTATAATCTTCCCTTCCGTGGGGATGTACAACTCGAATTGGGTCGCCTTGATTATCAGCTCGAACAGCGAGTTACCGCCCGGTCCAAGGCCTTGAAAGCGGAAGTCGTTCGGCCGCCGATACAAGAGGAACCCTTTGATGTCTTGTCTTGACTTACCCGCCTCATAGGAACTGATGATGGTCATAACCGCCTTCATGGCGCTCAGGTTCTTGCCTTTTTTGGTCAAGAAATCCGCTATGTCCTGCGGACGAACATTGGTTTGACAATGTGCGGGAATCGGGCACAAAATCACGGCCAACGACAGCAATAACCCGATGGCCCCGAATAACTGAATGTTATAGTAGGAATTATGCGTTTGGCGGTGTGGTGAGATCTTCCGAGTTTTTTCCATGAACGCTCTAATTACCAAAGGCTTACTTGAGATGCAATCTTTCCTTCAGGATTTTGTATATTTTTAAACTATTTTTGATCGGTAGTCCATTGCTCACTCCCAAAGCGGCGTCAGGCATCCTCCACATATAGACCGTAGGGCAGCCGTCGCTTGACCGGGCGTCTGGAGTTGATGCACAATGTTCTGTATTGACGGTTGGAAATTGCGGATTTGACGACGCGTTTGGAAGGTATCTGGATCTAGCGCGTCTCAATCCCGCATCCGTCACTTCACCGGGGCGCAGACTTTCAACCCGGAAGGGGTACGCGGTCGTCTACGCCTCTCCGAAAGCAGAGCTGAAGTGCGCCGACTTATCACCAAATGCGAGTCGAGGATCTTATGAACTGGGTTAGAATCGATCGAATAGCGGATTACGAAAACGAGAGCATCGAATTAAGAGGATGGATTGCCAACCGCAGGTCCTCCGGGAAGATACGCTTCCTTCAAATCAGGGACGGTCACGGGACCATTCAGTGTGTTGTAATGGCCGACCAGGTTCCTCCGGAAGCTTTTGAGCTTGCTGATTCAATTCCCTATGAATCCTCCGTCATAGTTCGTGGCCAGGTCAGAAAAGATCCTAGATCTCCGGTGGGTTACGAAATTACTGTGAAGGACTTAATCCTGGTTTCCGAAGCCCAACCCTATCCGATTTCCAAGAAAGACCATGGGGTAGGCTTTCTTATGGATGTGAGGCACCTGTGGCTGCGATCTTCCAAGCAAACCGCCTTGCTCACCATGAGATCCGTCATCACGAAAGCAGCAAGGGATTTTTTTGACGATTTGGGATTCACCTCAATTGAAGCGCCTATTCTCACACCGACTGCCTGCGAAGGCACAACATCTTTGTTTCAGGTGGCCTACTTCGACCGAGCCGCTTATCTCACCCAATCGGGGCAACTCTACGGCGAAGCCGCGGCCATGGCGCTCGGTAATATCTACGTTTACGGACCGACTTTCAGAGCCGAGAAGTCAAAGACTCGCAGGCACCTTACCGAATTTTGGATGATTGAGCCGGAAATGGCTTTCTGGGAACTCCCGGAGACGATCGATCTGGCCGAAGGTTTGGTATGCAAGATAGTAGATGAAACGCTCAAGAAGTGCCAAACGCAACTGAGGATACTGGAACGAGACATCAGCGCGCTGGAAAAAGTTAAACCGCCTTTTCCAAGGATAAAGTACACTGAAGCCTTGGAGATACTCAAGAAAGCAGGCGTTGACGTCAAGTTCGGTGACGACCTGGGCGCCGATGAAGAGGCCGTGCTGTCTCAGGAGTTTGAAAAACCGGTTTTTGTGACCCATTATCCGTCCGAAATAAAGGCGTTCTACATGAAAGCCGATCCCAGCGACCCATCCCTGGCGTTGGCGGTGGATCTCCTGGCGCCGGAAGGCTACGGAGAAATCATCGGCGGCGGGCAGAGAGAAGACTCACTGGATAAGCTCGAAAAACGGATTGAGGAACACAATTTGGATCGAGGGCCCCTGGAATGGTACCTGGATTTGCGCCGATACGGTTCAGCGCCCCACGCGGGATTCGGTTTGGGTATCGAACGCACTGTCGCCTGGATAGCAGGCATTCACCATGTCAGGGAGACTATCCCGTTCCCAAGGCTCATGGACCGCATTTATCCCTGAGTGAGCGTCCCACTACCCAATTTAGGTTTTGGATACTCTTAATATTCTTTGGCGTAAATGCGGCGCCGCATTCATGACCCAGCCCTCGGTCAGGCCGGCAGTCAAATTGGATGTGGCGCCAAACGGGAACCGCACCGTTCGAGGCGCTTTTTCAAGCAGCAGCCGGACATGAGTTTCCAATTTACAGCCTGGCAAGGAGACGACCACCTGAATAGGTCGCCGTATTTACGCCACTAAGCGCCGAGGCAAATGTCGATCACTTAAATCGACAATATTGCCCATGACCCCGATTATTTGACTCCGGACGGATCTTCGTCGTTTGTATGGCGCAGGCGATAAGTAGGTACGCTGAAAGGTGGGATTCGACCGGCTCCGGGTTGATGAATTTGGGGACTTACTCTATCTCCATGAGGTTTTGAGCAAACTCTTCTTCCACCAGATCCGGATAGCCGGAGTGAACTTTGATAAAATGCTTCAAGTGGATCAGACTGTCCACATCAATCTTGGTGAATTGGAGCGCCATACCTTCAGGATCCACCCTCACCACTTCGGCGTCGACGCTGATCCTCAAGAGACTCGCCCCTCCAATGAGGTCAAGTTGCAACGCACAGGAGGCGCCCGGTTTGAGACATGGTGTAACTAGCACGAATGCGCCGCCCAGACTGATATCCCGAAGGCGGTTCGATACCAAGACATCCTCTCCGGCCGAGATCCGTATCTCAGTGCGGAAGGGGATTCTGGTGAACTTTCGTTTTTCCGTGTGCGCCATTTCCGCCTATGTTCCTCAGTTTCGTCTCAGCAGGATAACCGCCCCTGAGAAACGAAACCACGGCTGCCCGTAGCCCGCATATCCGTCGTATAGTCTTTCATTCTGATAACAGCGGAATGATTGAAGCAGAGCCGCCTGTCCGCTTGCCGGACAGCGTCCTTGCGGAGAACGCAAGGACGCTGATATATCAAGTTGTTGGGGGTGAGCGACGCTTCCGCTACGCCCCTGCCAGGAACCACTCACATCTTTCTTGTAAACGCGTGCTCACGCTTTCACAAACCGGGAGCGCTGTAGTGGACTACTGAATAAGGGGGACAGCCCTCGGGTGATTACTTGGGCGCCAGAATCATGGTCATGTTGCGTCCTTCAAACTTGGCCGGCTGTTCTACTTGGGCTTCATCCTTTATTATGTCCAATATCTTACCCACAAGCAAATGAGCCTGCTCCGGATGGGTAATCTCACGACCTTTGAACATGATGGTCACTTTAACCTTGCAGTTCTCTTCAAGAAAACCGAGCATTTGTTTTGTCTTGTAAATAAGGTCATGTTCCTCAGTCTTGGGCCGCAACTTGACTTCTTTTAATACTATGGTGGCCTGCTTTTTCTTGCGCTCGTGCTCCTTCTTGCTTTCCTCGTACCGGAATTTGCCGTAGTCCATTATCTTGCATACTGGAGGGTCAACATTGGGCGCAACTTCCACCAGATCAAGGCCGTATTCCTCTGCTCTTCTCAGAGCGTCGGGAACATCGAGGATTCCAAGCTGTTCACCGTCCGGAGCAATTACCCGCACCTTGAGCGCACGGATCTTCTGATTGACCCGAACCTTGGGTTCCGCTACAACGACGGCTCTTGGC
>CAVVHK010000111.1:0-64056 GCA_963747865.1 uncultured delta proteobacterium | reverse complement strand
TGGCTTACGTTATGGAAGAAATTATGGAAACAATTATGCGGCAGGGAATCTAGCGCCGAGGCTGCGAACAGGCCATCTGAAAAGCACGCCTGCGCATTAGAGCTTCTTGAATTCTGAGCCTATCGCTTTTGGCACGGCTTGCTTATCAGGGATGGGAAACTTCCGTGACATTACGTTCAATTGCACTGCTTTGTAATGTTGGAGGAAAAAACCATGGCACGCGTTCAGATGACTAGAATTGCGCTCGTTTTCTTGGGGTTTACCTAATAGCTCTCCTGGCCTTGATAGAGGTCGGGTTCGTAAAAGGTTTTGGTTAATCTCTGAGTTGAACCATCTGATTACTCACCAGACTCTTGACATTCACCGCCGTGCGGCTTATAAATCGGGACGATGACTAGGATTAAGCAATATACTTACCCAGCGGCCCGTTCCCGCCTGACACGTGCCGTCTCTCTCGTCGTTATGACGGCAGCGCTGGCCTGCTGCGTTTATGGAAGACCCGCCTGCGCCGCAGGCCTTTCTGTAGTATCCGAGGATCCTCCGGTTTCCGTCCGGGGCGGTCGACAATCTCCGGGCGAATCCGAACCAAGGTTTGATCAACAAAGAGGAGACGAGGGAAAAGCTTCGGTCAAGCGTCCCCAAACAAGGGATGGCGCCGCGGGCTCGGACCCATTGGCCGAAGAGGAAGAGCTCATGCGGCAAGTGGTTCAGACTATGGATCGTCCGAGCGCCGCCCATTGGTTGGCCGAATTCATTTCATCTAAGCCTTGGAATTGTCCTCTCCAGCACCGAAAGGAATGGATTGAGGCTATCCTGGACGCGGTGGAACGGAATCATCTGCCAATTTGCAAGGAAATACTGGGTCTTGCCTCTTCACTGATCTCCATAGAGTCCGGATTTCACGCTGACCCGTTAGTGGGTGATCCCTCCAGAAAGATAGGCATAGAGGGGCCTCTTAAGCGCGCTGAGCAAAAGTTCTTTGAAAAGTATGGCGCCTTGGCGGCCATGCCGCCGATACCGAAGTACTATGAAGCGTACAAACAGAAGTATTGGCCGCAATTGCTTGCCTGTCATACCTCGGGACAAGTAGAAGCAGTGGCCGGGCACATTGCCGAGGAGCTCAAAAAGGATTCCGACAATTTTCCCGGTCCGGTAAGAAGCGTCGTAACCAAAGAGATCGACAAGCTTACAAATGTAGTCCGGAGCAAGGGGTCGATGCAACTGAAGCTTTTCAGGGCTCGACAGGCCATGAAAGACAGGGGCGAAGATTTTACCGATAAAGAGCTTACCGAATACATGTACACCATTCCCGGCGGAGTGGATGTGGGTGTGGCGGCCCTTAGGCCGATGTTTGTTCAATACGCCGCTCGGTTCGCGAAGAAAGGCGATCTATCCTGGCTCTTTTTCGTCGGAATGGATTACCACTACGGCCCATTCTCGAGTAGGAACATGATGGAGCAGGTCAGAATAAGGGACCTTTCCGGGCAAAAAATAGCCATAGACGGCAGTCTTCTTAACCATGACGAAAACGGAAAGCCGGATGACGAAGATTCCGACACTTTGCTCGCAGCCGTCAAAGCCATGCCGTCCACGCCCAAGAAGGAGATATTCAAGGCCTTTCTTCTGGAAAGAGATCCCCGCTACATATACACGGCTGTGCATGGGGTGATCGCTGAGGCTCATAAAGAAAGATTCGGGGAGACCCCCTTTGCCGTCATAGGCGAAATAAGGGTGGGAGAGAGCGCTGAAGTCAAATTTGGAGCCACTTGGACGACGAGACTTTACTTAAACAAACTTGACCGATATTTGAATTTAATTCCTTGGGATAATTGACCGTAGCGATGACGACTGTACAATGACCGGCAATTGAAGCTATTCCCGTATCTGGAATTGAAGTTGAAAAGCGAATACAAGGCCTCGTTTGACCGTTCGTCGCCCCCTGGGACGGCGCCTCCGGACGTCAATCTGTGAACAAGTGGATGAGCCTATGTAAGGACGATTTTCAAACCCGCTCCCACTTCGCACATGCGCAATTCGGCGAATGACCCAATTACCTCAAACCCGCTTGGCCGAGATATCCGCACGAATCCGGGACAAAGGAGAAGAACTGATGCCTGAGATTTTTGAAAAAACAACAATAAATAATTTGGAACTTCCGAATCGTCTCATCCGCAGCGCCACGTGGTCCGGTGTGTGTGATAAGAAAGGGGCCGTAACGGATAAGGCCATAGATTTTTACGGCGCCCTCGCCGAGGGTGGAATTGGCCTCATCACCACAGGGTTCCAATACGTTATGCCCAACGGCATTGGCATGCCGTATGGAATGGGCAATTACGGCGACGATTTGCTTACCGGCCTTACCCGTCTGGCCAAGGCAATCCATTCCCATGATGGCAAGGTTATAGCCCAGTTGGTCCACACGGGCAGCAAGGCAATCCCCGAATTGTTTCCTGAAGAGGGAGAATTATGGGGCGCTTCGGCAATACCCGATCCCGTTACGGGCAATACGCCGAAAGAAATGACCCAATCCGATATAGTCAAATCAATACAAGCCTATGCGGCGGCAGCATCCAGGGCGCAGGCCGCGGGCTTTGACGGAGTGCAGCTTCATGGCGCTCACGGCTACGGAATCAATCAGTTCCTCTCAGGTTTCTTTAACCGGAGAACCGACGAGTATGGTGGAAACATGACTAAACGCTACCGTTTTCTAGGAGAGGTCCTGGAAGCCGTTAGAAGCGCAGTCGGCAGGGATTACCTGATCTCCATAAAACTCAGCGGTAACGACTTCTTTGACGAGGGGCTCACCGCAGAAGAATCCCTTTATGTCGCTCGCCGGTTGGAAGAAGACGGAATTGACTGCATCGAGGTAAGCGCCGGCAGCAAAGCGTCCGCCAACGGAATGATTCCTTCCCGCACCAAGATACTGAAAGATAAGGATGAAGCTTACTTGAGCGTATTGGCCGCAGCCTTTAAACGGACAGTAAGTGTGCCCATTATTACTGTGGGCGGAATACGGTCTCCGGAAGTGATTTCCACCATTCTTTCCGAAGGCGTTGCCGATTACGTGGCGATGTGCCGTCCCTTCATACGCGAACCCGACCTCGCCAACCGTTGGAAAAACGGGGACTTGAGAAAAGCCAAATGCATTTCATGCAATGGCTGCTACGAAACCGGCATGGAAGGCTTAGGCATTTCCTGCAAGGTGGAAAGAGCAATTAAGAATAAATCGTAAGTGGCGTCATAACTGAATACATGACCGAACTTGCGCAATGGCGCGCTTGGTACACGATTTCGTAAATTCGGTGTCGGGTTGTATCCATTCAGTTACGCGGGGGAGATTGCTTCGCTTCGCTCGCAATGACATGCCAAAGTGTCATTGCGAGGAGTGAAATCCCTCGTTCCGCGGGAAAGCAATCTCAGCTTAGCCGCTCGTAAGTGAATGGTTACGTCGGGTTCATGATCACAGCCGCGGTCGCGGTGTCAGCAATTTTGAAAGTTCTTGAGGTCTGGACCCCGCGTTTCGCGGGGTTTCAAGAAGTTTCCCTCCAGCGGCCTTTTCATAGGAACAGGCTTGCCGAACTGTACGTTTCATAGTCTAAATCAATCATATCCAATAGTTAATTAAGAGGTTATATGGATCACTTTTCGATTGCCGTAATTCTTGGGATTGTTCTCGGCCTCACCGAGTACTTGCCGATATCGTCTGCAGGACATCTTATAGTCGTCGGGAGCTTCCTGAATTTCAGCGGCCCCAAAGCCACCTGCTTCCAAGTTTTTCTTCAGATAGGAGCCATATCCGCTGTGCTATTTTTGTACAGAGATCGTTTCATGCACCTTGTGCCGTTCAAAAGGTTTTCAAACAATCAAGCGTTCGCAGGCTGGAGAGGCATCTCGCTTCTATGTTTGACGACTTTACCAGCGGTAATAGTCGGCGGGCTTGCCCACCATTTCATCAAGACCTATTTGTTCCAGCCCCGCATCGTCGCGGTGGGGCTTTTCGCCGGCGGAATCGCCATACTTCTTGCCGAGAAGTTCAAACCCGAGTCCGATATTTCAGATGTGAACCAAGTTACCTATTCTCAGGCAGCTCTGGTGGGTCTAGTGCAATGCCTGGCCCTGTGGCCTGGAGTGTCGAGATCCGCGTCCACAATAATAGCGGGGTTATTTTGCGGATTTTCTCGCAAAGTGGCGGCAGAGTATTCATTCTTAGCCGCGGTTCCCATACTCACTGCTGCTGCGGTGTATGATCTTTACAAAAACTGGAGCCTGTTTCACGCCTCTGATCTTCCTTTCTTCATGGTCGGACTCGTGGTCGCATTCCTGGCGGCGTCCCTGGCTATAAAGACGTTCATTTCGTTTCTACAGCGTTGGACCCTGGTTCCCTTCGCCTTTTACCGACTGGCGATAGCTCCGATTATTTATTTTTCTGTAATCAAATTTCTGGGATGATTCGGGGAGCCCCGTGGAGGGAGAATGGAATGCAGATTGCGTAGCTTACAGAGATAACTGAGTCTGTCCGTTTGTTCAAACTACGCTGAGCATACACTGAAAAGGGGCGGGAAAGCATAGGCTAAACGTCGCCCCTTTGTACAGCTCGCTTCGGAAGCAGCCATCAATAAATATACGACCCTTTGCACACCCACCGATAGCCGTTCCACCAGCAGGAAGGGTAAACGGTCCAGTAGTTTGAGTAGTTGTAATACGGGTAGCCGTAAGACCGACCATACCTGTAGGGTCTATAATGGTAACCGTACGAGCGATACCCGTACCCACTACGATACCCGTACCCACCACGATACGCATGGCCACCGTAGGAGCCGCCTCGGAAAACCGGGATTACCGTGGCCTGAATTGCGGGTCCTTGAGGATTAACCACAGTATCCATATATCCATTGGCCAGAGTCTGTCCCGTTGACGAGCTCGCCGGCCACTGTTGGGCATACGCGGACCCTGCGATTACCAGGAACCCCACGAATGTTAGGGCAATGAGGTAAAACGCTTTGTTTGTTCTCATCTCGAGTCTCCTCTCGACCATTAAGGCCGGCCAGGGATGATTCGTTTCGGAAGTCTCTTAAATGTAGACGCATACCACGACCATATGTTAGTCACTCTGTAAATTTAGAGACGAGATTTCAAGAATAAGTTCCGGCTGCTCTCCTCCAATTGTCCAGATATTCGAATGCCTGAACAGCAGCGTCAATCGCAGCGTGCTCATAAGTGTACAGCTCGACTGTAACAAATCCTTCATAATCGATACCGCTTATCGTATTCAACACGCCGAACAGGTCGATCGCTCCCTTCCCCGGAAGCAGGTGATGATGTTCCCTGGTGGAGGCTATATCCTCAAGATGAAAATGGTGAGCCAGACTTTTCATCGCCGGCACAAGCCCAGCCGGATTCTCTCCAACGCAGAAGAAATGTCCGATGTCGAAATTTAGACCGAACACGCCCTGGTCCAGCTCATCAATTAACTCCATGAATTGAGAGCTTGTTTCCACGAGCAGGCCGGGCTCGGGTTCGATGAGAATGCGGATACTGTTCTCTCTCGCCTTTTCTTCCACGGCTTTTAAGCCCTCTTTGTAAAGGCGGAGGCCTTCCGAGCGGGTCATCCCGTCCAGAGGCCCGCCGGGCTCGGTGGAAATGTTGGTAGCGCCGAGTTCCTTGGCCAAATCCAAGCACCTGAGCGTGTAGTCCACGCGCTTAGCCCTGAGCGCCGGATCTATCTCTATCCACGACGGGTGATAGGTGTCGCCGTCGGCATGATGCATGAATGCGTTTATGTTGGATATCTCAAGATTATTATCATCAAGGGCTCTTCTGATCTCTCGAACGCCCTGCTTAGTCAGATGACGCGGGTACGCGTGCGGCACGTCAGCCATGATTTCAATTCCCTGGTAACCCAGGCTCGATATGATCTTAATGGTCTCCAACAAGTCGTATCTGAGAAACGCATTGGAGCTGAAAGCGAACTTCATTACACTCCCCTTCCCTGTCATGTATCCAGACTTGTTCTCTTGCGCAGACGCTGAGCTGTTAGTGCGCTATTAATTTAGCCTTGGCGTCCACGGGAAAAAATTTCTTCTGCAAAAAGGGGTTCCCGTTGAACTATCACCTATCCCGTTATCCCCATCAGGTAATCCAACGCCTGCTTCGCGACCTTCTCAGGGTTGTCAGGATACGTGTAAAGCTCTACTGTGGCGAAGCCTGAGTAGCCGACATTTTCAAGTAATTGGAACAACCTTCCGAAATCGATGTCTCCGGTTCCCGGAACCAGGTGGTAATGCTTGGAGCCCCGGATGTCTTCCAAGTGCACATGAAATATGGATGAACCCAGAGCGTTGATCACCGTCTCGGGGCGCTCGCCAAGCACGTGACTATGACCGAGATCCAGATTAGCGCCCAGGTGCGGCGACTTCAGCCGGCTCATCATGGCAAGCAATTCTTCGCAACGCTCTATCAGCAACCCGGGCTCGTATTCAATCCCGATGCGGACATGTCTATTCTCCGCGTAATTAAGGAGTTCCTCAAGGGATTGGCCTAAGTTATCCAAGGATTTGTCAGGGCTTATTCCGGAAACCATCCTTCCTGAAGTTACGCTGACCGTTGGGCTGCCGACTACGCATGCGAGATCTATGCATTTCTTCGTGTAATCGATTCTCCAGCGACGCAGGTCCGGGTCAGGGTTGGCCAGAGATGGCTCAAACAGGGGCTCCCAAAATCTATCCGCATAGAATCCCATTGCGGTATTAGCGTTAATGTTGGCGACCTTTGTCCCCGTCCGTTCCAGCGCCTGCTCCAATTCGGTCAATTCTCCAGCGGTTACGGAATCAGCGTAAAGATGTGGAACATCGGCCAGGAGTTCCACACCCCCATAGCCTATGACGGCGATTTTGCGGATCGCCTCGCATACGGGGTATTTCACAAAGGCATTGGTGCTGAAGGAGAGTTTCATTGCTGATCCGAATGACAACGGGGCTATTTGCCGACTTTGGCCGAGTAACTCAAAAGCATCTGAAATTGTTCATAGAGCCTATGCTCGCTACATCCCAGCGGATTCTTGAAATAGCATGCAAGGTGTGACATGAGACCCTTTTCGCCGACACTTTTCGAGAGAGCCGCCCACCGCACGAGATCCAGAATCAGCGGCGCAGCGAGGAAGGAATCGTAGCCTTGCCAAATAAACTGCAGGGACATTTTGGCGTCCAGAAAGCCCTTGAAATGGATAAAGTCCCAGGCAGTCTTTTGGTCTCCCAGGGACGGAACGTAATTGATGTGGACCCCTGAATGCGGCGAGTACCCGAGAATTCCGGATAGGACCCCATCCTTGGTTTGTATCTTTGACTCTTTGTTTTGGGGATTATCAAGCACGCGGCCGTCCATGTTTCCAAGAATGTTGAAGCCTTCCCAACTCAGAATTTTCAGATTTCGCAACATGAACATGGGTGCCAGCACCGATTTCACGAGGGTTTCTCCGGTTTTTCCGTCATTACCCATGACCGGCACGCCGTTCAGTTCGGCAAATTGAACGATAGCAGGCGCCAGAGCCGCAGTGGAAGGGGTGAAATTTATATAAGGGCATCCAGCCTGAATGGCGGCGTATGAATAGACAGCGCTGGCTCGAATGATTTCAGTCCGGTTTTGGTCTAGACCTCTTTCAAAAAGCGATAAATCTCGATGGCACTCTTGCAACCCAATTGGGGGTTCAGTGGAGGCCACATTTACAACTATTACTTGGTCCACTTCCTTCGAAACTTTAAAGGCCTGGATCAAATCAGCTATTCGCGCTATCTGGTCGCGGATCGATAAATCACAATAGCCATTTTCGACCATCATTTTCTCGATCGCTTCCCCGCAGTTGCTCGCAATACCGACCGAGACGGCGTCTTCAACTCTTTTAATGTCGTCTTCCAATTCGGAGCTAAAACTAATATCCGTGTTTCCGGACGCCTTGAGCGCCTCCTGTGCAGCATCTCGTAGGCTTAACCGCCTGATATCACAACCGCCGAATTCCATGTTCTCCACAGCCGGCATGCCCAGATTGCGGAACGGGTCCATCGCTGTGACCATTCCCGTGTCGCCGGTCATTCCCCTTCGCATGGCAAGCGCTCCCAGGATAACGGTGGATGAAATAGAGCCCAGAGCCCCTATCAACCACACCCCAATTTTCTTTTTACTCATAAACTACTCCACCGAACCTCGTGAATTGACTCCAAATTCCTGAGCGTTCACAGGGATGAAACTTTTTGCGCAATCAATATGTCCTTAGCTCCGCATGGGATCAAAACACTGACCCTGCTTCACCGGGTCGGCGCCACCCCAAATATGCGTGGTAGACCTGACGCCGGTGTCGCAGTCTCCAGAGCAAAAACCATAGTCCATTGCACAAAAAAATCCGTCCCCGGAGCGCTGCTCAAAGCCGGTCGTTACTCAGGTCTGATATTGGTCTCCGTAGCCTATGCTAATCATGCCCCTGAGGCGCCTCCAATTCCTGAAGGACCTCCCGCATATGATCTATATGCATGCCTAGATGACGATCGCCTATTGCTAAAATCCAGTCAGCCAGAGTGGGATATTCACCCAGTGGAGAATCTCGAAGCGCGGGAATGCGCCCTTTGCGTTTTAGCTGCTCTACTGACAAACCTTCCACGAGTTCTGCGATGCGGTCGTACTCCCGTACGAACTCGGCCAACAGTTCAGCCACGGTCATGCGGGCCCGTTTCTCAGAAAAGAAGGGATTCCCCGGGTCCAGTTCCAGCAGGGGAGTGTCCTGCTCCAGGATGGCCGTGATGGTCGGCGTGAAGCCGACGCCCTCGGGACCCGATACGTGAGATATGATCTGTTTCGGGGACCATCTGTCTCCTGTAGCCCGTGACGCTGTTTCCTCGTCAAGCCCTTCGCACAGCTTCTTAAAACCTTCAGCGTTTCGACGGATAGACTCCGACAACTTGGCGGCTTCGGGTATTCCCATTTTCTCGGCTCCTTTCGTCGCGTGATAAGGCCGGAAAGGCAAGTCTGATTACTCAAATTTAATACGGCAGCGCGGACAATGTAAATAGCCGCATCGTCTTGTTGTCTTCATCCTTGAGATTCGCGGCGCATTTCAACAACTTTGGATAGCGCCGGCCCGCCAACATGTCATCGCGAGGGCGGCAGCCCGTGGCAATCCGAGGGGCCACACAGACTGAGATTGTTAGGTCGCTCCTCTCCTCGCACTGGCAGCGATGGCTTTGTGGGGGTCGAAGTCCCCGCAATGTTCAACGCGGAGCACTATAACGTGTCGCCGCGACAATAACTTGCCGTTCCTATGGGAATTCTCCATCTAAATTCGTTGCCGGTCTATTAGGCGTCTATGCGGCCAAGACCGCCAAAGAACTTTAATTCTGTAGGAGTTCGCGGAGAAGAAGCTTTCCCGCTAATGGGTTTCTGCGCTCCTCATCTTTCGACGCATTGTAACCGTTGCGGTGACATGTCGGCACGCCCATGGGGGCGCCTATGGTCATCCCAGGGAGCTCCCTTTTTCGGCGAAGGTAAAGCAAAATGTGGCACAAGCGCTTTTAAAGGTTCTTGAAAGGAGTTCCGGAGGGGAACGTCTTTAAAGAAGTTACCCTCCGTGAACAATTTCATGGGAAAAAATTCCCCTTAAACTAGTCGCTCGGTAAGTCCTTCTCGGTTCCTCCCGTTTACGAATAGGTAAATGTGGCTCAAAAAGCAGCTTGATACTTAAACCCCGATCATTGTATATTTGCTCCATGGTCCCCCCTATGAAATTCGCACTCTATATTTACTAAAGTTTCGGGGATATGCGCACCAACTTGGCGCATTAGAGCGACAATCGGTTCGCGGATTGTTTACAGGGGGATTGGAGACTAACTCCATCAAACCTTCTTGATTTCATAAAGATGAGGATCATAGTCTGTGGGCCGAGCATCGCATCACGGGGTGCCATGCGAATCGGAATGGGGCTTTTTTCTGAGCCCTCCGTCAATGCGCCCTGAAGGACTACGGGGCGCCCGCTTGGTGAGTCGTCACCGAGGGTAGCGCGGCGCTTAGGTCCCGTTGACGATGTTATTGGCCGTTATGCCTCCTCGGACAGATACTCGTCCCCAGGAAGGCTGAGCGTGAATTACGCTCCCATTTGCCCGAACACGCGCAACATGTCGGCGGCGAAACTCTTTATTGTGAACTATTACGGAAAATCGACTCACATCAATTGATTACGACTATTGGCACGAAAAATGTATCTCCAGAGGACTTAGGAAGCAATGAAACTACACTGAATCTCATTAAGTAACGTCATCGGCTCGGCTCCTCCCTAAAATTAGCATGGGGAAGTCGCCGGAGAGGGCCTTGCTCTTCCTTCTCCGAGGCAAAACGCGCGCTGAGTCGTTCTGACACCGGCCCGAATTGTTAGAATTGGGAAACCACGGAGAATCGAGAAATGAACTATCCGCCCGTGGGGCCTGGACGGAGGGACAAGTCATGGCTACTTCAGCCGACGATTTCTTAACGGCGATTGTTCGTAATGCGGATGACGCTGTCATAGGGATGAGTTGTGACGGTCTCATCCTCACCTGGAACACCGGAGCTGAAAGAATTTACTGTTACACGGCGGATGAGGTGATAGGACGCTCTATTGCAATACTGGACCCGTCAAATCCTCGGTATGATATATCGAAAATCCTGAGCCGAATCAGGGACGGCGCTCGTGTCGACTCTTATGAAACCGGCCACAAGACCAAGGCCGGCAGCCTGATCCAAGTGTCCTTGACTGTATCCGCGGTTAGGAATTCCGCCGGTGACATCATTGGCGCTTCAACTATCGCCCGGGACATCACCGATCGCAAACTGGCCGAGGAGAACTTGCGAGCGAGCCGACAGTTTTTTGCCAACATCTTTGAAAGCATTCAGGAAGGCCTCAGTGTCCTGGATGCCGAACTCAACATCGTCCGAGTCAATCAGGCCTTGGCTCGAGTGTTTTCTAACGCTGTTCCGCTGAAAGGCAAGAAGTGTTACAAGGTTTACCATGGACTAGACGTCCCCTGCGAAGCTTGCCCGAGTCTTCAAGCGCTTAGGACGGCTCAGAGCGCCCATAAAGAGGCTAATGTAACGGGTCGTGACGGCCAGATCCTCGCCTGGATTGACATCTCCTCCTTTCCTCTAGTGGACCAACGGACAGGCAAAGTCACAGGTGTAGTCGAATACGTCGTCAATATTACCGAACGCAAACGTCTTGAGAGCGAATTGCATGCCACTCTTGCCCGTCTTCACAGCCTTGTGGAAGCTGTCCCGGACGTCATATTCTTCAAGGACTGGGGTGGCCGCCTATTGATCGTGAATAAGGCTTATGAAAAATTCGCAGGGTTGGAGAAAAGGACATAATTGGAAAGACTGTCAGGGAATTGTCCACACCTGAAATCTTCGAGCAAACGCTGGAGAGCGATGAACGCGTTCTTTCCGCTGCCACCCCGGACCATTCGGAGCAACTCTTGATCGACAGGGAGGGAAGAACGAGATGGTTTGATGTGATGAAGTTCCCCGTCCATGATGGCGACGGAAGAATCATTGGTCTCGGGGGTATGGCTCGCGATGTTACCCAGAGCAAGCTTGCTGAGCGAGAACAAGAAAAGCTGAGGCGCCAACTGCTGCAAGCCCAAAAAATGGAAGCCATCGGAACCTTGGCTGGGGGCATCGCTCACGATTTCAACAATATGCTCACCATAATCCAAGGGTATTCTGAGCTTCTTCTGATCGACAAAAATAAGGAGGACGCCTCTTTTGAGGACCTTCAAAAGGTAATTCTCACCGCACGGAAAGGAGCGGAGTTGGTCAGGAGCTTGCTGGCGTTCAGCAGGAAGTCTGACATGAAACCCGTCCCCCTCAATCTCAATCATCGAATCGAGCAGGTGGAAAGGCTGTTGTCAAGAACTTTGCCCAGGATGGTTGAAATAGAACTTCGCTTGGCGGACGAACCGGTAATGATTAACGCAGACCCCGCCCAAGTCGATCAAATTGTCATGAATCTTGCCCTGAACTCCTCGGAAGCCATGCCGGAAGGGGGAAAGTTGACCATTGAAACTCGCGCGACGGCTTTGGATGAAGAGTATTGCCGGTCCCGTCAAGGCGCCATTCCTGGGCGCTATGCAGTGCTCGTTGTGTCGGACACGGGCAGAGGTATAGATCAACATACATTGCACAGGATATTTGATCCATTCTTCACCACCAAGGAACTAAATTCAAGGAAGGGAACGGGATTGGGGCTGTCCGTAGCGCAGGGCGTCATAGAGCAACACGGCGGGCACTTGTGCTGTGAGAGCAAACCAGGGGAAGGGACTACCTTTAGTATTTATTTTCCGGCCCTTGAAAATTGCGCCGGACCTGAAAAAATCGTGGATAAGCCTGCGTCCAAAGGCGGAGGACAGACCATTCTGGTGGTGGACGATGAACAGTACGTCAGAGACCTGGGAAGACGAATCCTTGAACGCTCCGGCTATTGCGTTCTTGACGCGGAGAACGGCAAAGGGGCCCTGGAAATATATATGAAGCGGAGGAACGACATAGCGCTCGTCATACTGGATCTGATTATGCCTGAAATGGACGGAAAACAGTGTCTTGAAGAACTTCTCAAGGTTGATCCTAATGTAAAGATATTGGTGGCGACCGGTTTTTCGCCGGATTACGCGACCAAAGATCGACTTCAAACGACATCAAAAGGTTGGGTTGCAAAGCCCTACAACATGAAACAGCTTCTTCAATCCGTCAGAGACGCTTTGGACTCCGCGTGAGTTTGAACGCCACTCCGTGCTCAGTCTAAGACTCCCCCGCCCTTGTCATTTGCATTCCGCATTTGCTACAGTCTTCCACATGGTATTGCGATTCCTAAATACTTCCGCACCTGCCTCACCTGGCTCCGTATTTGTAAAGCGGGCCATTAGGAGATATAATTATGTCGCCTGAACCACTCCAAGGTTCCAAACAGGACGCATCATCCGATACCACGGCCCGTCAAAACCTTTCAAACGGAACCCGCCCAATTCGTTTCGGTCTCCGCACGAAAATGGCGCTAAGCTTCGGAGCTCTGTTTACAGTTATTTTGCTATTAGTCAGCCTAATTAGGACATTCGGAATGCCGTGGACTTCCGATAAGGGATCATTTGGGGATGCCCGGACACAGGTGCTGAGGCAATTAAGCCTTTTTGCGGACCTCGAGAAAGACCGGTTACTTATCTGGCTGGACGAACGAAAAAGCGACGCAGCGTCACTTGCTGAGAGCAGACAGATTGCGAGTTTGTCCGAAGACCTTCTTGAGCTGGTCCACAAAAACGCAAACCTTGGGGCGTCCGCAGATAAACTCCGGAATGAATTGCTGACGGAACAAAGGTGTAAATCCCTGACTGACGCCCTTCGAGCCGTAACAGAGTCCCATAAATTGTACCAAAAGATACAAGTGGTCGAACTGGGATCGGGGCTCGTCATGGCTTCCACTGAAGTTCAAGATCTGGGCGCCCGACTTTCGCAGGACGAGATCCTTTCCGGACCATCGGGAACATGGGACAAAGTGTCGGTGACGATTGCAAAGTCTAAAGGGACCGGTAAACCCTGCTTGTTGGTCTCACATCCCATTCTCGACGAACCGGCGCCTTCGCGAGACGCTGCCCCAAAAGCATTTGCCATGGTAATTATGTATGTGGACGAAGACCAGTTTGCAAAACCCTTGGAGTACTCAGGCGTCGGGATCGGAGAAACCGAGGACGTCGTCTTGGTCGATAAGGACCGGAGACTTCTCCTGTCGCCAAAATATGCGCTCCTGAATGGAACTCGTGTCAAACCCTTGGAATACAAAACTACCGCTGAACCCGCCCTGCTCGCTATCCAGGGAAAAGAAGGAATCGGAGAAAGCGGTGATTATCGCGGTGTCCCGGTTCTAGCCGCTTATCGCCATATTAGAGTCACGCCGGACACAGGATGGGGACTGGTTGTCAAGGTCGATCAGGCGGAAATCCTGGGACCGACACGCCAAAGATATGTCCATGCCACCCTCATATCTCTACTGGGAGTTCTTGCCGCTTCGGTTATGGCGACTTTCATAGCGGGCCGAATAGCCCGCCCTATTCAAGATTTAAGTCTTGCGGCCCGTCGGGTCGAATCAGGGGATTTGACCGCCAGAGCGGCGCTGGTCGGTTCGGATGAGGTTGGGAATTTGGCCGCGACGTTCAACTCGATGGTGGAACGCATTCAGAACTGGCGTCGGGACCTTGAGGAGCAGGTTAAAAGCCGGACGCTTCGCCTGACCGAGCTCAACGAAAACCTGACTAAAGAGATAACCGATCGTACGCGAGCTGAAGAAAGGATTCGCGAGCAAAACGAATTTCTGGCGACCGTATTAGAATCCCTGAGTTATCCATTCTATGTCATCAACGTTGAAGATTACACGATCAAAATGGCAAATTCCGCAGCTAGCCTCGGAAAAGCTTCCGCGGGCGCGACCTGTTATGCGCTTACCCATTCTCTTACCGAGCCTTGCGGCGCAAAAGACCACAATTGCCCTTTGGATGAGGTTCGCAGGACCGGCCGGCCCTCAATGGCTGAACACACCCATTACGACTCTTATGGCGCCGCCCGGACCGTTGAAGTCCATGCCCACCCGATCTTCGACTCTCAGGGCAGGGTTATCCAGGTCATCGAGTACTGCCTTGACATTACGAATAGAAAACACGACGAAAGAGAGCGGGAGAGGCTTATCGCAGACCTCGAGGCAAAGAACGCGGAATTGGAGAGGTTCACTTACACCGTTTCCCACGATCTAAAAAGTCCTTTGATAACGATCAAGGGGTTTCTGGGGTACCTGGAACGGGACATAACCTCGGGCAACCTGGAACGCTTCAGGGCCGACTCGGCTCGTATCGAAGCCGCGGTCAGAAAAATGGGTCGGTTGCTCGACGAACTACTCGAACTTTCGCGTATCGGCCGAATCATGAATCCTCCACAGGAAGTCGCGCTCGAAAAGTTGATAACTGGGTCGTTAGACACTCTGGCGGGTAGAATCGCCGAGTCGGGGGTTGAACTGGACATACCCAAGGACCTTCCTGTATTGTATGGCGATGCGGCCCGACTACGCGAGGTTGTGGAAAACCTCCTTGACAATGCCATCAAGTTCATGGGAAATCAGAAACATCCACATGTCGAAATAAGATCCCAGCGAAAACCCGATGAGACGGTCGTTCGTATCATAGACAACGGGATAGGAATAGCCCCCAGATATCATGGCAAAATTTTTGAGCTGTTCGAAAGGCTCGAGCAAGACACCGAAGGGACCGGCATCGGCTTGGCGATCGTCAAGCGAATTGTCGAAACACACGGTGGACGGATCTGGGTCGAATCGGCCGGGATCGGCCAAGGAAGCGTGTTTTGCTTTGCCCTTCCCAACAAGAATTAATTGAACGCTCGACGGAGGTAAAAAAATACGTGAATGGAGAACCCTTGATTATATTGCTGGTGGAAGATAACCCCGATCACGCGGAGCTGATCATACGGAGTTTTGAAGAACACAGAGTAGCCAACAGAATTTTCCATGTTCAAGACGGCGAAGCCGCCCTGGACTACCTCTTTCAGAAGGGCGCCTTCAGCAGTCCCTCCGCCTCCCCACGACCCCATGTAATCCTGTTGGACTTGCGATTACCTAAAGTTGACGGTTTAAAGGTGCTTGAGGAAATAAAAGCGTCCGAAGAATTGCGCCACATTCCGGTCGTAGCGCTTACGACTTCGGAGTCCGAAAGGGACATGACCGGCGCGTACAATCGCCATGTAAACAGCTACTTGGTCAAACCTGTGGATTTTACCAAATTTTCCCAGTTGATGGACGATTTAGGCTTCTATTGGCTGGCCTGGAACCGTAACCCCGCCGTCGAGGCTAACCCCGGTGAACAGGCTTGACCTGTGGGCGGTAACGATGAATGAAAATGTCTTTGCCGAGACGCTACGCATACTTGTAGTCGAAGATGAAGAGGCGCATGCTGAACTCATCTGTCGAGCGTTCGATGAAGGCGCCGGGAACCGATATAAGGTTACAGTAGTCCGCACGCTCCGTGAAGCCCGTGAAAACATCTCCAAATCTGAACCGAATTTAGTCATAGCCGACTTGCTCTTGCCGGACGGAAAAGGCATAGATCTTTTCTCCGACTATGAAAACAACGGCCTCGTTCCTCTGATCGTCATGACCAGTCACGGGACCGAGCAAGTGGCGGTTGAAGCTCTGAAGAAAGGGGCTTTGGATTACGTTGTCAAGTCGGATTCGGCTTTCCTCGATATGCCGCGCACGGCTGACAGGGCGCTCCGGGAATGGGGGCACATAAGAGATAGCGAAAGGGCCGAACAGGAATTAAGGGCGCAAGAAGAAGAGTTGGGGGCGATTTATGAAAACGCTCCCCTCATAATGATGCTTGTGGACTCGGACAGAAGGGTTCGCAAAGCCAACGCCGCTGCGGCGACATTCGCCGACAGGCCGTCTTCCGGCATGGAAGGCCTTCGCGGCGGAGAGGCTTTGCGGTGCCTAAATTCGTTGGATGACCCAAATGGGTGCGGGTTTGGACAGCGTTGTCAAAGCTGCCCGATTCGGCGTACTGTCATGGATACCCTGGACACCGGACACAACCACCACCAAGTCGAGGCGAGCCTGCCGTTTTCTGTAAGAGGGACAAGAAAAGAAGTCTACTTCCTGCTTTCCTCCACACGTGTGACTGTAAGACAACAGCCTATGGCCCTGGTCAGTATACTGGATATCACTGCCCGAAAACGGGCCGAAAAAGCTCTGAAAGAAAGCGAAGAGCTGTTCAGAGCGATATTCGACAATCACCACGTGGTGATGTTAATAATCGATCCGGATACGGGCAAAGTCTGCGACGCAAGTCCTGGGGCCTGCAAATTTTACGGATACGCCAGGAAAGAGATCAAGACAAAGACTGTATTTGAGATCGATGTTGACTCCACCGAAGAGATAACCCAGAGAATGCGGGAGGCTAAATCCGGTCCACTGAAATACTTTGGCTTTCGGCATCGCCTGGCCAGTGGAGAAGTCCGGGAAGTCGAAGTGTGCTCAGGCCCGATAGTTGTAGCGGGTAAAACCCTGCTTTTCTCAGTGGTTAATGATGTTACGGACCGTAAGAACGCGGAAGCGGCTTTAAGGGAGAGCGAGGAGCGTTTTCGAGCCGTCTTCGAGAGCGCCGGAGAATCCATATTTATTAAGGATCACTCCCTCAGATACACTCATGTTAATCCTGCGATGTGTAAACTCTTGGACCTTCCGGCCGCCAAAATTGTAGGGATGAGGTCCGAGGACATTTATGACGAAGAAACCGCTAAACAGTTGATTGAACGGGAAGCAAGAGTACTGACCGGTGAGTCGGTGGAAACCGAACAGACCAGACGGGTACGCGGAGTTCCGCTGACTTTCCACGACACACTTGTGCCAATGAAAAACCAGGCGGGGAGTATCATCGGAGTTTGTTGCATCTCTCGTAATGTGACGGAACGCAAGAGACTGACAGGAGAGTCTCCGGAGACGCAGGAACAGTATTTGTCCCAAGCGATGCGCCTCCTGTTGAGCAAGGCGAGGGTAGCGGCGGATACGGACAGTCTGGTCCTCCTGCAAGGTGAAAGCGGGAGTGGAAAAGACCATCTAGCGCGCTGGATACACGATCATTCCCACAGGTCAAGCGGTCCGTACTTCTCGCTGAACTGCGCGGCGCTCCCTAAAGCGCTTGCTGAATCCGAGCTCTTCGGCTATGAGCGGGGAGCCTTTACCGGCGCGGCCGGACGCAAAAGAGGCCTTCTGGAATTGGCCGAAGGCGGGACAATCCTTCTGAATGAAATCGGCGAGCTTGATCTGACTTTGCAGGCCAAACTGCTGGCGTTTCTCGACACCAGGTCCTTCGTGAGGGTCGGAGGTCAAAAGAGCATTCGGGTTAATGCCAGGCTAATATCCGCTACCCACAGGGACCTAAAGGAGGAGGTGTCCGCAGGCCGATTTCTTGAACCGCTGTACCTACCGTCTCAGCGTGTTTCCTATCGCCGTTCCGTCTCTCCGGGAAAGGCTTGAAGATCTTCCCATCCTTGTGGACAAAATCATGTCAAAGATAGCGGCGGACCTTCAGATAGCCGAAATTCCGGTTATTCGGCAAAGCCACATTGCCTGCCTGAGCCGGTATTCATGGCCCGGAAACGTGAGGGAACTGAGGAACGTTCTGGAGCGCTCGCTAATACTCTGGACCGGCGGAGAATTCAATATCGCTCTGCCGGAAGGCCCGGAGAGTGATCAGGAATGGAGCTACACTGTCCGGTACGTTCCCGGAAAAGCTCTTCGAGAGGTAACCGATGAAGTGGAGGCGTCTCTTTGCGCCGAAGTGCTCAAGCTATGCAGCGACAACAAGAAAGAGACCGCTCGTCTCCTCGATATATCTCGCGACACTTTATACAGACATATCAGAAAGATCCGCCGTGATTCTTAAAACCGGACACGCTGGCGAGACGTGTCCTATTTCTAGACACGACTGCTAAATACAACCCGCTGTTATCACAAAACTTAGCATAAAGGGTTTGTCTTTGCCGACACCAGCTCACGGCGCCACCTGCCTCTGGGCACACCCGTAGTCAACCCATTCACATCCTTAACTTACCGTAATTTCAGCGCCTCTCCGCCAATTATGCTTCAACCTGCAACATGGCACGACAAATGCAGCAGTTCTAAGCAAGTCCGGCAATTGGTTACATAACGCCTTTTGCTCAGACTGGAGCTCGTCTCGGGTAAGTTAAGGGGGGGAAGCGACAGGTTACCCGCAACTTGTCGCTTTCCAAAACCATCGACTTATCCGAAGGCCGGAAGCAGTAGTCCCTCCGCAGCTGATTTTATCACCATGAAAAATCTTCGCGGTCTCGGGAACGACACAGGTGGAGTGTCCCGCTCGGAACCGGCCTCCCGGATTGGATAGAGTAATTTGTTTACTAGAAAACAAATAATTTCGAGGAACCCTTTCGCTGAACCGAATGGACCTAGTTTAGACAATACGACATTCATTAAATCCAAACCTGAAACGGAAGGAGACCTGTAATGGGTATTGAAGGCAAAATAGACGCTCTCGTGGAAGCCGGTTGGAACGTTCTCGAAAGTGACTTCGATGAAGAAGCTTTTCTGCATTGGCGTGTGCGAGCCCACGAGTGCCTGGAAGCCTTACTCGGACCGGATCACATATATACGGAGCGGTTCAAGGAAACCATGGGGCGCTCAGAGACAACGGCAGTTTTGGCCGGAGTGGGAGTGCTTGCGGCGGTAAGTCTCAGCGGCTTGCACGGCACGTTTACGCACAAACACAATGATACCCCCAAGCCCGGCGTCGTGAAGCTGGTCCCTTCGGCTGGAGCTGTCTCCGACGCTGAGCCGGACCGCCGGGGAACCCGTCGCCTTTCGATCGTAGGATCATAAGATATTTTTGTGCGCAATCATTTCACTAATTCCTTCGATGACAAGACGTTCATACTTATCCGCAACACTTCCGGCATAATAAACTCACCATAATTGAACCCTATTTCGCACTCGTGTAACCCTCTCCCGACAAAGGGAGAGGGTCAAATTACTTCGCGCCGTGCGCTTTGAGCAGTTCGGCGATGGCGGTGTGACCTTTGACGTTCGCCGCCAGCAACGCCGTGTCTCCATCCTTGCTCTTGGCATTAACGTCGGCGCCCCCTTCCAGGAGCAGCTTCGCAACCTCTATGTGGCCTTCATGGGACGCCGCCATCAGGGCAGTGACCCCCGTGTTGTCGGTGGCCTCGACATCGGCTTTCCAATCCAAGAGTAGTTTCGTAATCTCGGCGTTGCCCTGCACCGCGACTACCAACAATATCGGCACGCCATTGGCGGCCTTGGCGTCAACATCCGCCCCCGCCTCCAGCAGGAGTTTCGCCCCATCTGTATGCCCGTTGAGGCAGCAGACCATCAACGCCGTGGCGCCTTGGTCGTCTTTGGAGTCAACATCGGCGCCCTTGTCCAGAAGGTCTTGGATTACTTTAGCCTCTCCATTTTTGGCGGCGTTTATAAGCGATCCACCTGAATCCCCGTAAGTTATGGAACATAAGATAAGCGTCAGGGTGAACAGGCCTGCTACGAATTCAATTATTCCACGTCTACGCATCATTAACCTCCACAAGGTTGGTGGGCAATTACACGACGACGCTCGGCGTCTGTTATCGACCCAAGAAGATCAAAACCCCCGTTCTTTCAATCTTGAGCCGCGGCTGCCCCTATTCCTTCGCTCCTCTACCTATCAAAAGCTCCTCAAGTTGCTTATTCCCCATCGACTGGGCCATCGTCAGAGCATTCCGCCCACGATCCGCGAATTTGGCAATACGTAAGGCCTCCCCGGTTTCGCCGCAGCGAGCTTTGAGCACCTTCCGAATCGCCTTGTGTTCATTCCTGTGAGCGATATCAAACGCCGTTTCATCATTTGAACCGGTGGCATTAACCTGGGCGCCCCTTCTTCAGAAGCAGCTTCACTGTTTCAAGAGAGCCTTTCTCAACCGCAATTATGAGTAAGGTTTGACCTTCCGAGTCTCTGGTGTTCGCATCGGCGCCCGCGTTCAGAAAGGCAGCGGCTTTGTTCAGTTCGCCATTGCGAACAGCGGCTATTAATAAGTCCTCCTTCTCCTCGACAGCCAATGACAACTCAGGGCATAGGGCCGATGCAATCACCAGAATGAGCGCTAGACCGGCCTTCCGTACGCCGCCGTGAATACAGGAGCCCCTTGCGGACATACCCCTATCTCCCTTCCATCGAAATTATTTCGGATTTATTGCGGTTAATTTTCAGAACAATGCCTTCCGGCAGATTAGCACAGATAAAGGAGATTCGCTCCGTATTATTTCGGCTCCACTTAGTACGGAACCGGTTCCCGACCACGCTCTTGAATTTGCCTTAGCTTCCAGTAACAGCGGCTCAGGGAGAAGGTTATCCTTACCTCAGTCCTTTAAGCGCGCTGGACAAAAAAGACGACGATAACCATCTGTATCAAAGGGCTGCGTTATTTTTTTAAAATTCTAGGTCGCGCCGGCGGATCGGACCAATTCCATGCCCGCCGGAAGCTGGACCCAAAGCCGCTTCGGTACCAGCTTTAGCTGAAACCAAAAGGAGGAATTTTTCACTTGAAAGAAGGATATGTTCACGGTTATCAGGAGAGAGAAAACGAGAGGCTTTTCGATCAGGCCAACGCATTAACCAACCTATTACACGGAGACACCCTCTACCCTGCCGGCAGCCACATTCTGGAAGCGGGCTGCGGAGTCGGGGCTCAATCGGTAATTCTCGCTAAGAACAGCCCCCAAGCGAGATTTACATCCGTTGACGTTTCGGAAACTTCTCTGGCCAAGGCCGCAGCCTTGATCGAGCAGGAAGGAATTCGGAACGTAACCTTCGAGCAAGGGGACATCTTTAATTTGACATATCCCGAAGGGACATTTGATCATATTTTCGTGTGTTTCGTCCTTGAGCACTTGTCCGCGCCGCTGGAAGCCCTGAAGAGCCTCAAATCCGTCCTCAAAGACGGGGGAACCATCACCGTGATCGAAGGAGACCACGGTTCCACCTACTTTCATCCTCACAGCGAAGAGGCTATGCGGGCTGTGTCTTGCTTGATCGAAGCGCAGGCGAGACTAAAAGGGAACGCCCTCATCGGCCGCCAGTTGTATCCGCTGCTAAAGGAAACGGGATTCAAAAACGTTCGGGTTTCCCCCAGGATGGTTTATGTTGACTCATCCAGACCGGAACTGGTTGAGGGATTCACCAAAAACACCTTTACCGCCATGGTTGAAGGGGTCAAGGATCAGGCGATTAGCCTGGGATTGATAGACGAGAAAACATGGAGCAAGGGCATTGACGACCTGTACAGGACCGCTGAAGACGATGGCGTGTTTTGCTACACATTTTTCAAAGGGATAGCCGTCAAGTAGGGGTTTAGGGGATCTTTTCTTTTGCCGAAACTCTTTTATTCCATGGAGGTCGAGGATGATAAGCTTGTCCCGCCTGGTGGGGCTCAGCCTTGCCATAATAGCGCCCCTGATTCTTACCACAGGAGCTATTGCCCAAATGCAGCCGATCACAGGAAAACCGGTAATAGACGCCCCGGAAACCCTCGAATGGCCCTATGACAATGGAATCGTTACCCCGAACCTCAACGATCCAACCTCCAATATTCTCCATGATTTTCACGCCGGGATTTCGTCGTGCGACCTGGTGTTTTCCACCGAGGGAAACTACTACCCTGCATTAAGGGATATTTGGCCGAAATTCCTTGCCAAGTTTGCCGACCGGCCGCTCAACAATTGGTATTATACCACCAGCCCTCCGATCGCCCTTCAGCAAATCGAAAAAGGGGCCGTTCAGTTCGGCAATCTTTACGCCTCGGTGTGGCCGCAGGTTGTCGTCGCCACGGAAAAAGTGGTCAAGCGTTTGGAACAGGCGGGATACACCGACGGCCCTGCCCATCCCCTTTATAAGGACCGCGGGTCGGTTATACTCGTTAAGAAAGGAAATCCCAAAGGCATTCAGAGTGTATGGGATTTGGGCCGCGGGGACGTCCAATACGTGTCTCCCAACCCCACGCTTGAACCTGGGGCCTTCGGCAATTATGCGACCTCAATTCACAACATCGCGGAAAACGACCCCAATGCTCCAAAAGACATGACGGCCCGGAAGTTGATCGACGTTATGTTCAACGGGAAAAGTCAAAATCCTCACAAGTGGTTGGCCGGCCCCCGCATTCATCACCGCGACGTTCCCTGGTCCGTGGCTCTGGGTAAAGGAGACGCCGGTCTCATTCTTTACCATTTGGGGCTTTATATAAAGCAGACTTTTCCGGAAAAGTTTGACATTGTTCCTTTGGGCGGGACGGTGTCAGATCCTCAGCCGCTCAAGGGCACGATAATTGGAGTGCGATTTGTTGTGGCGATCAAGGGAGACTGGACGCCGAGGCAAATGAAGGTTCGAGATACGCTAATCAAGACACTGCTGTCCGACGATTTCTCTAAAATACTCGAAAAGCGTGGCATGACGCGGCCGGACGGATTCACACCAATGCCTGACTAGCAGGCTCATCCAAGGGTTAACACCCTAACCAATTCCCTCAAATTGGCGAGGTTCTTTTTGTCGATTTGCGTAATTTGGAAGCCGGCGGACCACTCCTTCGCGGCCCTCTTCTTTTTTGCCCACAAGCACTTGGCCTCAAAGATAATCTCCTTGATCTTGAGAAATTCCTGGCAAGGCACGACAAAAGACTTCACTTCGCCGATTCTGCTTTCAATGCCGGAGATCGTCAGCCCCCTCTCCGTGATTTCCTGCAATCTCCCCTGGATTTCCGGTTTGCCGGCCTCGCACACTGGGGCCGTGACGGTCAGAAAGTGTTTCTGGATGAGGGTCATGTCGTCGATGATGACTGTGTCTTCATCCTCCGACCTGCGTTGACCATAGATTTCGTCCACCGTCATGAGACGATTGTTTATGAGCTTCGTGAAAGCGCTTTGAAGCCCCTTTGACGTGAGCTTGTATTTGCGCATCAGTTCCGCGTCATCAAGACCGGAGCGAATATCGTCGATGATGTCTTTGGCGTTGATTATGGGCTTGGAGGCCAACAATGGCTTTACTCCTATCTCAGTTCGCGTTTGGATATGGCCCGACGCAGTGTTCAAGGGTATCTTTCGCGATTTTAGCATCTAGGACGATCCACTCACAAGGGGCAAAGGAATTTTGTCCGCGAGCCCATGGTTAGGGCTTCGCCCACGAAAGAAGTATTCCGGTTAGCCATCCGGGCTGATCCCCAAATTCTGAACCGTCGACGGGGGCGGTCCTATGGTATGGACGCCATAGTCTGGCGGCTACTCCCTGCCTTGCCGGCGTCTCGGCCACATCTGTCTTTAGAAATAGGCAATCATTCCAGGTTGATATATTTATTTAAAATTTAGAGAACCAAATGGCACAGGAAATGCTCTTACTGTGTATGGGCAAATAGTGTGGCTTGTGGTTCGAGCAATTATTAGCTACGAGCGACACGTCAATTCGTGTTCAGAGCAGGATCTCCGTTGCGGGCAATTCCCTACGGCTTTTCGACTAATCAGTTAGGCTTTTGAGATTGTGCGGTCGTCGGACACATGTCACGAACACGCATAAGGTCTAGACGATTAGATTCGGGACTTGCGCATGGCAGATTCTCAGCCTGACGCCGGAGCCTTGGCAGACAATAATACCTTCGAGGGCGCCACAATGAAAAAAATGCAAAACTTACAGGTGGATGATGTCTGGGGGTGTGTCGAATGCCGGCATCTGGATAATTGCCCTATCGGCAAAGCTTTGCTGGAAAACACCGACTTCTGCATCATCAAAGAGGTTTGTGAAGTCGCTGAGCAGGCAGGCGAGCCGGACCCGGAAGATTTCTTTTACGGTCCGGAAATCTGGGACAGCGAGGCGTTTCCGGTACCGGCTGGAATCCATCAAGCGTGGTAAGCCACAAGACCGGACATGCGCTCGTTCACCGTCCAGCCGAACCCTTCACGCCGAGGGCTATCTCGGTGAAAAAGTCTTGTAAGCGTTCACCGGGAGGAAACCTTTTTGTACAAAAAAGTTTCCTCCCGGACTCTCATACACGTGCTAACTTTTGAGTTTATCTGAGGTGATTTCAGCTAATTAGCATCAGCAAAATTACGTCGCCCCCGCGGAAGCGGGGGTCCAGAACGTATTGAAAACACTGGATTCCCGCTTGCGCGGGAATGACGGCGCTGGTCATAACGCATCTTTAAGTTAGCGCCCATGTCCCGGACCCTCATTCAAAAAACTCTAATCATGACGCCAATGTGAGGGCGTGTGCCGTTACGCTATCCTGTGGGTCGCTAAAGCTTACCTCATCAAAAGAAGCTGAGGGATCTGCTCAAAGCACGATTGCGACCCCCTTAAGACACCAATATATTAGGTTTTTTTGAAGGGGGGCGCCGGGCAAGAGGTCAAGATCTCTCCCTCGGTTGTGGCTTTTCCAAGGAACGATCCGTCTATTCATCGCGTGCTTGAATGGCTTCCGGTGTTTCTTCCGGCCCTCGGAGAAAACCGCCGGAAGCTTCTACTTCTTGTTTACAAGTAAATCTTTGAGATTGGCGAATGGTTTGTACGAGGCCGGAGAATCTCGTCCTGCTTGCGACCCACCTTGTTCCTCACCCTCCTCAAGATAACGCTGGTGCTCCATGTCGTGGCAGAAGCCGCACAGCAGCTCCCAGTTGCTGCCGTCGGGAGGATTGTTCTCGTGGTTGTGATCCTTGTGATGGACGGTGAGTTCCTTCAGTCTCCTGCCCTCAAATTCTCGTCCGCAGCGCCCACAAATATGCGGGAACAACTTCAGGGCTCGATCGCGGTACATTGTGGACCGCTGCTCGCGGTCCCGTTGGGCCGCAGCGACGACCGCGTCCAGTTTGCTTTTGTCCGGTATGGGTTTCTTGTTCCGCATGCGCGCAACCTTCCTATGAAAATGTCCCCGGAGAGGAACTTCTTGAAATAAGTTCCCCTCCGGACCTCCCTTCAAGAACTTTCAATATGGCGACGTTACGGGCCGTCATTCCCGAACAAACGGGCGCAACGAACAAATTAAGGCATTTTCATGATTCGTTGTGGCCGCCCGCGGTCGTGGGGGTTCCTATGAAAATGAGGCTGGAGAGAAAATTCTTGAAAGAAGTTTCCCTCCAGACCTCCCTTCAAGAACTTTCAATATGGCGACGCATCGGCTTCTCGTTGTCTCCCCTGGTAGGGGGAGTCCCCTTGAGTAGCCATGGGCGGAGCCCACGGTTGGCGAGGCCAAACCGATAAAGGCATTCGTATCCCGGTTCTTTCAAGGTAGCGGCCAAGCGATCACAGCTCCGCAGTGGTGGGATCGACTATTTTCTTGACCTCTTCAATTACGTCTACCGGGAATCCCGCCTCTTGACCGTGCTTCTTAATGATTTCGGCGTCGGGCGCGATGAACAGGCAATACATTTTGTCATCGGTCAGATAGGTTTCCAGCCACTGAATCTGCGGCCCCAATTCCTCGAGAACGTCTTTGGATTTCTGAGAAAAGGACCGAATCTCTTCTTCGGACATGTTCGAAGCCCCGGGCCAATTGCGTTCAATCACGTATCTCGGCATTATGACGACTCCTTTTGTGTCTCGTTTGGGCTCGCGCTCCCTCCGCGCAAAGGCGAGCCGTGGGTTGTGGCTTGAGAAATCTTCAGGGAACCCGGACGCCGCTACTCTTCCGACACGGTGGTAAGGTCAAAGTTTCATACCGAGCCGAAAACAGCGTCCGTTCGTCGCAGCCTCCCAGGTTCTCCCCGGTGAATTCCCGTCTTTCGGTCCCGCAGTTGGAGATCTTTACAATTATGTTGTATCTGCTCGGCTATTTCCATGTCAAGTTTTTCCCGCTGGGAGAGTGCGCCTTGTATTAGGTCCGACCCCTTGCGAGCATTGTCGAAATCCCGAAGGTTTTCCGAGGACGAAAAGCCGGTTCACCATTGTGAATAGATATAGTGCCCCTTCCTCATGCGCACTCCCTCTCCTCTATAAATCCTCTCAGCTCACGGCTTTGTCACTCTCCCAAAAAATAGGACGCAATTTGACCGCTTATGCACAATGAGGAATAAGAACGGATGATCCGCTCGAAACACAGGGACCGGGGGCAATTTCTTAGGCGGCAGCGCTGTTTCCATCACAACGGCCGTCGCTGCGGCAGCCTCCGTCCCTTCCTCATTTACTTCCACGAAGGCTTTATGCACAACGTCTCCAATGAAAAGGGACTTCTTGGGAGTCATTCCCGAGAAGTCCGCCTTGGGCGAAAACGCGTCGGTCATCCCCAGTCCGGTGAGCGCTGTTTTCAAGGGAAACCCTGAAGTCATCTTGAATTTGGGCAAGTACACCTCGACTTGCCGCATTTGGAGGTTTCGAGTCCATTGATTAAGTCTATCAAACGTTATTGAGCGTTCAAAATCTTCAAGGCGTTTTTGCTTCGCAGGGAGTAGCGCGATCATAGCAAATTCACCGCCTTTGTACGGCGCCTCGAGGACTTGCAAATCCTGTTCTTCGGCATAACGGAAGGAATCCTTCCGGCGCATCATGGGGACTCTGATTTCCTTGCCGCCGAGCAGGGTGAAAGGATCTTCCCTTGTTATTTTCTCTCGAAACGGGGACTGCCATGCCCCCTTGAAGTAGATCGCATTTGTGAGCACGAGCGGAGTATCCGCCGATATCGTACCTGGAGCGAGGAGATTCTTGATCTTGTCCTTGGTTTGCTTTTCAACCCAGATGTTGATTGTCTTCCTGGCGGCATCGGGACCGTGCAGAAAATCGAGCTGTTCAACACCGCCCTGGTAATTGATCCGAACAGATTCCAGGTATTTGTTTAATAACGAGTATGTTTTTTCCACCCACAGGGCATTCGCAACGTTTATTTCAACGGCTTTATCTTTTCCCGCGGCTAGAATCTGAGCATTCAAAGCCCCAAAGGCTTCATTCAACTTTGGCTGGTCAAGGCCGAAACGCAACGCTTTGGCCATCTGCGATTCCGTATTGCCGCGTGCTCCGGCGTAGGCCATCGCAAGGCACATGGAAACGCTGTAAGGCGAGAAGATCAGATTGCCGTCGGGCTTTCGGATTTGTTTATACAAATCCACGGCGAATGCGTTAACAGACTGGGCGGCGGCTCCGCTTTCGGGAGCGGGTGAAGCGCACCGGACCGTTTGCAGCAAAACGAAAACCAGCGACAATGCGACCAAGAGAGCTACAAGTATTTTCTGGGAAATTCTCAATGAAACCTCCTCACCATGCCGAATCAGACACCGGTCTTGCCCTTTCGGAGAGTTTCAGCTCGGTGATCGATCAAAGTATTGCTTCAAAGGTACAAAACCCAACTATGTCATTGCGAGGAGCAAAGCGACGAAGCAATCCCTGTTATTTGCGATTAGAGATTGCTTCGATGCCCTCGCAATGACAACCTTATCGCTCTGCCCATGTGAAAAACGACGCAACTTTCAACGCGGAGCACTATACTGCTTTAGCCTGTTCGTTCAGCGTATCTTCCCATCGGGTTCCCAGTCAAGCGCAATGTTCACATATCTATCCAGGTAATCTTTCATGCGTGAGCGACAATCTTGGATATTGCTTCGTAGTTTCGCTCCCGGCAAAGACACTTTGGCATCTCATTGCGCCCCGCTTTCAGCGGGGGAAGCAATCCGCCTCGCGTAAATGGAGCTTTCCTATCCAGTATAGTTAACATTGGAATTTCAATATGCTAAACATTATGCTAAGCTGTATCAGGCGTTTGCGCGGGAAAGATGGTACTGCCGATTTACGATGTGGAGACAGCCAATGTCCGATCACCGCAGGGGATGGGAGTCTTCAAGACTCAAACGCTTCTCTGTTGCGCTGGCGATTTTGTGGACTGCGTTCGTTGCCGTGTCGGTGGGATGGCAGTCACATCGGCTCCGCACCGATGCTATGGATCAGGCCCGTATCCAGGCAAGGGAAGCCCACGAGAAGGATCTGGTCTACCGTCTTTGGAACGCCGAGACCGGCGCAGTGTACGTCCCTATCACAGATAAGATCCAGCCCAATCCATACCTGAAGACGCCTAATAGAGATGTCGTTACCACCGGAGGACTTCGCCTGACTCTCATCAATCCGGCGTACATGACCAGGATGGTCCACGGTCTGCAACGTCAGCGAAACATGATACTTGGGCACATTACCAGCCTCCAGCCGATACGACCGGAAAACGCTCCGGATTCTTGGGAAACCGCAGCTCTCAACTCGTTCATCAGGGGCGAAAAGGAATACAGCTCCGTCGAGATCATGGACGGTAAACCGTTTATGCGACTGATGCGCCCGTTGATTACGGAAGAATCCTGCCTCAAGTGTCATTCCGCACAGGGCTACAAAGTCGGCTCCATTAGAGGGGGCATCAGTGAGGCTGTTCCCATGGAACCCATTTGGGCTGCTTACCACTCGGAAATCGGCGCCGTGTTCGCCGGGTGCGGGACTTTATGGCTGTTGGGACTGGGCGCTCTGGGCATTGGAACGAGGCAATTGACCCGCAGTTGGGACGAACGGGACAGGACACAGGGGGACCTTGAGGCGAGCCGGGCTAGATACCAGGCGTTATTCGAGCACAGCCCGATCTCGTTGTGGGAAGGAGATTTTTCCACCGTCAAGAATCGCCTTGACGAATTGAGAGAATCCGGGATCGATGATTTTCAAGGATATTTCGAGGAGCGCCCCGAAGAGCTCTCAAACTGTGTCTCATCTGTTAAAATCCTGGATGCGAACCAGGCCTCTTTGAATCTATACAAAGCCAAAGGTAAACAGGCCTTATCGGCGGGATTGCCGGGCCTGCTTTCTGAAGAGTCGTCGGGCGATTTCAAGAAGCACGTTCTCGCAATCGCCGAGGGCAGAAAAGATTTTCAGACTCAGTCGGTAGAGCGCGATTTCCAGGGTGAGAGAATCGACGTTTTTCTCAAGTGGTCAACGGCGCCTGGATTTGAAGAAACTTATTCAAGGGTGCTGGTATCGGTGGTTGATCTCACCGAACGCAATCAAATGGAAAGGGCCCTGCAGGAAAGCGAGCAACTACTTTCCGACATTTTCGCGCATATTCAAGACGGTATAAGCTTCCAGGACAGCGAGCTGACTATTGTCCGGGTCAACCCTGCGATTGAGAGATGGTTTCCCCATTCTATGCCGTTGGTCGGGAAGAAATGCTTCGAGGCCTACCATAAGCGCAAGACTCCCTGCGTCCTATGTCCGTCTCAAAAAGCTATTGCTACAGGTCTCCCGTGCCACGAGGTCGTCCCAAAGATCGGCCCCGGAGGGGAAACTGTCGGCTGGTTCGAAATCCATTCGTTTCCCATGTTGGATCAAGCGACAGGTAAACCCAAAGGAGTCATTGAATACGCCGGCGACATCACAGAGCGCAAGCGAGCCGAGGATTTACTGCAGGTGACCCTTGCTCGGCTGTCCGGACTCATCAACGCAATACCCGATCTTGTCTTTTTCAAGGACCTTGACGGTCGCCTCTTGATTGTGAACAAAGCCTGTGAAGATCTGATCGGCCTCTCCCAAAAGGATATAATAGGCAAAACCTTTTTCGAATTGATCCCGGGAGACTTAGGCGCCTATACGCGTGAAGGAGATGACACGGTTGTGAGGACCAGGGGGTTGGCGTGTGGAGAGCATTCCACCAGAGGCGTGGATGGTAAGACGAGATGGTTTGATACCGTCAAGTTCCCGATTGTGGATGAAGCGGGCCACTTCATCGGTCTGGGCGGAGTAAGTCGGGACATCACCAAACGCAAATGCGCAGAAGAAGAATTAAAGGCTTCAGAAGCCACAAACAGGCTTCTCATCGACGAATCGCCCATTGGGATAGGCATTATCCAGAACGATAGAGTAGCCTATGTCAACCCGGCGCTCAGGACACTCGTGGGTGGCGATACTCTTAGCAACTTTGTAGGACAACCGGTGGAGCAGTTTATTGCATCCGAGTGTAGGGAGATGATTCTCCAAAGAAGGGCCGATAGACTGACCGGCAGACCCCGCCCTCCCTATTTCGAGACGAAGGGTCTAAAGGAAAGCGGAGAGGCGGTCGATCTAGCCGTATGGCCGAAAGAAACGACTTACCAGGGACAACCGGCTTTACTGTTTTTCGCTGTGGATATTACTGAACCCAAGGCCCTACGTGAGCAAATCCTTCAGGCCCGGAAAATGGAACCAATCGGCACTCTGACTGGAGGCATCGCCCACGAATTCAACAACTTACTGGCCATTGAGTCCGGGTTCACCGATATTCTGCTGAGCGAGAAAGAGGAAGGAGATCCCGACTATCCGGTCCTCCGTAAAATAGCCGCATCATGCGCACGAGGCGCGGAACTGGTTAGAAAGCTCCGATTCTTGGGAAGAAGTTCAGACAGTCGAATGGAGAGTCTGAACCTGAACCACGAGGTGAATGAGACGGTGAAGTTGATCTCTCGGACGCTACCGACCAATGTAGTGTTCGATTTGAAGTTGGATGCGTGTCTGCAGCAAATTAAGGCGGATGCAAGCCAGGTGGCGCAGATAATTGTAAACCTCGTGCTCAATGCGGTGGATGCTATGCCGGACGGAGGCAGCTTGACCATTGAAACAAACAATTGCGCTCTGGACGCCGAATATTGCAGAACACATCCGGGGCTCAAGGCCGATGATTACGTGCAGCTCATTGTTTCAGATACGGGTCATGGAATGGACGAAGCAACGCTGTCTCGCATTTTCGAGCCCTTCTTTACGACCAGAGGTCTGGCGAACAGATCAGGCCTGGGACTGGCGGTGGTCCACGGGATCATAGAAGAACATGGCGGTCACATCGAGTGCGAAAGCAGCGTCGATCAGGGGACTACTTTCAGGATCCACCTTCCGGCCATGCCGGAGACAGCTCCATTCGAACCCGTTCCGGAACAGCGTGAGATACGAGGAGGAACCGAGACGGTCCTGGTGGTTGAGGATGAGGAACTCGTGAGAGACTTGGTTGCCGGCCTTTTCGAAAACGCCGGTTATCAGGTTCTTACGGCCTCTGATGGACGAGAGGCGTTGGATCTGTATTCAAAGGAACGGGGCGCCATCTCTCTGATAATTCTGGACCTAATAATGCCCCACATGGGAGGGAGAGAATGTCTTACAAGACTTCTTGAGATCGACCCGCAATCGCGGATTCTCATCATGACCGGATACTCGGATCAAGCAAGCAAAGACGAACTCCTGAAGGTCGGCGCCAAGGCCTTCCTCACCAAACCCTTTGAGGTCAATCACTTGCTCAGGACCGTTCGGGAAATTCTGGATCAGGATTGAACGGGAAGCGTCGAACAGAGTAAATGGATTGTACTTTTTCTCGTCCGCGGGCTGGAGCCTGAGAACTCGCGCTTGGAGGCTCCACCTTGTCCTGGAACACACGACCACGGATTTGCGTCCTTGTCACAAACCGCTAACCATGATACATTAAAGCGAAATTAGACCGCTTCATTCCTCCGAAGAGCAAGTCCTCCCGCCTGCTCCGGTGAACACTGGTATCAAAAAGTATGGAGGATATATTGGACTCGACCACACGCCTCGGGACCCCTGTATCGGAAATCAAAACCGAGGATTTGACCTTCAGCTCGGACGATCTGGAATTACGCGAAAATGACGGCTTAAGCGCTTGTGTTTCAAAACCGTTCCACACGAAGGAAGGCGCCGAGCAACAGTTTGTTTTCAGTCAGGCCCAATTCGCCGATTTGGAAGAATCCTCGCCGAAATCGGAAGCGATGTCCCGTGTTTTCCTCCATTCCGCATGCGACTGGGAATATTGGATCGATGCGCAAGGAAAACTCTTATATGTTTCTGAGGCTTGTGAACCCATCACCGGCTACGGCCCCACGGATTTCATGCAACGTCCCGAGCTGATGGAAGAACTTGTGGTTCCTGAGGATCGACCGGCGATTACGAGTCACTTTCATAATCCTCCTACGGTATCAGATCCTGAACCAACATCTCTTGAATTTAGAATAGTTGATCGCTCCGGCGGCACCCGCTGGATTCAGCATACTTCCCGCGAGGTTTATGCGGAGAATGGGCAGTATCTCGGAAGGCGAGCCTTTAATCGGGATATTACAGACAAGAAAGAGATGGAGGCGGTCTTAAGGCAGAGTGAGGCGCGGGTACAGGCAGATTGTGGAGGATCAGACAGATCCGGTCAGCAGATTCAAACTCGACGGGACACTTACCTTCGTCAACACCGCTTATTGCCGGTTTCTCGACAAGTCCGCGGAAGAGTTGATCGGTCAAAGCTTTTTCGATTTCATATCCGAGGAACATGCCCAGGAAATCCTGACCAGGATGAGACTGTTGAAACCGGACCAACCTGTGTTCAAATGCGAACATGAGGTTCAGGCGCCGTCCTCTGAATACCGCTGGATAAATTGGACTTTCAACGGCGCATTCGACGCAGAGGGAAATGTAGTCGAGATCCAGTCTGTAGCGCGGGATGTTACGGATAGAAAAAGGGCTGAAATAGCGCTCAAGAAAAGCGAAGCCCGATATCTCAATTTAATCAACGCTATCCCCGACGGCGTGGTCGCATACAGCCCACAAGGTAAAGCCACTTACGTAAACGATGGATTCTCCCAACTGTACGGATGGTCCCAAGACGAGGTGTTAAGCGGGTCTATCGACTTCGTGCCTGAGGAGGAGCTACAAAGGACACTCAGGGCCTGGCGCAAGACTTTTGAAGGCGAAAGGGTGCTGTTTGAGACAAAGCGAAAGACCAATGCCGGAAAAGTCCTGGATATTCAGCTCAGGACTTCAGTCCTCTTGGGCAGAGACGGCAAGATCAGCGAGAGCATCGTAATTCACCGTGATATCACCGAGCGCAAGAGGGCTGAGGAAGCCCTACAGAAGGCTCACGACTACCTTGAGGCTCGGGTCTCGCAACGCACGGCTGAACTCGCCATGAGAAACGATCAACTCAGGCGCGAAATCGCCGAACGCAAGAAGGCCGAAGAAAAGCTGCGGGAGAGTGAATCACGGTACAGAATGCTGGTCGAAAATGCCCCTCTGGGGATCATCTGGTGCGACGTGAGCGGCCAAGTGATCAAAGCGAATTCCAATTTGTTAAATACATTGGACATATCCGATAGCTCTTCTTCCGACAATTTGCCGGATCTCAATGTCCTCTCGTTTCCGGCTCTGTTAATGGCCGGCGTATCCGACGAGATTCATCGCTGTATCGAGTCGGAAGGGAAAAGAGTCTTCGAGTGCCCTTATATAGGCAAGCTGGGGAGGTCCATATGGCTGCGATTGCACATGGTGCCCACTTTGGACACATCCGGCCGGACAAACGGAGTGCAAGCCATTGTAGAGGACATAACGGATGAAAGAGCGGCTCAAGACGCTCTAGCCGAAAGTGAAGAGAGATTCAGGGCCGTTTTTGAGAGAGCTCAAGACCTTATTTTCATCAAAGACCGGAATTTCTGTTTTACCCACGTCAACCCAGCCTTCTTAAAGGCGCTGGATCTCCTGGAGTCGGATGTCATCGGGAAAACGGGCGATGATATTTACGGCCAACAGGAAGTTGCGTACATAAAGGATTTGGAAAGCCGCGTGCTTCAAGGACAAATCGTGGAGGCATCATACAATTTGACCACACGAAGCGTTTCCAAAGTTTTTCAGTGCGTTAGAGTTCCTATGTACAACTCCTCCGGTGAAATTATAGGCATCTGTGGAATCGCCCGCGATGTCACCGAACGGAAAGCCCTGGAGCGACGCTGCGCCCGACCATCCGATCGTTACAACTCCCCCCTTATGGAAGCCGCTTTGGAACAAATCCGGTTGGCCGGCCAGAGTGAAAGCATTGTTCTGCTTCTCGGAGAGAGCGGCAGTGGAAAAGACTTCTTGGCCAAGTATCTCCATGATCATTCCAGACGCGCAGGTGGTCCCTTTTTCGCCATAAATTGCGCGGCTTTGACAGCCTCGTTGGCAGAATCCGAACTCTTCGGTCACGAGCGCGGGTCATTCACGGGATCCACGGGTCGCAAACGCGGCCTGCTGGAAATGGCTGAAGGCGGCACCCTGTTACTAAACGAAATAGGCGAGCTCTCACAGGAACTCCAGGCCAAGCTCCTGACGTTTTTGGACACACAATCGTTTACCCGGGTGGGAGGCGAGAAGACGATAAAAGTCAACGCCCGGTTGGTTGGGGCTACCAATCGAGACCTGGAGGGTGAGGTCTCCGCGGGAAGGTTCAGACAGGATTTGTATTACCGTCTGAACGTCTTTGCAATCCATGTGCCTGCGTTAAGGGAACGAAAGGACGATGTGCCGTTTCTCGCTTCCGACATACTTCAGACCCTATCCTTAAAATTCGGCAGACCCAGTCCCCCGATTCTGGACGATACGGCTCTGGATATCCTCATGAAATACCATTGGCCGGGCAATGTCAGGGAGCTAAGAAACATCCTGGAGCGGTCCCTTATATTATGTCGAGGCGATATAATCAGACCTGACGACATAAATATTCCCAAGAGAAGAACAGATGAGATCGTCGACGAAAAGGAAATCCCGGTTTCCGTGAGCATATCGGGCAGGCGCAACCTCAACGAAGCCCTGGAAACGGCCAAGCGCGAGCTGGTTTCATCCGCGCTAAGGCGTTGCAAGGGGAACGTTTCTGCAGCCGCGCGAATCCTGGGCATCTCCCGAGACGCTCTGAGACATCATATAAAGATGCTTGATTTGGAACGGTCGCAGCGACCCACCGGCAATCATAACAGACGGGTGTAATGCTCCCACTCCAACACAGCGATATAACGCCACTTATAGAGTAACGCATTCCTATGTGGGAGTATTACACCCACCCTATGGCTTTCTTTTTTGCGCATATGATGATTTGCGCTATCGACCGCCACCAGAAAAAACATTGTAAATTCAAATGACTGTCCGATTCCCTCTGACTTGATCAGGCTGGCGCCCACCTTGCAACATCATTCTGCACTCCTTTCGCGAGGAGAATTTCTGCGGACGTCAACGGGTAATCTTTCGGACGATGGGAACGCCGCCCCTTTCGGAAGCGGAGTCAACCTTTGGTATCCGGACTTTCCGGACCGCATGGGACTCCGCATCGAGCGGCGGTCTGCGCTTTCGGGAAACGTCACCTGGAGCCGATCGCAGTAAGCTAATTAACGCTCATTATATGCGCTGGATAGCGCGGATGCGTATTCGCGTTAGCCTTGACCTAAAGCTCTTTCGTGCCTTGAAGTTCCCCCCTCTCCATTCCTTCTCCCACCAGGGGGGAGGGTTTTAGATCCCTCACCCTTGGCGGGAGGGATTAGGGGAAGGTGAAACCTCGGTTCCAGTAGGCGTTGTATCCTACTCAGATACGTTAATAAGTCTTTGCAGCAGAGAACTGAAACAACCAAGTTTATCTCTCTCCTTTCTTCCGATGTGAGACAGGTTAGCGAGCTGCCCCCTGACTGGAGGCATTTTTGCGTCGTGTGGCCGGTAGCGCTCGGATTCCCTTTAGCCTGTGGCTGGCGAGCATAACTTGCTCGCTTGATATACCAGGACACAAATTCTGGAGGTCGGTAATGAAGTACGAAGAAGCTTTTAAGGCGTCGTTGGAGAATCCGGAAAGCTTTTGGGGTCAGGCCGCTGCCGAAATCGATTGGGACCAGAAATGGGACCGCGTTTTGGATCAGTCCAATTCACCCTTTTCAAATGGTTCCCCGGGGCGAAGATGAATACATGCTTCAACGCCCTGGATCGTCATGTCAAAAACGGCAAAGGCGACCAGACCGCTATCATCTATGACAGTCCGGTGACCAACACAGTGCAGAAGATCACCTATTCCGAACTCCTGGATAGAGTCGCCAAGGTAGCAGGATTTCTGAAAGGTTTGGGCGTCGAAAAAGGGGACACGGTCCTCGTTTATATGCCCATGATTCCGGAAGCGGCTGTTTCGATGCTCGCTTGCGCCAGACTCGGCGCCGTCCATTCGGTTGTTTTTGGAGGATTTGCGCCGCGGGAGCTGGCGGTCCGCATCGACGACGCCAAACCCAAAGTTGTCCTTTCCGCCTCTTGTGGAATCGAAGGAAAGAAGGTCCTTCCTTACAAGCCCCTACTCGACGAAGCCATCGAGATTGCCGGGCATAAGCCGGAGAAGTGCGTTATCTTCCAGCGCCCGCAGGTCAATGCCGAGCTTCAATCCGGCAGAGACTTGGATTGGAATGAGCTGGAGTCGTCGGCAAAGCCCGCTGATTGCGTTTCGGTAGCCGCCACCGACCCCCTGTATATTCTTTATACTTCCGGCACCACCGGTAAACCCAAGGGCGTTGTCCGGGACAACGGCGGTCACGCTGTTGCGTTGGCGTGGAGCATGAAATACCTGTACGACATCAACCCCGGCGAGGTATACTGGGCAGCGTCCGACGTAGGCTGGGTCGTGGGTCACTCATACATAGTTTACGCTCCTTTGCTGATCGGGGCGACCACGATCCTTTACGAGGGAAAACCGGTCGGCACGCCCGATCCGGGGGCGTTTCTGGCGAGTTATTTCCACCCATAAAGTCAAAGCGCTTTTTACGGCGCCTACAGCCATCAGAGCCATAAAGAGAGAAGACCCCAAGGGCGAGTTTCTCCAGAAGTACGACATTTCCAGCTTTGAAACCCTGTTTCTTGCCGGAGAAAGACTCGATCCGGACACCTACTTTTGGGCCACCGACCTGATCAAGGTCCCGGTCATCGATCATTGGTGGCAGACCGAGACGGCTTGGGCCATCTGCGGAAATCCCAAGGGATTGGAAATGTTCCCCATAAAGCCGGGTTCGGCGACAAAGCCCATGCCGGGATACAATATAAAGATACTGGACCCCGGCTCAGCCAAGGAACTGGGTCCCAATGAAAACGGGGTCATCGCCGTGAAGCTTCCCTTGGCCCCCGGCAATTTGCCCACTTTATGGAATGACGACCAGAGATTTGTTGAATCCTACATGGCGCCCTTCCCAGGCTATTATATTACCGGAGACGGCGGATACGTCGACGAAGAAGGCTACGTGTTCGTCATGGGTTCGTGTGGACGACGTCATAAATGTCGCGGGCCAGACTGTCGACCGGCGGCATGGAGGAAGTTTTGGCCAAGCATCCCGACGTCGCTGAGTGCGCTGTAATCGGAGCGGCCGACGATCTTAAGGGCCAGAGCTTCCGGTGGGATTTGTGGTCCTCAAAGCCGGCGTGACTCGTTCAAAAGATGATATAGTCACCGAACTGGTTCAGATGGTCCGTCACGACATAGGCGCAGTGGCCGCGTTCAGTAAAGCCGTGGTCGTGGCCCGTCTTCCCAAAACGAGATCAGGTAGGTCTTGCGAGGAACCATGAGGAAAATCGCCGACGGAGAGAAATACGGCGTTCCCTCAACCATCCACGACCCGACAACCCTTGATGAAATTCAAGTCGCTTTGAAACAGATAGGATACGCGAAACCGGTCGAATAGATCGGAAGATAATTCGTAGGACCAAATGTCCCGGGCGTTGTAAGCAAGCCATTTGCGACGCCCATTTATAGCGCTCGGCATTGACGTATTGAAAATCGCGAGAATTGCTTAACCGCCTAGAAACCGAAGCCTGTTCTTGCGAGGGCGCAGTGCCGTGGCAATCTGATGATCCAATTGAGCCGAGATTGCTTCGTCTGCTGCTCCTGGCTATGACATGCGAGCTGGCCGCTTGTTATTGAAGCGATTGTTTAGATATATCGCTACTCTCCAAGAAACTACTGACTATTTTATTCCGCTACTGGAAATCCGGCCGGAGTCAGACGCGAACAAGATCAGGAGGATTTATATGGCGACCAAAATGGCAAGAAAGTTAAGATATTTGACATTACTCTCAGGGACGGCTCACAGAGCAAAGTGAGCCGCATGCATCAAACCGGACCGGACTCGCCAAAGGTCGCCGCCAAACTTGCGGACACCGGAATCTACGGCTGGAAACCTGGGGCGGTGCGACATTCGATGTGTGTGTCGAGGGTCCTGCGTGAAGACCCGTGGGAAAGGGCCCGGGCGCTCAAAGCGGCTGATCGCCCGGCGTTCAGAGCATGATGCTCGTCCGCGGGCAAAACCTCGCCTATTCGAACTTTGCGGATGATGTCGTATACAAATTCGTGGAATGCGCTGCTCGCAACGGAATAGACGTGTTCAGAACCTTCGACGCCCTGGACGACATAAGAAACCACGCCACCGTTATCAAGGCCGTGAAGAAAGCAGGCAAAACAGCGGAAGGCGCAGTCTGCTTCACCATAAGCCCTGTTCACACTGTGGAGAAATTCGTGTCCAAGGCTCGCCAACTGGAGGACATGGGTGTCGATCAGATCGCGATCAAAGACATGGCGGGCTTGGTTGATCCCCAGACCGACCTTTGAACTTGTTTCTCGTCTCTAAAGAAGCCGTGAAGGTACCGCTCCATCTGCACACCCACGATAACTGCGGATTAGGGATGATGTCAGTCCTCAAAGCCGTGGAAGCGGGCTAAATGATCGATTCGGTTTCTGAGCCCCTTCTCCGGGCGGAACCGATCACCCGTGCACCGAATCCCTTATACGCTTTGAACCGACTCGGATACGACACCGGCTGCGATCTGAAAAAGCTCACCTTGGCTGCTGAAGAAGCCAAGGCCGTCAGGGCCGTTTACGGTGAATTTGAAGGCCCGTACAGCGGAGTCGATTGTAAGATGCTTGTCACCCAGATCCCCGGCGGCGTTATGTCCAATTTCTCCAGCCAGCTCAGGATTCAAAACGCGTTGCCCAGGCTCAACGAGATCGTGGGATGAAATACCGCGAGTCAGAGCCAACCTGGGCTGGATACCTCTTGTTACTCCCACCTCACAGATCGTGGTTTCTCAGGCGACATTCAACGTTCTCCTCGGTCGTTACAAGATCATCGCTAACCACACGGCCAATCTCCTGAAAGGCCAGTATGGCGAGACTCCGGCGCCTGTGAACAAAGAGCTGCAAGACAGAGTGCTCAAGGGCGAAGCGCCTACCACGGTGCGGCCGGCCGAGCTGATTCCGCCCATGTGGCCCGACCTTGAAAAGGCGTTTCCGAGCCTGACTCCGGAAGAGATCCTGATTCACGCCATTTTCCCCCACGAAGCCGCAGGATACTTCGAGGCTAAGATGGAGAAAAAAGGCGCCGCTTAAGCGGCAGGCGCAAAGCTTAAGAGTAATTGGAAGAGTTATCGGGGAGGGACTTTTTGCAAAAAGTCCCTCCCCGAACCCCTCCCCAAAAACTCTTGTTATTGGGACCGGTTCCAGAGCTCGAACGATTTATGAAACTACGACGCAGCGGCCACGACGAGTCAGAAAACGCCATAATTTGTTCGTTGCGCCCGTATTTTCGGGAATGACGACCCGTTGTGTCCCAATTTTGGCCTCGTTCCCAGGCTGAAGCCCCCGAACGAGCGGAATCCCCCTTGCGGGTAAAAGTCCCTGCCCCCCTGTTAAGGGGGTAATGCCGTTGACTTAACGATGAAGAATAACCTTATCGGCCACGGAGACGTCTTTATCTGTCATTCCCGCGAAAGCGGGAATCCAGTCTTTTTCGGCGTTTCCTGGACCCCCGCTTTCGCGGGGGTGACGGCGCCATATGACCCTATTGCCAAATTTTTCCTTAAGTCACAAGCATTGTGATAAGGGGGGCCGGCGGGTTGGGTTGGCTCAATCGCTAAATGCCCACCTTAACGCCCGTTGAGCGGCAAAGAACTTCCCAGTAGGATGATGTGAGCGAAGCGAACCGCATCGTCCAAGTTTTTTTGGCGACCTAACTTACGAAAGAAGCAGCTAAGTATATAATCCATTTTGAAATATTGAGGAGCATGAATCTATGGGTAGAAAAAAGATAACTGTAATCGGGTCCGGAAATGTGGGCGCCTCAGTTGCGGCGTACGCATCGGCCCAGGAGCTGGGCGATGTTGTGCTGGTCGACATCCTTGAGGGAGTGCCCCAGGGCAAAGGCTTGGACATGTACGAAGCCTCCCCGGTTCTGGGCGTGGACACGCATGTCCTGGGTACAAATTCATACGAAGACACCGCCGGAAGCGACATAATCGTAATCACCGCGGGTATCGCCAGGAAACCTGGAATGAGCAGAGACGATCTCCTCGCGATAAACGTCAAGATAGTGGGCGAAGTAGCTGAGAAAGCGGCCCGATTTTCGCCCGACGCGATTATGTTGGTGGTTTCCAATCCTCTGGACGCCATGGTTTACGCTGCGTGGAAGAAGTCAGGCTTCAATCCCAGGCGAATCATAGGTATGGCCGGAGTCCTGGACACAGCCCGATTCAGGAGCTTCCTCTCCGCTGAGATCGGTGTTTCCGTGGAAGACATACACGCTCTAGTTCTCGGTGGACACGGAGACACGATGGTCCCCATGACTCGTTACTGCTTTGTGGGCGGTGTCCCTGTGGCCAATTTCGTAACGCCGGACAGACTTGAAGAGATAGTTCAGAGAACACGCCAAGGCGGAGCCGAGATAGTGAATCTGCTCAAGACGGGAAGCGCTTTCTATGCCCCGGCCGCGTCTACTGTCCAGATGGCGAAATCTATTCTGATGGACAAGAAAAGGCTCCTGCCGGTGGCCGCGTATCTCGACGGGGAATTCGGCCAAAAGGGTATCTTCGTGGGAGTGCCCGCGATCCTGGGCGCCAACGGAGTCGAAAAAGTCGTGGAACTTGAGCTGGACCCCAAAGAACGGGCCGCTTTCGACAAATCCGTTGAAGCTGTAAAGGCTCTGGTAATAGACGTGGACAAGCTACTGTAAGATCGTAAGAGTTCAGCGGGAAACCCCTTTTTGCAAAAAGGAGTTTCCCGGACCCTTCCCCGAGAACTCCTAATCTCTTGATTGGTTAAGTGGGACCAACCGTGGTTCGAGCACATCGCTTTGCGCTGACCCTGAGCTCATGACCCCAGGGACGCTCATCGGCATGTTAACAACAATGGTGAGATTTTTTTGATAAAGTGTCCGGCTTTCGTCGTCCTTGCCAGCTCCGCCACGCACAAGTAGACCACTCCCCTCCAGCGTGTTCTTTCCTTGCTATCCAAAGAATATCATAATAGAAGATGATCGGACGCGAGAAGAAGTAACTTCCTTTGTTGTCGAATACGATGTTATAAATATGTCATGAATTGGAGGGCGGGTCCATGGACATCGAAACCTTGAGAGAAAAACGTGAGGAAATTCTTCGTATCGCTCGCAGTCACGGGGCAAAGAATGTTCGAGTTTTCGGGTCAACGGCTCGTGGCGAGGCCGATCTCCAAAGCGACATTGATATATTGGTTGACATGGAGCCTGGACGCAGCCTCTTGGATCTCGGAGGACTGTGGTCGGACCTGAACTCTCTCCTGGGAAAGCGTGTGGATGTATTCACCGAAAAGAGCCTGAGGAAACGAATTCGTGAACGGGCTACGAAAGAAGCCATCCCTTTATGAGAAACGACAACGAACGACTCTTGGATATCCTTGAAGCCATAGATCGGATTGAGAGATACTCTGTTCGAGGGGAAGAAGAGTTCCGCTCGGATGAACTCATCCAGAGTTGGATGATCCAACAAATACAGATTGTCGGCGAGGCGGCGCGGGGAATTTCACAAGAATTTCGGAAGCGAACCCCCGAAATTCCTTGGTCTAAGATAATCGGCATGCGCCACATACTCGTGCATCAGTATTTTGAAATTGACCTTGATATTATGTGGAGGGTGATAAGCGCCGACCTTCCAAAACTCAAGATACAAATTCAGGCATTATCAAGGGAGTTCGGACGATAAGATCGAGTACTCAGAACAGAGCCTGACGACTAAACGCTGGTTTTCGTAAATTCGCCCGTTGGCTTGTGACTCCGGATATTTCGTGGCATTTGTGCCCTCCAATACTGAGGCCCCTCTAACGGCTCAGGTCCCATTCGTTAAATGCCTGGACGTCCGAGTGACCTAAGATCATGGCGGTTTTATGAGTGAAGTGACTAGAGACCTGATAATAAGCACAATACAGCGTCTTGCAGAGGAATCGGGCCGCAATTGGTTAACGAGATAGGAGTTCCTTTCCAGGTCGGGAATCTCTTCCTATTGGCTACAGCGGCATTTTCTCCGCTGGAACGACGCAGTGACCGCGGCAGGTTTGAGAGCTCTAGATTCCAGAGGCAGGCCGGACAGGAAGAGAAACAACGAAGGCGGAATTGCTGTCGCTAGCTGACGATGTCGCCAAGAAGCTCGGTCTGACAACGATATCTCAAGCCGAGTTCGCTAAGCAGGCTGGGACATCTTACCGTCCAATTCATCGACTCTTCGGATCGTGGGAATCTTTTGCCAGAGAAGCCGGCTTCGAGCTTCATCCGGCCTACAAACGACGGATTCCCGACGAGGAACTATTTGGAGAGTTTTTTCGGATTACCTCGGAGCTCGGACGTTTTCCATCGTATCAGGACCTCAGCCGGAGTAATTACAGCGTCGGCACGTTCGAGAGAAGATTCGGCAACTATTCAGGTTTCAAGATGGCTGCTATGGCCTACGGGATACAGCAGAGCCTAATCCAACCTGAAGTAGCTGAACAAGAAACTTTCGAAGCCTCACCGCCAAAAAGAGGCCACTCCGGCATATGAACGACTTCAAGACCATCCTATCTTGGGTGAGCGCATCGATTTTCGTGGATTGATCCATGCTCCTGTCAATGAACTTGGGGTCGTTTATCTATTTGGTATTCTATCCCAAGAGCTTGGATTCGTGGTGGAATCTGTCCAATCTGAATTCCCAGATTGTCACGCCAAAAGGAGGTTGCCGAAAGATAAGTGGCAAACGGTTAGAATAGAATTTGAATACAAGTCCTCAAATTTCCTGGGGCATAAGCATGATTTAACAGGTTGCGATATGATAGTTTGCTGGCAACATGACTGGTCCAATTGCCCTCTGGAGGTATTGAGTTTAGGGGACTTTGTGAAGAAAAATAAACACTGACAAACCTTCAAGCTAATGCTCGGTCCAAGTTCCAAGGTTGGCGCAAATTTGGCCGATCTAGGCTATTCCTCTACTGATTTTGGCTTTTCGACCAACGATTCCAACTGATATGTTTCGATGAAGACGTATCGCAATGTGAATAGTCCCACGGCAGGCTACAAAATTGGTGAGAGGGAGTTCCCCCGAAAATCCGCGCAAGTTAGGACGGGGGAACTCAAAAACGATGATTGGAGGTTGAGGAGGGCTGAGGCCTCAGTTTCGAAGCTTCGGTCCCGAAAGGCTCGACAGATGCGGTTCGCTTCGCTCACCGCGTCCTATGAGACCGAGCGACGTACCCATGAAGCGCAGCGCCAAGCCTTAGCACCTCGAAGTGTGGGTGTATTCTCCGAAAACCTTTCTCAGCACATTGCAGATTTCGCCTAGTGTGGCCCTCTTTTTCACTGAGTCCAGTATGATGGGCATCAGGTTGTCCGTGCCCTGAGCGGCTTTCTCCAACTTGGCCAGAGCGTCCGCCACTGCGGACGAATCCCTTGCGGCCCGTAATTTTTCCAACTTATCCATCTGATTCTGTCGCACAGCGGGATCGACCTTGAGCAGACCCGAAGGAGTCACCCACTCAGTCTGGAAGCGATTAACTCCCACAATTACCTGCTCGTTGGCATCGACAGCCTTCTGGAACGTATACGCGGAATCGTGAATTTCCTGCTCGATGAAGCCTTCTTCGACTGCCTTTACCGCTCCGCCCATTTCGTCGATCTTCTTGATGTAATCCAGAGCTCGACGCTCGATTTCGTTGGTGAGGCTTTCGACATAGTATGAGCCGGCCAGCGGGTCTACCGTGTCGGCGACACCGGTCTCGTACCCGATGATCTGCTGAGTGCGCAGAGCTATCTGTACCGACTCTGTGCTGGGCAGAGCAAATGCCTCGTCTCTGGAATTGGTGTGCAAAGACTGAGTCCCTCCAAGCACTGCCGACAGCGCCTGGAAAGCTACTCTAACCACGTTGTTCTCCGGCTGCTGCGCCGTTAGAGTGCAGCCGGCTGTTTGGGTGTGGAAGCGCAGCATCATTGCTCTGGGGTTCTTGGCGTTGAAGCGCTCCTTCATAATGCGGGCCCACATCCTACGGGCGGCCCTGTACTTGGCGATTTCTTCGAGGAAGTCCTGATGAGCGTTGAAGAAGAAGCTCAGGCGCTCCCCGAAGCTGTCCACGTCCAGCCCTGCATCTATGGCGGCCTGTACATAGGCTATGCCGTTGGCGAGCGTGAAGGCGACTTCTTGAACCGCTGTGGATCCCGCTTCCCTTATGTGGTAACCGCTGATGCTGATGGTGTTCCACTGAGGAACGTTCTTGTTACAAAAGGCGAAAATGTCGGTGATAATGCGCATGGAGGGCTGGGGAGGAAAAATATAAGTGCCCCTGGCCGGGTATTCCTTCAATATGTCGTTCTGGATCGTGCCGCGAAGTTTCGAGATGTCACCGCCCTGCTCTTCGGCCGCTGTTATGTACATCGCCAACAAGACGGAGGCCGGCGCATTTATGGTCATGGAAGTGCTGATCGCCGCCAGATCGATCCCGCTGAAAAGGTGCTTGATGTCCTCGACGCTGTCCACGGCGACGCCCACTTTTCCGACTTCGCCCGCGGCCAATTCAGCGTCGGAGTCGTAACCGATTTGGGTGGGCAAATCGAAGGCCACTGATAGGCCGGTCTGTCCCTGTTCGATCAGGTATTTGAATCGCTTGTTTGTTTCTTCGGCGCTTCCGAATCCGGCATACTGGCGCATGGTCCACAGGCGGCCACGATACATGTTGGGCTGCACTCCACGGGTGAACGGGTACGATCCGGGAATGCCGAGATCTTTTTCGGCGTCCAAGGGGTCCGGACTCCAGGGCCAATAAACCCTTTCCACCGGCACATCGGAGATTGTCGAAAACTCAGCCTTGCGTTCGGGCCGTTTGGCCATCTTTTCCTTTACACCATTCTCCCACTTGAGCACTTTTTCTTTGAAATTCTCCGACACGATTCGCCTCCTAAAGTGAACCGACAATGTCCGGCAAGATCTTAGAGCGCAAGACTGGTCTACAACCCTCTGAGACCGAGCATGAACTCGCCCGATTATCCGGACACTCTGCGGTCTTGTTTTTATCTTTCTTTAATTCTTCTCCTTGGATACAGTCACAAAACCTATGAGCTTCAGGGAGAGTTGTCGGGGAGGGACTTTTTGCAAAAAGTCCCTCCCCGAACCCCTCCCCAAAAACTCCTATCATTGCTACCATATCCAGAGCGAGTCCGATTTGGGGAACACCAGCGTCTGCCCTACTCTGTCACTGAAAATTTCGTGTCAGTTTCCCTTTCCGCTTTACACGAAACCCCTTTACCCTGCATCCCGGTTTCAAAGCATCCGTTGCATGACAGACATTTTGCGCCTCGGGTGTCGCCGTTGAGCCACCGGCTTATGATGTGGGGCTCTCGGATAAATGGGCGGCACATGGCAACATAATCAGCCTTTTTGTCAGCAAGAATCTCTTCGACAGTGGCAAACGACCGTATTCCACCCACTGCTATTATCGGCGTATCGACCGCTTGTTTGAAACGCCGTGCAATATCGACGAAATACGCCTCGTCCTCACGGCGCCCGATGTGCTTGCGACAAGGTCCCATGCCCTCAACTGAGGCTGCGCTCCCGCCGCTCACCTCGATGGCCGCTATACCCGCGTCCGAGAGATACCGGGCGATCTGAATCGATTCCTCGGGAACCAATCCACCCGGAACGTAATCAGCTCCATTGAGCTTGACTAGAATCGGAAATTCTTTTCCGACGGCTCCCTGCACTGCTTCAACAACCTCGCCCAGAAACAGGTATCTTCGTTCCAAACTACCGCCGTAAGGGTCCAAGCGTTTATTCCAAGCCGGCGAAAGGAACTGGTTGATCACGTAACCGTGGCCTGCGTGCAGTTGAACTCCGTCGAAGCCGGCCTGTTTACAGCGAGCAGCCGCACTCGCATGGGCCTCGATAAGCCGCCGAATTTGTTCTTGACCCACCTCTATGGGCATTCTCCCGCTTACGGGGTCCGGAATCGCGGAAGGTCCCCACAACTCGTCGCCATCCCGAAAAAGCCTCGTATTCGCCCTGGAGCCGGCATGAACGATCTGCGCAGCAATCTTGCCGCCTTGGGCGTGCACGGCCTTTGTCAGTCGAGCTAAGCCTTCGGTTTGGCCGTCATGCCAGACGCCCAATGTGTGCGGCAATCGATTGCCGTTGGTCATCACACATTGGTAACCGGAAATGATCAATCCTATGGAGCCCTTAGCCAGAGCCTCGTAAAATTGCGCCGACAAATCGGTGACGCCGCCTTGGCCGTCCGCCACGCCTGACCAGGTGGCGGAACGGATTGAGCGATTGGCTAGCTCTATGGACCCTATCGAGGACCTTTCAAACAACCGCTGCATGCTCTTGATTCAGACTCCGGATTCATCGGATGAATCGCGCCATAGGTTGATTGATTACTCGACCACCGCAAGCACGTCACCGGCCTGATAGGACTCGCCTACCTTGACTCTTATTTCTTTAACCGTGCCGGGGTCAGTGGCGGCCACCGGTAGTTCCATCTTCATAGCCTCTATGGTGGCGACTTCGGTATCCGCATCGATTGCATCGCCTACTTTCACGTTAACAGCTATAACCTTGCCGTTCATCGGCATAACAACATCAGCCATTTGCCATCCTCCAAATCATTATCTTCTAGACAAGAAATTTCGTGGTGAGGAGTTGCGCCACCTATGTCCGCCAAGGAGCGGATTTCAGGGCCTCTTCCCTACACGTAAGCGGAATAAAGAGCGCAATCCCTAATTCCCAGCGGCTTATGCCACTTTTTTCTTGAGATGCGTCCGGATATACTCGACTATTTCTTCGGTGCGGGTGCCCGGTCCGAAGATCTCCTCTATGCCTTGTTCTTTGAGCGTGGCCACATCTTCGGCGGGTATAATTCCGCCACCCAGAATGAGGACGTCATCAACGCCTTTTGTCTTGAAGATATCGGCTATCTTGGGAAAGAGATAATCGTGAGCGCCTGATAGCGAGCTAAGGCACAACACGTCCGCATCTTCCTGGACGCAGGTTTCAAAAACAGCTTCCGGAGTTTGCCTCAACCCGGTATAGATAACTTCCATACCAGCGTCACGCAAGGCTCTGGCCACGATTTTGGCTCCTCTATCGTGCCCGTCCAATCCCGGTTTCGCCACAACAACTCTTATACGTTGATCCATTAGGGGCTCCTAATACAAATTCTTCATTCAAGAACTCCCCGGCTTTCCTAATTCCAGCCTGAAGATGAGTTCAAGACGGCCTCTGTCGAGACATCCAACTATGCGAAATGGCTAAGTCGCGAACGTCTATTAGAAGTTCTTGAAGGGAGGTCTGGACCCCGCGTTTCGCGGGGTTTCAAGAAGTTTCCCTCCAGCGGCCTTTTCATAGAATGCCCCTTACAAGGGGATGTTTCCGTGCTTGCGAGTCGGCTTTTCGTCGACCTTGTTTTCCAACTGAGCGAAAGCCCTTATGAGCACGGACCTTGTGTCTCTGGGGTAGATGACCCTGTCCACGAACCCCAGTTGCGCGGCTCGGTACGGGCTGGCGAACTTTTCAGAGTAATCCTGAATTAATTCGGCTCGTTTCGCCTTGGGATCATCCGCTTGCTCTATTTCTTTGCGGGACAAAATCTGTATGGCGCCTTCCGGCCCCATAACGGCTATTTCGGCCGTGGGGAAAGCAAGGTTGATGTCGGCTTTCAAGTGCTTGCTTGACATAACGACATAAGCGCCGCCGTAGGCTTTTCTGGTGATCAGAGTCACCTTTGGTACTGTAGCTTCGGCGTAAGCGTAGAGTATCTTCGCGCCATGCTTGATTATGCCGCCGTGTTCCTGCTGTGTTCCGGGGAGATAACCCGGCACATCCAACAGAGTCAACAGAGGAATGCCGAAAGCGTCACAGAAACGCACAAATCTAGCGCATTTGACGGAAGCCTCGGTGTCAAGACAGCCTGCCATCCAATTAGGCTGGTTGGCGACTATTCCGATAGTCTTTCCGCCCAGACGGCCGAAACCGGTTATCAAATTACGAGCGTAATGCGGATGGACTTCAAAGAAATGTCTATCGTCAAGAACAGGGACGATAATCTTCTTCATGTCGTAAGGCATACGCGAATTTTCTGGAATTACCGTATCCAGTTCAGGAATGATTCTATCGGAAGTGTCCTCCGTAGCGACAACCGGGCCGGGGACTCGATTGCTGTCGGGCAGGAAGGACAGGAGCTCTTTGACTCTGGTTAGGGTCTCAGATTCGTTGGGATAATGGAAGTGGCAAACACCGGAGACTCTGCCGTGAACTTTGGCTCCGCCAAGACTTTCGGGATCTATCTCCTCACTGGTAACCTGCTTGATCACCTGCGGACCGGTAATGAACATGTAGCTGGTCTTTTCGGTCATGAAGATGAAGTCGGTCACAGCGGGTGAATATACTGCGCCGCCGGCGCACGGACCCATTATTACGGAGATTTGCGGAATAACGCCCGACGCCCGCACATTGCGGTAAAAAACGTCGCCGTAACCGGCGAGGCTTTCCACTCCCTCCTGGATCCTGGCGCCGCCGGAATCGTTGATTCCTATGAGCGGGAAACCGTTTCTGTAGGCCAGGTCCATTACCTTGCAAATCTTCTGAGCGTGAGTATACGAAAGGCTCCCACCGAAGACCGTAAAGTCCTGGGCAAAAACATAAACGCCTCTGCCGTTGACTTTTCCGAATCCGGTAATTACGCCTTCACCGGGGATAATGGTCTTTTCCATACCGAAATCGGTGCAACGATGGCAGACGAACTTATCTATCTCTTCGAACGATCCTTCGTCGAGAAGCTCCAGGACCCGCTCTCTTGCCGTCATTTTGCCGGCCTTGTGCTGCTTGGCGATTTTATCCGAACCGCCTGCCGCATCAGACTCTTCGAGTCTTTTTTCCAATTCTTTAAACTTCGTTTCAGCCGCGGACATTTACAATTCCCTTTCCGTGAGGTTCCGATGAGGATTACTTAAGCATTTCCTTTACGGCGGCTCCAATTTGAGTGAGATTCTCGACCACTTTGGCGCCGGCGGCCTGCAGAGCGTCAATCTTGCTTTGAGCAGTCCCAGACCCTCCGGATATGATGGCGCCGGCATGTCCCATTCTCTTGCCCGCAGGAGCCTGCCTGCCTGCGATATAAGCAGCCACGGGCTTGTTGAATTCATTCTTGATGTATTCTGCCGCCTGCTCTTCCGCCGATCCGCCGATCTCACCGATCAGGACAACGGCGTCGGTCTCCTGGTCTTCCTTAAACATTTTCAACACGTCGATGAAGCTCAAGCCGACCACAGGGTCTCCGCCAAGCCCAAGGCAGGTGCTTTGCCCGAGACCGTTCTTCGTGAGCTGGTCCACCACTTCGTAGGTGAGTGTCCCGGATCTCGAAATCACGCCAACGCGACCGGGCTTATGAATATAACCCGGCATAATTCCAACTTTGCAGCCATGTCCCGGAGAGATTATCCCGGGACTGTTCGGGCCGATCATCTTAACGCCTTCGCGCTTGGCCGTATAGATTACTGAAGCCGTATCCAGAGGAGGGATTCCTTCGGTTATGCAGACAATCAGTTTTATCCCCGCGTCCACCGCCTCGAGGAGGGCGTCTTTGACCGCTCCCGCCGGGATAAAGACAAGCGAAACATCAGCGCCGGTCTCTTCGACGGCTTTGCGAACGGTATTGAAAACCGGCATGCCGTCGACGGTTCCTCCGCCCTTGCCGGGGGTGACTCCGCCCACCATCTGAGTGCCGTATTCACGGCAGGCTAGGGAATGGAAAGTCCCGTTCCTTCCGGTTATGCCTTGACAGATTACCTTCGAGTTCTTATCAACCAATATCGCCATTATGATTCTCCAAAGAAAAGCTTTCTCATCTTAATGCGTTAGCTTGATGGACGACCAATCTTGCCGCGTCATCCAAAGAAGGTATCATTTCGATGGGCAGACCGGATTTCTCAAACAGGCTCCTGCCTTCTTCTATATTGGTTCCCTCAATTCTGGCGATGACGGGTAAGCTCGTGCCTTTCTGGTTTAGCGCCTTGATGACGCCACGGGCGAGAACGTCGCACCGCAAAATTCCACCGAATATATTAATAAAAACCGCCTTTACCGTTGTATCTTCCAGAAGGATGGTCATGGCGTCGCATACAACCTGTTCGGCGGCGCCGCCCCCTACATCCAGGAAGTTGGCGGGTGCGCCTCCGTGGAGAGATATCAGGTCAAGGGTCGCCATGGCGAGACCGGCTCCGTTCACGATGCAACCGATGGAGCCGTCGAGCCTGATGTAGCTCAAACCGTCTTTACGGGCGGACAATTCCAGCGCGTCTTCTTGTGACCAATCACGCAAGCGCTCCATTTCCTGGTGTCGGAACAAAGCGTTATCATCCAGGTCCACCTTGGCGTCCAGAGCCATGACCTGACCGCCGGAGATAACCAGCGGATTGATTTCCGCCAACGTGCAGTCATACTCGGCGAATATTTCGTATAGAGCCGTGATGGTTTTCGTTAGTTGCGCGGCAATTGTGTTTGAGTCCGTCAACTTATAAGCGAGATATCTGGCCTGAAAAGGAGAAAGGCCTGCGACAGGGTTGACTCCGATGGTGAATATCTTCTCAGGCGCCGTCTTGGCAAGGGTTTCAATTTCTACCCCGCCTTCAGGGCTGGTCATCACCGTCACCAAACCGGATTTCCTGTCCAGAACCACGCCCAGATAAATCTCCTGGTCGATAGGGAGCACTTCTTCAACAAGAAGAGCGCTGACGGGTTTTCCCTGGGGGCCGGTCTGATTGGTGACCAGACGTTTGTTTAAAATCTCGGACGCTTTGCCGCGGATATCGTCATTCATTGACATGACTGCGACACCGCCGGCTTTGCCCCTACCTCCGGAATGCACCTGCGCTTTGAGCACCACTTTCTCGCTCTTGAGCTTTCGAGCCGCAATCAAAGCTTCTAAAGGATCATGGCATAGAAAGCCTTTGGGGATGGGAACCCCTTTGCCGGCCAAAATTTCTTTTGCCATATATTCGTGGAGATTCATGAATGTATTGCCTCCTATGGTTTACGCCGGAGCGCTTGCGGCCCATCCGATTCAGAATTCTCTTACACTGACGGCCCTTGCGCACTGCCGACAACTTAGGTTTTCATAACAGGTAAATTTGGCAGATTACCAGAAGCTTTCATGAGCTAAGTTCGATATCGGCAAGAAGCGTGTAGGCCTAAATCCTTTGCTTCGAGGGCTGCCCCAGTTAAGAAATTGGAACAGCCCACGGGTTGCCGGAATCGCTCCCGGTCGGGGAAGAAGCTCGCAGACTGTTATAGCAGGATGCGTGCCAATCTTTTCCGCAGTTGGCGCGCGACGATCCGAGCGGCTTGGAGCCTGAAGATAACGTGAAGTTGGATTATACTGGATAGAGCGGCTGACGGAGTCACTGTGGGTGATCCATATGGGGGCATTACACATAGGGACAATACATAATTGTGGTAACCGATTGATAATCGGAAGAAACAACTGGGTGGAACACCCCCATTTTTCCCGCCACCATCACGGTCGTTCAGTTAATGTCTGGCTGAGGCCGGATTACCGCCGGCTATTTAATGGTGACGGCAAACGTCGCAGTTTCCACCGGAGCGACATCTTTCTCCCAAGGACGCACATACTTCATGGAGATCGTTGTTTCACCGGGAGCGACAGCTTTGAAAACCCAAAGTTCCACGCCAGCCGCGCCCACTCTATCGGTCTTGGCCGCGTTATAGAGCTGCTCAACAAGTTTCACCTTCGTCTCATCCAAGGGTTGGACGATTTCCCACTGGTAACCTGTTGACGGGTTTGACTCCAGCGTTAATGTGAACATTTTGCCTGCCGTCACCTCGACATGGTCTTGGGCAATCGCCATGGCGACGGTGAAACAAACCAATAAGGCGCCGAGTAGCAACGTACGCATAGAACCTCCGGAGATACTGGCAGTAGCAGGATAGATACTTGGGGACATTCAAGTTCTTGATATCGCTGCTGCCGGTAGATCGTTTCATGATTTAAGTTACATGTTTCCGGAACTCAAGAAAAGCCTTTTAGATCCTATGCGCCAAGAACCGCCCTCGGGTCCGGAATCATGAAGGCGCGCATTTGGCGCCGTTGTTGAGAATCCCTCTCAGGCGCTCTAGAACCGACTCCGCAAGCTGAGGAGACTTCTTGATCTTACAATAATCCAGCCAAAGCTCGTATGGTAGCACGTCCGGGTCGTAGGATATGGTCACCGATCTTGAAAATACGCTTGTTTCGTGGCGTTTGTATCCCGGGAAACCTTTGAGCGCCTTTTCCAGATCACCGCTTTCAATAAGGGAGTACACCTTGGAAAAGTTTGTTAAAGGGACACGCATTGTAATCGAGCCGGGCACGTGTTTTGACGGTTCTATGTAACGGGCCAGTTCCATGAGAAGATCTATGGCTCGCTCGCCCCCTCCGGAGCTGTCTTGATTTATCATGGGAAGTTCCTTTTGTTGCGCGCCCATCCGGCATGCCGGTTAGACGGCAACGCCCGCTTCTTCTTGTCCATTCGATTCTTCATGCGGGCCATCTGCGCTAGTATAAATCACGAACAGTTTGGGGCAAGTTAGGATTAGGTTTGCCTCTCGAAACAATTCCTCGTTTGAGTCCCCGTTACAGCAGGCGCATCCCACAGTTTGGAATCATGGACTCCACGGCCCTTTCCCCAGGGTTGCCCAACCGTTGGGTGAGGGGCAAATGGCCCTCTCGATTCACCGGTTTTGCCGCTAACCTGGCTACTGGAGCGGTTTCCTTTGATTGATGCGCATGAATATCTCCGCGTCATCTTCAGCGCTCCGCGTTGAAAATTGCGGCGTTCTTCACGCGCACATGGCGATGAAGTTGTCATTGCGAGCACAGCGAAGCAATCACGGTTATTTCCGATTTGAGATCGCTTCGTCGCTTTGCTCCTCGTAGTGACATCGTTAGGTTTAGTACGTTTGAAGCAATGCTTCAAATCCACGCGAAGCTCGAGCAGGACTATTATCATTTGCGAGTAATCGGAGCCTTCACCCCGTAAAACGGATAACTATTCGATCCCATCTGACACTCGTTGTACCCTATTCTGAACCACCCGTTTTCACCCCAGCCCGGTCCCCAGCTATTCTTACAAATCCAGTATTGGCCTTCGTCATCGAATCCGACGATCGCGACAAAATGGCCCCCTACGTCATTGCCCATGGTATGCTTATACACTCCGCCCTTATAATTCCCAAAATCTTTGAAAACCCGGAACCCTGTTCCGATAGGACCAACTTGGCACAACCAGTTTCTTAGCCGCTTCGGCGTCAGGTAACTTAACCCAGTCTGCGATTTTGGTTTTGGGTTGCGGTTGCTCATTTGCCGACGCACGGCAACTCTCGGCCCCACAATCTTGATCGTGTGGGCGGTACGGGTAACTCGCTTCGTCCTGCACGCCTTTCAGCTTGGCGAAGTCAAAAGCCTTGTAGAGATACCATCCGGTGTTGCAACACTTTCCGCAGCCGCAAAAGAATATCTCCGCTTCCGACACGTGGATTCCGGAGTATGCCTTTTTTTCGAAAATTTGCCATGACATTTCAACCACTGCGGCTGCGGCGAAAGCGCCACATGCTCCGCACTTGATCTGATCCCTTATGGGAGTAGTCCAGTCCTTGCCGTTGACATTTCTCCAATCCCATTTTGAGGGCCTACCGGCCTTGTCGCCCTCGAGTATGGACTTAGTCTCTTCATCCATCTCTTGACGCCAGGACACGGCCCGCTCCCTGGGCTCTTCTCTCCCTCCGCACAGATTCCTTATTTGGTCGTCGGACGCTTCCGACAAGGATGTTATTCCCGGGGTCCAATCATAGCCTTTTTCTATTATGGCTTCTTTAAGACTTTTGACGGCCAAGAAAGTCGTGTCTTTGGGGGATAGACTCGAGACAAAGGCCTCGCGACTGGTCCGTGCGCCAGCCACGCGTACCACGAGCTGCGCGGTCCCCCACTTCACGCTCGGCGCAAGCATGTCGGCCCTGCTCCGAAGTTCCGCGACCAGCTCCTTGGATCGTAATGCAAGGGCTTTGACAGGCCTACCAGGCTGATCGACATAATCCCGATCTCTGAAGAAGCTGTGGGGTTCGCTTGAAGCGACAGCCATTATCCGTTCATACGGCGCAAGGCCGTCGACCCTAATATGTATGGATGTGTCGGGGCCGGGGATTTGAATCGGAGTGTTGGCTCGGACTTTGTTGTTCCATCCGGATTCCGCGTTTGGCCAAAGCACTATAACACTGCCGGATTCCGAAGGATACAACACGGTCAGGTAACAGTCCCGGTCGGTTTCAACCGTAAATCGTAATTCATCGCCCGGTTTTAAAGAGGAGTTTTCAGCTGTAAGGGATATCTGGACATTGGAGCGTGCATTCTTGTTTACTAATAGACTTTTTTCCGCAAGCGCAGTTTTTGCGCTCAGGTTGGCGGAGTTTTCGCTCTCGGCGGCTGCAAGTCTTTTGCCGTCGGCGGCATAGGCCCTTAAAGCGTAAGACGGCAAGCAGAACAGGCAAATTCCAACAAAGAAGACCAAAACCGTGAGGAATCTTTTGGCCGGCATCTGTAATCCCCCTGCGCCAAGCGCTGTTCTCTTAGTGAAGCGTGTATAGGGATCGCTCCATCTATTTAGGAATCCTCATGAGCGTCCTAGGACCACGGCTAATCATGAAGACGCCTTAACTTATTAGTCGCGGCCTTGTGGTCGGAAATGACAACTGTCGTGTCGCTATTTTGAAAATTCTTAATGCAAGGCCCGGAAGGAAACTTCCTCCAAGAGCTTCTCATCCGCAGACGTTTTCAAAAGCCTCCCGCCCGTGTCGCAAACAATTCCGCGGGCTTTAATTAAGGATAGCGGATTCACGGATTTATGGAAAGTATTAAGTCTGAATTGCGGAATATTGAACGCAGGGGGTGCTGGGAGAGGGTTCGTAGGGCGGACCTATTGAGCTTTTCCGGAACCGACTCTTCCGTATGTCTCCCAGAGCACGGTGGAGTCCGGTCATCCGAAATGCTTCCTCAAGTCGAAATCAACCTTTCCGCCGGCCCTTATGAGATTTCTCAGCTCCATCATTTTGGCGTCTATACTCTCCAGTGCAGCTAGATTGGTACGTTCTGCGGAGCTTGTCTCCAATATGTCGGTAATTCCGCCGTTTCTCACTACCACACGTTTGTCGCCCATTAAGGCCAACAATGGATCGTGTGTGGACATGAGCACAATTTTCTCTTCTTTAACCAGCAGGCTGAGCGCTTTCTTCCGATCAACGCCCGCGTTTTCAATCTCATCGATGAGGACGATGGGCAGCGGGCTGAGCAACGCCGTGTCCGCAATCATCAGAGCGCGAGATTGGCCCCCGCTTAATTGAGTCACAGGAGCGTCCAAGGTAAATTGTTCACCTGCCAGCTCATTTGCGCATTCAGCGACACGTTGGGCAATTTCATCCACTTGATCTATCATTCTGCTTTCAGCGTGGGCCGCAATGAATTCGCCTACGGTGAGATCTATGACGAAATTCATGTTTTGGGATAACTGGGCGACAAGCTTGTGTTCGGCGGAAAAGCGCTCTTCCGGAGGGGGAACCCGGCCGTTCACGAGGATTTGCCTGCCGGTAGGCGTATCGTTTTGCGCCAGGCATTCGATGTCAGCCAATAGCCTACTCTTGCCGGCTCCCGTTGGACCCACGACGCAGATTATCTCGCCGGGTTTCAGGGTGAGATTGACCCGCTCCGGTGCGCCGGTCTTGTTATGCCCTCCTATGATGGTCACGGAATCCACGCCCTTTAGAGACGTGGCCTTTAGGGCGCTCATCTTGTCGATGAAGAGAGCGAACTGGTCCAACACTTGGAGCCTGTCCAGCCCAAGATCCTCAAATTGCTCCTCTTCGAGGCCGTCGACATACTCGTGCAGGCTTTTGCGCGGCTCAATATCCTGAAGGCCGAGGGAAATAAAAAAATCCTCGGCGTAGGGATGGGTGATCAGGAGGTCGTGTATCGGAATTTCAGTGACTGCTCTATTCATATAGGCGTTCACCGGGAGGGAACTTTTTTGTGCAAAAAAGTTCCCTCCCGGAACCTCCTTCAAAAAACTCTAACAATTGTGTCAACATTCGAGCCTCCTGCGGATGGGCCATGGCTAGGCGTCATCAGTCCAGAGCGTTGAAAGTTGTCCTGCAAGAAAGGTTAAGACAATTTAACAAACCAATATATTAGGAGTTTTTGGGGAAGGATCCGGGCCCCGCGTTCCGCTGGGTTGCAAAAAGGGGTTTCCCGGTGAACTATTGCCTTCGCATCAGGCGTCGGTTCCCGGTTTCTCTTCCCAGTTCATTTTCTTGACGTTCCCACGCTGATAAGTCTCGCCGATCTTCATTTCACCGAGGCAGTATGAGCACAGGGCGGCGGGCATGGAAAATCTGAGACGATTGCCCGTCAGGGCCTCATGTGTCGGGGCTTTTTCGAACATCATGGCAAGCTCCCTGGAACCCTGCCCCGTAATGCCGTTTATCCCCATTATCATGGCCTTGGGATTGGCCTGTTTGACTCGAAATACGTAGATCTCCCGTTCCGCCTGGCTAACGATGTCCCCTTTGGTGATGACAACGATATCCGCGAGCTTCAGCATAGGCCCGATCTTCTGAGGAGTGTTGACTCCCGCGAGATTGTCGATGACGCAGACGGACACCACGTCCGTGATATGCGGCGAACAGCGATTGCACAAACCGGCGCTCTCGATCACGAGGAAATCCAGTTCTGATGAAACGCCCCAGGCGAGACATTCCTCCACATTGCTGATGTAGAAGTGGTCAGGGCAGAGGTTTCCGGAAAGCCCTGTCTTGGCGGGAATACCGTGTTTCTCGTACAGACGCTCATCATGGGACGACAAGCAATCGAATTTCACGACACCTGCCGAAAAGCCCTTGTCCCTGAGACAATCTATAGTCTTCAATATAACCGACGTCTTCCCCGAAGACGGCGGCCCCGAAACCGTTATCAACCGTATCACGAATTATCCCTTTCTATTCAGGAGTCTGAGCAATTCTCCGGAGGCGAACTTCTTGCAACCCCGCGTTTCGCGGGGTCCGGACCTCCCCTCAAGAACTCCTAATAGTATGAACATTTCAGCGGTCGGCTCCACAACTCTTTGAACCGGCTTGCTGTCACACACGCTTGTCCCGCAAACCGTACACGCTCTGGACCGTGCTGCGATGGGCTCTCCTTTCTGGGTTCCAGCCTGGGAACGAAATAGGCCCTGTGCGGTACGGAGAAGCGCCCATTCGTCATTCCTGCGCAGGCAGGAATCCGGCCTCTTCTGTGCTTTCCTGCTCAAGGCCTCACCCGACCGTCAAAAATGTCCCTAGTCTCAGTCGGCAGAGGCGCTGAACAGTCGCAAATATTAAGAGTTTTTGGGGAGGGGCTCGGGGAGGGACTTTTTGCAAAAAGTCTCTCCCCGGCTACTCTGCTCTTCCGAAAACACTTACTTATTGCTTCTTGCTTCGCCAGGCGTTCAGAAAGATTTCCGTGGCTTGGGTTTCTGATTTGATCCATGTCATTGGATTTGATGTAGTCCCACCCGAGCCATTTGAATGGGGCGTTTTTGGGCAATTTGTTGTCAACCTCCGGGTTAAGAGCGGGAAAGCAGGCCTGGGCGCTCTTGATACCCAGTTCGACTCCTGTGACGCAGTCTATAATGGCTTTAAGCTCGGTCTTCTTTGATTCTTTTATGAGCATGTAGATCGGACTGGTCATTGCGCCGTCCTCGGGCCAAACAAGCTCAACCCCGGTTGCAGGCGTGCGTGCTTGGGCGAAAAACCAGGGAATTATGTAAACCGGAGTTCCCTTGGCGCTCGAAGACGAGGCGGCTCTAACCATCTCCGCCGGATGCCGTGACTCTCGGATGTTGGCGGCAAGCCGGATCAGCCCCTCTTCCCCGTGTTCTTTAAAGAAATAGAACAGCGGGATTTCGGATACCAGCCCATCCGAGCCGTTTATCATGACGCTATCCCGGAACTGCGGATGCAAAAGGTCGCTCCAGACCCGAGGCGCCGGGCGGCCGTCGAGCTTCCTGGTATCCACGAGCATTACGTAAGGGAATACTGAGTAAATAGTGTACCAACCGTCAGGATCACGGAACCCCGCGTGCTCGAAGGGCTCGTTGACCTTGCCCGTCCACGCCGACCGAAAGTATCCCTTGTTCACGAAGCGCTCCACGAATGGTTTCCGGAAAAAGTCGCCGAATCCCATGGACGCCACGATGTCCGGAAAATCGTCTATATTTTCGACCTGCCATATGCCGTCGTAGTCGTCCTCATGGCTGCACCCCTGCGGGATGTGGTATCGCAGCGGGACTCCGGTTTCTTTGGTGTGGCGCTCCACCACAGCGTCAAGATACTCCTTGAACATGGGCTTGAACTGGCATGCGGCGTACGCCAGAAAGTGCAGATGCTCGTGTGGATACTCGTCCGCAGGCTTGATTAAAGGCTCGCCACGCATATCTTCCCGGACTCCGAACATGGGCGTCGTCTCCTTATTCGTGCTCGAAAAACACAGTATATCAGACGTTGCTACGCGAAGAGAATGGTAGCGGCCACACTTGCCAGGAATACGAGAAACATTACGAGTTCAACGGTTTTATTGGCCATTGTGAAGCCCTCCTTGTGAGCTGCAGGGGTAGCTGCAAGTTTTGGGCCAGGGGAGGAGAATAAGGCGGAGAGGGGACTGAAGGGGGTGGGAGGGAGGGGGAAGAGGGGAGTTTGTTACATATTTGTAGGAAGGAGTTACGGTTTTGGAGGGAGAGAACTGGTCTTGGGGCAAGTGGGGGGTGGCCAGCGAGACCCGTCCTTGAGGTGGCCCCGTCTGTAGGGAGATTTGTTGCTCCGTCCAGATGTCGACATCAAGCGTGGGAACATCAAACAGCCTATAAAATCAGGGCCTATGGTGTGACTAAGAGAACTGCAAGAGAGTAAACGATGGAGGTAAGGTTCGAGTTACAATATCCTCTTGGTCTGAAGATCCCGGAAAGACGCCAGTTTCTGCTTCGTAGATGGCGCGAACCGCCTCAGAAAGAAGACCCATGATTTGCTCGCCCGACATTTGCCTTGGACTCGTTTCCCAGTGCGGATTGATCCACTCTTCCGCGGAGAGGGCTCTGGTCTCAACGGGATGACTGTGCCACAAAGGCAATCGGTCATTCTTGTGCTGGAATGTAATAAAGTGGCGTTCAGATGTATCCCATCCAACGGGAGATCTACGAATATCTATAAATCTAACTTGCTTTATTCTTGGCTTCCGCCAAATCTGTGAAATGTCAAAGAGCATCGGGCAAGCATAATAAACGCTGGCACCTTTGATTCTCGACATACGTAAAAGGGTCTCGTGTTGAGACAATCCCGTAGTCTGGTTGGGCCATAAGCTAAGCTCAACCCGTAGATAAGGTGTTGTATAACTCTCTGGCATATTCGTGCTGCGACGAACCATCCGTTTTACGACCTTGTACTGAATGAAGAAGCCGAAATAAAAATGGGACACAGTAGTTAGGCTTCCCTGGATGGATTGTCGCAGTTTTGAGAACAGTTCATATGTCGTAAGTTTCGTACGAGCCCAGCCCTGGTCAAAACCTATCCAAGCTTCTTGCTGGGATGAGGGTTTGAGCACACCCAGAAAGTTGGCTCCGTATTTTTTCTTAAATAGGGATACCATGGCCTGGAAGAAATACATTTCCAGCAATGCTTCAGTGATCACTAGGTCCTCGGCGTTATCGCGGTCCGCGTCTTCGGCTTGTGATGAGCCTATTGTTTCATCCTATACCACGTTTCAGGCGGCTTAAGAACGATAAACGGCACCACGATTCTTTTTGGTCCGGTTCCGCCTGAACCATGCCGACAATCCCAGTTTTACACATTTAAAGGTCTTCCGAAATATTCTCAATATGCAAAGGCGGTTACAGGAAAACAGAGATTGCTCGTGAATGTCTTTGCGAATGTAGAATATAGTCGCCCACATAGCGAAAACCCTAAATTTCTAGTAATTTGATCAAGGGAATTTTGTCTTGTGACCAAGATTCCTTATGGTATAAATTGCATACTCTCTTGGTTGGCCGTCCAGACAGCGAATGAAGTAGCTGAAGCGCATGTTCGAGCCAAAGAATGAGACAACCGTTCCCGGCTTGAAGGAAGAGGCAGGCCATCGAAAATGCTTCGAGCGTAGCCGAAATCAAGGGGATTCGAGATAAGGTTGAATCTTTGCGGATCTATTTTAGGCGAGCTGAGGTGGCCCCCCTGTTTCAGGCTAGTAGAGGGTGATGCCGCGAGTTCGCGTGTTCTTAGGGCTCCGGAACAGAGGACCTGAATACACCTAACCTGCCTCCCATACCCTTTCCGGCATAGAATCATGGCCAAGTGTGTGTTATCCTAGGTTCAAGGGAGAGTCCCAAAATGAAATACAAGGTAGTGCTTCAGCATTCGGAAGAAGGTTATAGCGTCTCCGTTCCGGGACTTCCCGGCTGCTGGTCACAGGGAGCCACCGAGGAAGAGGCCATTGAAAATATTAGAGAAGCCATCCACGACTACTTGGCCGCTGTAAACGACTTGTTCCCCGACGCCGAGGTTCGGGAAATAGACGTCGCTGTGTAGCTTAGAGTGAGAGTTTCTTGTAAGCATTCCTGGCGCCCATGAACCGCACTGGCACGAAAAAATGGCCTCAATCGATGCGGTTCACTTCGCTCACCGCATCCTACGGCACCTACCTCCCCAACCTCTCCTACCCTATCGCCCTTTGAAATTGGCTTCACGTCTTTGAATGAAGGCTTGGAGTCCTTCTACGACGTCCTCACTCTTCATCAGAGGAATCAGGTCCTGGATAAGTCGAGCCAATGCGGCCTCGGGGCCTTTGACGCGAGCTAGTCTTGCGGAAGCGAGTGTGGCCTGAACTCCCAATGGAGACTGCGCTGCGACAGTCTTAGCAATTTCGAGGGCTCTGTCGAATTGCTTACCCGGCTCGGTCACCTCTTGCACCAAGCCCATCCGATAGGCTTCCTCTGCGGAGAATTCATCTGCCGTCAATAGATATCGCATTGCGTTGCCCCAGCCTATCTCTTGCATCAAACGGACGGTAGCGCCGCCCACCGGGTAGATGCCTCGTTTGATCTCCAGTTGGCTGAATCGAGTTCGCTTTGCCGCAACTCGGATGTCGGTGGCCAAGAGCAGCTCTAAGCCGATGGTAAAGCATATCCCCTGCGCAGCCATTACGAGCGGCTTTTTCAAACGGTTCGCTTCGTTCGATCCCACAGGGTCGATACGCGTTTTCGGGAAGCTGTGGGAAACGTCCTTCCGCGAACAGGGCCGCCCATTCCGGGAGATCCAAGCCACTGGTAAAATGGTCCCCATGAGCGAACAGAAGCCCGCATCGATAATCGGGATTAGCGTTCAGTTCGCCGTAGGCAAGGGCCAGGTCGCGGTACATATCCAGGCTGAAAGCGTTCAGTTTCTTCGGGCGGTTGATTCCAATCAAAAAAACATGACCATCGCTTTGAGTAGTTATGTAATTGTTTTCCATATTAATTTCTTTCACACATGCAGTTTTCGAAGGATATGCGGCACGGAATCTTCGACGCCGAACTCGCCGAAAGCCGGCGTCGACCCGGGCGCAAGATCGGACGGAATCTACCACAGCCGTTCAATGAAATGAAGACCTGCATTCAACACTTGGTTGGGCGCATTGATTTGAGGAAGGCGGACTCGGTGGCGGGGTCCGCCTCATTGATGGCGGAGAGATAGGATTTCGTTTTCATACCCCAATGCCGCTCATGAAGTCACTTGAAACAGAGCGAATAGACATCAATCGAAAAGATCCCATTTACCGGTGGAAAACCTGTATCTCTTTCGGCTGAACGGAGGCACATACACATACATCAAAACAGCGTCATCCGGATAGTCAAGATAGATGAATTCTCTGCCGAAACCAGTGTATTTGGCTTCTGGAACTCTGTCGATAAATTCCGGGACAAGCTGGTCCAGTTTCTTCGGATACTGACCGTGCTTGGCATGATAAGCATGTATCGCGGCAATCAGATCCTGCGAGCGAGACAGCGCAATCCGATTGTTACCCCAAACCAGACCAACCGCCAGGCCTACAGCTAACAAATAGATTCCAAATTTTTGGAGACCAAACATGACGTCGGCGCGATTCTTTTTCAGAAGAAACCAGATCAAGAGGGCGGGCAGATAAATGAAGACCAGCACGGCTCCGAACAACATAGAGATTATGCCCTGACCCAAAAAGACGCCATCCAACACGACCAAGGCGCCGGCAATCCATATCGAGCCTCGGTGGGAACCGCTCGGGCCGGCTGTCTCGCTCATAACTCCATGTTCTCTTCCCTCGAAAGATCCCGATCCGTCTCGGGAGTCTGACAACATACCGTAGAATTTCCGAGAGCCGTTTGCATCCTGACGAAACACAGCCTCTCGTTCCAGTTTACAGCATTTGACAGCGGCAGGCCATGTATTGTTAAGCAGTACTTGCTTGAGCGCATGGACCCGAAAACGATTTGCTCCCCAACGCCGAGGTTCGGGAAATCGAGGTCGCTGGGTGAAGCGATCGCAAAGGCAATGAGAGCTTCAGGAAGAGTTGTCGGGGAGAGACTTTTTCCAGAAAGTCCCTCCCCGAACCCCTTCTCAAAAAACTCTTATCATTGCGACCAGCTCCGAGTCCTTAGCAAAAGTAGCAAAAGTTCCCGGCAAACACCACGCGGTCTTAGCCGCCTCAACCAAAATACCCCACCACATATTTGAGCCCCAGACCGGCAATAACCACGGCCAGCGCCGGTCGGATAACGGCTCCGGGCACGTGTTTCTGAGCTCTAGCGCCCAAATACATACCCACAAATCCACCGATACCGAATAGGAAGCCGAGCAACCAGTCAGGCCGCACAGCCTGACCCGGTAGCGCGACATAAGGACCTACGAACTCATAGAAGATGACACCCCCGATGGACGTCACGCAAGTTCCCATGAGCGTGGCCCCCGCAATGGTGTGGATGGGGAGCTTGAAAAAGGAAACAATGAACGGCGCTATTATGGCTCCACCGCCGATCCCGTAGACGCCCCCGATTAATCCCACCACCAGTGACAGAGCGAAGAGCCCCGTGGTGTGGAAACGGAAACACTCGCCGAAACTCATACTCTGTGCAAGTTAGAGACCAGCTTCGTGTGCAGATAGCCGGCCCACCCGGATTGGGCGCCCCACTCGTTTGCGCCGCAACGTGCCGCCGCATCTTGGCTTCGGCCGTCTTTTCCGTGGTGTTTCGGCCGCGCTCAGCAATGAGCT
>CAVVHK010000110.1:0-27380 GCA_963747865.1 uncultured delta proteobacterium | reverse complement strand
GAATGTCAGTTTTGGCAAATCTCTGTCATGTAAACCAAGTTACAACGAGTTCCTGTAATCAATGTCGTTTTGTTTCAGCCGTCCGATTTCTACCAGTTTTCTGAAGGTAGTTTCCAAGTTGCGTGCCGATAGGCCATATTTACTCATGAGTTGGGAGTCGGTTAACCCTGATTTTATATCAGCCGTAAGCTCTTCCGCACTGATCTTTCGCTTGGGCTGGATTCTGGACTCTGGCGGAGAGTTATCCCTACCGGATTTCCTAGGCCCTCTTGCGTCGGTGGATGAAAAAAGAAGTACGGTTTGTTTTACGCCTTGTTGGTAGTTAGCAATAATTTCTTTTTGGATGTCTTGCATGAGCTTCTCATGACTGTCTATGACATATTTAGTAATCACAAGCTCATTATTCGAGACAAAACGCTCAAACTCTTCTGATATCATTTGTCTCATTTTCTCGGTTGGATTCATCACACGACCAACGACTTCGCCGATGGCAGCCCCTACGATGCCTCCTAGTATCGAACCGCCAAGTCCATTCGAGAGGAAGAGATTAGCCACCTCATATCCGGCAAATCCAGCCAACTTAGTCTTTGAGGAGGCGTCCTTAAGAATAGCGCTACCCTGAAATTCTGCATCTGGATCAATTTTAAAAGGCTGTACGTCAAGCGTCTGAACATCAGAGGGATATTTTCGCCTTGTGCTACAATCAAGCCTGTAAACCAAAGGAAGCAACGTCAGAGGCACTGTTCCTGCTATGAGTAAAATCGAATAGTTCACACCATGAAACCAGTATGCATAGTGGGGAAGTCCCAAAGGCATTATTATGTGAAGCACAGTATATTCGGCAATTGAATCTGCTATTCCCAAGCCATGGATGATTCCGGAGAACAGCAAGCCCAAACCGAGGAGAAGCGCCCCGTATAGGTAAAATCTTGGCGAGGTGGAGAAAGCTCTCAATTCCCGCTTGTAGATTTCCTCGAAAGTGGCCTCCATGGTCTTCTGAAACCATCCTTCATACTTTCGGATCGTCGCCCGGCAATCTTTATTGAAATGCTGAAAAAGGTTGCATACTAACATATTCCAATGCGTGCGAAAGACCCCCCCAAATTCTTTTAACTCAACACGGCCAGCCGCCCCAATGCGCACCCTCATTTTATTATTGAATTCACTGAACGCATTGCCGCACATTTCTTTGGATCTCTCGAATTGAGATTTGAACTCAAGGACTATTTCAGATATGACCGCTCGGAGGTCTTCCGGAATAGGAAAATCATCGTCAACATCCGGAACTTTAAAAAAACTGCATGCTATTTCATATGCAGCCCTCACCCTAATAAATTCCTTTGCATTCCCTCCTCTATCGGGGTGAGTTTCAAGAACGCGTTTGCGGTACGCGGCCTTGATTTCATTCAAATCAGCCGTGCTTGGAACTCCAAGAACCTCGAACGCCTCACTTAATTTCATATCAGATACTCCTTAGTCCGGCTGCCGCCATAAAGAGGGGATTGATAGGAGCAGGCGTTTACCAAATCTTCTGCACTAAACGGACCTTGAATAATATTCGTCAGCCGCTCCTGAAATAGAACAGACAAAATAGGTATTTATTCCAGCTCCCGCCAACGGACCTATGAAAGGAATGAATCCTGCAAAAGCTTTAGCTCCTAGCTTGGCTGAAATTTTGGCTGCCACCTGTGCAGCTACTGGCCCCGCCAAACTGATTCCTACCTGGCTTCCAGCCGCTATAGCTGCTCTACTTGCACCTGCCAATACAGACTTTTCTCTTTGGGCCAGCAATCCTCCCCCATATTTTGCATCATACATAGCGAGCTGTTCCGGGCTCATCTGTGCTAAGGTTTGAGTTAATGTGATCTTTTCCAGGGTGTTGGAGCCGTTTGTAAGAGTCATTTCAAAAGCCGCTTTGGAAATGGCCGGATAAGGCAATTCGTTCAGAGTTACGGCACCGCTCCACAATGCCAGAATGTTGGCAAAATCAGGTTTCCCCAAAACAATGCATTTCCTGAGTTCTCCGATACCCCACGAACAGTAAGCCATTTGATGAAGCAGATAACAAATATCTGCTACAAGAGCTGGAAGGTGGACCACAGGGATAGCCATGGCAACGGCTCCAGCCCCTGCCGTTTTCGCCGATTGAGACGCTATCCAGGTTGTTGTACTTGTATATCCCTTTGCAGTTTGAATAGCGCTTATGGGATCTCCACCAAGAACCTCAAAAGCTTTCAGTATAACATCTGAGGAAATCTCCTTAGCCCCCGTTCCTATCGAATCCCAAAAACTCTTTTTTTCTGTCGTCATTTTCCCCTCCCTAATTCACTGCCCAGTATCCAAGAATGACTTATTATCCCCTGATGTCAGACCAGGAGCCAGTTCTTTTTAGAGAGTGGGGAAAGATTTTTCGTTGAGTCATTTCGGAAAATGTAGATAGATTTATCTCCATTTTTATCATACTGATGTTGTTTATCTTTTCAGTTTTGGCAAAATATGTGTTCAGACGATCCAGGTGTATTGGAGGAGAAATATGAAAGATGGTCTATCCCGGACACCAAGGCAGGTGTTGGGGGGGGGATCGGGATAGACCAATTCGTCACGAGACATAGAAGATTTCCAGGTTAAGACCGAAAACAAAACGCTTAAGACAGTCCTGGGGGTCAGGATTCGTCCTGAACGCCTCGCTTTGCCCGCTTTAGCCGCGGGTCGCTCAAATTGGAAGATTCTATGCCTTGTAACTAAGACGTGATTCGGTCCGCAACGTTAAGAATATATTCAAAGCCCAAACCGTGAAGATAGGTTTGGAAGATGGAGCGGTTTTCCGAGCACAAGGATACTCAAACCCTCCCCATGAAAGGCGTTGGTGATTGAAGGTTGTCGTTTATTGGCCCAAGGAGAACGATTCTGACGCGAATTAAGAGAACCGGAATAGATAGGGTGCGCGCACGAGACAAAAACGCGGAGAGTGGTTCTCAGGGGGGTGGATGTGGCTGGTTCCTGGAGATGCTAAAGCACAGAGCATAGCTCTAGCCACTTCAGGTGGAAGGTAATGACAGAGTGTCTCAGTCCCTTCCGTCATTCTTCGCTCCCCGGCAATTTCATGGATCTCCGCATCGTTTCCTTTGTCTAAAAAAGGAGAACCGTGTTTTTTCTTCCAGTTTGCAACCTCAGTTTGAAGGGATCATCGGGCGCTACCCCCCCCTGCGCCCTTTACTCCCTCATTTCGATATATTTGGCCTCCAGACAATACTGTTAGGGTCTTTCTGAGGCTATCCAAAATGCCATGAATCTGAGAATCATTTTTATTGACCGGCGCATTATGATATCATCCGGGAAGGATTAATGGGCGCTCCCTCCTCTAAGGGTTAGACATGTTCGTCTCTACGCGCCCTTTAGTCCTCTCATTACCTGATGATGCTTTAACGCAGCTTACGATTTTCCCTTGAGGGGACTGGGGCAATCCTACCTATAGGATAGACGCAACAACCAACGCCCCTAGTCCCTCGTGTCGAATTCACACTATTCCGGCAATGCTCTTAGTGGAAATTGCCTCTTAGGACCTTTTTCGGACCTTTTAGATTTTTATATGGACAGACTGAACCTAATACGCCTACAATCTCGTTAGTCTGTGTATCACCATTTTCATTTCAATCTCCATCTGTGACGCAAGGGGCGCTCCTTCCGGGATAATGGCATTTCCAATGCGCCCCTTGTCCAATCGCATTATGAATTTATCAAGCTCCACTGCTCTATTCCCTTCCCTTGTGCTGGGCATCTCTGATATTCTCAGGGTAGGGGACTATGGACGTCTTAATCCGATTTTTGCCAGAGACAAATGTGTAAACCTTTCATAGTCCATGGCCCCCTATGTTCACACCTGCTTTTCAATTTTTTCGTCTAGGGGACCGGCGCTACACGCGGCTGAAGGAATACGGCTATGACTGTGCGCATTGGTCCCTATTGTAACCGAATCCAGTCGATCAAAATCATATTCTCAGCAATCCGTGGACATACTGATATTCAATCCCATAGAATGAAGTCTTGAGGCTTCTAATTGTGACGAGGCTAGGTGGTGAGGTTTGACCCCTTAATCGCCGCTTAGCCTATTTTAATGGAATCCCGGAAGCTGTTGAAATATTGATGGACGGATTACCGGTTAATTAGATAGACTTCATATCAGAGCATCCTTTCATTACTGTCTCCTCATTGTGTGCCGCAAGGGGCGAGGGCAAGTCGCCTCTTGCACCCCATCGAATTTAAATCCCGCTGTCATCAATGGTCGATTCTTGTAGCTATCCGCAGTAAAAATTGCGGGGACCCTAGAACCGCACAAACTCAAAACCTGTCATTGCGAGGGCGGGTCGGCGTTGTCGAAACGATTGTTCAAGTATCCCGCCGATCCCAAGGAGGAAGACTATAGGATTCATTACTGCCGATCTCCGCGGACTTCTGTGTGCATTTAACCCTAGAGTGCGCGGACTTCTCCAAGCGCTCAGAATGGCTGTGAAGACGTATCACTCTTTGCGGCCGGTATCATTCATTATCTTTGTCTTCTTCCTCTGCCTGTGTATTTACTACCACAGGTCCAAAAGAAGGATTTCCAAGCTTTTCCCGGACAAGGTCATAGCCAACATAGTAGTCAGCCAGGTAACGAAGAATCATTATTATCGCTTCCATACCGTTGGAAGACACTTCGCATTCCAGTGGCAGTTTTTTTAGAGTGGCGATTACCTTCTCTAATCCATCCCCTAGAGCCTCCATTACTGCACTTTTCCCATACATAGTTATGTAAGGGTCGAGTTCACAAAGAAGCTTAATCACATCTTCCGCCACATTTTCTCGCTGACCGCAACCCGGCTCATCTTTATCTTCCCAATTCGATATCCGTTCCAATATGCCGGTGACCATGGTTTGAACTCTTGGCTTGAGTAACTGCATTTCTTCGGGAGTCATTGCTTACCTCCTGCATTGTGCATCATAGCTACCATCTTTGCTCCAAGAAGGTGGATGGGTCAAGCTGATAATGGAGCGCCGAAACCATGCAGTATCAAAAGATATTGGCGTGAAGGTTCACAAAACATTGTTCCACTTGAGAATTGGAAACGGGACATTCGTGACCCGTTTATTTTTTGGAAATGATTCTGGTTTAACCTCAAAATCGGCTCTAGAAGGGTATTTTATATTGATATTCTTTCAAAATGCGTCCTGTAACGGATAACTTCAGTTCATCAAGATTGGATCGTCTCAAGGTAAGGTTTTGAAAAAGGCCCGCCGAGTAAGGTTCAGGGAAAAGTGAGACCCAGGCGGAAGAGAGAGACTGGGTTAACGGAATCGCAAAGGTTTGGAGGTGATTATCTCTATCACAATGATATTCTCTTCATGCCACGAATATCTATCGTCCGAAATGAACCTATTGCCTTGTGATTTAAGTGGGTTATTTATCGAGCGCTGCTTCAATTCCATACCCTTACAGTCTGTGATAGAGCCATTTCGGGAACCGCATAAATAGGTTTGCTTTAAAAAGATGACCGGCAGTCAAGTTTGGGGAATCATTGGGTATCGGCTTCATAGCTAATTTCTGATGGGTTTCTGATAGGTTGCAAAACAATCACTTTGCATAGCTTTTCTACTTCCCCCCATAATTTCCGGCGCATGGATTGGGCTCCTGCTGTGCAATCATACATGCCCCTTTCTCTAAGCCTGTTAATCCTATTACCCGGTGCGCTCCATTGCCAGTTGAAAGCGAAAGAGTCCTTCTCTTGGGATCGCTTTTTCAATTCAATTCTTGAACGACGACCGGCCAAGAGACTCTTGCAGTCGATATTTCAGCAATGACCAACGACATCATGCGACCCTTGACAAACGCTTGTTTTCGAGGGTTTCCAACGGGTGTTTCGGACATCCGAGCGTTATTTTCTCTACGTCGATCATTCTGTTTTCTGACATCTGGTGTCTTGATCTTTCACCACAATGATGAAAAGTTGTTGCAAATGGTGATTTTGTGACGATTTTTATGATGATTTTTCGGCTCAACTTCATGATATCAAAGGCATAGTGGTGAAAATGGTGAAATACTATCAAAAAATATTCTGCTTGATGACAGAGTAGACCATGACGAAAGAACTGGGACTAAAAGAAAAAAAGTTCTTGGAAACTATCACCATTGTCGTCATTTGGCTGTTGAATAAAGCAATTAGCTATGAAAGCCGCCACAAAAATCGTCACAAGTTCAGCCATGTTGACCATAGTCTGCCGCCTCATCTCGGCCTCACAGAATTTTGAAGTGAAAAGCCTTTTAAGACTACGCCCTTGGAATCCTTATCTTTCGTAACCGTGTATCTCTTCTCAAAGGCGTCTCGCAATCTCTGAGCACTCAGAGCATGATGACCATTGTCGTAGCACCATAACCGGTAGTCAGCATAGAGCTCCTTCAAGAGCAGCTTCGATCCCGGACTCTTGACCACGTGTTCGTCAAAAAACACAAGAGCCGGATTTTGTTCTCTTTCATAATCTTGAAGGATTACCCTCGAACGTTCGGGTAGCCTGAATCCATCATCCTCGTACAATTTCTTAAGCCCGTCGATGGACCGTCTCAAGATTCCTGGCAGCTCGTTCTGAATTATCCTTTTGGCCAGATTCTTGTCCTGGTTTTCGTCTGGTATAATGACATCGAAGCAAATGATGATCACTCGACGGAAGAAAGCATGGCTCCTGTCATGAGTGTTCGGTAGCTTATTTGCCGTTATTATGAACTTGGCCATAGATCGAAATTTGAAAGGGTCCTTATACTTGCGTTGGGCCTGTATGGGGTCGCCACTGATCAACTTCTTAAAGATTTCATCATCAACAAACTCTTTAACGTTGATCTCCGTGGTGAGATTGGCCGTCTTATTCAGCAACTCCGCAAGGTCATAAGGATGTTTAAGCTGGTTCAATCCTATGGCGCTACAATTGGGTCCCAAAAGAGCTTCCAGCACCTCGGTGCAAACAGATTTCCCGTTTGACCCTTCACCGTACAGTATGAACGCTTTCTGAAAGCGGGTATCAGGAGTCAATGCATATCCGAACATCTGCCACAAAAGTGTGATCGAATCTTGATCCTGCAAAACGGTTTCCAAAAAACCGTCAAATTCAGGGCACTCCGCCTGCCGGTCCCATTCCACAGGTATTTGTGTAGTCATATACTGTTCATATGAATGCCGGTCGAGTTCACCGGTTTGGGGATCGAGAATTCCGTTTTTAAGATTCAGCAATCCCGGTTGGTTAACCCGCTCAGGACGAACATAGCAGGTTGTTTCCAGCATCTTTTGGATTTCCTCAAGATTACGCGGTCGAACCATATCGTTTAATTGCAAAACACGTTGGTCAATTTCTTCCTTAGGCCACACCGGGTAAACGCCATTCGCATATTTGTGAATCCTCCCCCCGTAGGCAATCATGGGAGCTTCTTTTTTCAAAGCCTCGACGTAAGGCTTCGGATGAAATTCTCTTCCAACTGGCAAGAGGGATATCCTGGCCGGTTGATATCTTGAAATACTATCGGCAATTTTTCTGACTTCGTCTTCCTCCAGTGGAGGCTCGCATCTAAGCCGATTTTCCTTTTGGAGAGCGGCTTCAATTGATGCATGGGAAAATCCCTTTGTTCTCATTGAACCCGCCATGCTTGCTAGAGGTACAGTTTCGGTAATGCTCAGGGATAATCTGCCCGTCAGGTGCCTTACTTGGAAGAGGGGCGGGCTTCTTTTTTGAAACGGTGAGGTTTATGTCCAGAGTCCTCAAAACCTCATCCTCGGAATAAGGGGCAAGATCAAGGGTATCAAGCAGTCTCGACAGGTAGGGCTCTTTCTTCTTGTGGTAGAATCCAGGTACCCGCATTACACGGCTCAAGTCTTTTGTGACTTTAGGGTCTCCGCCAAATCTTTCGCAAATATCTCCTTGGACAAGAGAGATTACCCCCTTATCCAAGGGAAAATCTTTAACCAGCCAAAAGCATTGGTAACGCCCCGAAGACGTTTCCGTAAGAATATGAGGCTTCAAAGGGCATAGGAGGACCGGATCAAGGGGGGAACCGTCAAGATCCAAAATCAACGCTCTCACGCTCTTGACATTCTCTTCTGTCCGACCTTTTCCGTTCCCCTCATTGACCATTACATATATCCCGGCCCCTTTCCGATTCAGGTCGGTCAATTCCTCTAGATGTTTTGATAGAGGACCATGTAGAATCCTACTAAGTGCCCTATTCTTTCCTTTGTCATCAAATGTCTGAAACGTGATGAGGCTATCGCCTGCCAGCGCCTCCAAGAATTTATCGGCGTGTTCCAGATTCCCAAGCTCTCCAAGATTGGGCGAAGCTGCAACGCCTCCCTTCAAGGGCGAAACCGGTGAGGACAAAGATGCGCCTGCCGACCGATTCGACACGACCACGGGGTTAGGAGTCGGGGTTCCGTTCATAGCTCGTCCCCTTCTCACTTACAAAACAAGCTCAAACCTAGTTCGGGGGATGCCTTGGGCTCCACAATGGAATCATTAAGCATTTGCTCAACAGTTGCTTTTGGAATCAGAACACGCCGCCCAAGTTTCACGAATCTGATTTCTTTACGAAAAATTTTCTGTCGCCAATACGAACACGACATTCCCGTCGCTTCCGCCGCCTGCTTTACGCTCATAATTTCCATGCCTAGTCTCCATAGTATTCTAAATATCTTGCACTATCACTCTTTTACGAGCTAGATGTCTCTATGTCAAGGAGATTGACTCTTTTACATTGACAATATCATGCGCATACCATAGTATTACGCATTAAGCAAATATGTGGCTTTATTGGCATCAACGCAGAGGAGACGGATTATGTTTACCGCTCTGTTAAAGCGGAGTATAGCAATAATAGAAAGCGCTCTAAAACTTATCAAAGAGGACTTGCATAAACTCAGCCCGGATGAAAAAATCAAATTAGCTAGAAGCATTCAACAGGCTGTGGGTGGATTCAGCCTTCCGTTTCTCGTTATCCATGAGTTTTCACTTGATAGGCCTCGACAGCAAGTAATAAAGGCTTTTCGGCAATTGGATACCGATCTCAACAAATGTCAGGAGGTAGTAAAGACATTTTTCGATGGAATGATGTCGGCGAAGCGCACTCAGAAAGATATGGAAGACGAATTCCGCAACTGGATTCCGGATGAGAAATTTATAAGCCCGCCCCTTGCCACAAGCTCAGTGATCCTTGACCAACAGGTGTATCTCGAATATCACCCCAGCCCTTCCGAAGGTAAGTATAGTGCCTTTACTCACCCGTGGCCCTTAGAACCTGAAGAGAAATATCGGATCGTAATCCAAAGTAGGTGCCGAACAGGCGAAGAGCAATTTCTTTCGGACTTCATATCGGCCTTGGACGGTATTCCAATCAGCAGTTTTCGTCAGTGTCCAGAATGCCGAAACTGGTTTTTTCACAATTCTAACAAGGATAAACGATTTTGTTCATCACTGTGCCGGGCGAAAAAAGGCAGTAGAGATTCCTACAGGAAATTAAAGGAAAAGGACCCCGAAGCTTACGAAACAAAAATGGTTGGCAATAGGAAAAGAGCGGGGGAATCTTATCGAAGAAAAGTAGAGCAAGAACAAGGGCGCTCAAATGTGCCGATAGGCAAAAATGCGCGTAAAGGCAACAAAAAGGAGGAATAACATGGGTTTACTGTCGGAATGCCCAAGGTGCAAGAACAGGAATGGTCCAAAAGCTGACCAATGCAAGTGCGGGTTTATGTTGAAGAAGTTTAGCGGCAAAACCTACTGGATTGAATATTATGATGACTCTGGGAAAAGGAGAAGGGAAAGGATCGGTCCCTCTAAACAAGCGGCTGAGCAGCGACTCAGAGAGATTTTGAAAGCGCGAACCGAGGAGAGGCATATTGATCGGGATCTTGCAGTAAGAATTACTTTGGGAGAGCTTTGTCGGTGGTACCTTGGATCTCCCTGAAGTCAGGGCGAAGGCCTCGTATGAACGTGATGTGGACAGTATTCAGAATCTAAAGCGCATTTTGGGTGAAAGCACGAAGCTCAGGGAACTGAATGCCGGTCGAGTCGAGGGATACCAACGAAAAAGACTTGAAGAATACCGCACCGTTTATCTTCGCCGTAAAGAGCAGCCCGCATGCTTCAAACCCATAGCGGACACTGCAAAAACCATTCGTCCTGCAACAGTGAACCGTGAAGTGGCCTGTCTGAAGACGATGGTCAACCGAGCCGTGAAGCACGGCAAGCTTGATTCCAATCCTATCTTGCATGTGAAGAATCTACCTGAGAATAATGTCCGTGAAAGAGTGCTGAGCACCCTTGATTTCGAGCGCCTTTTGGAGGCGTGCGAACAGCATTTGAGGCCAATAGTGCTGCTCGCTTACTTCACGGGAATGAGGAAATCTGAAATTCTCTTACTGACCTGGGAAGAAGTAGACCTGCAAAACAGGTTTATACGGCTTATAGGTGAGCGCACAAAAACACGCGTCGCCCGATCTGTTCCTCTACATCCACGGGTATGGGACGCGCTGTCAAGGTTGCCAAGAGGAATTAGATCAAGCCGTGTTTTCCTCTGGAGAAGCAAGCCTGTTAATGACGTGAAGAAATCTTTCACGGCGGCTTGCGCAAAAGCAGGCTTGAACGATTTTACCTTTCATGACCTCCGTCACTGCGCCATTAATAATCTTAGGGTTGCCGGGAATGACTATTTCAAAATTATGGCAATTAGCGGCCATAAGACCATGAACGTCTTTAAGAGATACAATCTCGTGACTGAAGAGGAGTTGAGTTCCGTCACTTGGCAGGATCAAGTGGAAGGTTCCGGACGATAGACACCTATATGGACACCAAGACAAAAAGAGGACCCAGGCTTAACCTGAATCCTCAATAATTTCTGGTGCCCCAGGCAAGAATCGAACTTGCGACCTGCGGATTAGGAATCCGTCGCTCTATCCACTGAGCTACGGGGGCATCCGATTATCTTTATCAAATGCGTTGCGTACGCACAACAAAAAAGTTTAACTTACTAATCGGACCGAGTCAAAGTTCTTTTCTCGTCGAGTCCAATCCAAGGTGGAAAGATGCCGCATGATTCTCATTGAAGCCATAATAAAACCATTCAAGCTCGATGACCTCAAGGAAGCTATTGAGGAAATCGGTGTGGGCGGAATGACCATAACGGAAATTATGCAAACCGTGCCGCCGCGCCCCACGGGAAGATCATTCGGCGCAATGGTTTTCCCGCCGGATCTTCAACCGAAAATGAAGGTGGAGATTGCGGCCTCACGCCATCTGCTGGAGCGGGTAATCGAGGCGATCTGCCTCCACGGAAATTCCGGAAGGAATGAGGACGGATTGATAGTCGTGGTTCCGCTTTCCGGAACCATCCGCATAAGGACCGGCGAATACGATGCGGACGCGCTGTCTTAGGAACAGGCGCCAAACCTGGGAGCTTTAGAATGAATTGCCGGAGAGGGACTTTTTGCAAAAAGTCCCTCCCCGGCGCCCCTCCCCAAAACCTCTTATTATTGCAACCCTATCCGGGGCCGGTCCGATTTTGGGAACCATCCTTACAGCCCATCCGAACCTTGAGGAAGGCTTCGGAATCGGTTTCCCCTTTTCGTGCCGGAGCCTGAGAACGATACCGAAGATTGCTTTAATTTGCGAAGTCGCATAAAATCCATGTCCCCTGCGGTTTACAGTTTGGGAATGACTTCGAGATTGCATTGGTCGGAGAAGTTCGCTCGTATCTCCCCTTTCAAAACCTCAAGCTGCTCTTCGGCTTCAACTTCAACTATTAACCGGCCATCGTCAAAACATTTCAATCGGCCGTATTGCTCAATGACCTGAATCGCCAGACGGGGGTCCACTGTGATCCATCCCTTCATTCGTTTTAACAATTCCGAACCGGAAAACTCACGTTCAATGGTCAAGTTTATTTCTCGGCGCTTGCCTTTCCAGCCGATGATCGCAGGCCCGACGAGCACAGGCAATACGGGGTCATGCATGGCCGCGCAACGAAACCAGACTTCCGCTCTTATCATGATTGTCACTCCTTGGTTCCATTTAAAGATAAACGGTTTATTCCACGATTTCGCGACATAACAAATAATACTTTCCAAACGAATCGAAGTATGCTATAGAGTAGCTCATTAAATGATGAATAAGACATAAGAAAACTAAAATTGCTTTCTATAATGGAAGTAAAAGGGAGACTTATGCGATTCCGGAATTTTGCTGTTTTATCGACGATTTGCCTAATCCTCTCTTTTTCTATGGCTGCTGCCGGAGCCCAAGCCAAAGACAAACCAAAGGCGCCGCTGAAACACGCGCACAAAACCAAAATACAGGCCAAACATTCGGAAAAGAACAAGAAAAAGAGAATCAGCGCGCCCAAAACTCATCGGGAGAAGAAGGGCGTCCAGGCCAAAGCGGTATATTGCGTAAATTTGTTCAGCAACGAAACCATACTGGCGCGTAATCCCGATCAGCAGTTGCCTGTAGCCAGCCTGACCAAACTGGTGACAGCGCTGGTGACTCTCGACAGAATGGAGCTGAACCAAAAGGTTACTGTCCCAGATCATATCAAATCAATTCCAAAATCCGTCGTGGGCCTTAAGGCTGGTGATGAAATCACAGTCGAGGGGTTGTTACACGGGCTATTGATCGGGTCCGGTAATGACTGCGCGGAGACTCTGGCGTGCGCCTACCCGGGTGGGAGGGCGAAGTTTGTAACCGCAATGAACAAGAAAGTCCGTGCAATGGGCATGAGAAAAACCAAATTCTTTACGCCCAGCGGTTTGGACCACAAGGTCAAGTTCGAGGATGAGATCAAACCCTGCGAGGTGGATTCAAATGTTTCCACAGCCAGAGAGATCGCCGGCATTGCAAAAGAGGCGTTCGAGAATAAAGTGATAAGGTCGATCTGTCTGAAGAAAAATTACGTGATAGCCAGCAACATTGAGCAAAACGGTTACTCCGTAAAAACTACGAACAAGCTGCTCAGGGACAGACTGCCACTCATTGGAGGAAAGACCGGATACACATCCAGAGCCGGCCATTGCCTCGCAAGCGAATTCAGACCCGGAAAAAACGCGTTCCTAATTGTGGTTCTGGGTAGCCCCGACCATTTCAGAGATACAAGACTAGTTTATCATAAGGCCCTTCAAGCCACCAACCAGATCCGGCTGATTCCGGCGACCGCCCCTTCCGGACGGATGGCCGCAAAACCGCTTTATTAAAAACGACCGCAAAGATTGAAAGCCTTAAGAAGAGTTGTCGGGGAAAGCCTTTCTGCAAAAAAGGCCCTCCCCGAGCCCCTCCCCAAAAACTCCTAATCATTGAGACCCCTTGGATTGCTTCCTTTGGTCCGCGGTATGGCTGGTTAGCTCGCAGACACGCTCCCGAGGATCCCAAGACCCACCTGAAAATAGATTTTGCAGTCGATCCCAGGACCTGTGACGAATATCAATGGATTTCTGAAGACGATTAGGAGATGACGGGTTCAGTCTTTGGGCAGCTCGAACAAGAAATTTATCCACTCGCCAGGCTTGGTTTCGCACCATATGCGGCCATTGTGGGCTTCAATGATGCGCTTGATGTTATAAAGCCCCAGCCCGGTGCCGCGCTTGTCTTTGGTCGTTTCGTCGTGCACACGATAAAACTTTTTGAATATGTTTTCTTTTTCGGCCAAAGGCACTCCAGGCCCCTCGTTCCAGACGTTAAACAGATACATGTCCCCGTGATCCTGCACTCCGTATGCGATTTTTTTGTCCGGATCCCTGTACTTCAACGCATTTCCGAAAAGGTTTCGGTAGACAATCTCCAAAAGCGCCGGGTCCGCATTGAGCTGAATCGTCCCTACCCCACCCATGCTCGCGTCATAGTAGAGGAATGAATCAGGGTATCTTTCCTTGAGCCCCATCATGGCGGGGAGAATCACTTCTTTGTACAAATCCTTGATGGCTTTTTTTCTGACTTGAAACTGACCGTGCTCAAGTTCGGCCATGACAAGAAAATCCCGGCTCATAGCTTCAAGAAATTTGGAATGATGGTAGACGATTCTTAACTGGTCTCTGCGCAACGGATCGGTTTCACTCTGCAGAAGTCGGCGCAAAAAGCCGCCCATCACAATCAGTGAATTCTTGGTCTCATGATTTATGAAGTGGATGGCCTCTCTGAAATTCTCGTTGAGACGTTCCAGTTCCCGGCGGATCGCATTTTCTTTACTGATGTCTTTGCTGATACCAACTGTCCCGAGAATTCTGCCTTCCACGTCCTTCAGCAGCGACAAGCTCAGGGAGATCTCTTTGATCTCGCCGGACTTGGTGCTCAAAAGGGTCTGATAGTTGCTGATGCCGCCTGAATGCAGAACTTCTTCCATCAATCTGTCGCGTTCTTCAGCTTTGACCCATAATTCGGAAATCGGACGGCCGTGTATCTCCTCCGCGGTGTAACCCAAAAGCCTTTCAGCGCCGGGATTGAACTGGACTACTCGGGAATCCAAATCGGTGGTGATTATCATATCCTCGGAAGATCTCAGGATTCCTTCGAGATATGCTCGATCCTGGACAAGGGCCTCAGTCCGATTCCACATCTCTTTGGACAAATTGTGGGCCAGTCTCTTGAATTTCTCTTCGGACTTACTCAACAGAGCCCAGAGATCGCTGATTTCCACCTGACGATCAATCAAGTTTGCGGCTTCTTCGAGGAAATAAGTCTCTTCCGGGGGTATATGCGTTCTCTCCGGCCAGTAAACGCAAAAAGCGCCTCTGTCTGTTTCCCCGACCGTTATTGTCTTTTGGAACCGCTGCCCCCCAGCGCCCGTCATCCGTTTTCCGTAGACTTGGTCATCTAGTTCGATCCAGACTTCCAAGCCTGCCTGGTCAAGAACGTTGTACACGGTGTCGATGACGTGCGCCATTTTCTCGGAAAAAGGCCGATTGGCCATGAGGCCGCGGCTTATAACCAACAAACCTGTGAGTTTTTTCAAAAGAAGCGGAAGCATGCCGCGATTGCGTTCTTCGTCACTGAAGGTCTGGTCGTCAGTGAGACAGCGGACGGTTTCCAAAATCAGATGCGGATCGCCTGGATTTGGCAGACATTTAAGATTGACGCAACAGGCTTTATCCTTGCGCACATGGATAGTCGCGGGTATTGATTTCGTCTCTCCGGAAGACAGTTCATAGAATTGACAAAACGGACAAATATCGGATCTGCCTGCAAGAGATTCATAACATACATCCCCTGCGGCGGCGCCGGAGTGTCGCCTTAATTGTGAATTGATCCTACGAATAAGAAAATCAGGACCTATCAAGCAAGCTCCTTCGGGAAATGTTTCCAAAAAGACATCACTCGGGAGCTGTATGAGTTCCTTGTTGGGGCAATCCGGCATATTGGGTTGCGCGTCATTCATGGATGCTAATTCGCAACCTACCTCAGTTGATCGGGAAATTACAGGCAGGCGTGTTGTTGATAAGTGGATTTCTCAAGTTGACATTAACCCGCTGGGCCGGCGGGCTACCGGAGTTCTACCCGTTTATGGCAATTGTGTTCCAAACGTCAGGCCCTAACAAATTCTGCGCGCCAAATGAACCTTAGTGGTTACTCCATAGCTCAGTTTGAGTTGGAAGTCAAACATTAGGCAAAGGCTCTTGTGAGGATTCGGTCTTTTGGGTTAGGCGTTTCTTGGCTAGCCGGCCGCTATTTCATGGTAATGCCCTTCACGGAATCACGACCTCCTCCCCTCCGTTTAATCCGGAGATGATTTCGATCCTGTCGCCCTCAATCTTGCGTCCCGTTCTTACATGCCTGGCGCTCGCCACACCCTCCTTCAAAACCCTAACGCTTTCCAATTGGCCCACCGAGGTCAATGCGCTCGCGGGGATAACCAAGACATCCGAAGGCTGCGTATCAAAAGTCAGAGTTCCGTAAAGCCCTGGGGCAAGCCCTGGAGCGTCTATCAACGGAACCTTTACCGTAACCGTGCGAGTTTTCTCTTCACGTTGAGGGGTCACTTCTCTTATCGAGGATTTTTGGACAACGTGAATGGACGGCACGGACACTTCGGCGGGAGTTCCGGGACTTAAGTAATTGGCGTATGCTCACCGACTGGGGCTACAAGCTCAAGGGTTCCAGGGGCGTATATGCTCATCAATGCCTTCCCGGGCGCGGCCAGATCGCCAACATTCACCGTCCGTTCAGATACGATTCCATCATAAGGGGCCGTCACCTTACCGTATTCCAAGGTGGTCTTGGCCTCTTCTACGGCTGCTTCCACCCTATTTTCCCCCGCCTTGGCCACTTCGTAACGCGCCAGCGCGTCATCGTAGTCTTTCTTGGCGACCGATTCGGTCTCGAAGAGCCCCTTGTACCTTTCGTAGTCGTTCTTGGCCTTTACAAAGTCCGCCTTTGCGCTCTCGAGATTTGCCTTCGCTTGGTCGAGTTTTTCGGCTACCTCTTTGGTGTCGATTCGCAGCAACAACTGGTCCTTAGATACCTTGTCCCCTTCACGGACATAGAGTTCCAGCACATAGCCGAGAATACGTGAAGCCACTCGCGCCAACTCTCTTGCCGTCACTGTGCCTGATACGGTCACGGAGCCGCGGGTTTTCATCACTTCAACCTTGGCGATCTTGGGAGCGGGACCTTGCCCTATGGGCGCCTCAGTCCTGCCGGGAGGGGTTTTCGAATGAAAACCGCCCTGAATCCAAACCAATACCAGTATGAGAACAATCAAGCTCGTAAGCGCCAGTATCGATTTGCGTTTCATCGTGGTTGTTTCCCGAAATTAATCCCAAAACTACAAGGACCTCGATAACGGAAAACCCCTTTGCGCAAAAGGGGTTCCCCGGTGAACTATCACAAAAAGCTTTCTTAGTCCCCGTCAGTTTTCCGACATGATAATGTCGTCGTATTCCAGCTCGAATCTCAATTTGTGCTTGGCTTCCTCTTGCGCCAGGGAGAGAAAGATATTTTGAAGGTTGACGTCATCCGTAGCCTGCGCCAAGTCGTTATACATTTTGAAGGCCTTTTTCTCCTTCTTCATCGCCACGACAAGGGCTTCTTGATAGTCCATGTTGGGAGTGGGTTCCACGTCAACGAGGTAATCTCCAATTTTCAGGTCCAGGACTTTCTTTTCTGCCGACGCCAGGCGTTTGCCCGCCTTGATATCCATGAGTTTCTTTTTGTGTCCCTGCTCTTCCTTCGCGAAACTCTTGAAGATTTCGCTCATCCATTCTCTATCCATGCGACCGGCTAGATCCGTGTAAAACTTGTAGGCTTCCTCTTCCTGATGGATTGCGAAATCCAGTATCTCGTCAACCGATTTCCATTGCTGCATCACATACCTCCCAAGATTATTAAGAAGACGGTAATCAGGTTGTTCTGAACGTCCACGAGTGTTTCTCCGGCTGCCGACTTCAATATACAACGGAAAGATCCCGGTTCCTAGTGTAGTTTCTTTATTTGGGCAACCTTTAATTCACGCTGGGCGGACTTAAATTTAAGCAAGCGGTCGCCGCTGACCGCATACCCCCCTCCGAGTATGGAGAGGGGGTGATCGGTCGCCCTTCCCCATATTTGGAGAAGGGGCTAGGGGATGGGGAGCCAAACGCGCCGACCATGAACGGGCTTAGCGCTAAACGCTTGCGAAAGGGGTTTTGGTTGCGGCCGCTGGCTGCGTTTTGCTAAAGGGGTTTCCCGGTAAACTCTTACCGCGAAGTTTCCCTCCTGGGACATTTTCAGAGGGAGTCCCCAACCAGCGCCTCTTCGCACAGGTTTAGGGCTTGGCAAACGGTGCTATTTCACGCTCTTAACCGCATCCAGGACTGCTGTAAAATTAGGTTCTGTGGCGATTTCGTTCACAATTTCCTTGTATTGTATTTTTCCTTCCTTATCCACCACGAAGACCGCCCGCGCCAACAGTCGCAGGTCTTTGATCAGCACCCCGTAAGCTAATCCGAAGGACGCGTCTCTGTGGTCCGAGAAAGTCTTGACCGCCTCGACTCCTGCGGCTCCGCACCACCTGGATTGTGCGAAGGGGAGATCCATACTTATGGTCAGCACCGCTACATCAGGGCCCAACGCCGTAGCTTCCTCATTAAATCTGCGAGTTTCCGTGTCGCAGACGGGGGTGTCAAGAGAAGGCACAGAAGCTATTATGCAAGTTTTCCCAACAAAAGAGGAAAACTTTACGGGCTGAAGATCGTTGGCAACCACCGTGAAGTCAGGCGCCTCATCACCAACTGAGATTTCCTCTCCTAACAAAATGACCGGATTGCCTCGTAAAGTAACCAAGCCGGCATGTTCTTTCATTTATTCTTCCTTTCTTTATCAGTCGTCAGGTTTGCGCCGAAACCGGACTAGTAGATCCCGTGCTCAAACAACGATTTTTCAGTGACCTTGTCCTTGAACAAGAAATAAACCCATGTCTGATACGCAAGCACGAACGGTATGAAGATCAACACCACGACGAGCATTATCTTCAGTGTCATCGGGCTGGAACTGCTGTTGAAAGCCGTCAAACTGTAGGACGGATTCAAACTCGATGGATAAAGATTCGGAAACAGACCTATCACTCCAAAAGCGACGCACATGAATATGGTAAGCGCCGACGCTCCCCATGCCTTCCACCAGGCTTGTTTGGCCATGAAGTAGCGTGTAGCCAACAGGGCCACTACAGCCAATAATGGAACCACAAACAATACCGGCGTCTTCAGATAATTATTGTAAAGCGGAGTGGCAAATGCGGTGTAAGCCAGGAAGACCACGGCCACGATCAGCAGAAACACCCAAAGCTTTTCCGTGAGAGCCACGGTTCGCTCAAGCAGCGGGCCTTCGCTTTTGGTTGCCAGCCATAATCCGCCGGTCACCAGAAAAAGCGAGACAAACAGCACTCCTCCGGCGATTCCGTAGGGATTCAGAAGGGTGAGAAGATTGCCGTGAAATACCCCTTGGTCGTCAAAGGGGATGCCTTGGAAGATATTTCCAAAAGCCACTCCAAAGAGCAGCGCAGGACCAAAACTGCCTATGAAGTTGCAGGCGTCCCAAAGTTTGCGCCAAGCCGGGCTTTCCAGGTGGCTCCGGAACTCAAAAGACACGGCCCTTAAGATGAGACCGAACAGAATGAGCAACAAGGGGCTGTATAGTGTGCTGAACATCACCGAGTAGGTGGTGGGGAACGCCGCAAACGTGACTCCGCCGGCTGTTATCAGCCACACTTCATTTCCGTCCCAAAACGGCCCCACGGTGTTGTAGATTATTCGCGTGTCCGTATCACTCTTGGAAATAAAAGGTCTTAGAGTGCACAGTCCCAGGTCATAGCCATCCACTGAGAAATAAATGGCCCACAAAAGTCCCCACAATCCGAACCAGATAGTTTCCATCATGATCGAACTCCTCCAGTTCCGGTCTCTTTAGGGAGAGCCTCTTCGGGCCCATTCTTAATAGTCTTGGCGATAAGGGCGAACGCTGCTAGCCCCAGCAGAGAATACACCACTATGAACGCCGTCAATGAAATACTCACTTGAGAGACATGAATGTTAGAAGCCGCGTCGCTGGTCCTCATCAGCCCGTAAACGATCCACGGTTGCCTACCGACTTCGGTGACAATCCAACCAAGTTCAGCGGCTATCCAGGGCAGGGGAATGGCCAGCGCCATAATCCACAGATACCATCTATTGGCCTCCAACTTGTTCCTGAGAAAATAGCCGGCGATGGTAAGCAAAGGAAACAGGAACCCGAGACCAACCATTATCCTGAATGTATAATACGTCAACGCCACAGGCGGCCGCTCTTCTTTGGGCCATTCCTTGAGTCCCTTTACAACAGAGTTCGCATCCCCGTACAGCAGCCAGCTCATGAATTTCGGTATCTGAAAGAGCTCAACCGAGTTTCTCTCATTGGCCTCGTCCGGAATTACTAAAATTGTGAAGGGAGCGGCCTTTTCGGTTTCCCAAAATGATTCGAGAGCTGCGACTTTGATAGGCTGAGTGACCGCCACTTCTTTTCCGTGCAGGTCGCCGACCGCCACTTCGGCTATGCTGAATATCAGCCCGAATACCAAAGCGAGCCTGAACGATTTCGAATAGAAACTGCGTATTACGATTCCGGAGGATCTGCCAGGCGCTGACACCCATTACGAAAAAGCTTCCCACTATGTAACCGGAAAGGGTCGCATGCAGGAAGGTCAGAATGGCAAACTTTTGTGTAACAACCGCCAGAAAATCGGTGACTTCGGCTCGCGGCCCTTGTATGCCTTCCCTGATCGCATACCCTACGGGGTGTTGCATCCACGCGTTGGCGGAGAGTATCCAATAGGCGGACAAGCTGCTGGCCACGGTAACCAGCCAGATACATAAGGCGTGGACCTTGGGAGACAACTTGTTCCACCCGAAGATCCAAATCCCGATGAAAGTGGATTCCAGAAAAAAAGACGTGGTGGCTTCGATGGCGAGAAGGGACCCGAAGATGTCCCCCACATACTTCGAATACCTCGCCCAGTTTGTCCCAAACTGAAACTCCAAAGTTATTCCGGTTACGACGCCCACAGCAAAGTTAATGACGAAGATTTTTCCCCAAAACTTTGCCATCCTCTTGTATTCTTCATTCCCAGTCCTGACGTAAATCGTCTCCATCACTGCTACCAGGAGAGATAGTCCTAGTGTCAAGGGGACGAATATAAAGTGAAACAGCGTCGCCACTGCAAATTGCAGTCTCGATAGCCAGATTACATCCATAGAGAATCCCCCTTTCAATATTGGCTAAAAACAATTGTGGGTAAGTGTCGAAAGAGCCCCTTAGTTTTGCAATTCAAGCAAAGCTTGAGCTGCGACCTCTTTGACAGAACGTTGAGTTAATTGATTTTCCACATAAACGCTGAACAGAGCTCTGTCGTCAGTCAATTTTTCCAAAGAGGCCCTGCAGGAGCCAGCCTTCAACAGCCCGGCGGACCAGGCGGCCAAACCACGAATCACGCTGTCACCCGAGTCTAGATAATCTGACAAATATGCGCCGACAGGAGCAAACATATCCGGATAAACCGCGGCCACCCTGAGCAATCCCCGAAGTAGCCCACGTTGAAGGGCCTCATACTCTAGAAAGTTACCATTCGGATTAAGATATGAAATGAACACCGAGGCGTATTCTTCGGCAAGACCGGAATGACACGCCATAATCTCCGCCATCGCTTCAGGAGCGCCCCAACCTATGCCGCCGGATTCATCATTCAGGCTCCACATAAGCCTTCTCACTATGTTCCGTGCGGCTTCCATGTCACGCTTGGCCATGTGTGCAACAACTTGACCCATTGCGCTGACAGCCCGACACCGAACGATCTCATCGCTGTGCAACAACAGCGAAAACAATGGGTTGATTACCTGTTTCGGCGGAAAGGCCAGCAACTCGTCCAGGTTTTCAGGCCATGCGTTTGATGCGAGCAATTCCAGCGTCTTTTGCTTAAGCGCTCTACCGCCAACGGAACCGGATTTAACTTGAGATGTATCCACAGCGTTGCTCTCCCAATCCCTTCTATTAAGTAAATCCGGCTTAAGAACAGGCCTTCATTATGCGTCGTTTTCCCCCTCCCCATTCCGTCTCCCGCCGAGGAATGAAGGTTTAAGTCCCCTTCCGTTGACGGAAGAGGCTGGGAAAGGCGTCCTCAGGCTCAAATGGTAGTTGTATCCCGCCTAAAAGGGCGCCAAATATTAGGAATTCGAACGATTAGGCCTCTTCTTTCATCATTTTAGCCACTTGACGTCCCAGTTCCACGCACTGACGCAGCCCTTCGTGCCCCGGAATGTACTGATGAGCTATTCCGGGGTGGACCACTCTAACCTTCATTTCTTCCAGGGATTTGGTGATCAACTTGACCGCTTCTCCGCTCCAGCCGTAAGACCCGAAGGCCGCGCCGATCTTATTGACAGGGCGTAATCCTTTCATGTAGCAAAGCATGTCGGCCATCCGAGGAAGCATGCCGTTGTTCAATGTGGATGACCCCATGATTACGGCCTTTGCGTCCAAAAGCTCCGTCACAATGTCACTGCGATGGTTTGTCGCCAAATCCATCAAAAGAGCGCTCACGCCCTCCTGCGCAAGTCCGTCCAATATGGCTTTGGCCATGCTTTCGGTGCTGCGCCACATTGTGTCGTACACTATGAGCGCTTTTTGCTTGGGGACCTGCTTGCTCCATTCATCATACTTGGCGACAATCTGCAGAGGATTGTCACGCCAGATCAGCCCATGGTCAGGGGCGATCATGTCTAATTTGAGCCCAAGCTTCTGCACATCGGTTATAAGCTTCCGAATCAGCGGCGCATAGGGCATCAGAATGTTAGCGAAGTATTTTGTCGCATGCTTCATCAACTCAGGCTGGTCCACCTCATCGTTAAACCGCTCGGTGGTAGCCCAGTGCTGGCCGAAGGCGTCGCTGGAAATCAGCAGAGCGTCTTCCTTTATGTAGCTGAACATGCTATCGGGCCAATGCAGCATCCTTGTCTCGATGAACTGGATTGTGCGCTTGCCCAAGCTTAGTTCCTGCCCGGTTTCAACCACTTCGTACGGCCAATCTTCTCTGTGATAGTGGTCCAGCAGGGCCTTCTTGCCCCTGACGGAACAGAAAAGCTTCTCGGGTTTGATGAGCTCCATCATTTCCGGAATCGAGCCGGAATGATCGGGTTCAACGTGGTTCACCACCAGGTAATCGATTTTCTTAGGATCGATGACTTTATATATTGAATGGATCAGATCCTGCTTGAATGGCTTCTTAACGGTATCGAAAAGGGTCACCTTGTCGTCCATTAAAAGGTATGAGTTGTACGTAGTGCCCTTGTACGTAGAATATCCGTGAAAATCCCTCACATTCCAATCTATAGCTCCGACCCAGTGTATTCCGGGTTTAATTTCAACGTTGATACGCAATTTTGTCCTCCAGCGCTTGTTTCTTGCAAATTAAGTCCCGTCCCTGTTTGTCAACGCTCAGGGACGGGCGCGCAGATTATTCCTGAGTAAAGCTGTCTTTGTCGGCGCCGCAGACCGGGCAAACCCAATCTTCAGGCAATTGATCAAAGGGAGTTCCGGCGTCGATACCGTTGTCCGGATCGCCTACAGCCGGATCATAAACATAACCGCAGACTTGACACACATACTTGGCCATATCAGACCTCCTTGATGTTCACATTACTCCAGGACCCCAGTGGCCTGGTAATGGTAGAAGTCGTTGGAAAACCTAGGAGCTTTAGGGAGAGTTGTCGGGGAGGGACTTTTTGCAATAAGTCTCTCCCCGGACCCCACCCCAAAAACTCTTAATATTTTTCACCGGCTACGCGGCTGCACAGGTTTAGTGGCAGATTTCAACTTGCCCTAAGTATCCATTCGGTTACGCGGGGGAGATTGCTTGGCTTCGCTCGCAATGACATGCCAAAGTGTCTTTGCGAGGAGTGAAATCCCGCGTTCCGCGGGAAAGCAATCTCAGCTTAGCCGCTCGTAAGTGAATGGTTACTGCCCTAAGCCTTTCCATCTCGCCGTTAATTAATGGGATCGCCAAGACTCTTTCCCAGTCTCCGAAGCGCTATTGCCTATCTCTCCATTGGCCGGCTTATCCAAGCTTCTTGGCCACTTGCCGACCGTAATCCTGGGCCATTTTCGGTCCTCCGCCCAAATTAACGCTTTTCAAACGCAGCGGACCGTCTGCCATGTCCATATCGAACACGTTGCGCATAGTTTCAAAGATACGGTCCGGGGCCTCCCCACTCCAGCCGAAGGCTCCGAAGGCCCCACCAGGCTTACCTTTCATATCCACCTTCTGAGCGAGGAACAGCAGGGTCTTCATGCCCTGCATCATCTCTCCGTGATATGTGGCGGAACCGAAAACATAGGCGTCGTAACCCTGCAAATCTTCATCGGTTTTCACATCGTTGGCATTGACCACCTTGGCTTCGTTTCCGGCGAATCTTATGCCCTCCGCTATATAATCCGCCATGCTACCGGTTTCCCCCGTGCGGGTGGCGTAAGCTATCAATACTTTTGGCATTGTGAGCCTCCAAAATTGAATTGTGTGTGCCGGCAAACGCTTTCATCACCTGGCTGGGGCACGAAAAGGTCAATGTCCGTCATTCCCGCGGAAGCGGGAATCCAGTTCTTCTTGGAATTTCCTGGACCCCCGCTTTCGCGGGGGCGACGGTCCTGCGGTGTTAACAACACCAACATTATCCTCGAGTCACCGGCATTGGGGGTCCGGGGAGGCGCTTTTTGCAAAAAGGGCCTCCCCGGCAGTTCTTCCGAAATCTCTTATGTTTTACAACAGGTTCATCCGAGCGCTGCCTTACGGCCCAATTCGTAGGCCTCCTTCAGGGCGTCCGGATGCTTCAATATGTCGGCCTTTTTTTCCACGGAGCGGACAAAAACGCCGCCTTCATAGGTCATGTCCAGGGCGTCAAAAAAATACTTCGCCGTTAACTGAGCTCCCTCGAAAAGGTTAGAGCCTTTGGTGGCCCCCACAGCTATCAGATACCCTTTCCCGCTGGTGTAGGCTTGTCTCTCCGCGGGTGTGGTCTTTTCCAACATCCGCCGGGACCACATGGCTTGGGACCGGTCGATTAGGGCCTTAGCCTGCGAAGTCAATCCATAAAAGAATATAGGTGAAGCAATGAATATGACATCGGCTTCCAGGAGCTTCGGATAAACCTGCCGCATATCGTCGTCGACTACACACTCGCCGGTTCCGTCGCAGCCGCCGCATTCCACGCAGCCTGCGAAATTCAGTTCGCCGCAGCGGATGACGGAAATCTCAGCCCCTGCGGACTGGGCTCCTTTCAATGCTTCGTCCAAAAGGATGTCGCTATTGCCGCCTTTTCTAGGACTACCGTAAATTCCGAGGACCTTCATGCGCCACTCTCAATGCTTTTGATAGAAGGATACGGACAATCTAATTGGTCCGCCCCAGTCCCCGAAAGGCCTGAAGGCGGATTTCCATAAACTCATCCGAGCCTCGGATCTTGCCCGGAAAGACCGCATTCCGGCACGTAGCAGGTTACGTTAACGAATTCACATTTATCTTTGCATCCGGGACAGGTTTCCGGAGGCGGGGTCCCTGAGTCAGCTTCAAACGTGTAACCGCAGTCTTTGCATTTCCATGTGATCTTTTCCATGATATCTCTCCTAATGGTGGTGGATCATTTAGGTTTAGGGGCGCTTGCGCCGCTTTTTCCTTGAATCCCTTTAAGGAACTTGTAGTGGTCCAACATCTCTTGAATATTCTTGGCCATCTGCCATCTTCCGTGAGCGAAAACTCCGTAATCGGCCCCCATCATTGCTGACGCAAAGCGGGTGGAGTTCGCGAAAAACAGCCATTCCTCGACCCATTGTTTCTCAATCGCTTCGTCGAACCATCCCGCGCTCTGGTCGGCCACACGTTCCGCCCATGCCTTAGCAATGATATCGCAGGAAGCCCTGGTCATGTCGTTGCTGGTTTTTATTGGATTTTCGAAGCGTTCCCAGTGGCCCTGGACCCAATCTCTGCTGTGGCATGCCATGCACACTTTCTGCAGATTGTCCTTTCTCTCGGTCTGCTCAGCCGGGTCAATCAAAAAATCCGTGGCCGGTTCATCGTTCAAAGTGGTGGGTAGAGGCTGATTGTCTTTGTTCCTTATTATGGACGTGTCCGGCGATTTGGGGTGCGGATGAGCGTAAACGAGCCCAAAGAGCCGCCAGGGCAATCTATCGTTCATCCGGTGAGTGCGCTTGTTAATCACGGTTCCGTCTTCGGTGACTATCAGGCTCACATGGCACGTGGCGCAGGTAGGCGCCGTAAAGTCCTTGCCCACAGTCCACGGAACCCCCTTGAAATCCCATTCATTCCAGAGGCTTAATTGCAGGTTCCCGTGCTTGCTCACGGAATACGCCTGATAAGCCGGAACGTCAGGCCCCTTGTGGCATTGGGAACAAGTGTAAGGCTTACGGGCGACAGAGATGGAAAACTGATGCCTCGAATGGCACGGCGTGCAGGTTCCCATGGACCCATCAGGGTTGAGTCGGCCCACTCCCTGGTTCGGCCAGCCGCTCATGACCGGAAATTCCATTTCTCCATAATCCGTGTCCCGTTTCTTGGTTCCCTTGACTTCCAACACCGTGCCGTGACAATGAAAGCAGGAATCCGCCTCGGTTTTTTCATTGGGAGGCGTCATGGTTGTCTTCATGTCTTTGAAAGTCTGGGTGCTGTTCGCGACCAGAGTAAGGTTATGAAAAACCGGATTCTTGGCCAAATTACCCCAGGCGTGGGCCATGAGGTTTTCTTTATATTCTTCGGATTCCACTGGGTGGCATTTGGCGCAATCTTTGGGCGTAACAGTCAAATGAACCTTCTGATCGTTGTGGCTGAAGGTGTCCTTATGATCGGAGAGATTGGCTCCGTGGCACTCAGCGCAACCTACGACATAGCCTGCCGACCCATCGGGGACCTTTTCGGCCGAAACCCGGCGCTGCAACTCAGGTTTCTTTAGCGCTTCCGCCGGCGTCGTCATAGCATGCCTGCTTTTCCTCCAATCGGCCACTATACCGGGGGTGGCGCTGCTATGGCACTCTATGCAATTCTGAGTATCCGGGCTGATCGGCGGTTCCGCCGACGCGACACCGACAAACAAAAGACCTGCGGCCCACGTTATCACCAGCCATCTAAAAGTCATTTGCCCATACCCCCGGTTGGTATCCATTGCGTCGGTCTTGAAGCGGCTCCTCGACCTCCGGAAATTGATCGGAAGCCGTAACGGCCGCGGTTCGCCATCTTTGGGGCCGTCTCACAAGACAACTCCCGGCGATCCACAGGACCCAAGCGCTATCCATCTCAACCCAAGGAACCTCTTTTTCGGAGGACGGAATCCGCGCAGGCGCCACTCAAACGCAAGGACACATGGTCGCTCGCGCGCTTGCCCCCGTTCATATAAAGATACGAAGCTATTTACGAACCGCTCTACTCGTCTCGTGCGTTAGCGAAGGCCTTGCAGGGCTTTCGCCGGTAAATCAATTATGAAGATGGCGCCCAAACGTCGCATTTGCGCCCTTTGAAGCGCTCCCGCTTTAAATTTGAAATTGGCCCGAGGGAAGTATTGCAGCCGGCTCGAAGCCGTAATTTCGATATTTCGGGAATTCGCCCGCGGGTGTTCACACTGCAATTACTTGTTTATTTTCGCCAATTGACCGATCAATTCTTCCAATCTCGGAACTGTATTGATATCGTGAATTTCTATGTACCTAATTATCCCTTGTTTGTCTATTACGAACAATGCCCTCTCCGCTGTGCCGTCACCTCTAAGCACTCCATAACTCTGAGCTACCGCGCCGTGAGGCCAAAAGTCGGAGAGCACCGGGAACCAGACGGA